>CAYREY010000010.1:65398-82306 GCA_964423405.1 uncultured Chitinophaga sp. | reverse complement strand
AGTATCAGTATTTCTACCCGCCGGTTCAGGGCCTTGGTTTCATCATCTACTTCGGCTACCATGGGTTGGCTGCCGTAGCCTTTATGTTTTAAGCGCCTGGGGTCAATGCCGTTTTTTACCAGGTCGTTATATACCGCTTCGGCGCGGGTTTTACTCAGGTTGTATTTTCGTTCGGTAACATCGTAGGCTTCTTTACCTACCGGTACACAGCATACGTAGCCCTGTATTTCTACTTCAATGGTAGGGTAGGCGCGTAGTATAGCTGCCAGTGTATCGAGCACCGGTAGCGACTCTTTTACTACAAAGTGCCGGCTACCATAAAAGTTAAGATTGGGCAGCCTTATTTTTTTACCCGTCTCGGCAGTAGCAAATAGTGCCCGCAGTTTTTGCAGGGCAACGGCAGTGGTATCGGTTTGTATGGGTGTTGTGGTAGTGGGGCTGTTGGCCGGTTTTTGTTTGGGTGCCTCTACCGGTAAGGTTGGTTGCTGCCGGGTATGCGCATAAAATAACACCTCTACCCGCCGGTTAAGGGCTTTTTGCTTTTCGGTGCTGTTGTTGTTTAATGGCCTGCGTTCACCAAAGGCGGCAACTTCGGTAAATGCAGCATCGCTTATTCCCTGTTTACTTAAGTACATCCTTACAGTCTCTGCGCGGTTTTGCGCCAGTGTGTCGTTATACAGCAGCCCGCCCACCGTATCGCAATAGGCGTGTATTATAACCGAATCTATATGCTTCAGGCTATTGTCTTTTATACCTTGTTCAATGGTTAGTATGGCCTGGCTGGTAAGGTTGTATTGTCCGCTGGCAAAGTACACCACATACCTGCCCGGTGGTTGCGCATAGGCTGCATTAAAATACAGGATAGAAAAGGAGAGGAGTAGATGTTTGAGCATTACAGATAAAACGAAAATTAAAAACAAAAAGTATATCCGGTAGATATGCCGTGCCGGGGTAGCGTAGTAATGCCAAACTCTTGTTGCCGTAGCGTATGTTTATCCTCCGCAGAGTCCCGAAACGGACATACGCGTCAAGCTAAGAGGATAATAAAGTGTCTGAAACGTAGCCCAGGCCGATGTTTCAGGTGAACTACCCTCCACCTCCGTCCCGCTCAAAGCAGCGGGCCACCTCCGCCAGCGGAGGACAAAATACCGGCGCTTTCGTTCAATCTTAAATTGTATCGGCGGCTGTCTGTCCTCCGCTGGCGGAGGTGGTTGAGCGAAGCGAAACCGGAGGTGGATATACAATTACCAGAAAGCCTTACTGTGCCTATGTTTGAGCATTATCAATTCATACTTAGCTTGACGCATATGCCGAAGCGGAGACTCTGCTTGAAATAACAGAATAATCTATTACGGTAATACTTTGGCTGGTGGGATTGAGAGATATATTTAAATTGTATTTATTAAATAAACACTTATATAAAAAGCATGTGCCTGATAAAGGGTGTAGGCATTTTTGAGGGAGGGGTATAGGCATGGGTGCTTGTTAGGTGGTTGATTATTAGTGTGTTATGTGTGTTGGGTGTAGGCATGCTTTTAAAAACGATTAAAAACAGGCAAAAAATAAGCCCCGCCTTTACCAGGCCGGGGCTTGCTTTTTTAATGTAATGTATGGTGTATAGTGGCCTATTGTTGTTGTATTACGCCGCACAGTTTACCGTCTTTAGCTTCGTAGCGCAGCAGGTATTGTTTGCCGGTATCTTTACGCTTGTAGGTAAACTGGCCGGTGCCGGCTTCGGTAAGTGCCTTTTGTACATGTGCTCTTAAGCCTTCTGCATCTTCGGCATGGCCAATGGCATCTTCCAGGCTTTCGTTTTTCAAATCTGTACTCTGCCCGGTCATTTTAAGCATAAAGTCTGACCGGAAAATAGTTTTGGTTTTGGTGTCGTATTCAATATACCCTACGTTAAGCAGTTTCTGTATGGTATCTAACCTCGAGTTTTCTTCATCCAGCTTTTTGGTAAAGCTATCTATCTGCTTGTTTAGTTTAAAGCGCTCAAAGGCAAACATTACCGATGAGATAAGCACCTTACTATCAAACTTACCTTTGGTCAAAAAGTCCTGCGCACCATAGCGTACAGTTTCCAGGCCCACCTCTTCATCGGTAAGGCCGGTAAGCACTATAACCAGGTTGCCGGGACAGTTAGACAGGATAGACTTAATGGTATCTACCCCGAAACTATCGGGCAGGTTCATATCGCTTAATATAATATCAAAGGTGTTTTCGCTCAGTAGTTCCAGCGCTGCTTTTACTGTTTCGGCATGCGATACCTGAAACACCGGCGAGGTAGATTCGCCCAGGTAGAATTTCATCAGAAATGCATCGCCCGGGTTATCTTCAATCAGTAATACTTTAAGTTCCTGTGCTGTCATATAGTGGTTATTCGTGTGGTAGTTGTACTGTATTAAACCAGTAAACCTCAATCAGGCGTATTACTTTGGCAAAGTCGTCAAAATCTACCGGTTTAAGTATATAGCAGTTAGCATTCAGCGAATAGGCTTTTGATATGTCGTGGTCGGCATCGCTGGTGGTAAGTACTATCACCGGTATTTTGCGCAGCGATTCATGTGCTTTTATTTCCTTCAGTACTTCAATGCCGTTCTTTTTAGGCAGGTTCAGGTCAAGCAATATAATGTGCGGCCGTATGCTATCGGCGTATTTATTGCGTTTCATTAAAAACTCAATGGCCTGTTCTCCGTCCGATACTACATCCAGATGTATGTCCATCTGGCTTTCTTTAAGTGCTTCCTGGGTTAAGCGTATATCGCCGGGGTTATCTTCTACCAATAATACCCGGGGCTTTTGCTTGTTGTTTTTTAAAAAATCCATATTCTACTAACTGGTTATTTTTTTAATGAAAAACTGAATGTACTGCCGGCATCTTTTTCTGATTTTACCCAGATATCTCCGCCGTGACGTTCAACAATTTTTTTACATACTGCCAACCCTATACCGGTTCCTTCGTAGTCTTTACGGTTGTGCAGCCTTTGAAATATGACAAATATACGATTGTAGAATTTATCTTCTATACCTATTCCATTATCGCTAATATCAAACACATAATTTCCGTCATGTTCTTTTACGGATATTTTTATTACAGGTTGTCGGTTGGGTGCTTTAAATTTTATGGCATTATCAATCAGGTTTTGCAGCAGCCGTATCAGTTGCATTTCATCACCTTTTACTACCGGTAGGTTTTCGGGGTAGCTTACCTGCGCATTGTTTTCGCTTATGCGGGCGGTAAGGTGGGTAAGGGCAATTTTTACCACGTCGTTCATATCTACTTTTGTAAACGGGTTACCCTTGCGCGTAATGCGCGAAAACTGTAGCAGGTCGTTTATAAGCGCCTGCATGCGGGAGGTTCCATCTATGGCAAAGTTTATAAACTCGCCTACCCGCTCGGTGTTTCCCTGCTGTATGTTTTTTTGTATCAATTGCACATAGCTAAGCACCATGCGCAGCGGCTCCTGCAAGTCGTGCGATGCTACGTAGGCAAATTGTTCCAGTTCTTCGTTAGAGCGTAGCAGCTCCTTAGCCTGTTCGGCCAGTTTGGTCTGTGCTTCTTTGGCTTCGGTTATATCAATACAACTACCTATGTATCCGGCAAAGTTACCATCGGGTAAAAAGCGGGGGTTGCCTATTTCGTGTATGGTACGGTATTGGCCATCGTGCCGGCGCAGGCGATACTCAAAAGTATATTTTTCGCGTTGGTCAAGCTTGTTCTCCAGTGGGGTAAACAGTTTCAGGTCGTCGGGGTGTACACCGCTCAGCCAGCCTTGCCCGGTTTCTTCGCTAAGCGGGCGGCCGGTAAAATCCGACCACGATTTGTTGAAATAATAACACTGGTTATTGGCATCTGTCATCCAAATCATAATTGGCGATGCATCTGCCAACAGGCTAAACCTGCTCTCGCTTTCCTGCAACATACCTTTCAGTTGCTCAATAGTGGCACTTTGCGGTATTTGTGATTGGCTTCTCAAGGTAGTGGAGTTTTATTTGTTTCCCTGTCCTGTAAGTATAACCCTGTTTGGCGGCTTTACCTACCCTGCACACAAATTGAAAATACAAATATTACTAAACGCAAAGGCCCCGATTTATCAACCGGGGCCTTGTTTAGTGTAGCTCTTTAGCGCTTATTATTTTATAGGGGTTACTTTCTCTATCATTAAACCGTTAGATGATACGGTAAGCGATGGATTGCTTTGTGCAGGCAACTGGTTAAAAAAATCTTTATAAGTGTTGCCTATAATGGTGTAACCACCGGTATTCAAATCGTAGAAAATGTTGTTCATCAGGTTGATGTTGTTGCCGCTGCCGGCGTTGCGGTAGTAAGCCTGGGTAGCGCTCTGCTGGCCGTTGATGGTCAGTTTTACACGGTTAAAGTTCAGTACCTGGTTATCTGATGAACCCGACAGGTAGATGCCGTAGGTTTCGCTGTTGCCACCTACTGCAATACTGTTGTTGTTTATCTGGCCAAGGCTGGTAGCCTGTGCACTACAGTTGTTCATGGCAAGGCCGTACGAACCATTAGCAGCGTTTACAATGTTGTTGCTTACTATTACGTTGTTGGCTACGTTATCCAGGTTAATAGCGCGGAAACCGTTATGGGTAGTAAGGGTACTAACTACGTTGTTGGTAATAACAGGGGCATCTTCGTTGGTAAGGGCCAGGCCGGTTTCGTATTGGTTAAAGAACAGGGTGCCGGTAATAGATGTTTTGGTATCCATGCTTTCGCCGTTTATACCACCTTTTACTATACCTGCGCTACCGTTGTTTATTTCGCAATCTTCTACCACTATATCGGTTTTAGGGGCGGTAGATGAGAAATAAACCACCGCGTTGTTAGCACCGGCGCGGGTAGTTTCTACACCTTCAAACACCACACCTTTAAAGGTAAGATTGTTGGTTTTACCATCTACACGTACACAGTTACCATAGGTAGATGTTTTATGATCTATAGTAATGTTTTCGAACGATACATACGACGTACCGTTAAGTATTACTGTAGCATCGCTGCTACCGTAGCTTATTACGGTTTCGGCGTTGTTACCCGATTTAGATTCGAAGCTGATGGTATTAAACGATGATGCACCAGGTACCGATGAAAGCACCAAACGCTCGTTGTAGGTACCATCTTCCAGTAAAAAGGTAACCGGGCCCGATACACCACCACATTTAAGGGCGTTAGATGCGTCGGTAAGCGTGGCAAAATCAGCGTTTTCGCTTTTGCCAATAGTAAACTCGCCAGATAGTGAAGGGCAATCGCCGGCTGCAAAAGTGCTCAGGGATAGGGCGATACCTGCGAGAGTTGTAAGTAGCTTATTCATAATATTTTTTGTTTGTCGGATTGTTTTATACAAGTAATATAATGTGCAGCAAAAGCTTTGTCAAGGGTAAACCCCTAAAATCTTTTGTTCTGTTCGATTTAATACAAATTCCTGCTTTTCAACTACAAGTTGCTGTGTCCGGCCGCCAAAGGTAGGGTTATTTGGCTAAAACCCAAATTTTATACAGGTTTTAGCCTGATGGTTGGCGTACTGAACAACTTCGGTTTTATTGCTTTTTCTCCAGTTCTTCCAGCCTTTTGGTTAATGCGGTCAGTTTTTCAAGCAAAATGCGGTTTTGTTCCTGTAGTTCGGCCATTTTAGGGCTTTCTGCCGGTGTGGCGTTAGCGGCACCTTGTTTCAGGTCGTTTATTTGCTTTTGCTGGTCTTTTACAGCCTGGGTTAGTATTGGAATCAGGTCAATATAGCTCATACCCAGGGTTTGCATACTATCGGTACCCACCTCTACTATTTCGGGTAATATCTGCTGCACCTCTTGTGCAATAAAGCCAAAGTGTACCTTGCGGGCAATGCGTTTATCAATGTAGCCATAGCTTACCGGGCGCAGTCTGTCAACTATATCCAGTGCGCTCATGGTGGCAGGTAGTTCTTTAATATCTTTTTTCAGGCGCATATCCGAGCGCTGGCTAAGGCCGCTGTAGCGCATACTGGCTATACATAAATCCCAACCGGCCAAACCACCACCCCAGCCGCCGGGCCAATCGGTTTGGTACGAGTTACCGGCAGCTGCTATTATGGTACCCATTACCGAGTTACCTACCACATGCAGTTTTGCACCGGGGCCTGTTGTGCCTATGCCTACCGTGCCTACATCTGGCTGTATAAGCAGCGGGTTGCAACAGCCACCGGCATAGCTGGCGCGGTTAGCCCATTGCCCATCTATATATGTTTGTATTGTATTGGTGTTATCTCCATGTATCTGGCCCATGGCTATACCATCCGAGCCGGTAGAAACATCTAGTTTGGCATTGGGCGTGTTTATACCTACACCCACATTACCCCCTGCAGCAAAGGTCATACGCTCGGTACCCCAGCCACTGCCATAAACCCCATCGCCACCATCTTCCCATATACTAAAGCGTGTATCGCTGCTGTAGCCGCCTATCTGCCAGTGCTTGGCTTTGTTGCGGTAGCTAAAGTTAAGGCGTGGGTTATCGCAGCAACCATCGGTGGCAAGGGTCATTACATTACCCCAGGCCTGGCCGCCGCTGCTGTGTATTACCGCTGCGGCTATATTACCTGCTGGCGATGCTACCTCTAACCGGGTAGCGGGGCTCATATTACCTATACCTACCCGTTTGTTAAAGCCATCCAGCGTAAGCACATTATCGGTGCCGTTTATGTTGCTGTGCGGGTTGGTGCGGCCACCGGCATCGGCAAAGCCAAAATCAAGAAACCCACGACGGGCACCCCAGTTGCCCTGGTTAATAATAAACTTGCGGTAGTCGTTGGCATCGTTTGGGTTATAGGTGGCAAACGTTAGGGTAGAACCGTGGTTATCGTTACCCTGGCTGCTGGCTATTACCAGGTCGCTATAGGCCGATGATAGTACAAATTGACCACGGCCATTGGCGCTGGTAGAGGCTTCTAATCCTTCAAAGCGGTTTTGTCCGCCACCGGCACCAGATTGATGTAGGTTTATTTTGCCCATTACGTGCAATAACGAGGCAGGGGTAGTAGTGCTGATACCTGTATTGCCTTTTATGTAGGTACGTCCGGTACCACCTTCTACATCAAACAAGGGGTCCCAACCGGTAGAGTAAAACGCAAAATGTTTGGTAGAGTGCATGTGAATACCAAAGCCCTCGCGGCCCCAGGCACCACGCGCCGTAGAACCCTTTATCAAGCCCTCATCGTAATTGCCTACCCGCAGCCACTGCACTTTGGGCCATTCATCGGTATTGCTGTTGCTGAAATTGCCCAATGTAATAGTACTGCCATCGTTGGCCAGGTTACTGCCTGCCACCCACGAAGTGCCATTGTGATATAGGGTATTGCTTGCCGAACCTGCCGGTAACACGCCGCCGGGCAAGGTTTGTGTGCCCAGTGTACCATTGTTGTCGGTAGTTACCATACGGGTACCACCGCCACCTAAGCCAGTTAACTGAGCACCGGCTCCTCGTATTCCGCTTCCTCCCAATACATCAAAATATTTTCCCGATGCAAGGGTGTGTATACGTATGTTGCCGGCATAATTGTCAATTTGTAATGTAGTATTACTACCAGCGCCCTGCAATTGTATTTCGCCGCCTTCACTTGTGCCGTCTTGTGGCTTAACTGTAAGGTAGTTAACTCCGGCTGTACCGTTTACATCCAGCATATAGGCTGGTGAAGCAGTACCAATACCCATATTGCCGTTAGATAAAATACGGGCCCTCTCGGCATTACCGGTGTACCATTCCAATCCATGTGGATTATAGCCCGATGAAGCCCCCCGCAATACCATGGTAGCGCCAGTAGTTGTCCAGCCACTACCACCGCTTAACACCATGTGTTTATTGTCAGCATCGGTACGCAGGTAAGGGTCGCTGTATTGTATTACCAGATGTGTGCCTGCAAGTACGTTGCCGGTTGCACGGGCATCGCCGGTTACATCAAATTTATAAGCAGGTGTAGTTGTACCCACACCCACATTACCACCACTTGAGTTTAATGCCAGGTTAGCCCATGCATTAAGTGTAGCGCTATGGCCGCCTATCTGGGCCACGCCGTTCAATTCGCCCATTATCACCGATGCCGATGTATAGCCAAATGCACCGCTACCTTTCCAGTTGGTAGGGGTGTTGCTGTAACCTCGTATCGAAACTGTTTGTGCATCGCTGGCAACGCTGCCTATGCTCAATCGTTTGTTGGTATTATCCCAATATAAATTAGCATCGGATGTAATGCCGGTAGTGGTGTTCCAGAAAGTTACCTGCGTAGGTGTGCCGGTGCCTGTAACAGTGCCGCCGCTATTGGTGCTGCTAATGGTAAATGTATTGCCCGAACGCGATACGCTGGTAGCTCCTGAGCCTTGTAGTGTAATAGTACCACCACCTGCACCACCGGCTTGTGTCAGGTTAATATCGTTGGTACCGCTGCCGGCCAGTGTTTGCGCCTCGTTGGTATTGCTAAGGTCGCCGGTGTTGGCAATAGTAAAGTTGGGGTAAGTACCCGTAGCCGATATGCCGGATCCGCTGGCAATAGCAACCGTTTGATCAGGAGCCGTGTTGGTTACTGTAATGCTGCCACCTAACGCTACCGGGCTTCCGCTTACGCTTACTCCGGTGCCGTTGTTTACGGTAATGCTGCTACTGTTAAGCATGTTATTGTTCACTTTTTGCCAGGCAGGGTAGCCACTGGCATCGGTCCCCCACACCTGGTTACTGTTGCCGCCGGTGGGGCCGGGTACCAGGCCCTTCTGGTTCAGGTCATTATTCTTTACATCTACTGTTAAAGTAGATGTGCCCACCAGCCTGCCGGTATTGTTGGTAAGGGTTACTGCGTTGTTGCTGGTGGTAATATCGCCGGTGGCAATACTGCCTGTTGTAACTACATAATTTTGCGAGCCGGTTACATACCAGCGGCTTTCGGTTTTGTTGTATTGTATAGTAACACTGCTGTTGCCGGCTACGCTTACCATATCGCTGCCGGTTAAAGTTTTAAACCCGTTGGCCGCCATTGATGAAGCGTTGTTTTTAATAGTCATTGCATTGTTGGTAGTGTTCACCAAAGTAACCAGTTGGCCATCGGCGCCAGTAGTAGGTACTATACCATAAACAGCAAATGCAGCAGTGGGGCCTGTAATGCGGTAAAAACCTGCCTTTACGCCGGTTGTTATATCGGGCAGTATAATGTTATCGTTTGCGCCACCGCTGGCCCCACCGTTTACCAGCGTTAGCGCCGGTCCTTCCCTAAGAGCTAAGCTACCGTTAATATCCAGTTTTACTTTAGGGTCGTTGGTACCTATACCCACGTTTTGGGCATTTAGTTTACCAGTGGCAACTATTACCAATAGAGCTAAGGCAAGTTTCTTCATGGTTGGGTTTTGTGGTTTCGGTGTAGTAAAAATTCAGTCCGGATATTGTAGTTTATATAGCAAAATACTTGCAAATGTGTCAAAAGTCAAGGCATTCAGTTCTGTCAATAAAAGAACAACCAGTAACAGCTTACATTCAATTACTTAAATAATGTGCGTATTACTCTTTAGCCGGCTGTTTTAATTTCTCAATCAATAGTCTAAGGTTTTCTACCTCTGCTTTAAGTTGCTCTAAATCCGTGTTTTCATTTTGCGTGTTTGCAGGTGTAGCTTTCTGTAATATCAGTTCGGCATTTTCTGTTTCAAGGGCTGCTACTTTTGTTTTAAGTGTTTTTATTTCAGCATCCAGTTTATGTTGGTTCTCAGCCAGTGCCTGTACACCTACCAGCGCAATGCCCGATGGGTCGATATGCGAAATCATAGAATCGTTGCCGCCTAAATGGAACTTGTCGTAAAAGTCCTGGGCTATAGGGCCGATATGTGGCGCCGCTGGGCCTTCCGATTTTGCATTCCACTTGTACATTTCAAGCCTGCCTATTTTATTTAATATATCCTGTTTGTCCAGCACTTCAAAATTCTCTTTTTTATTTCTGTCAGATACAGCATACAGGTATCCTGCATTGGTCATGTATGCCGAATAGTATCCGCCAAGCGAGAAATACATATAGTTGCCACTGCTTTTAAGGGTGGGGTAGGTGTTTGTTGCGTAGCCGGGTAGGTCGCCGGTTAAGCCAAGCGAACCCTGCGATGGTGCCGTATTTACAATGTTGCCGCTGGCGTTAATATTGCCGGCTACACCCAGTGTAGCACCTAAATCGCTGGAGGTGTTAATGTTCAGGTGTCGGCTGCCTACCAGGTAGTAGTATTGCCAGCCATAGTTTTCGTAATAGATACCGCCATTGCCACTACCATCATACATCAGGTTTGGGTTAGATGTGCTTTGGCCGAACAGCAAACCATAGTAGCCGTTTTTAGCTTCGAGGGTTGCAAGGCTACCATACGTAGTAGGGGTTGAATTAACCGCTCCATAGCTACCTATATATACAGTGCGCCAGCGGTTGCTGCTCATACCCAGGTCGGCACCCACATTAATGTATGGGAACACATGCCCGTGCACAGCTACCTGTTGGTTGAAGTAATAGTTAGGCCTGTCGGTTGCAAAGTGGCAATAGCTGGTATTGGCAGGGCCAAAGGCCAGATAGCCATCAGGGCTGCCTACCTGCGCAGGATAGTTACCTGTAGGGCCATATACCTGCAATTGATAACCGGGCGATGAGGTGCCTATACCCACGCGGCCATCCGATGTAATAGTAGCTGCAAACGCATTAGAGCCAGTATAAAAATCAAGGCCTGAGCCATTGGTCATGTAACGGGCGTTGTAACTACTGTAAGAGCCAGAGCCACCAGCGCTTATCCAAGTGTATTTACTGTTATCGTTATTTTGTATTTGTATGGCCGGCGACCAGTCGTAAGGGTACGAGCCAAAGTTTATTTGTGTAGTGTTATCGCCCAGTACTGTAAGCGTGCGGTTAACCGAACCCGAACTGGTAGTACCAATAATAGCGCCACCACCCGCTACATGTAATTTAGCTGCGGGGCTTATAGTACCTACTCCCACATTTCCGCCAAGGCTTTGTAAGGCCACAGCCCCGTAGTTAAAGCCGAAGCCGCCGTTATAGCCGCTGCCGCCCTGTACTAACAAGCGTCCGCCTACCAGGCCATTACCGTTATCCGAGCGGCCTGCCAAAAGCATTAAATCTTTACCACGGCCTGTACCCTGGTCGGCGGGCGATGCACCACCCGAACCGGGTATGGTAATAACCGCACGCGAATCGTAATAGTTACCTGCCAGATACATTATATCGCTGGGGCCTGTACCGGCAGTGCTGACACTACCGTTGCCACCAGCATCTGACCGGTACGAGATGAAAGAGTTTGTATTTGCTTCGGGGTCAAAATCGGGCCAGGTTGTAGCTTGTTGTGTGTAACCGGGGCCTTGCACGCCCAGTTTGGCTGCCGGGCTGGCCGTGCCAATACCTACATTACCCTCTACTGCCAGTCCGTTGGTTGGTGCGCTGCTACCTACAAAGTTAGCACCTATAGTTGTACTGCCATGTATGTGCATTTTTTTACCACTAACGGTACTGCCGCCACCACCAAAAGCCCAGGTGCCGGTTGCTCCATGAAACCAGCTGTAATCGGTACCGCCCACATCCGTCCATTTTATTCCGCCCCAGGTATCGGTTCCTTTTACTTCTACCTGCACATCGCTGGTGCTTTGAAACAAGGTATACGCTGCGCCACCCTGCACATTTAGTTTGTAGCTGCCGGGGCTGGTGGTGCCTATTCCTATACCGGTGCCACTATCATAAATCTGCGAGTTGGCAAAAGTGGTAGCACTGGTAAACTTAGGTATGTAATCGGCGGTGCCGCTGCCGTAGGTAACGGGTTTGTTCAGGTCTGTTGTAATCCATGTGTACGATTCGGGTGCATTATCCTGATAAGCGGTGTATGTTCCTCCTAAATCAATAATGCCCGAGTAGTAACCGCCATTGGTTATCTGGCTTAAAACCACATGGCCGTACGACCAGGTACTTGTATTATCGCCTATTACTATACAATACTGATTGTCTTTTACTCCCAGCCTTACTTTTTTGGTAGAGGTACCAACGGTGTTACAGTTATAGTTGTACCATTGGCTGCTCCAGTTGTGCCCGCCTAAAAAATACGTAGTGGCACCGGTGGTGCCGTATTCGTACACATCTACCTGCATATGTAACATGCCATAGTTGGCTACTGTACCTGGTAATTTGATAATAACAGCACCCGTGCTGCTGCCACCAGCCGACCAGGTAACGTATGGCTTGGCAACCAGTGTGCCTTGTATTAAATGGCCAGATGATTTTATGTTGCCGGCAACATCCAGTTTTTGAGAAGGGCTGCTGGTACCTATGCCCACCGAGCCACTTCCGGTAAACGACAGGTTGTAGCCAGCCTGTGCAATTGCAGTAGCCGCCGAAAGCGAACCCCCCAGTTTAATATCGGGTGTGGCACCGCCGCTGCTATTTAAGCCATTGCTGGCTGTAACAGCGGTAACCGTACCGCCACTATTGGTGCTGCTTATGGTAAAGGTATTGCCCGAACGCGATACACTGGTAGCGCCTGAACCTTGTAGCGTAATAGTACCGCCACCCGCACCACCAGCCTGGGTAAGGTTAATATCGTTGGTGCCACTGCCGGCCAGTGTCTGGGCCTCGTTGGTGTTGCTAAGGTCGCCGGTATTGGCAATAGTAAAATTGGGGTAAGTACCGGTAGCCGATATACCCGAACCGCCTGTAATGGCAACTGTCTGGTCTGGTGCTGTATTGGTAATGGTAAAGTTAGGGTAAGTGCCTGTTGTATTTATACCTGTACCGTTATTAAGCACCACTGTCTGATCGGGTGCGGTGTTGGTTACTGTAATGCTGCCACCTAATGATACGGGGCTTCCGCTAACACTTACACCAGCACCATTATTTACAGTTATGCTGCTATTGTTCAGCATATTGTTATTCACTTTTTGCCAGGCGGGGTTACCACCTGCATCGGTACCCCATACCTGGTTGCTGTTGCCGCCTGTTGGGCCAGGCACCAGTCCTTTTTTATTTAGCTCATTCGTCTGTACATCTACAGTCATGGTGCCTGTGCCTACCAGGCGTCCGGTGTTATTGGTAAGGGTAATGGCGCTATTGGTGGTGGTTACATCGCCGGTGGCAATACTACCTGTTGTAACTACATAATTTTGCGAGCCGGTTACATACCAGCGGCTTTCGGTTTTGTTGTATTGTATAGTAACACTGCTGTTGCCGGCTACGCTTACCATATCGCTGCCGGTTAAAGTTTTAAACCCGTTGGCCGCCATTGATGAAGCGTTGTTTTTAATAGTCATTGCATTGTTGGTAGTGTTCACCAAAGTAACCAGTTGGCCATCGGCGCCAGTAGTAGGTACTATACCATAAACAGCAAATGCAGCAGTGGGGCCTGTAATGCGGTAAAAACCTGCCTTTACGCCGGTTGTTATATCGGGCAGTATAATGTTATCGTTTGCGCCACCGCTGGCCCCACCGTTTACCAGCGTAAGTGCCGGCCCTTCCCTAAGGGCTAAACTACCGTTAATATCCAGTTTTACTTTAGGGTCGTTAGTGCCTATACCCACGTTTTGTGCCCGGGCATTAAAAAAGCAAAGCAATACCAATACTAAAATGGCGAGATGTTTCATGATGGGGGTTTTTGTGTAGTACAATAATCTGAGCAAAATTCAGTCCAAATTTGTACAAACGTTTCCTGCAACATACCGCAAATACTGGAAAAGTCAAGCTTTTAGCTGGTTAAAGTTTCCGCTACCAGTAACTATACTTAGGCGGGCCACAAATAAAAAAGGGGCGGTGGTACCGCCCCTTTATATTATAAAAAACTGATTATTAAAGTCCTAAGTCGTAAACCATGCGTGCCTGTACACCTTTGGTTTTCTTTAACCATTCAATGGTTTTGTACACTTCGTATTGTTCGCCCAGTTGTTCTTTTACCATTTGTGTTTTTGCATCGCCAAAGCTTTCAGCAAGCTTCTCCGAGAAAGACTTCTCTTCCGGATATGCCTTTACGCGGTATTCCTTCAGGTTGGCTTTTTTTACGGCGTAAGCTACTGCTTCATCCAGTCCACCTATTTCATCTACCAGTCCGTTTTGTACGGCCTGGTTGCCGGTCCATACACGGCCCTGTGCAATGGTTTCTACGTAAGCGGTATCAAAAGCCACTCCGTTTACTTCTTTCTTCACAGCGCTGCGGCCATCGGCTACGCGTTGTTTAAACTCGCGGTAGGTTTTCTCTACATTGCGCTGGGCAAAGGCTGCTTCTTCGGCATCCAGCGGTTTGGTTATACCACCCAGTACACCGTGTTTGGTTACCTCCACCTCATCAAAGCTTATACCCAGTTTGTCTTTAAACATCTTCTGTGCGTTAGGCAACAGGCCAAACACGCCTATAGAGCCGGTAATGGTATTGGGCTGTGCAAATATTTTATCGCCCACACAGGCTATGTAATACCCACCCGATGCAGCAACATCGCCAAACGATACTACCAGTGGTTTTTCTTTTTTAGCCAATACCAGTTCGCGCCACATTACATCGCTGGCCAGTGCGCTACCGCCGGGGCTGTTTACACGCAGTACTATTGCTTTTACTTTGTCATCGGTGCGCAGTTTGCGTATTATTTTGGCGTAGGCTTCACCACCTATTTCACCGTCTTTACCTTCACCATCTACTATATCGCCTTCGGCATACACTACAGCTACTTTATTTTCGGCAGTCAGGTTTTTTTCAATGGTAGTAGCATATTTGGCCAGGTCTACCACTTCCAGGTCTTTCTTTTTATCTACCCCAATTTTTTCTTTTAGTTTATCCAATACCTGGTCGTAGTACAGGGCACCGTCTATCAGTTTTAGCTCCACATCTTTTTGTGG
This sequence comes from uncultured Chitinophaga sp., assembly GCA_964423405.1. Taxonomy (GTDB): domain Bacteria; phylum Bacteroidota; class Bacteroidia; order Chitinophagales; family LD1; genus Bog-950. The sequence goes on along the minus strand of CAYREY010000010.1, from coordinate 67,445 downwards.
TGTTTCTGCCAGCAGGTTATTTACTATAACATTAACTTCGGCTGTATCCAGTTTGCGGTCCTTGCCTATGCTGGTAATAAACTGGCGGTACACATCGCCGTATATGTGCAACAATTGCTGGCGGTTTGGTTCGCTCATATTATCGCGTACAAAAGGCTCAATGGCGCTTTTGAATGCCCCGCAGTGAAAGTCCTGTACTTCAATACCCAGTTTTTCAAACAAGCCTTTGTAGTACATAATCTCGCGGCCAAAGCCTTTCAGTTCCATGCCGCCATTGGGGTTAATAAATATCTGGTCGGCAGCCGTAGCCAGGTAGTACGATTTCTGGTTAAGTACCTCGCCATAGGCATATACAAACTTGCCGCTCTTTCTAAAATCGGCCAGCGATTGGCGGATAGCTTCCAGGGTTGCCAGGCCGTTATCGTTCAGGCCAAGCTCCAGGTAAATACCTTTTATGTTATCGTCGGTTTTGGCTTTGGCTATGCACTCACGTATTTCTGTAAGGCCTACAGCTTTTTCGCTCAACTTGGGGTTGAACAGGTTCATACCCGCAAACGGATTATCTACGGTTTGCTCGGGTATGGCATAGTTAAGGTCCAGCTTTAATACCGAGTTGGCGGCTACGGTTGCTTTGGTTTCTTTGCCGGCAGAGGCTGCTATGCCTGCTATTATAAATATGCCCAGCAACATAAACAGGAACAGGCCTGTAACGGTTGCCAGTACAAATTTCAAAAACTGTTTCATGGTAGTATTGATTTTTGTTGTTTGACGATTACTTTGGGTTGAAATTTTAAATGGAGGGCAATAATAATACTTTTGGCTATCAGTATGACCGTAGTGTATTTATTGCTGGGTTCAAATGAAAGCAACAGGCAGCACAATATAAAGCAGGCCCTTAGGCTGATAGCGTTAAAGGGTTGTGAAATAGTAAACCAATCGGGTTTGTATGAAACCGAGGCCTGGGGGCTTAAAGAGCAACAGTCTTTTCTTAATCAGGCCATAGCAGTGCGTACAGCCCTGCCGCCGCTACAGTTGTTAGGTACTTTAAAAAGTATTGAAAAAGAGGTAGGCCGTGTAGAAACCATTAAATGGGGCCCACGCGTAATTGATATTGATATACTGTTTTATGGTAGCTTGGTTATTAACGAGCCCGCGCTAACAGTGCCACACCCGTTTTTGCACCAGCGCCGTTTTACCCTGGCTCCCTTAAGCGAAATAGCGCCACAGTTGCTACACCCGGTGTTTAATAAAACAGTGGCCCTGTTACTGGAGGAGTGTGAAGATACCTCAAAGGTTACCCCTGTACAGGCCAACCCGTAAAGGGTTTTAAACCCGTTACGGGTTAACCTATCAAATTTTAATGAGCATACTTTTTATGCTATACTCGCACCGTGCGCTACAATTTTATAACCATAGAGGGATGTATAGGGGCCGGTAAAACTACGCTGGCCAAACAACTGGCGCGCGATTATAACGGTAAGCTGATACTGGAGCAGTTTGAGGATAACCCTTTTTTGCCCGGTTTTTATAAAGACCCTGCCCGCCATGCTTTTTCGGTAGAGTTGTTTTTTATGGCCGAACGTTTTCAGCAGCTTAAAAAGCTGCTGAGCGAGGGCGATATGTTTAAATCGTTTACCGTATCGGATTTTTTGTTTCAGAAAAGCCTGATTTTTGCCAGCAACAACCTTACTACCGACGAGTCTAAATTGTACCGTACCCTGTTTGATATTATTAACCCCAGCCTGCCCAAGCCCGATATTACCTTGTATTTATATGCACCGGTAGATAAGCTGATGGATAATATACGCAAACGTGGCCGCGATTACGAGCAGGGGATAAAGCCCGAGTATCTGGACGGCATACAAAACGCCTATATGGATTATTTTAAGCAACAAAGCCAGTCGGTAATAGTATTGCTAAATACCACCAACCTTAACTTTGTTGACTTGAAAAATGATTACGGGTATGTAACAGAAGTGCTGAATACGGAGTTTAAGGCAGGGCTGCATTACGTGTGAAAGAACCCTATGCGGGTTGCCCGCGCAGG
>CAYREY010000010.1:55607-65298 GCA_964423405.1 uncultured Chitinophaga sp. | reverse complement strand
ATCATTCGGTGGTGTTGTGCCAATACGTTACTTTCGCCCGTCTTCTATAAAAAAATCCCTGTTTGTGTTTATGAAAAGCATACTAGCCTCAGTTATCTGTTTACTGCTTGCGTTGAATGTATCGGCCCAATTAAGTATTAATGGCTACCCTGTTATAAACCCTAAGGATATTACCATTGCGCGCGATAGCTTTGGCATACCCCATATATTTGCCAAAACCGATGCCGAAGTAGCGTATGGTCTGGCCTGGGTTAACGCCGAAGATGCTTTTCATATTACGCAGGAGCTGATTTATACAGGTAAAGGCTACATGGGCCGCTATGAGGGGATAAGCGGGGCTAAAAACGATTTTTTTGTACACGCTATTGGTGCCCGTAAACTGGTAGAGGAACGTTTCGATACCGATCTTTCGCCGGAGTTTAAGAAGTATATCGATGGCTTTGTGCAGGGTCTTAATGCCTATGCAGCGGCCCATCCGGAAGAGGTAAAGATTAAGAAAGCGTTTCCGCTTACCTCTAAAGATATCGTAACCTGTTATGTGGTAATAATGTCGGCGCTTACGTACTCGCAAAACCAGATTGGCGATGCTATAGATGGCAAGTTCGATACGGTAACTGTTTCGTTTCCGCAGCACCGTACCCCATCGGTAGGTTCTAATGCGTTTGCCCTCAATTCATCTAAAATGGAAAACGGCAACACCTTTTTATGTATAAACCCGCACATGGGGTTCGATGGTTTGTTGTCGTTTTACGAGGCGCACCTGCAAAGCGAAGAAGGATTGAATATGGAGGGGTGCATGTTTCAGGGTAGTTCATCGCTGGCTATGGGCGTAAACGAAAACCTGGGCTGGGGTATGACCTGGAATAACTTTGATAAGCTGGATGTGTATAAACTGAAAATAAACCCCAAAAATAAACTGCAATACGAGTTTGATGGCGAGTGGGTAGAACTGGAAAAACGCCCGGTATGGCTAAAGGTTAACCTGGCTAAAAAAGGAAAGTTTGTATTACCCGTGCGCAAAATGACCTACTGGAGCAAGTATGGCTGCACTATTAAAAGCGGCAAAAGCGATAGCTATTACGCTATCCGTTTTCCCGGTAATATGAGTGTGCGTACCGGCGAGCAGCTATATAAAATGAGCAAAGCACGCAACTATAACGAGTACTGGGATGCTATCCGCATTAATGCTATTACGCTGTTTAATATTGTATATGCCGATAAAGATGATAATATCTTCTACCTGAACCACGGTATGTTCCCCGACCGTAACCTGAATTTTGACTGGTCGGGTATGCTGCCGGGTAATACCTCAAAAACCCTTTGGACCAAACTGATACCACTGGATAGCATGACGCGGCAGATTAACCCGGAATGTGGTTATGTGTACAATACCAATAACTCGCCACTACACTCTACCAGTAAAGAGTGTATGAACGAATATTGCGTAATACCCCGTAAAATGATTGATGGCCGCCCCGGCGATAACAACCGTGCGGTGCGTTTTCAGGAGCTTATATCGGCTAAAAGCAAGTTTAACTGGAGCGACCTGCACGATATTAAATTTGATATTAAGTTTTCTACCAAAGGTAAGTTTGCCGAAAGTATGCAGCCGTTTTTTAATCTGGATGAAAACAAATATCCCGATTTGAAAGAGGCCATTGGCATACTAAAAAGCTGGAACCGCATAAGCGATATACATGAGTATGCTCCATCGTTATTTGGTCTGGCTATTAAAGAAGTGTTTGACCGGCACGATTATGACGATGCCCAGTTTGTACTTGGTTTTGATGTGCCGGAAGAAGAGTGGGCAACTGCTTTGCGTAATGCCTGCGATACTCTTAAAGCGTACTATGGTACTATAAAGGTAGAATGGGGTACCATTAACCGCAATATACGTGGCAATGTAGATATGCCCCTGCGCGGTTTTGCCGATATGCTTAGCCCCGTATATCCTAAACGGGTGCCGGGAGATAAGCTTCGTTTCCGCCCCGGCCACGGCGATACATATACTATGTTGGTAGAGTTTGGTAAAAACGGTGTGCAGCGCCTGGGTGCCTTACAGCCGGCAGGTAACTCATTACGCACCGATAGTAAGCACTACAACGACCAGATTGAACTTTTCAGCAGGCAGGCACTGCGCCCGCTTAGTTTAAAGAAAGAAGATGTGATGAAGAAAGCCGAGCGGGTTTATAACCCTGGCCCCTAAATCCCCGGAGGGGACTTTAAATGCAAACAGCCTGATGATTCATCAGGCTGTTTGCATTTTGTATTGGCTGCTAAGTCCCCTTTGGGGATTTAGGGGTCGGCTGCTTACTCCTGATAAACTATCACCCTGTTCCAGACCGATTTTTTCGACTTGCCGCTGGTGCCATCTACTTTAATATAAACCGGTATGGGGTTACGTATCTTCTTTATCTCGCGGATGGCATCCATGCTTAGCGTATCGGCGTTAGAATTATATTGTTTGCCCTCACGCTCCATTAATGCAATAGTAACATTAGTAACTTTTACCGGGGTCATATTTGCTTCGCTTTCGTACATAGTTACAAAAGGGCGGTTGCCGGTAAATACATCTTTAGGGTAGGTTTTATTACGCTCTAAAAACACCTTGTCATTTACTTTTATCAGGTTGTTTTTGGGGTTGTTGAGTACTGGGTACATTTTCTCGGGCACCTTTATAATAAACTTCTTTTGAAACAGCATAATACGCGAGCCACCTATGCTGTTTACTATTACGCGTAGGGTTGCCGTGTCGTAATCGCCATACTTAGTGCTGTTGGGTATTATTACCAGTACGCTATCGTTTTGTATAGCCAACCCTTTTTCAAATAAAAACTGCGATATTTTATACTCCGGCGATACGCGTATTTTAAACTCGTATTCTTTTTTGTTCTCCAGCGTATCTATTTTCGGGCGAAGCCAGATTTCGCTGCGGTTGGTTATGGGTATAAATATTTCAGCATTTACCTTTTGGCAAAAAGCTTGTTGCCGGGGTATAAATAGTAGCAGCAGTAAGAGGGTTTTTATAAAAACTCTCATGGTTCCTTCAGTGGTGTAACGCAAAATACCTAAATAGGTTAGCCGGCTCAACAAGTTCCTGGTTGTAATGTAAAAGGAAAAGCTTCAATAAACAATTTTCTGGCTAAGTTTTACAAGTAAAACTTGTTGAGGATTACGCTTTTACCGGCATTTTATTGTTTGGCGGCTGTAACATCCCGACTTTAATATCGCTGTTGGTGGCTATTATTGCCGTATATCAAACCGGTAAGGGCCCATGGTTATATCTTCCGGTGGGTCGCAGTAGCTGTGGTAGGTTGCGTTAACACCAAAGTAGCAGCCGGTTTCCATTTCATTTATTTTGCTAATCATTTCCGGGCTCAGCTTAAGTCCGGTAGTCTGCAGGTCGGTAGTCTGGCCCTTGCACTTAAAGGTTAGCTTCAGCTTTATATCTACTTTACTTTTAGAGCGCGAGGTGGGGCTTAGCTGTACCAACAGTTTTTCTACTTTACTTATCAGCGAATCTCTACTACTTGTTTTGTTGCCCTGCGAATACACCCCCGAATAGAAAACCACATCGGGCATCACATTTATTACAGGGGTAGAGGCTATATGCACGGGTATGCGCACGTTAGGCATAACGGTAAAACTACGGCTGCAGGCCACCGAGTTGTCTTTTTTGTAGTATAGTTCAAGCGTATGCTTTTTAGGCTTACTGGTAGTGTTTGCGGTATGTATGCACACGGCCGTATCGTTTAGCCAAACCTGCCCACCGCTAAACTTACCAGCTACCAGATTTTTGGTACTGGTACCATATACTTTAAAAAAGTAACGCGTATCTCCGGCCAACGAATCGTACCGGCATTCCAGCATTACCTTTTTCTTTTTGCTTACAGTAAAAGTGGCATCGCTTTGTGCATTGCACACTACATATAGCAGTATTATTACAAAAAGGCTGATTGCGCGCATACCTTAAAATTTATTCACCCTGTCATTAATCAACGAAATTCTCAATGGCTCGCGGATAATAAACGTATCGCCATCCAGCAGGTAGCGTATGTTATTTATCTGTATCAGGTTGCCATCCTGCATTTTATCTATCCGGTCGCGCATTTCGTAAGTCATGCGGTTGCCGGTAGCGGTTAGTGTATCGGTGCGGCCGCGTCCGCCTGCTACCATTTGAAAGGATAACACCGGATGGCTCAAGCGCTTTAAATCAGGGTCGTTGGTTTTGGGTACGTTCACGTAGCCCTGCGCTACCACTTTCATACGGTGTATGGCCGAGTCGTTGTTAACCCCATCTACATTCGGGTGTGGCTCGGCAAAGGTGTGTACGGCAAACTCCTTAACCAGCGCCAGTACCCGTTTGCCGCCGTTGGCATGTGCATATATTTTAAGCATACCGGTACCGGTGGTGCCGGGCCGCACAGCAAACACACTATCCCGGCGCACTACCGTGCCGCCGGTAAATACAATGGTATCTACTATGGTATTGGGGCCTTTACGCAGCACAAATTTTTTCGATACATTTTTGTATAGCATATCTATAGCCGGCGAAATACTTACTGTGGGCTTGGCTGCCATTACTGTAAACACAGTATCCCCACCCTGCGCAAAGGTGAGGACCGGCACTAACAGATATAGTATCAAATGTTTTATGCGATACATAATGCTGATAAAGTCACTGTGGTGTCATTGCGAGGAGGTTTTGCGACGAAGCAATCTGTATGTTTCATATTTAAATACATGCAGATTGCTTCGTCGTGCCCAAAGCGGCACTCCTCGCAATGACGTACAGAGTTATATTTCAAGATACGCTTTTGCTTCTTCTGTGCTGGTAAATTTCTTATCTATTACGGTAAGTTCCAAAGGCATAGTGCCGTTTGTTTTTTGTGCGGCACTAAACTGTTCGGGTTTTATGATGGCCACTTTCAGGTCGCTGGTTACTACCCATACTATGTTTTCTTTATCGGGGTTAAAGCGAAACTGGTTAAGTCTATCCGGGTAATAAGTAAACATAGCATTACGGCCTTTCTCTACCAGGTAACAGGTCTGTATTTTCAGCGGCTCTTTCGTTTTTGCATCTTTAAGTTTAGCAACTACCAGTGCCCCTTGGGGTAAGCGTTTGGGTTGGTCGCAGTTCCATATACCAAAATCAGCCACCTGAAATGTGCGGTAAAATAAATCGGTCTGGCTCAGGCGTGCGTCATACTCTTTACGGCGTTCGGCCTGTTCAGCTATCTCTTTTCTTATTTTTTCTTCTATTGCTTTGGCTCGTGTTTCCAGTTCGGCTTTCAGGCGTACCTCATCCGCTTTTTTCTTGCCAAGTTTTGCCTCGTACTCCCTGTATTTCTCTTCATATACACGGGTAGCTTCTTTTATGTCTTTATCTTCAAATACCGGTATGGCTACTACCGTGTAGGTTTCTTTCGCATTGCTAAAAACAACTTCGTAGTTGGTAGATGCCGTAATCCGTTTTAGTTCTACGTTTTCCCAAAGTGTTTTAGCCTTCTCGGGGTTATAGTTTTTATCGGCTACCTCAAATTTCATGTTGCTGTACACAGCTATCTCCGGAAACTCCTTTTCATCTACACTTATTTTAAAGCGGTGTTTATCCTTGTTTACTTTTCTGGGTTCAACCGGTCTTAGTTTTTCTATGCCAGCTATCTCTTTTTGGGTTGCGGTTAACTGTTTAATAACCTGCTGTGCAGGGGCATCGGCCGCCAGTAGTTGTTTACTATAAGGGCTACTTACCGGTGCTGCATCGCTTTCGCTTACCGGTATAGGTTCGTTATAGTTTTTCTGTGTCAGGTATTTCCATTTTTTCTCTACGGTATCCAGGTAGTAAGTATTAAAGCGGTCTTCGCGGTTGGCCGATGCCAGGTCAACCAGTATCAGCGCATCGGGGTTTGTTTTAAGTGGCTTACCGTTTTGTGTGGCGGCAATTTCAATCATACCGGCCGTTTCAAAGTGGAACTGCTCGCCGGCGCTATCGTACGTCATAGGTATGCCTGCTAAAAACACATCCAATACATTGTGAAACTCGCGGTAGTGCAACTCTACCTTACCGTTTACAGGCTTGCCGTTTTCGTCGGTAAAGGCATTGGCCGGTATATGTATTTTGCTGCCGCTGTTGCAGGTAAGGTTCGAGTCTTGCCCGGCATCTATTATATACGTGTTGGGTTTTATATCGGCCGCTGCAATTGGCGGTTGTATAAAAGCAGGCGCTGTAGTAAGTGTGGTGCCTGCCGACATAAACAACTGCATATACACCACTATTGCTGTAACACTGGCAACCAGCACTGCCGAGGTTCCAAACCAGAATTTAGTTGCTTTAAAGAAAGGCGTTTTAGCGGCCTTGTAGCTTTTTAGCAGGCTGTTAAAGTCGCCTTTGCTGTTTAAATCAGCATCGGTCAGCGGCTGGCGGTTCATATTTATTTTATAGTTCTTCATTTTACTGAAAGTATTGAGTAGTTAGTATTGAGTATTTAGATAAATGCAACAGCCATTTAATAGGCTATTTTCTTTTCAAGTATTGGTTTTAGTTTATCCAGTATGCGGTACAGTTTCATTTTTGCATTGGCCTCGGTTATGTTCAGTATTTCGCCAATCTCTTTAAAGGCCCGCTTTTCAAAAAAGCGCATCTCTACCAGTTGAAAATCGTCTTCTTCTAATCCGGTAAGGGCTTCCAGCAGTATGTTTTCTTTTTCGTCGGCACCGGGTTCGTTCATTTCCTGTACTATATCTTTCAGGTGGTGTTCTTCCAGGTTAATACCCCGCTGTTTTTCGTTTTTTCTAAACGCCTGGTTAAGCTCGTTAATGGCAATGCGGTACAGCCAGCTGCTAAACGGAAAGCCCCGCAGCTCATACTTATCCAGCGATAGCATAGCCTGCAAAAAAACCTGCTGCGTAATATCGTAGGCATCGTCTTTGGTGGTTACGCGCTGGTACACAAACTTTAGTATCTGCGCATAGTATTTTTCGTACAGCGGCTGAAACCTGTCGCGGTTGGCTTTGGCAGCCAGTATCAGCTTTTCTTCGTCGGTTAATGTTTTCGCTTCTGTTGCCTGCATGGTTGGTGCGGTTAATATGGTGGTTATTCCCTGCATTTACAGATATAACTCTGTAATAACCTAAAAGTAACAGCCAGTGGCCATAAATATTGTTTCTACAGCATAGAGCAGGGGCTTTTGGTAAGAAAAACACTGATTAAGAACCTTTTTTTACAATTTGCTGTTATCAAGTTTATATTTTTGCGGCCTCTAAAACCTCTGTTGGGCAAGTGAAACCTCTATACCTGCGTAGTAGCATTTTTTTATGGTTGATGGTGTGTGGCTTTACGGTGCTTAATGCCCAACAAAAATTTACCCTGAGCGGCTACATTAAAGATGCCAGCAATGGCGAAAGCCTGTTATCGGCAGGTGTGTATGCCGTAGAGGCAGGCAAAGGCACTACTACCAACGATTACGGTTTTTACTCTATAACCCTGCCGGCAGATACCTACACCATTAAAATAACCTACGTGGGCCTTGCACCACAGGAGAAAGTAATAGTGCTGAATAAAGATGTGCGACTAAATTTAGAGATGACCAGCGTAGCTACCGAAATTCAGGAAGTGGTAGTAACCGGTGAGAAAAAAGGCGCTAATGTGGAGAGCACCGATATGGGTAAGCAGGAGTTGAAGGTAGAAGTAAGCAAAGCCCTGCCGGCCCTGTTTGGCGAGGTAGATGTACTTAAAACGATTCAATTGCTGCCGGGCATTATGGCATCGGGCGAGGGGAACAGTGGCTTTTATGTGCGTGGTGGCGGGCCCGACCAAAACCTGGTATTGCTGGATGATGCCGTGGTATATAACACCGGCCACCTGTTTGGTTTCTTCTCGGTGTTTAACAGCGATGCTGTAAAAAGTACTACAGTGGTTAAAGGTGGTATGCCAGCCGAGTACGGTGGGCGTATATCATCGGTGGTAGATGTGAAGATGAAAGAGGGCAACATGAAAAAGTGGAACGTAGAGGGTGGGCTGGGGCTTATCTCTTCGCGCCTTACTGTGCAGGGGCCCATTAAAAAGAACAAGTGCTCGTTTATTGTATCTGGCCGCCGTACCTATATAGACCTTATTATGAAACCCATTTTGCCCAACATAGGCGATGGGGAGTTTGCCGGTAACGAGTACTATTTTTACGATATAAATGCCAAGATAAACTACCTGGTAAGCGACCGCGACCGCCTGTACCTGAGCGGTTATTTTGGTCGCGATGTGTTTAACTTTAAAGACCCCGGCGGTATTTTTAAACTTAATTTTCCATGGGGCAACTCTACTGCCACGCTGCGCTGGAACCACCTGTTCAGTGATAAGCTGTTTCTGAACACCATGTTTATTTACAACGATTTTGGCTTTAAGGCCAACACTGGTTTTCAGGACCTAAAATTTGAACTGAACTCTGCCGTACGCGAGGCCACAGCCAAAATGGATTTCGATTATTCGCCACTCGCAGGGCACGATATGAAATTTGGCGCGCAGTATAACTTCCACATTTTTACTCCGTACACGGCTACCGGTAGCGCCGGTGGCACCGAGTTTAAAACCAGTAACCAGGCTAAAAAATATGCGCACGAAACATCGCTTTACTTTTTAGATGATTTTGAAGTAAACAGTTGGCTGAAAATAAATGCCGGTGTGCGGGCTTCGTTGTTTACGTTTATGGGGCCGTTTAATAAAACAGTTTTCCGCGATGGGCGTGCCATAGATACGCTTGACTACAAAGCCGGGCAAAATATTAAAACGTATTGGGGTATAGAGCCGCGCCTGTCTATGCGGTTTAAAGTGAGTAAAAACTCATCGGTAAAAGTGGGCGCCACTATGAACCAGCAGTACGTGCACCTGGTATCATCCTCTACCACTACCTTGCCTATAGACCTTTGGGTGCCCAGCACCGCTGTAGTAAAACCGCAGATAGGTGTACAGGCATCGGCAGGCTATTTCCACAATTTTAAAGATGACATGATAGAAACCTCGGTAGAGGTTTACTACAAACACCTGTGGAACCAGATTGAATATGGCGAAAGCGCTGTAGGTAACATTACTATTGATGTAGAAGACCAGTTTACCTTTGGTAAAGGCTGGAGCTACGGGGCCGAGTTTTTTGTAAAAAAGGCCAAAGGTAAATGGACCGGCTGGATTGGTTACACCCTGGCATGGACCTGGCGCAAGTTTCCGGAGATTAATGGTGGCAAACCTTTTCTGGCACGCTACGACCGCCGGCACGACATAAGTATTGTGCAGATGTACGAAATAAACAAGCACTGGAAAATATCGGCCACCTGGGTGTTTGCTACCGGCCAGCGCACTACATTGCCTGTAAGCTTTTTTGTAAACGAAGGCCAGGTGCATTATGTGTATGGTGAGCGTAACTGGTACCGGTTACCCAATTACCACCGGTTAGACCTTGGCTTTGTATATACCATTATACCTAAGAAAAAGAGGAAGATAGATTTTACATCGGATATAGCAGTATCGGTTTACAATGCGTACAACCGTATGAACCCGTTCTTCATTTACATTGAACCCAAAGGTAGTGTGGGTGGTAGTTCCAACGATCCTAACGGCGATAACAACTCGCTGCGCTTTCAGGCCAAGCAGGTGTCGTTGTTCCCTATATTGCCAAGTATTACGTGGAATTTTAAGTTTTAGAAA
>CAYREY010000010.1:14979-55507 GCA_964423405.1 uncultured Chitinophaga sp. | reverse complement strand
GGTGTCGTTGTTCCCTATATTGCCAAGTATTACGTGGAATTTTAAGTTTTAGAAAAAAGACGATAGATAAGAGATGTTAGATATTAGAAAAATACAAACCTTTATAACAGTTCATGTTAATGCAGCGACTGTGCTAAATTCCCCTCCTATTTTAGGAGGGGTGACCGCTCAAGGCGGTCGGGGTGGTAAGACAAAGGTTGGGTTTTGTCTTTGTATTTTACTCGCCATACTCATTACATCATCGTGCAGTAAGGATATTGATATAGATATACCCGAAGGTGCCAAGCAGGTAGTGGTAGAAGGCACTATTGAAAACGATCGTCCACCATTTGTAATACTTACCAAAAGCCAGAAATTTTTTGATGCGATTAACCCCAACGACCTCAGCAACTATTTTGTGCACGGTGCAGCTATGAAAGTAACTGCCAGCGATGGCACCGAAGCAGAACTGGTAGAGATGTGCCTGCAAAGCCTGAATCTGCCGCCCGAACAGGCTAAACAAGTGTTAGATGCTTTGGGTTTTACATCGGTAGATTCTACACAGGTACCCGATGTATGTATTTACACCGTGCCCGATATAGTAAACTACTTTATAAGCGGCACCTGTAGTTTTACGGGTAAAGAACGTACCAGTTACAACCTGCAGATTAACGCTCCGGGTTTTAGCAATCCCGCCGATTCTATCCGTTTATCAGCAACAACGTACATACCTACAGCTATTGGTATAGATTCGCTGGGGTTGAAAGAACATACCAACCCCGATTACCGCGACTCGATGATGGCCGTGTATGCCTATGTGACTGTGCCTGATACCTTTGGTAATTTTGTGCGGTTTATGACCAAGCGTAACGACGAGCCTTTTTACAAACCATTTGGTGGCACCGTGTACGACGATCGCTTGTTTGTGGGCCTTAGCCTGGGCCTGCCTATTGAGCGTGGGCAGGCGCCTAATGCAGAGTTTGATATCAATACCGATTCGTATTTCTGGAAAGGCGACACGGTAGTAATTAAATGGAGCAATATAGATACCCGAACCTACGATTTCTTTTACACGCTGGAGAACGATGGCGGCGATAGCCCTTTCTCATCGCCGGTTAAAATAAAATCCAACATCAGTAACGGGTTGGGTATATGGGCTGGTTACGCCACCAAATACTATGGCATTAAAGTGCCCAGGTAATATTTCTTATTCCTTAAGCTCGCTACTGCTTCGTACTTTCCATATAAAGCCATCTATTATATAGTGTGTAAGCTGGGGTAGGGTAAGTAACGGAACTACTATAGCCAACAGTGTGCTGCTTTTTATTTGTGGCATGAAATAGAAAGCTCCAAAAATTTGCTGGTGATCGTTCCATACCAGCGCATCCCATATCCCTTCTTCCAGATATGAGAGTGCAAAAATAAGCAGTAGAAACAGTACAACGCCATAGCTACTGAAAACCATGCGAAGAAAGCTACCGGCCTGTTGAGGTTGTTTATCTGTTTTTCGTTTGCCGTAAACCCATATCAGTGCCATGTAGGGTATGCCATGCGATATTACATTGAGGGCCGTAAATGCTATATCGCCGTTAAAGTGTACTATACCAAAATACCACGACAACCAGGTGCCTGCTACTATCATGTTTTTAGGCAGGTTAAACGTTCGGCTTTTATAGCTGTACACTATCTCTTTAACCAGGTAAACAATGCAAGCGGTTATATATACAAGGGTACCTGCGTAAAGTAGTATATCTGACCTGAAATAGTAGAAATCGCCTTGCACAAACCAATCAAAGTTACGTTGGCCCGATAGATGCCAGTAAAGTATTGGGTAAACAGTGGCGGCGTATATAGCTATACCATCTATTATCCTGCTGTATCGCGGGCTGTTTTCTTTACGCCCATACAAGCGTACAAAGCCATACTGTTGCCGTATAAAATGAAACACGGCTATGTAGGCCATTATCCGCCAAAACGCCATCGCGCTGATGGTGTAAAGCAGCACGCCGCCTATGAAAGCTAATAGCGGTATATTTATCAGCAGGTTGCGGTATTGCTGTTGCATGTCTTTATCAAAGTATGTTCGGTATAGTGTAGAGTAAACGTGTGCTACATCAATCAGCAATACCAACCCTACCCATGCCAGTGCAGGCATCGCATCGCCGCTTTTATACTCATCGGGTAAAAAAGCTACAAGCAGCAGCGTAATAAACGGGGGCAATAGTATAAATATACTATCCAGCTTTAGCGAGTGTATCCATGGCTGTTGGTTGTTGCTCATACGGTGGTAGGGTGTTGTGCAAGTATTTCGCGGGCTGCGTTTATGCCCTGGTAAAACGACTCTTCAAAAACCGATATGCCACTTAAATCGCTATGGGCAAAATAAATACAGTTGGCAATATTTTTTTGGGCTTCAATACGGTTACTACCGCTTATAAAGCCCTGGGTGGGTTGTATCATGGCATGCCCCCATATCCATACATCAATACGTTGTAAATGGCTCATGAAATTTATATGTGCCTTTTTCATTTCATCGGTTATTATTGCGGCCCATTCAGCATGGCTGCGGTTGTAGGCTTCCATTCGCGCTGTGCGGGCATCTTTACCGGTAAGTGGCAGGTAAAAGGTAAATACTTTTCTTTTATCAAATGCATTAAGGCTTTGCTGGCAGGCATTTACGTACCCCAGCGATTCGCTGCCGTAAAAAACATTATCCCAACTCAGGCTATGGCCCCGGCTATCGGGTATATTGTTTACAGTAATATTAGCTACTACCCAGGGCGTATAATTAAAAGCATCGTAATTTATGTTACGTGCTTGTTTCAGTATTTTTTTGTTTACGTATTGTGGCGTAGCTACAATTGCTTTGTCGGCTATAATACGGGTGCTTTTGTTGGTTGCCGTATTGTAGTATAATACCTCTGCTTTATTGTTGTTAATAGCTACGCTGTAAACCATACTATTGGTAAAAATGCTGGCTGCAGGTAACGATTTTTTTATGTGCCCCGCCAGGTAGCCATTACCTTCGGGCCAGGTAAGTACATCGTCGTAACCGGCGTTAGCTGCTTTGCCCTTGCGCGAGGCAAAGTAGTGCAGGCCGGCCCAGGCGGATGTAGTTTGTAAGGTACTGCCATAGTCATCGCGGCAACAGTAGTTAAGATACCATAACAGATATTGCGATGTATATCCTTTTTCTGCCAGATATTTCTCAAAAGTTATAGCATCCAGCATGGCCCATTCTGCGCCTTTGCTGCTTCTGTTTACCGGTAGGGCAAAAATGTCGTTGCCGTTGGTATCGGTTGCGTTCCGGTATTGTGCCACAAGTTGCAGAAAGCTTTTAATCTGCAATTCATCTTCGGCAGTAATACCTATATGGGGTATCAGCCCATCCTGCCATAAGCCATGTATAAAAAGCCGGTCCTCTGGTGCGGCACACAGGTGAAACTCATTATACACAGGCAGCCCGGCTTTATCGTAGGCGGTAATACAGCCACACTCCTCCAGCAATGTAAGTAGCTCTTTTAATCTTACATCGGGTATGGGCAGGTAGTGCGCTCCCCAGGGGTAGGCACTTACTTCGTTTTTACCGCTTACCGAGTTGCCTCCGGTTTCGTTACCCAACTCCAGTAAAATAAAATCTGTTCGGTTGTTGCGCGTTAACTCACGTGCCGCAGATAAACCGCTTATACCACCACCGGTAATTACTATGCCTGTTTCTACCGTATTTTCCGGTTCGGGAAACGTGAAGTTGCCGCGCAACAGGTGTCCGGCTTTAGAGTTTGCACCGGTTATAACACCCGGTATGCTTACCGGTTTGTTTATCATAACAGGTATGTACCTGCTACCAAGCCAGGCGCCGGCAGCTGCTACCAGTCCGCCTGCCAAAAAATTTTTTCGTGTTAGTTTATTGTTGGGCATATACACTCCATTCTTCATCAAAATAGTGTACCAGTGCCTGGTTATTCAGCTTGTTTATATCGGTAGCGCGTTCGGCCATATCGGCCGGAAAGTTAGTTAGCTGCTCTACCACAGCCGGGGTAATAAATTTTAAACCTACAGGGTAGCTATCGGCTTGTGGTAAGGTGTCTTTATTCGAGGCCAGTACATACCCCCACTCGCCAAACGAGGGTACATAAGCATGATATGGAAGCGTTTTAAGCCCGCAGCTTTCAAGCGTATGTACAATGCACCAGTACGATTTAGGTGCAGCAAGCGGCGATGTAGATTGTACTACTGCCACTGCACCGGTGGCCAGGTGTTTTTTTAGCGTGTTGTAAAATGCAGTAGAGTACAGCTTACCAAGCGAGTAATTAGATGGGTCGGGAAAATCAATTACCACAAAATCAAACAACCGGTTGGTTTGTTTCAGCCATTCAAAAGCATCGGTGTTTATCACCGTTACTTTTGGGTTATTAAACGAATTGTTGTTAAGCTGCAATAGCATGCTGTTGGCCTTAAAAAGGTGTGTCATTTCCTTGTCTAGATCAACCAGCGTGATGGTTTTAATTTGGGGGTATTTCAATAACTCGCGTACGGCCATGCCATCGCCGCCTCCCAACACCAATACATGTTGTGCATGGGGGGTTAAACCCATGCCCGGGTGTACCAGCGATTCGTGATACCGGTATTCATCGGCCGAACTAAACTGCAGGTTGCCGTTCAGGTATAGGCGAAGGTCGTGTTTGCTTTTGGTTAAAATAATACGTTGGTAAGGCGATGACTTAGAGTAAATAACCGGTTCGGGGTAAGCCATGCTTTCGGCAAAGGTGGTAAGCTTATCGGCCATTACAAAGCCAGTAAGCAGTAAACCGGTAACCGCCAGCGAGGTTGACTTAAGAAGTGCCACCATCCTTATCTCTTTCTCAAATTTAAGACAGGTAAAGTAGGCCACCAACACATTCATAATGCCAAACATGAGCGATGTGCGGATAAGGCCCAGATGAGGCACCAGTAGTAATGGGAAAGCAACGGAAGCAAGCAGTGCGCCCACATAATCAAACGTAAATACTTTCGATACCAGATCGCTGAATTCAACCCGGTCCTTTAGTATGCGTAGCAGTAGTGGAATTTCCATACCCACCAGGGTGCCGGTAATTGTAATAAGGGTGTATAGTATTATGCGGAAAGAGGATACATGCTCAAACAAAATAAACAGTACGGCAGACGAGATGCCACCTACCAGGCCCACCAATATTTCTATTTGTACAAACCAGCCAAACGTATTGCGCTTTATATATTTAGATAGATATGAACCTATACCCATGCTAAACAGGTAGGCCCCTATAATGGTAGAAAACTGGGTAACAGAATCGCCCAGCAGGTAACTGGCCAGTGTGCCCGCTACCAACTCGTAAATAAGCCCACAGGTGGCTATTACGAATACCGATAGTAATAGCAGTATATACATGGTACTATCCGTGTATAGCTGCGCTGATTATTATAGCTATGGCTATAATAAATGCACCGGCAACAATGGCCACGGCGGTGTTCTGTTTATCTATAACTTCCCGGTACAGGTTTTCGGGCGTAATTTTTTCAATAATGTAAAAGATTACTACCAGTATAAGTATGCCTATAAGCGAAAATAATACTGATGAAACTATTGCTATGGGATGAATAATCTGATCCATATTGTTAAGTTTTATTTGTGATGAAATCCGTTACCCGGGCCCTGGCTTTGCCAGCTTGGGTTACTGCTTAATGGTGAAAAAGAATGACCGGTGTAGGTGCTGTACACAAAGCCGCCGATGATTAGTGCCACCACAGCCAGATAAGCAATAAAAAATTTACTCCATATTTTATTCGTCATCATCGTCTTCTTCTTCAAAAGGTGAATAATAACTATCGGCCCATCGTTGTTTTTCGAAACTGCGTTCGCGGTAGTATTGTATAAACGGAATTATGGCCAGTAAAAAGAACGCAAACAATATGTTGCCCCACACCGGTACATCGGCAACAGCTTGGAACTGATAGTTAATGGTGGTGGGAGCGTACGGGGCTGTAACAGGTGTAATAAGCAGATGGTAGCGGCCTGGCGCTACGGCATCTATTACACGGCTGGCTTTTGTAGATCCCTCTGACCACGATTCGCCATCGGTGTAGCCCTGGTAAAATTCAGCACCTATTTCCACATCAATATCTTCATCGGTTTTTTCATTTATAAGCGATACATCGCACTCTATCCAGTTGTTAAGTACATCTGTAAATAACCTCAGCTCAATGTTTTTTGACCCGGGGCCAATATCGAACGAGGTAGATACTATAGGCTTGACCGGCATTTCGGAGGCACTAAGGCTATTAGAGTAGTCCATTTTAAGCTCGTTGCCGCTATTGTAATAAAAAGCAAACTGTATAATCAAAATGATAAGACCGGCTACAACAGCTACTAAAGCCGAGTTATAAAATGGTATAGAGAACGATTGTGGCTGTATTACACCCACACCCTCGCGGGCCGGTAAATCGTTACAGTTAAATATACGTGTTACTTCGCCGGGCTCTATGTAGTGGCCATGTAGCCATGTTACGCTTTTATGTTCATGCTCGCGAATGAGAATTTCGGGCGGGCATATATAATCGTTACACTTAGGGCGGCTGGTGCCATTTATATTGTAATTGAACTCACCTATACAGGTTTCTATTTTACCCTGGTACTTACTGTAAAGGCGATATATTTTGTTGTCGTAAGGTATTTCGTAGGTGTATGTATCTGTAGTTACATAAAAATTAACCGGTGTCAGCCACATCCAGTGCCCCTGGTATTCGCTAAGGAAAGCATATCCCTTTATGGGGTTAAAAAGTACATACTCGGTCCATAGGTAGTTGTAGCGTGTTTCTGTTTTAGCTGTAAACGCTATAACGGTATAGTCGTTGCCATCAATATTGCCGGTTGTGCCCAAAGGTATGGCAGGTGTGTAGTTAACCTTACCTTTTTTATCAATAAGGGTAAACCTGTCGCCACCTAACTTATAATAAGCGCCACAACTGCCGCAGGCATAGCGCCTTGCCAGCGAGTGGGTGTACACTTTAATATCGGCTCCGCAGTTGCAAGTGTGTTGTACCGGCTTAAGGCTTTGGGTGCTGTTTCCTGAAATATCTATACTGCGGGTATTGGCTAGTTTAAGTTCTTCTAAGGTTGTTACTTTTCCCCGTAGGTAGTGCAGCGTTTTGTTGGTTTTTTTAATAATAAAAATGCTCTGTTCATCATCGCTTTGCAATTCATATAAATCTGCATTGTCGGGCTGGGTTAGTATATCTCCGGTTTCGCCTTCAACTACTACGTTTTTAATATTATCGGTAACCAGCAGCCTGCATGAACCCAGTTCAGGTAGTGCATAATAGCTGTCGCTTTTACCATTCCACAGGGCGGGTTCTGCAATTTCGTTATAGGCTACCTTTTTAGTTCGTAAAAAGGCGTAGCTGCCGGCACTCTCTATAAGCCAGGCCGCTTCTTCGGTTGGGGTAATGTGTACAGCCCAAAGGTTGTAATAACAATCGCTGGCATTAATGCGGCAGCGGCCGGTTACCACAAATGGCACACCATCATACTGGCCTGTGGTGCCTGTTTTAATGGGGCTTAAATCTTCGGTTGGTTTAACCATGGCTACCTTAAACGGCTGGCTGTACTTAAAATTTACATTGCCGCAGGTATCGCACACCCGTATAGCCGAAAAATCGGACACTATTGCCAGCTGGCTGTTACATTCTGTACAGTTTATATGTCCGCCTTTGCCAAAGTACATGGTTATCGTTTTATTTCGTTTGTACTATGGGTGGTTGCTTTAAAATAGCCTATAATACTTTGGCTAATGGCTTTGGCATGCCCATCATTTACATGTTGGTAATTCGATAAAAAAACATCGAAAGTGGCTTTGTTATATTCCGGCCAGGTATGTATGGCAATATGCGACTCGGTAAGGCAAACCACGGCTGTAAAACCGGCTTGCGGAAAACTATGGTACACTTCGCCAAGTTTGGTTAACCCATGCTTGTTAATAAGGCTATCCAGCAGTATTCTGAAAGCCTCACAATCCTGCAACAGGTCAGGTGTTTCCGTTTCTAAATCGCATATTACATGCAGGCCGGGGTTATACTCGGGGGCCGGATAGGTGTTGTGCATAGGTAATGTGAATTTATAAATGCTATTGAAATATCATAATTGTAGTATGAATTAAGTTGTGCACCATAGCTTATTGGAAGGGGCAAACTGTTAGCTAATGTTTATTAATCTCATCCGTCTAATTGTTGCACAATGTTATTTTCGCCCCCGCTAAACATGATTATATGAGTAACGTAGAGAGATTTCACTGTTTGATTATTGGTTCCGGCCCTGCCGGTTATACCGCTGCTATATATGCAGCACGCGCAGGTCTTAAGCCTGTAATGTACACCGGTTTGCTGCAAGGCGGCCAGCTGGTTAATACCACCGATGTAGAAAACTACCCCGGCTACCCTACCGGTATACTTGGGCCGGAGATGATGGAAGATTTTAAAAAACAGGCTGAGCGCTTTGGTACCGATATCCGCTTTGGTTTAGCTACCAAAGTAGATTTTTCTGTATCGCCCAAGCAGGTTTGGATTGATGGCGAGAAGATGGTGGAAGCCGATGCTGTAATACTGGCTACCGGTGCCGAGGCCAAATGGCTGGGCCTGGATAGCGAGAAACGGCTGAATGGCTCTGGAGTTAGTGCCTGCGCAGTTTGCGATGGCTTTTTCTACCGCAACCAAGAGGTTGCCATAGTTGGTGCCGGCGATACAGCCTGCGAAGAGGCGATATATCTATCTAAGCTTTGCACTACCGTGCACATGATAGTGCGCCGCGATGAGATGCGCGCCAGCAAAATTATGCAGCAACGTGTGCTGGATACTAAAAACATTAAGGTGTACTGGAACAGCGAAACCGATGAGGTGCTGGGCGAAAACGTAGTAGAGGCGGTACGCATACACAACAACAAGACCAATGAGAAAACTGAGATACCTGTAACGGGTTTCTTTGTAGCTATAGGCCACAAGCCAAACTCAGATGTGTTTAAAGACTATATAACCACCGATAATGAGGGGTATGTGATTACTGCTCCCGATTCTACCAAAACAAACGTAGAGGGTGTTTTTGCCTGTGGCGATTTGCAGGATAAGCAATACCGCCAGGCCGTAACCGCAGCCGGTACAGGTTGTATGGCAGCGCTTGAAACCGAGCGCTGGCTAAGTGCTAAAGGTATTCACTAAACTTTATAATCTCACTTTATTAAGGGCGGCAGGCTATGGCCTGCCGCCCTTTTTTATGCATAACCCAAACTTTGCATTACAGCTTATAACATACTTTAAACCTTTCGTTGAAAAAAATGTCGAATTTTTCGCAACAATTAGCCTGTTTGTCGGTTAATGCTATTAAATTCGCACATCATGAGGTTTTTGGTGAAAATTATGGTCGTTTTTCTGGCGTTTATTTCGCTGGCTTCGTTCAAAAAGCCCCAGCAGAACAACGAGTGGGTGTACGAACAGGAGAAGAAAGGCATTAAAGTTTTCACTAAAAAAGGTAAATGGGGCAACCTGCGCGATTCAAAAGCAGTGATGCTGGTAAACGGCACCCCGCAACAGATTTACGAATTGCTTACCGATTTCAACAATTACTCCAGCTGGTATCCGCGTTGCAGCAAATCGCGCATACTGGCCCGCCTGAGCGAGAATGAAATGATTATACAATTGCACTTTAACGCTCCGTGGCCGGTTAAGGACCGCGACTGTATATTACGCGTAAAAACTGTGCGCGACGCCGATGGTACCATTACAATTTATCAAACATCTGAACCCAAATATGTACGCGAGGAAGCAGATGTAGTACGCATACATCAGATACAGGCTACCTGGAAACTTACCCCTAAGAACGGTGGCACCGAAGTACTTAACGAGTACGCCAGTAACCCCGGCGGCAACATACCCGATTGGCTCACCAACAGCCAGAGCGTGGAAACCCCTATGGCCACCTTTGAGACCATACAGGATAAAACTACCGGCAAGAAATAGCGGAGCGGCTGCTAATCCAATAAACTTTGGCTTTCTTCGTCTGTTATATACACTATGGCAGCAAGCATATACAATTTTGAAGTGAAAGGTTTGGACGGTAAGCCCGTCAAACTATCTACCTATAAGGGTAAAGTTCTTTTAATAGTAAACATAGCCAGCAAGTGCGGGCAAACACCCCAACTGGAGGAGTTACAAAATACCTACAAAAAATACCGCGACAAAGGGTTTGAAATATTGGCGTTTCCCAGCAACGACTTTGCACAGGAACCCAAAGAAGGGGCGCAGATTATGGAGTTTTGTACCCGTAATTACGGCGTCGAATTCAAAATATTTGCTAAAAACAAGGTGCGCGGAAACGATGCCCAGCCACTATATAAGTATCTGGCGGCACAAACCAGCCTGATGGGCTTTAAGGTGTACCCCATGTGGAATTTCCACAAATACCTTATTGACAGAAATGGCAGATTTGTAGATTGGTACAACCCCTGGAAATGGCCTAATGACGACAAAATAACCGAATCGATAGAGAATTGTCTGAATAACTAACCTGTTGAAAACAATAGGCAGGGTTGGCTCGCAAATTGACAAATAGCAACCTACCTTTGTAAACCAACTAAACAAAAACCATTAAATTAAAACTTAAAACAAATAGCGATGGCAACTCAACTGACTGACAGCAATTTTAAAGAGACCGTACTAGATAGCGGCAAACTTACACTGGTAGATTTCTGGGCCGAATGGTGCGGACCCTGCAAAGCAATAGGACCGGTAATTGAAGAACTTTCGAAAGAATACGATGGCAAAGCCATTATTGGTAAAGTAGATGTAGACAGCAACCCTGAAACAGCTATGAAATACGGTATCCGCAACATACCTACCATTCTGTTTATTAAAAACGGACAGGTAGTAGATAAACAAGTAGGTGCTGTGCCTAAAGCTAATCTGGTAGCTATGCTTAACAAACACTTATCGTAATTACCAAAAGAACCATAAATAAAGCAGCGCGGCAAAATTTCTTTGCTGCGCTTTTTTATTTTTAGGCTGTCATATTATTCATACTAATCAGCCGAACAGGCGTTTACAATAAATGCTGGAACACCAACATCTGCCCGAAATAGAAAACCTTGAACTGCTTGCCAAACAGGTGGTAGAGGGGTTTATTATCGGCTTACATAAATCGCCTTTCCATGGCTTTTCGGTAGAGTTTGCCGAACACCGCTTATATAACCCCGGCGAAAGCACCAAGCACCTGGATTGGAAGGTGCTGGCCCGCACCGGCAAAATGTTTATTAAGCGCTACGAAGAAGAAACCAACCTGCGCTGCCAGATAGTAATTGATGCCAGTTCATCTATGTACTTTCCGCAGGATGCGGATATGAATAAGCTGCGGTTTTCTATTGTATCGGCTGCTGCACTGGTTAACCTGCTTAAACGCCAGCGCGATGCTGCCGGCCTTAGCATATTTACCGATGTGGTAACCTTTAACTCCGAAGCACGCAGCAGTACCAAACACCATCAGTTATTGTTTGCGCAGTTGGATAAGCTGTTGGCTCAAAAGCCGCTGAATGTAAAAACCAACGCCGCGCACTGCCTGCACGAGATTGCCGAAACCGTACACAAGCGCAGTATGATTATCATATTCAGCGATATGTTTTCGCAAATGGGAGAGGCGCAACAGGAAGAACTGTTTTCGGCCCTGCAACACCTGAAGTATAATAAGCATGAGGTGGTACTGTTTCATGTGGTAGATAAAAGCAAAGAGCTGGACTTTAAATTTGAAAATCGCCCTTACCAGTTTATTGATATGGAAACCGGCGAGAAGGTTAAGCTGCACGCCAACGAGGTAAAAGACTTTTATATAGAGCAAATGCAGAAATTTGAAACCGGCCTTAAACTGCGCTGTGCACAGTTCAGGATAGACATGGTGGAGGCCGATATTAATCAGGATTTTAAACAGGTGCTGTTACCGTTTTTAACCAAGCGGGCTAAGATGCTCTAACTAATGCGGAATGCGGATTTGGGAATTTGGAATGGAACAGCCATTAAGGCTTTATCTCAATACTTAATACTCAGTACTTGAATCTCAACTACAAAAAATTCGGCGAGGGGTTTCCGTTGATAATATTACACGGCCTGTTAGGTTCGTTAGATAACTGGCAGACTATAGCTAAAAAGCTGGCCGATCCGGCGGTGGTATCACAGCCATCCACGCTTGCTGTTTATATAGTTGACCAACGCAACCACGGTAAATCGCCACATACCAGCGATTTCAACTACGATATACTATCGGCCGATTTGCTGGAGTTTATGCAGCAGCAACAAATAGAAAAAGCGCACTTGCTGGGCCACTCTATGGGTGGTAAAACGGTTATGAAATTTGCCCTGCAATACCCCGAAAAAGTGGCAAAATTGATAGTGGCAGATGTGGCTCCGGTGGTGTACGAAGATCGGCACAGCGATGTATTTGCTGCCCTGTTTGCTGCCGATGTTGCTAAAGCCACATCGCGCGAGGATATAGAAAAAGTACTGCGCCAAAAGCTGGATGGCGACGAAACCACCGTACAGTTTTTAATGAAGGGCCTGCACCGTACCGAAGGTGACGCTAAAGGTTTTGAATGGAAGTTTAATCTGGAGGTGCTGTATAAGCACTATGCCGATATATCTGAAGGTATAACTGCCGATAGACCTTTTACCGGTCCGGCATTGTTTATTAAAGGGCAACGCTCATCGTACGTAACCGGCAATAACTATCCGGTTATAGAGCAGTTGTTCCCTAACAATCAACTGGCCGAAATAAAAGGCGCCGGCCACTGGCTGCACGCCGAAAAGCCTGCCGATTTTTTACAGGAGGTAGTGGCATTTATTACGCAGTAGTAGTGTTTTTGCAAAAAGATAGAACAAAAAAATCCCCGCCATTTTTACATAGCGGGGACTCACCCTAATTAACCGTTATAGTTAAAATCGTCTGCGTTGCCGGTCGTGTTTCTGGCAGTATATGTTTTGGCCGGCTTTAGCCTGTTCTTGTTTAATAAACGCCCGCTCTTTGCGGTTAACGCGTCCATCTGCCATGGCCATATCTTTATAATGTTCAATTTTTGCCTGTTGCATACGCAGTTGTACTGCTTCGCGGTGGCTCAGCTGGCCGGTAGCTACGCCGTGGCGTATGCGTTTATGGTCTATATGTTGTTGCTTGTTTATGCCGTGGCCATGTGGCTGCTGGGCATATAAGGTAGATAGGGTGGCACTTAACGTAAATAGTATAAGGCCTGCAATAAAACGTTTCATAATTCTCAGTTTTTATTTGTTTACTAATTGTTTGCGCTGTTATGGTGGTATGACTGTGCCCTGTCTGCCGGGTTTAATCTCTCCCGCAATTATTTTTTTTAATTTGCTTTTGTTTTAACTATGCACTACATGTTACTACAAAACAAAACGGCGTTGGTTACCGGTGGCACCCGCGGTATTGGCCAGGCTATAGTAAAAAAGTTTGCAGCCCATGGTTGCCGGGTAGCTTTTACGTACGTAAGCAGCGATGAAAAAGCGGCAGCTTTAGTAGCAGAACTAACAGCTACCGGTGCTACCGTAAAAGCGTATAAAAGCGATGCCGGTATTTATGCCCAGGCAGAGCAACTGGTAGATGAGGTAGTGAAAGATTTTGGCAGTATAGATATACTGGTAAACAATGCCGGTATTACCCGCGACAATCTGATACTACGCATGGGAGAGGAGCAGTGGGATGAGGTGATGCAGGCCAACCTTAAATCGGTGTTTAACCTTACCAAGCACGTTTCTAAATTAATGCTGCGCCAGAAAAGTGGTTCTATCATCAATCTCTCATCTATAATAGGCGAAATTGGCCAGGGGGGACAAAGTAATTATGCCGCCAGCAAAGCCGGTATAATTGGTTTTACAAAATCTATAGCCGATGAGTTTGGCAGCCGCAGCATACGTTGCAATGCTATAGCCCCCGGCTTTATAGAAACCGATATGACTGGTGTGCTGGGCGATGATATAAAGAACGGTATACTAAGCCGCATACCCATGAAACGCATGGGCCACGCCGAAGAGGTAGCCGATACCGCCCTGTTTTTAGCTAGCGACCTGAGCACCTACGTAAGCGGTCAGGTTATAAGCGTGTGCGGGGGCATGAGTAGGTAGAGAACATAGAGCACAGTGCCAGGAGCCGGGACAGCACTATTAGAAACATAGCTGCAATTTCATTCAGCCCTGAAAATCCCTGATAAAATAACGGTGGGGTGTTAGTACTTCTATATCCATGCCTTCTGTGTTGTCTGTGAGATTTGCCTGTATTTTCCCAATTTATGTTGCCGGTTTGCATTCATTCTCAAATTGCTGTATTCTCACAGCATTAAATTATTGCTGTGGCTTCATCGTTATCGTTTCAGTACCCTGCCTGGTTTTTAGTGTTGTGCCTGCTGGCAGGTGCAGCCTATGCGGCTGTGCTGTATTATCGCGATACTACGTTCGATGAAAAAACATCGGGCAGCAAATGGTGGCAGTATGCCATGGCTACTTTCCGTTTTGTAGCGGTTACGGTGCTGGCGGTGTTGTTACTATCGCCGTTTATACGCACCCGCAATACCAAACAGTTTAAACCGGTAGTGGCCGTAATAAACGATAACAGCGAATCGGTAAAAGCCGGTCTTAAGGCCGATACCACCGCCTATAAACAGCAAATAGAAAAGCTGATAAATAAGCTGGGCGATAAATACGAAGTAGTGGCCTACAACGCCGGCGATGTGCTGAAGCGTGGTGTGGATTTTAGTTATACCGATAAATCTACCGACCTGAGCGGTGCGCTGGATGAAATAAACAGCATATACTACAACCAAAACCTGGGTGCTGTGGTTATTGCCAGCGATGGTATTTACAACAAAGGGGTAAACCCGGTTTATACGGCAGCGAAAGCCGGTTATTCGGTTTACACCATCGCGCTGGGCGATACCACCATACAGAAAGACCAGAAACTATCTAACGCCTACTACAATAAAATCACCTATCTGAACGATCAGTTTGCCCTGCGTGTAGATGTGGAGCAAACCAACCTGCCCGGCAAGAATGTAAAGTTGAGCGTGTACGAAGTAGGAGAGGGCAACAACGCAACCCTGCTACAGGGCAAGGATATAGTGTACACCAGCGATAATTTTTTCCAGAGCTACGATTTTGTTTTACCTGCCAGCCGCGTAGGTATTATGCACTACCGCATTGCGCTTAGCAATGTAGAGGGCGAGGTAACCTACCGCAACAACGTGCGCGATATATTTGTAGAGGTGCTGGATGGCCGCCAGAAAATACTACTGGTAGCACAATCGCCGCACCCCGATATAGCTGCGTTTAAAGCTGCGATAGAAAGTAATAAGAACTACCAGCTGGATGTGGAGTTTGCCGAAAGCTTTGCCAAAAAGCTAAACGAATACAACCTGGTAATACTGCATCAATTACCATCGGCCAATAACCGGGCTACCGCTATACTTAAAGAGGCCGCCGGGCTTAAAAAATCGCTGCTGTTTGTAGTGGGTTCGCAAACATTATTGCCAGAGTTTGTAAGGGCGCAACAGAGTGTTACCATAAAGGGCAATGCCGATAAGTTTAACGAAGTAACCGCTAACATATCGAAAGACTTTGCACTGTTTACCCTGTCGGATAAAACTATACAAACCATACCTAAGCTACCACCGTTCAGTTGTTTCTTTGGCGAGTTTTCGGCCAACGCATCATCTAAGGTGTTGCTTACGCAAAAAATAAATTCGGTAGCTACCGATTTTCCGCTGTGGTTGCTGAACGAAACCGGCGAACAGAAAACAGGGGTGATATGCGGCGAGGGCTTGTGGCGCTGGCGTTTGTACGATTACCTGCTAAACAAGAACCACGACGCTACCAACGAGCTGATAAATAAAACCGTGCAGTACCTGGCGGTTAAAAGCGATAAGCGCCCTTTCCGGGTTAACCAAACCAAAACTATTTATCAGGATAACGAGGCCGTAACTTTCGATGCACAGTTGTACAACGCCAGTTACGAGCTGGTGAACCAACCCGATGTGGACCTGAAGATAACCGGTGGCGATAAACCATACGAATACAAATTCAGCAAAACAGAAAATGCCTACAGTCTGAACGCCGGTTTTTTACCGGTGGGCAACTATGCTTACACCGCTACCACCAAACTGGGTAACAGTACCTATACAGCCAGTGGTAAGTTTTCGGTTAGCCCCTTGCAGTTAGAAGAAATGCGCACCCGCGCCGACCATCAGGTGCTGTACCAACTGGCCACCCAACACAATGGTGCTATGCACTATCTGAAAGATATTGATAAAATAGCCGAAGAAATAGACGCCCGCAATCAGCTAAAACCCATACTGTACGATACGTTTGTAACAGAAGGGGCTATCAATCTAAAATGGATTTTCTTCCTGCTGCTGGCACTTATATCGGCCGAGTGGATAATACGTAAATACCTGGGTGGGTATTAATTAAGCAAGGTAAATAAAGGGGATATTATAAACCCGGGTTGGTAAGGTTAATTGCTGTTACCGCTTTTATTTCCGGCACAGCCCGCTTAATAGCTTCTTCTATACCGGCTTTCATGGTCATAAAACTTTGCGGACAGGTGCTGCATGCACCCAACAGCTTTACCCGTACAACCATATCGTCGGTTATCTCCACCACTTCTACATTGCCACCGTCATCGTTCAGGTACGGGCGCATAGTATCCAGCGATGCCTCTACGCGTTCCAGTATTGCGTTGGTTTCTGTTGTCATTGTAAAGCGGGTTCAGTTTCTTCGGGTGCTAAGTTAGCATTCTTTATGGCAATCTGCCGGGCAACATTGGTGGCCAGTTCATCAAAGGCAGCGGCTACCAGTTCGTTATCGCGGCCATAGCTGCTAACCGGCTTGCCGGTATCGCCACCCTCGCGTATGCTTTGTACCAGCGGTAGCTGAGCCAGCAGGGGCACTTCGTATTCATCGGCCAGGCGTTTGCCGCCCTCTTTGCCAAATATGTAGTACTTGTTTTCGGGTAACTCGGCAGGTGTAAACCAGGCCATGTTTTCTACCACGCCCAGCACGGGCACATTAATATTATCCAGCCTGAACATGGCTATTGCCTTGCGGGCATCGGCCAGTGCCACCTCCTGCGGGGTGGTTACAATTACAGCACCGGTCACGTTTAGAGTTTGCGCAACGGTTAAATGCACATCGCCGGTGCCCGGGGGCATATCTACCACCAGGTAGTCCAGCTTGCCCCATATACAATCGGTAACAAACTGGCGTAGTGCGCTGGTTACCATAGGGCCCCGCCAAACCACTGCCTGGCGTTCATCTATCAATAAAGCAATAGAAAGTATTTTTATACCCTCGGCCTCCAACGGCACCATGTAGTGCTTATCTTTTATCAGTCGTACCTCGGGGCGTTTGCCTTTTACGCCTAACATAAGCGGCACCGATGGGCCATGTATATCGGCATCTATCAGGCCTACTTTGGCCCCCTGCCGGGCCAGGCTAAGGGCCAGGTTTACCGCCACGGTAGATTTACCTACCCCACCTTTACCCGATGCTACACAAATAATATTCTTTACACTGGGTAGCACGTTTACATTCTCTTTACGCAGGGTGGTTACGTTGGCATCCATCTCTACGTGTACATCAGCGTTTTTGTCTACATACTGGTAAATAGCCTCTATACAATCGTTCTTTATTTTATCCTTAAGCGGACAGGCAGGCGTGGTTAGTGTAACCTTAAAACTTATTTTGTTACCGTTAACCTCTACATTGCTTATCATGTTAAGCGTAACCAGGTCTTTTTTAATATCCGGGTCATCTACATGGCGCAGGGCGTTCAGTACATCTTGCTGGGTATAGGACATGCTATTGAATTAAGGTGCCAAATTGTGGCTTGTTTGCGAGAACTGCAAGGTATTTATGCTGTTTTGACAAATACCTGTAAAACAATTAACCACTAAGGACACTAAGTACACAAAGTAAATCAAACAGTTTCTGAGTGCTCTTAGTTTACTTAGTGGTTCAAAATTGTATTTTCTTTTATTTCGCCGGCCTTAAATATGCCGCGCCCAGTATGCCGCGGCGCATTTCAAGCTCTATAAGCCTGCCGCCTTTGTAGCGGTAATAGTAGGTGAGCCCGTCCTGCATATCGGCTTTATACTCGCCATCTGCCACCTTGCGTATGGTACGGTACTCGCCCATACGTTCAGAGAACACCCTGGCCCCGTCGCAGGGCTCATTAAAAAACAGCAGGGTGGTGCTGCAATAAACCGGCACGTTTATATTAAAGTTGCCATCGTGCCGTTTCATAAAATATTTAGTGCCCTGCCAGTTGATAGTGGTAACATCAACCTTACCATTGGTGTTACCTTTACTGTAAACAGAAATAAGTTGCCCGTGCTTAAACATAAGCTCGTAATGCAGCGCTACTTTATGCGAGGCAAACAAAATACGCGCCTCGCTTTGGCTGTTAAGTTCATACATGGTTAGGCTGTCGCCTTTGGTGCTTTGCTCTACTACCGTTTGGCCTATTTTGTTGCCAAACAGTATTACATCAAAAGCAAGCTTTTGGGCGAAAGTGGGGGCGATATGTAGCAGGAAAAGTAGTGTAAAGATATACTTCAATAGGCTGTAATTTTTATTGAACCAATTTCATAAATACGCTGGCACCTTTACTCATTTCCAACTCGTATAATACGCCGTTACGGTAACGGTAAATGTTTGTTACGCCATTGGCTAGTTTGCATTCATATACGCCTTCGGCAGTTTTTATAAAGTTACAAAACTGCCCCAGCCTTTCCGAAAAAATGCTGGTCTTTCCTTTCGGTTCGGTAAAGTATAGTTGTATAGATGAGAAATCTACACTGGTAGGAAACTGCAACGTTTCTTCGCCCTTTTTAATAATGTATTTGGTGCCGTTCCAGGCAATGGTTACTACTTCGGTAACGCCGTCTTTTACATTCTTCACATACGATGAAAACAACTTGCCGTTCTGGTAGTTTACATCAAATACCATCTGCGATGTTTTTTTGCTGAGCAGAATATTTACCTCAGACGAACTATTTAATTTAAACTGAACATTGCCATTGCCTTTATCTATGCGCTCAATAGTAGTAACGCCTATTTTTTTGCCAAATAGCTCTATATTGTAGGTGTGCGTTTGCGCTGCAACCGCCATACAAAACAAAATAAAAAGGGGGGTGAGTAACTTCATCATGTTACCGGTGAATATAGTTTACTCTCTTGTTAATTGCACCAACCGGTAACACTTTTTTTAATTCGCTATTGGGTAAACAAAAACGGCGGGTATTGCCCGCCGTTTTTGTTATTTAAAGTTGTATCCATCTTTTTTTATAAAGTAATCGGCTACCTGCCTGCGCACATCTTTGGGGTTGATGTTGTAGCTGCGCAGCATACGGCGCATCAGGCGTTTCAGCACTGTTTTTTCCAGGCCACCTGCATAGCTATCTATAGCGTTGTTGGCTGCTTTGCGTACTACATCCAGCGCATCGTACAGGTATAGCTGGGCCAGTTTGGTTTTTATATCCAGTTCTTCGCCGCTTACGCCTTTTTCTTTCAGTTTTTGAACCCGTAAAAATGCCGACTCGCAGATAAACGCCATCGATAGTATATCGGCCAGGTTCATTACTATTTCCTGCTCGTCAACCAGCTTTTCTTTCAGCTTGGCGCCGGCGGCACCGGTTATTATTAAAAATATGCTCTTCAGGTTATTTACAAACTCAAACTCGGCCCCCAGAAAACCACCGCCGCTAAACGGGTTGTAGTTTTGCAATATAGCCGATGGCACCATGCCTTTGGCTTCGCTTATCTTTAGTTCTTTGGTTACAAAGGCGCGTTTATAAAACTCGGCCAGGGTAAGCATCCGGTTAATCTCGTTGGTGCCCTCATATATTTTAGTAATGCGGGCATCGCGGTAAGCCATTTCTACGCCGGTTTCCTGGCTGTAGCCCATGCCGCCAAATATCTGTATAGCCTCATCGCCGGTGTTGCACATGGCCTCGCTGCCATACACTTTAAGTATGGCGCACTCAATGGCATACTCGCGCATGGCGTTTATTTTGGCATCGTTGCCGCTGCTGCCGTTTTTAAGTAGCTCTGCATGTTTCTTATCTACTTCGGCACCTATGCGGTACACACCCGATTCAATGGCATACAGGTTGGCCGCTATGGTCCCCAGCTTTTGTTTCATAGCACCAAAATCGGCTATGGGTTTGTTGAACTGAATACGGGTTTTGCAATACTCTACTGTTTTGTGCAGGCCAAATTTCATACCGCCTACACCACCGGCAGCAATTTTAATACGCCCGCTGTTAAGTATGTTCAGCGCCATATTAAAGCCCTTGCCACGTTCGCCCAGCAGGTTCTCTTTGGGTATTTTGCAGTCGTTAAAAAACACCTGCACCGTGCTCGATGCTTTAATACCCATTTTCTTTTCCTCTTTACCCAACGATATACCGCCAAAGCTTTTCTCTACTATAAAGGCAGATAGTTTTTCGTCGTTATCTATTTTGGCAAACACGGTAAATACCTCGGCAAAGCCGCCGTTGGTAATCCACATTTTTTGTCCGTTAAGTATGTAGTGTGTGCCTTCGGCATTCAGCACAGCGCGTGTTTTGCCGCTGTTGGCATCGCTACCGGCGCTTGGCTCGGTAAGGCAATACGAAGCGCCCAATTCGCCGCTGGCAATACCGGGCAGGTATTTGGCTTTCTGCTCTTCGGTACCATACCAGGCTATGGGCAGCGAGCCTATAGAGGTTTGGCAACCAATAGTAGTGGCAAACGAAAAACCACCGGCCAGGCCTTCGGTAAACAACAGGCCGGTATTGAAATCGAGCCCCATGCCGCCGTATTTTTCATCGATAGATACACCGCACAAACCAAGCTCCGATGCTTTGCGGAAAATGTCCAGCACCAGGTCGCGGTCCTTTTCGGCATCCAGGCTGGCTACGCGGGCAATGCCCAGGCCGTGCACTTCTTTCAGCATAAACTCGTTAACGGTGTTAAGCACCATCAACTGCTCTTCGGTAAATTCTTCGGGTATAAATACATCGGCCGGGTTGGTGTTGCCAAACAAAAATGCGCCACCAGTAAGTTTGCCTGTTGCCATAGTAAGGGTGTTTTGTGGGGTGAATGTGCTACTTATTTAGAATGTTACGGCAGTTTTAAAATGATTTTTTTTGAAAGCTTAATGCTCTTTAAATCAGACTGTTATAGGCGGGGTGAAATATTTTTATACGTGCTGTGCAACCTTTGGGCAGCGTGTGTGCGTCTTATGGGTGTATTGGCTTAGCGCCAAAAAGCTTTTTGATAGGTTTCCCCAAACTCAAAATCCCTGCTCCCCTGCAGGGATTTTTGTTTTTTACCACCTGCTGGTTTCAATCTGTTCTTTAAGTGCACGGGCAAACAGTGCATAGCCATCGGCTGTATTGTGCGTATCCTGTAGCCAGAAGTATCTGTGTATGTTAGTGTTGTTTACCCCGTTTTGTTTCATGTAAGTTTTCAGGTCTATTACATTATATCCTTTTGCAAGCGTGTATTTAATTATAGGGTCGCAATCGGTACTATCCTGCTTTAGTTCAGATAAAAGCGGGTTAAACAAAAAAATGCAACGTGCGTTGTTTTGCCGGCTCCAGGCGTTAACAGTATCGGTAAGCTCACATAGCATTGTCACAGCCTTGTTACTTTCGGGTTGCCATTGTTGCTGTGAAAACAAAAACCGGTTGTAGCCAAGCACCTTATGCATAAACAACCGTACTAAATACCATCGGGCATAGTAGGGTTCCCACCAGGGTGGTTGTTTGCTGTAATGCGTGTTGCCATCGGCCCCGAAACGCGATAAGCCGCCCCTTAAAACAGTTTCATAGATATCGCTTGAGTTGATGCCCATTACTACGATGTCGGGTTTATAGGCTGCTATTTTTTCTTTAAGCAAGATATACGAGTAGAAAGGGTCGCTACCACCCACACCGCATTTCATTACTTCGGTACTGTCCAGTAGTTGCTGTAATAACGTTGCATACGATGAATCGCGCGGGGCCCCGGTACCTTCGGCAAACGAATCGCCCAATATAGCTACACGGATACGGGTTTTCTTTTCCTTTGTCCATTCAACATCATCCAGCCCTACCGAGTTACACTGCACAGCATGTTTAAATTCCGCCGAGTTTATCTGCACCTGTGCGTTGGGTTCGTAAATATGAAACCAGCCTTTTTTTTGCTGCATGTTGTATGGCGATATATAGTCGCTACCTGCTATTTTTTCGCGGTACGATATATATACACCAAAGTGGCGTAGTAAAAATTCGCTCATAGCCAACCCTGCTACTGCTGATATGGTTAATAGTAATATACTATAAATGATATGTGATTTCCTTGTTGACATTTATAAAAAAAACAGCCATGTACAAATATACAGGGCTGTTTGATATGGTTAAAAATTTAGTTGTTTTATCGCATCAGGGTAATGGTACCTTTATAGTCGTTATCGCTGTGGTTGTTAAGCCATACAAATTTGGCGGTGTACACATATACACCCGGTGGGGCAGGGGCCCCTTTATAGGTGCCATCCCACTGAAAGTTTACATCATTGCTCTGGTATACTTTTTCGCCTATGCGGTTAAACACTGCTATTTCAATCTGCTTTATACCGGGCAGGTTACCAAATATACCCCAGGTGTCGTTGGTGCCGTCGCCGTTAGGTGTAAATACATTGGGTACAAATACATCGTAATTGGGTATTACGGTTACTGTAACCTGTGATGTGCCCGTACAGCCCAGGCTGTTGGTTAAAGTTACGGTATAGGTAGCCGAATAATTACCGCTGAACACCGGTGCTGCACAGTCGTAGCAATCAAGGCCCATAGGCGGTTGCCAATTGTAGCTAACAGTACCGGTTTGGTTAACCGTGGTTTGCAGTTGTATGGTTTCGCCTATTTTAACGGTAACAGGGTCGGGTGTTACATCTATACTAAGTGCATCGGGCTCGGTAATAGTAGTAGTTTCCTGCACTGTGCAGTTGTTGGCATCGCTTACTGTAATAGTGTAGTTGCCTGGTGTAAGGCCGGTAAAGGCACCGGTGTTGTTCTGGTCGCCGTTACTTAAGCTGTAGGTAAAGCCCGGCACCCCGCCGGTAGTGGCTGTAAAGGTTATACGGCCATCGTTGTAGCCAAAACAGGTTATATCGGTAGGGGCGAAGGTGTTGGTTATTAACGCCGGTTCATTTACTGTAACCTGCGTAGTATCTATACAACCGTTCGCATCGTTTACCAGTACCGTATAGTCATCTGCTATCAGGTTACTAAACTGGTTGTTTACATCGTTCTGAAAGTTTACTCCGTCGGCTGTTATAGATAGCGAATACTGCGGTGTACCACCGGCAGGTTGTGCTGTAACAATACCGCTGTTTTCTCCAAAGCAAATTACATCATCTATAGTTACCGCGGTTTGCAATACAGCCGGCTGGTTAACAGTAGCAGTAGATGCCAGCGTACAGTTATTATCGTCGGTTATAGTAAACGAATAAGTAGCAGCAGTAAGGTTAGTGGCTATATTGGTGGTAGATGTTACCGGTGCTGCCCATTGGTAGCCGTAGTCAGCAGCTACTGTACCGCCGCCGGCAGTCAGGGTTATCTGTCCATCGACGTTGCCGTTGCATTGTGCATCGGCAACAGCTGCTGTTACGGTAAGTGCAGCGGGCTCTGTAATGGTGTATTGTTCTGTAGCGGTACAGTTATGGTCGTCGGTTACTATAACGGCATACTGGCCGGCTGCCAGATTGTTAACCGTGCTGCCACTACCCACATTAGGGGCCCAGGTATAGGTGTAAGGTGTAGTGCCACCGCTTGCCGTTACACTTGCCTCGCCGGTGCTTACCCCATTACACAACAAATCTATCTGCGTAGCTACCAGCGTTAGCGCAGCCGCAGGTTCTGTAATAGTAGCTTGGTCGGTAAGGGTACAGTTATTGGCATCGGTAATGGTAACGGTGTAGGTACCTGGCCCTAAGGCTGTAACCGCACCTGAGTTACCGTTATTCGGGCTCCAGGCATAGTTGTAGTTGCCGGTTCCGCCGGCAGGTGTGGTAGT
Source organism: uncultured Chitinophaga sp. (assembly GCA_964423405.1). GTDB lineage: Bacteria > Bacteroidota > Bacteroidia > Chitinophagales > LD1 > Bog-950. The sequence continues at coordinate 31,384 of CAYREY010000010.1, read as the reverse complement.
AATAGTACCATCGTTAAAACCAAAGCAGGTTACATCGGTAAATACGGTACTGGTGCTAAGCGGCGCGGCCGGTTGGGTGATAGTTACCAGTGTATCTTTAGTACAGTTGGCCTGGTCGGTAATGGTTATGTTATAGTTGCCAGCGGCTATGTTGCTGGCCAGGTTAGTGGTGCTTACGTTCGGGTTCCAGTTGTAAGTGTAGCCCGGGCCGGTGCCACCGGTAACTGCAAGTGTTATGCTACCCGTAGCATCGCCATAGCAGGCAACATTTACTGCTGCTACCTGTACTGCAATAGCCGTAGGTTGGTTTATTGTAAAGCTACCGGTTTGGTTGCACGATGAGGCATCGGTGGCTGTAACCGTGTAGCTGCCAGCCGGTGGGTTTATGGTTTGCTGGTTGCCTGCAGCATTGCTCCAGGTATAAGTGAAAGGTGTGGTGCCGGCACCCGGGTTGGCAGTAGCCGTGCCGTTACCACCAAAACAGGCGGCATCGGTAGCTGTTATCTGCATAACAGGTGCTGCTGGTTCGGTAACGGTGGTGGTGCCGGTAAGGGTACAGTTATTGCCATCGGTGGCTGTTACATCGTAGGTGCCCGCGCCTATGCCGGTTAGTACGGCTCCGCTCAGGCCACCGGTCCAGCTATATACTACATTGCCCGTAGCATTGGTAAAGTTAGCAGTGGCGGTGCCATCGGTAGCGCCATTGCAGGTTGCATTGGTGCTACTTACGTTAAGTGTTTGCACACCCGGCTCGGTAATGGTTTCCGATACGGCTACTGCGCAGTTGTTACTATCAATTACATTGCCAGCATAAGTGCCTGGCCCCTGATTGGGTATAACCGTAGTGCCGGCTGGTACCGGGTTGTTTAAAAAACTGTAAGGCGGTATGCCGCCGCTTACGTTAATGGTAAGTGAGCCGTTACCGGCCCCATAGCAGGTAACATCGGTGTGCGAGGTAGTAACTGCTAATGCTGTAGCCGGTTGGGTTAATGTATCGGTACCAATAGCTGTACAGCCATAATTGTCGGTTACGGTAAAACTGTAAATGCCGGCAGCAAGGTTGGTTTGCGATGGGCCGGTTAGGTTGGCGGGGCTCCAGGTAAAGGTATAACCAGGTGTGCCGCCCGATGCCGACGCCGAAATACTACCGGTAGCAGCACCGTTGCAAAGTATATCCTGCGCAGTAAAGGAGCGCACCAGCGGGGTAGCTGGTCCGGTAATAGTTGCGCTGCCAGTGGTGGTACAGCCGTTATAATCGGTAACAGTAAGGGTATAGGTGCCTTCTATCAAAAACAGGTTGGCAGTATCGGTTTCAAAATTGCTCCAGTTTAAGGTGTAAGGTGGGTTGCCGCCGGTTATATGTGCCAGCGCCTTGCCTTTACCCGCGCGGTAACAGCTATCGATAGTAGTAGTAAACGTAACATTAAGCGATGCCTGCGATGATATGGAACCTGAAGCCGAACTGGTGCAGTTGTTGCCATCGGTTACGGTTACGCTTATTGGGCCTGCTGCAAGGTTAGCAGCTACCGGGCTATTGGGGTGCCCGCCACTCCACGTATACGTGTATGGCGGAGCCCCGCCGGATGTAACCGAGGCTGTAGCCTGCCCGGTATTAGAACCTGCGCAGGCTATGGGGGTAGTAACCAGCGATACCACCATAGGGGTGGTAGGGCCGGTAATGGTTACACTGCCCGTAAAGTTATGCGATGGTAGTGCATCGCTATAGGTATATGTGTAAGTACCCGGTGCCAGGTTGGCAATAGTAGGCCCGGTGCCCCCGTTGCTCCAGCTTATATTTTGCGGTGGGGTGGTAGTGGTTACATTAAGTGTGGCAGTGCCGTTATTAACCCCAAAGCAGGTTACGTTGGTAGTAGCCGTGCTGGATGTTATACCACAAGGCAGGGCGGTAATTGTTTCGGTGTATTGCAACAATGCTGAGCAACTGTTGGCATCGCGAAAATCGGCAATCCAGGTGCCGGCCGGTAGTGAACTTGTACCAGAGCCGTTAGCCGGTACACCTGCCCAGTTAACACCACTGTATGGCGGTGTACCGCCACTAATGGTAATTGTAGCGCTACCATTACCGTTGCATGGCGCATCGGTGTGCGAGGTAGTAGCCGTAAGTGCTGTGGGCTGGTTAAGTGTAAACTGCGCCGTGCTGTTGCACACGCCATCGGTTACGGTTAAGGTGTAGGTGCCTGCCGTGAGCCCCGGTAATGTTTGGGTAGAAGTATTGTTGTTCCACAGGTAAGTATAGTTTCCAAAGCCACCGGCAGGCAATGCCTGTATATTGCCGTTGCTGGCACCGTTGCACAGGGGCTCGGTAATGGTAGAGCCTATGGTAATTGGTGTGCGTACATCTACCGGGTGGGTGGTAGTAGCACTACAGCCGTTTAAATCAACTACCGTAAGACTGCTGGTGTACACACCCGGTGTAGTGTAGTTGTGTGTTACGTTTACGTTGGCAAGTGTTGGGTTATTAATTACTACATCGGGTGTGCCATCGCCAAAATGCCAGGTAAGGCTTTGGTACTGGCCCATGGTGGTTACACAGGGATCAATAAAAGTAAACGAAGCAGCATTGCCCAAACAAACCTGCTCATCCCAACGGTAGTCTATATACAACTCGTAGGTAAAGTTGCTGTATATACAATCGCTTTGCGAGTAGTTGTAAAATCCAAACCGGCCGGGTTTGTAGCAATCCTGCCAGTCGAACACCGGCTGATTATCTACATAAATAATGGCGCGTGTGTAGGTGAGGTATAAATCAAAATTATGGTTATTGCCCTGGTTCCAGCCCGGGCCGCCGAAAGTGTTTTGTACTACTGTAAACTCAGGCGAGTTCTGGTGGTTCCAGAATTGGGGTGTGTAGTTGGCCGGTGGTATCACGCCGTTTAACCTGCAAAGCGCCATGCCGCTTGATGCTCCATTTTGCTGTTGTTGTTTCCAGTCGTACAGCCAGCAGTCAAACGTATCGGATGCTGTTAGGGGGTTGAGGTAACTGAACACAAAACCCATCCAGTCATCATCGTTATCGGTGGTTCGGAATGAACCAGAGATGTGCACATTCATCAGGTTGTATGGGCTTACAAAAAAAGCAGGGTCGCCGTTTACGCTTTGGTAAATTTGCGAGCCACCACCTTGTACCGACCAGTTGCCGTTTGAAGGATAACCACCGGCTTGCCAGTTATTGAAAGTAAGGTTTTGAGAGCATTGGGAAACTGCTACAAACGATATAGCTGAAAAAACAAATGCAAGTAAAATATGTTTCATGCAAGTCAGGGGTTTGCTTGTGTGTGTAAGACGTAAAATACCTAAAAAAACGTTATGCCAAAATTTATTTTAATTAGAGGACATTTAAACCGGCAAAGGTTGCATGTAACCTGCTAAATTTATCCCCATTATGGCACAGCAAAATTACCGGTTTGTTAACTGGGCCCGCAACCAGCAATGTACCGCCCAAAACTATTACCAGCCTGAGAATGAGGTGGATTTGATAGAAATAGTAAAAAGCAGTACCCGCCTGCGCCTTACCGGTACCGGCCACTCGTGGAGTGCGGTGTGTATTACCCCCGATACACTTGTTAATCTTGACAGCTATAACCGTGTGTTGTATACCGATAGAGAAAAGTTGCAGGTGAAAGTACAGGCAGGTATTAAACTAAAGGCGTTGATTGAGCACCTGGACCGGCATGGGCTGGCTATGAAAAACCTGGGATCTATCAATTATCAATCGCTGGCGGGTGCCATAAGCACCGGCACACATGGCAGCGGTATAAATTACAACATACTAGGCTCGCAAATAGAGGAGTTTACCCTTATAAAAGCCGACGGGCAAAAGCTGACCTTGCACAGTACCCGCGATAAAGAGATGTTTAACCTATGCCTGGTTAACCTTGGCTGCCTGGGTGTTATATCAGAGATAACCCTGAATGTAGTGCCTGCTTTTAATCTGCATGATTATACTGTTGCTATCAATTATAACGAAGCGATAGACCGGTTAGATGAGTATATACATAACACAGATCATTTTAAAATGTGGTGGTTTCCGCATACCGATAAAATGGTGATGTACCGGTACACCCGGACTGATAAGCCGGTAAACGACACCCGTTTCAGGCAGTGGTTTATGGATGAGTTTATATCGGTAGCCGGCTACCGGCTGTTGCTATTGGTTGGTAATATGTACCGCCCTCTGCGTAAAGGCATTAATAAACTGCTGGTACAAAATTTTAGTAAGCCACTTGACCGTATTGCGAAAAGTTTCGAAGTATTTATTGTGCCCGAACCGCCCTTGCACCGCGAAGTAGAGTGGGCTTTTGATGTAAAGCATGCTAAAGAGTTGTTGCGTGATTACCGGCAACTGATTGAATCATCAGGTCATCTAATCAACTTTATACAGGAAATAAGATTTACGAAAGCTGATGGTTATGCGCTGAGTGGTTGCTATGGCCGCGATACTATATGGCTGGGCGCCTACAATGCCGATAACAAGGGATGGAACGAACTGATGAATGATTTTGAAACGCTTGCTAAAAAGTATAACGGCAGGCCGCACTGGGGTAAAGAGTTTATAGTTGATACAACCTATCTGCAATCTGTTTATCCGCAGTGGCCAGCTTTTAATAGTCTACGCCAGCAACTGGACCCGCAGGGTAAATTTGAGAATGCGTTTATTAAACAATTGTTTGGGTGAATGCTGTAGCATGTTGTTTGTGTGGGGCGCATATATATGGTTTTGTTTAATAAACCTATTTTGATAGCTTAGTCGTACAAACCCACGTTAGATTTTTATGGATAACCTGAAGATTGAAATACGCTATGCCGTGCTTATAAGTTTGTTAACCCTGCTATGGTTATCGGTAGAGTTTATGGTAGGCCTGCACGATGTATATATTGCCTACCACATGTACACCAACTGGCTGGCCCTGCTTATACCGGTAGTATGTATTCGTATGGCGCTTAACGAAAAGGCAGACCAGCAGAACGGCAAGCTAAGCTTTAAACAGGGTTTTGGTTCTGGTTTTATGGTTGCATTTTTTGCTGCGGTACTGGCTGTACTGGTGCAGTTTGTTTTTCATAAGCTTATTAACCCCGATTATTTTGATACCATGATACAGGTGGCAGTAAACCACGCAGAAAATGCCAAGCAAAATGGCATGCGCGCCCGCGAGGAGGCAGCCTTATACTACAATCTTACGTCTTATATTATTCAATCGGGTTTGCTAATGCTTGTTTTTGGCACAATAGTGGCAGCAATAAGCGCATGGTTTGCCCGAAACGATGATTAATTCCCCCACCTATGGAAAAACACTTATTTATTACCTGCCTGGCACTTTTTTTTGTTTGTAAAACAGTATCGGCCCAAAAAAATGAAGACAACCTAAAGCCCTATTTTTTTGTGTTTTTAAAGAAAGGGCCTAACCGTGGGCAAGACTCGGTAAGTGCTGCCAGAATACAGCGCGGCCACCTCGAAAATATCAACCGCCTGGCGGCGTCGGGTAAGTTAAATGTGGCCGGCCCGTTTTTAGATGAAGGCGATATGCGCGGTATTTTTGTGTTTGATTGCAGTACAGAAGACAGTGTAAAAACCATGCTGGATTTGGACCCGGCTATCTCATCGGGCAGGCTGGTGTACGAAATACACCCCTGGATGACCCAAAAGGGGACCTGCTTTAAATAACTGCCTGCAGGCTGTATTTGCGCTGCAAAAAATCAGGTTTGGTGTATAACAAATTTGGTGTAGGTTTGACCCCACTTTACAGCAATAGATGAACTGGATTTATAGTAAATGGTGGAAATGGCTTAGTGCAATACTATTGATATATGTAACACTTGGTAATATTTTCATTCCGCTGGGTCCCGGTATTACAAGGGTTAGCCCTGTAGCTATGTACACCGATACGGTGTACACTTTTAAGGTAAATGCATACCATGCGCATTTTAAAGCACTCAATGCCGGTAAGGTACAGCTATGGTTTAAAAACGGTGCCAGGTTTTACGCCCCTTTATCGGTAAATGTGGTTGGGAACGACCAGCTGGAAGCCCGGTTTGCTATTAACTCGTTACAGCAGGATAGTTTTAAACCCGGCAGCCTGGATGTGGTGGTAAACGATGATGTGGATGGTACCTTTGCCTTGCGCGAGGCCATTACCATTGTAAAAGCAGCGGTGGCAGATACGGCATCATTAATACCTGCCATTGTGCCTACCGAACCAGAGGTAGCACATAACAAACATCAATTGGTTTGTTTCCCGTACCGCGAAATACTATACGAAACCATCCGTAATACCTTTTTCCATGTGCCCATGTGGTTTGCCATGACCATGCTGGTTTTTGTATCGTTTATTTTCAGCATTGCCTACCTGATGGGTAGCTCCAGGGCCCGCCAGTACGATATTGTTGCTGAACAGAGCGTAGTAGTGGCCATGTTGTTTGGTGTGTGTGGTTACCTAACCGGCTTGCTGTGGAGCAAATACACCTGGTACATAGGTGTAAGCTGGGGCGATGTGATACGTAAATTATTGCTGGAAGATATTAAGATGGCCGCTGCACTGGTAGCCATGTTTTTCTATTTTGCTTACCTGATATTACGCGGCGCCATTGCCGATAAAGAGCGCCAGGCAAAAGTAGCTGCCATGTTCAGCATATTTGCTTTTGTGGTGTTTATACTTTGCGTATTTGTACTGCCCCGCCTTACCGATAGTATGCACCCCGGCAATGGGGGTAACCCGGCATTTAGCAAATACGACCTGGACAGCACCTTGCGCCTGTTCTTTTATCCTGCTGTAATAGGCTGGATACTGCTGGGATTCTGGATTCTTTCTGTACTAATAAGGCTTAAGCTGGTTCAACAAAAACAGGAACAATGAAAAAGTTTTTAAATGTTATAGTGCTGCTCACCTTATCGCTTGCCACATTTGCACAGGGCGATACCGGTGCCGAAGATTTGTTTAGAAGCAACCTGAAGATATATGTAGTAGTAGGTGTGCTTACTATTATAATGGCCTGTATGTTTGCCTTTCTGTTTACTATAGAAAGACGCCTTAAAAAGCTGGAAGAGAAAAAATAAGCCTTGTTATTTGGCCGCTGCCGATAGCGAAAGCCCGAAAAATGCTTCGGCTGCTGTAGGTTCAATAGTAGTTTTGGTGCCGCCCTCTACCTGCCCGTAGCTGTAATAGCCAAAGGGGTCTGTTTCTTTACAGTAACCTTTCACCAATCGTCCGTTCGAGAATTTACCTACATATTTACCCTGCTTGCTCTGAAACTCGCCATAGCCATTGCGGCCTTGTATGTAGCTGCCAAAGTAAACCTCGCCGGCTACTTCTTTTTGTAACACAACGCCTGCCGATAGCTGCCCGTTGATGAAATTACCCAGCATATACCCCTCGTTGTCATATTTTATAAAGCCGTTACCGTTGTAGTTGTTGTCGTTGTACTCACCGCAATATTCGTAGTTGTCTTTTTTTATCATTACTACACCCGATACAAACTTGCCATCTTTAAACGTGCCCGAGTAGATGTTGCCGTTTTGCACCAACAGCCCTGTGCCATTAGGGCTACCGCCGCGTTTTTCGCCCTCGTACCGGCGTTCGCCTTTGGCTACCTGCTTATCGGCCATCAGGCGGTTAATATCGTTTTCTATGCGGTCGTGTATGGCTTCTGCCTGGTTGTGCAGGCGCAGGCTTTGTGCATATAGTGAATCGCGCAGTTGGTACAGGCTGCGGTTAAATGCATTTTCGTTATTGTTGTTAAGCAACTGGTTTACCACTTCGTTGTGTTTGCGTATGCGCAGTTTAGATAGCGGGTCCAGTTGAAGTTGTACATTATCGTAGGTGCGCAGTTTATGCAGTACCGGAAAGGTGCGTTGTGTATCGGTAAACGATACCAGGTGCGCGTAGTTGTTACTCAGGCTAAAGGTGGTATCCAGTGCGTTCTTATCGTTAAACACCAGGCCGCAATGCACCGGGTCGTAGTAAATAGTGCGGCCCGATACCGCATCGTTCTCGGGCTTAATGGTAAACATAAGCGAGTGCCTGTTTTTATCGTGTGTTACCAGTACGGTGTACAGCGGTTTTTTATCGCGCGCTTTTATTTTATACACTGTTTGAAAAACCCCGCTTGTAATATCATTTTGTGTACGGTCGAAAAGTATTTCGCGCTCGTTGGTGTTGCGGTCCAGCATTTTACCGGTCAGGTAATCCTGCCCAGTAGCAGCCAGCGAGGTAAACACAATAACAAGAAGTAATAGTTTATTCATGGCTGTAGGTTTATTCGCAACTGGTACCGTCTAATTTCATAAAGCTACCATCGGTGTTATAGTACAGGTACGGGTGTGCGGTATAGGTATCCTCGCCCTGTGTTATTTTTACTTCGCATTTGTAGCGGGTGTATTTGCCTGTTTTTTCTACCAGTACAATATTGCTTATCTGTTCCAGTTCATCTTCGCTGCCAACGGTTATACCACAGCCCGATATTTTGCGTCCGGTAAGGTCGTGCTTTACTTTGGCAACCGTTAATGCGTTGTTATTGGCTGGTTTTTCGGTGCTGGCAGTAGTTGTAACTGCCGCTTTGGCTTTGGCCGGTTGTGTAGTAGTGGTTAACACCGCCGGCGATACAGCTACGGGGGTGTTGGCAGCAGGTATCGAATCATGAGCGGCGGGTGCTTCATCGCTCAATACGGTATCTACTACTTTGTTGCCGCTTATAACGGCTGTGCTGCTGTGTGGTGGGGTGTTGACTGCTATTTCGTTGCCCGTGTTGTCGCGCATATAAAAATAAAATACACCCAGCCCAATCAGTAGTAATACAGTGGCAGCCAGTGCTACTTTTATGAAACCGTTATTGCTGTCGTGTGCCTGGTAACTTACAGTTGTGGCAGGTTCCTGTTCTGCAACAGGCTCATCGGTAGCAACCAATGGGGTAGGGGTGTGGTTAACTACCGGGGGCTGTATGGTAGTTGCCTGTTCTATACGCTCGGGTAGTTGCTGGCTAAGCAGCTGTACTTCTTGTTTTAGTTTTTTGTTTTCTTCCTCTATGTGGTTAATCTCTTCTTTAACCTCGCGGCGTACTTTGCGTACCAGGTCTATGGTTTCGTTTTTATACTGCTCGGCTTCTTCTTTTACACGCAGTATTTCTTTTTTCAGGTTGGCCTCTATTTTTTCGCGCCCGGCCTGCTCGCGCAACAGGCGTTCCTGTTCTATGCGTTCTGCCTTTTGCCGGTCCAGTTCCTCTACCTCGCGGCGTAATTGTTCCTGCCGTTCTACTTCGCGTTGGGCCAGTTCTATTTCGGCCAGCTCTTTTTCAATACGGGCTTTTTCTGCCTCTATGCGCTCTTTTTCTATCCGTAATTTTTCCAGCGATTCTTTCTGCTCGGCCAGTAGTGTAAAGGCGGGTACAAAAAAGGGGTTTACCGCACCGCAACCGCCGCAAAAACGCTGGCTAAGCTCTAACTGGTTACCACAAGTGCTGCAAAACTTTTTCATGCTTTACAAAAGGAACATTTAACCCTTGTAGTAGTTAGGGGTATTTTCCACCCGCGTAGGTGCTTACAGCAATAAAATTAGACAGAATAGCCAGTTGGCAGTCGGCAATTGGCAGTCAGCAAAAAATGCATTAATTCAAATGCCTGCTATACAATTACTTGCCCTTTAGGGTAAAGTAGAAATTGCTGCCGCTGCCGGGTAAGCTTTCAACCCAAATTTCGCCGCCGTGCAGGTCGGTTATTTTTTTGCAGATGGCCAGGCCTAAACCATTGCCGGGGTATTCATCTACACGGTTTAGTTTTTCAAACAGCTCAAATATTTTCTGGTAGTAGCGTTTAGAGATGCCAATGCCGTTATCGCGTACGCAGAAAATGACGTTGCCTTCAAATTTATCAAAGCCAATATCTATAACCGGTTTGCGGTCTTTTTTACGGAACTTAATAGCGTTATCAATCAGTTGTGTCAGTAGTTTTTCTACCAGTTCGCGGTCGGCGCTTACATCGGGCAGTTCGGTAAAGCTTACCTCGGCCTGTGCTTCGTCTATCCGCTGTTTCATTTGTTTCAATACATCGGCCAATACCAGTTTCATCGATACTTTTTGCAACTGGAAAGGGTGTTCGTTCAGCGCAATGTAAACTTTAAGGTCGCTAAGCAGCTTTTCCATTCGCGCTGCTGCCGATTGGGCAAAGCCCGCGTACTCTTTAGCCTCCTCTACTTTACCGCTGTTCAGGTTGTCGGATATAAGCTGCACGTAGTTAAGTATGGTACGTACCGGCTCGCGCAAATCGTGCGATGCCATGTGTAATACGCCTTCGCTGGTAAAGCGTTCGTCGTCGTTACGGGCGCCGGGTATGGTATCGGGGTTGTTGGCCAGTTCAAAACTTAGCAGCTGGTAAAAGTCATCGCCCAGGTTAAGCGGCTTAATGGTAAAGCGTACCGGTTGTTCAGAACCATCGGCTACTTTCAACATCCCTTCCGAACGTTTCTCGGCCAGAAATGATTGTACCGATACATCGTTCAGCCTTATTTCGCCGGTTTCTATAACACTGTTTAATGGCTGCTCTTTTATATCGGCCGGTTTCATTTTCAGGTTAAGCAGTGCCTGCCGGTTGGCCTGTACTATGGTGTTGCCCTTTAGCAGCAATATATTTTCGGTTACAGAGTTTAACAGGGCCGTATAAATTTCGTTGGCCAGCACCGCATCGGGTTGCTCGTCTATCAGTTTGGTGCGTTCCAGCAAAAACAGGTTGGCGCGTTCGCCCTGCCAATCCAGGTTGCTGATGCGGATAGTTACAGCCACATTGCGGGTAGGGCGCAGTTCTATCTGTTCCTCATCGTTAGTTACGCGGTAGCGCAGGTGGTCGGCCAGGTGGTTTTTAAAACTTTCTTCGCCCAGTATGCTGTATGCCTTGCTGTTGGCATAGCGGATGTTGTTTTGCGCATTCAGCACCAGCACCCCTATGTTCATTTTGTTCAGCACCTGGTACAGGGTTTCGTGCTGGGCGGCAAACTGGTTAAATTTATTATCGAGCTTGCTTTCGGTTTCGCTTAACTTAAGCGTGTTGGCAATACTTTTTTGCAGGTGAAACAGGTTAATCTTATTCTTCACCACATAGTCGGTAGCACCTGTCTGCTCGGCCTGGCGGCGTGTTTCGGCAGGGCTGCTATCTGAAAGCAGCAGAATAGGTATACTGTTTTTTTGGGTAAGCTGTTTAAGTGCTGCAAAATCTTTTTGTGTGCCCATGTTGGCATCCAGCAATATCAGGTCGGGCTTGCGGTTGCGCACATAGTTAAGGCCCTCCTGTATGTCGGATGCATGGCTTAAGGTAAAGGCATAGGCGCTCACCTTCAAAAAACGCTGTATATCGCCGGCGCTTTGCTCGTCGCTATCCAGTAGTAATATGTTTCGGGTGCCCTCCATGGTTATTCAATCTTTACAAAATAAACTGTATTTGCACAAAGCGCAAGTGCAGGTTGTAAACAGTGGTTAGCTGTAACTTGTGGCATACAATACACAGGTTTAAAAACTAATACTAAGTTTGGCCTGGTGAACTATAAACGGTACTTTATTTTTGTGGGGTATGTTTTTCTGGTGTTGCTCATACGCCGCGAGTTTCATCCGTTTTCGCGTTTCCCTATGTACGATAGTTTTCCCAACTGGGGCTATGTGTTTTATGTAACCAGCGAGCGTGGCGATGTAGTGCCAATGCGAAAAAGTTTCTCTGTAAACAAAGATGCGGGTAACGTAGCGCATAATTTTTACACCTATAGCAACCAGCACCACCTTAACTATGGATACGGTATAGAAAGTGAGCAGCACCTGAAAGATGCCGGCAAAGAAATGATGGCCATGATTACTAGAGATGAGCCATTGAATAGTTTGGGTTGCGATACATTGAAGCTATACCGCCGGTATTATTTTTTAGAAAATGACGAGATTAAGTATAAAGATGATTTAATGTATGTTCAACGCATTAAGCAGTAAATTTTTTGACCGGTATACCAGTACTGAGTGGTTTCTGTTGAAGTCGACAGTTGCCTTTGTGTGGCTGCACATTATAGGTAAGCTGTTTATAGATACAAACGGAATACCTTACCCGGCCGGTATCTGTAGCTTATTCGATTGTTCTTTTCTTGCCACACCCCATACAGTACGTTATATTTATTATGTCTCGCTATTGCTTGTTGCTTTCTACCTGCTCGAGAAGTGGATGAAGTACACTACGTTTTTTATGTTTCTGATTAGTTGCCTGGGCTTTACATTGGAAGAGTCGAATGGCATACTTAACAGGTGTTCACTGTACAGTATGGTGTTTTTTGCCCAGTCGGCTGCGTATTTTATAGGCGGGCGCAACCTGAAAGAAAACCGTATGCAGTTTGCCGTACAGGTAATAGCGGCCGGCTATTTTCTGGCAGGGTTTAGCAAACTGCTGGCATCTGGCCCGGGCTGGATAACCGATGCCCCCAATGCCGCCGTACAAATGGTAAAAAATTATGCTTACGAGTACTTTAACAACAACTCGCAGCATTCGCTGGATATGGGGTATAAGCAGGCTGGTTTTGTTATTGAAAACCGGGGTGTGGTAATACTGTTATTTGGTATGTCGCTGTTTTTTGAACTTACTGCCTGGGTGGCTATGTTCAGCAAGCGGCATGCATTTGTTTACGGGTTATTGCTATTGGGTATGCACATGGGTATTTTATATTTTATGGATATACTGATAGTAGCCATTTTTTACCCCATGCTTATTATATTGCTTAACCCGGCTTATACAGCCTGGTTTATACTGAGCGAAACCGGGTTATGGATTAAAAGAAAGCTTGATTTTTAAGCATAGCCCTATCAATTAGTTAAAAGGCGTATAAAAGCACACAATCTATTGGTATAAAGCACGTTTGTTTGGCTTATTATTGTTTTATTTGGTACAATGAAATTTGCGGTAAAACAGGTTTGGGCGGGCGTATTACTTATGTTGCTGTGCGTGGGCACAGCAAAGGCTACCCACTATCGCGCCGGCGAAATACTATACGAACTGATTGGAAACTATAAATACCGGGTTACTGTAATAACGTACAGCAAGTACGATGGTATTAGTGTTGCCGCCGATAAAGACGTGATAGAGCTAATGTGGGGCGATGGAACTACAGACCGTGAGGTGCCCCGTGCCAATGGTCCGGATGCGGATGGTAACGGGTTTAGAGATGGGGTGATAATAGCTACCAGCCCCGAGAACGTTAAGAAGAGTGTTTACATAGCCGAGCATACCTACCCCGGTGCCCCGCCGCCACCGGGCCGCCATTACATTATTCAGTTTATGGACCTTAACCGTATTGATGGCATTAATAACATAGACAACGGCAACTCTATAGAAATACCTTTTTATGTAGAGGATACGCTGAAGTACCCTACCGACCTGGCCAACATTGGTTTTAACTCGTCGCCCATACTGGCCTGCCCGCCTATAGATTATGCCAACCTGAACGATACCTTTTTTCATAACCCCTGTGCTTACGACCCCGATGGCGACAGTTTGGATTTTCAGTTAATACCCTGCAAGCAGGACCCTATAAGCAACGTGCCGGTATATACTTACCCTGATCAGTATTGCCAGAATTTCGGTTTCCCGAACAACGATTTTACTATTGACCGCCATACCGGGCAAATAACCTGGGCCACGCCATGCCGGTTGGGTATATACAATATTGCCATACTGGTTACCGAATTCAGAGGTGGGATAAAACTGGGTACCCTGGTACGCGACATGCAGATTATTGTGTTGAATATACCTAACGACCCGCCACAGATAGTACCGCCCCGCGATACCTGCGTAAGGGCCGGTGACCCGTTGAGGGTGCGTATTTTTGCATCGGACCCAAATACCACACAGGTTGTGCGATTGAGTGCAGATGGCGCACCTTTTTATGCACCTGCACCGGCAGCTACGTTTACGCCCAGTACCCCACCGGCTAACCCCACCTTTGGCGATTTTGTATGGAACACCAGCTGTACACACATAAACAAGCAGCCCTACACGGTGGTGTTCCGCGCGCAGGATAGCTATGCACAAATAGGCAACCCACCTAACCCTACGCCACTGGTAGATTTAGAGCCGTGGCAGATAACTGTAATAGCACCACCACCACTAAACCTGGCCGCAACAGCTACCAACCAAGGTGTTACGCTTACCTGGGCCAATCCATACGTATGTGCATCGTCGCCTGATTTTCGTGGTTTTTCGGTATGGCGTAAAGATGGCTGCGACCTGTTTGAGCCCGACTATTGCGAGACCGGACTGGCAGGCCGTGGTTTTACCAAGCTGACCAGTGCCAACATTTTTACCTATACCTATTTTGATAATGTAACCGTTGTGGGGCAGCAATACACCTACCGGGTAGTAGCGCACTTTAGTAAACTATCGCCTAACGGGCTGTTTCAGTTTAACCCCAGCGAGAGTGTGCCTTCAAATGGGGTGTGCGTGTTTATGCCGGTAGATATACCTGCTATAATTAATGTAGATGTGCAACAGACCGATGTAACCAACGGACAGATATTTGTACGCTGGACCAAGCCATTGGCCGGTGGCAATAACCTGGATACCATACAAAACCCGCCACCCTACCGGTTTGATTTATACCGTGGAAACGGGTTTAACCTCACCAATCCGGTGCGTATTCTTTCTACCCCCGATGCTACATCTTTCAGCGCGTTGAATGATACATTTTATACCGATGCAGGTATAGATACCAAAACCGGCCCGTGGAGCTATAAAGTATTGTTCTACTCCAACAACGATACGGTAGGCGCATCGGCACCGGCATCTTCTGTATTTTTAGATGTGGCACCCAGCGACCAATCGCTGTTTTTAAGCTGGAACGAAACCGTGCCATGGACCAACGATAGCTTTGCTATTTACCGGTTAAATAAACTTACCTCGCTTTTCGAACCGATAGATACTACCTACAACCGCTTTTATACCGATACGGCTCTGGTAAACGACAGTACGTATTGCTACTATGTGCGCAGTTACGGCCACTACGCGTTAAATGTGTTTCCGCGTCCGCTGATGAACAACTCGCAAGAGGATTGCGGTATACCGGTAGATACGGTGCCGCCGTGCCCGCCTACCTTAACTGTACGTAACGAATGCGACCAGTACAACGGCCAGCCGTGGAATACCAACCAGTACATCAATTACCTGAACTGGGGCCCTCAAAACGACTCGTGCTCATCGGATATAACCCACTACTACATTTACTTTGGCGATGACTCGGCCAGTATGCGGGTGATAGACAGTACCAACAGCAAGTACGATACCGTGTTTAACCACATACGTACCGAAAGCCTGGCTGGCTGCTATGCCATAACCGCGCTTGACAGGGTAGGTAATGAAAGCCGCTACAGCAATGTGGTATGTATAGATAACTGCCCTTACTATATTTTGCCTAATACCTTTACACCCAACGGCGATGGTGCCAACGATAAGTTTACACCGTTTAAGCCATATCGCTTTGTGCCTAAAATAGAGATGCGTATTTACAACCGCTGGGGCGAGGAAGTGTTTTATACCGAAGACCCGGATATAAACTGGGATGGCAAAGACCAGAAAGGTAAAGATGTAAGTGAAGGAGTGTATGTGTACGGCGGCTACTATTACGAGTTGCGCCAGGGTGGTTTAGTTAAACGCCCGTTGAGCGGCGAGAAGAAGGGGGGAGGATTTATTCATTTGATAAGAGGCAAGTAGTAAAACATGTTTACCGGTATTATAGAAACGTTGGGTAGGGTAGTTGACCTGAAAAGGAACGATGGAAACCTGGATTTAATAGTAAGCTCGCCCATAGCGCATGAGCTGAAGATAGACCAGAGCGTGGCACACAACGGTATATGCCTTACCGTAGTTGAGCTTAAAGATAACTGGCACCGTGTAACTGCTATAGATGAAACGCTGAGAAAAACCAACCTGGGTACTATTGCCATTGGCGATGAAGTAAACCTGGAGCGTTGTATGCAAATGAATGGCCGGCTGGATGGCCACATAGTACAAGGCCATGTGGACCAAACCGGCGAATGCCTGCGCGTAGAAGACCAGAACGGAAGTTGGTTATACACCTTCCGCTATAAGCCATCGGTAAATAACCTGGTGGTAGAGAAAGGTTCAATCTGTATTAATGGTATATCGCTTACCGCATTTAATGCTGTAGATGATATATTCTCAGTGGCTATTATTCCCTATACATTTGAGCATACCAATATTAAAGGCGTAAAAGCCGGCACCCTGGTAAACCTGGAGTTTGATATTATAGGCAAGTATGTAGCGCGTATGGCTGCTTTTGCCAGATAGGTTACACGCTGGCGCGTTTAAGCCGGTCGTTAATAGCGCGGCCCAGGCCGGTATCCGGAAACTTTACAGCAACAATCTCTT
>CAYREY010000010.1:10006-14879 GCA_964423405.1 uncultured Chitinophaga sp. | reverse complement strand
TCGTTAATAGCGCGGCCCAGGCCGGTATCCGGAAACTTTACAGCAACAATCTCTTCTATATCGCTTGCATCTAAAATACGCATGGCTGCAAACAGGTTTTTAGCAGCTTCGTTCAAATCGCCGCCCGGCGATAGAAGTATCTGGTTTTCGGTGGGTATTCCATCTACATACGTATTGAAAGAAATAGCACCGGTATGCGTGTGGCCTGCATGGTAAACGGGGTGTTCAATAATGTGTAGTTTTTTACGCGGGGCATAGTGACTTTTAAGCATGCCGGGGCTTTGCGGGTTGCTGCTTTCGTTTAACTGTACCCGCACTTTGCCGGCTACGGCCTCTATCTGCTCCAGTGCCAGCCCGCCCAGGCGGTACACTACGGGGCTGTTATCTTCATATCCTATTATAGTAGATTCTACCCCTACGTTGGTAGGGCCACCATCTAATATATAGGGTATTTTACCCTGCAACTGGTCGAAGACGTGCTGTGCGGTGGTAGGGCTTATATAACCAAACGGGTTAGCGCTGGGCGCAGCCAGCGGAAAACTTAACTGCCGTAATAGCCTTAATGCCAGCGGGTGGTTGGGTATGCGTATGGCTACCCTTTCCAGCCCCGATGTAACCATATCGGGTATGGTGTTGTTTTTGGGTAGCAACAGGGTAAGCGGGCCGGGCATAAAGGCGGTGGCCAGTTTTTGTGCCCAGTCGGGAAAATCTGTCGTGTAACGGCTTATTTCTGCGGCGTGGTACACATGCACTATCAGCGGGTCGAAGTGCGGGCGGTTTTTTACTGTAAAAATTTTAAGCACCGCATCGGTATTCAGGGCATTAGCGGCCAGCCCATACACCGTTTCGGTAGGCAGCCCCACGGTTTCGCCGGCCTGCAGAAAGCCGGCAGCAGTTTCAATATCGGTACCAATGGTAGTTAACATGTGGTACAAATATAGAACTCTAAAAAAAATATAACTTGTATTGCTTTTAGGAAAGCTTTACTAACTTGCTTGCCAGTTATTGTTAACACAAACTAAAGCCATGAAAAAATATTACCTCAAACTGAACGCTCTGACGGTTGTATTGCTGCTTGCAACCAATGCCTTTGCCGGATTTAACACCTTTGTGCAGCTTATTCATAACTCGCCTGACCCATTGGCGGCCAACGTAGATATATGGTACGATGGTGGAAACGGGCAGCAGTTATTTGAAGCCGATTTTACCTACCTGGATGCTACCACCTATAAGCAAGTAAGCACTCCCACACAATTTAAGTTTTATGTTAAGCCATTGGGCAGCAACGCATCTACACCCGCTGTAGATTCATTTGATGTAGGTGTGTTAACCACACAGTACACCCAGTTTATTGTTTCGGGTGTAGCGGGTAGCGGCTATGCGGCCAACCCCAACAGCCTTTCAACGGCCATTACATTTAACCGCCTGAACAATGCCCGCACGGTAGGTGCTAACCCACCGCTGGTAGATGTTATTGCTTTTCACGGTGTAACCGATGCCCCTGGTATAGATGTACGCGTGCGCAGCGGTGGCCCCTTGCTGGTAAATAACCTTAAGTATGGCAGCTATTCGCCTGCTTACCTGCAGGTGCCTGCTACCTGGTACCAGCTGGAGGTGATAGTAGAAGACTCATCGAGTGTAATTAATACCTGGATAGCCAACACTACTGCATTGGCTGGCCAGTCTGCTACCATATTTGCCTCTGGTTTTGCAACACCTGCCAACAACAACAACGGACCAGCTTTAGGCCTGTATGCTGCTTTGGCAAACGGTACCGTAGTGGCGCTGCCGGTTAGAAAAACTGCCAACGTGCAGTTGGTTCATAACTCGGCCGACCCTGCGCTGGATACCGTTAATGTGTATGTAAATACACAATTGGGTTTCCCTAACCTGAAGTTCCGCGGTGCTACACCGTTTATTCCTATTACTGCCGATTTTCCTATTCAGCTGGGTGTAGTACCTACTACCGGTACCAGCTGGGCCGATACTGTAAAAACATGGACTTTCTTCTTTAATGCAGATTCTAACTACGTAGCTATGGTAACCGGTGTGGTAAACCCGGCCAACTTTGCTGCCAACCCAGATGCGCTGCCTACAGCGCTTGATGTAGCTGTAAAAGAAGGCGCTGTAATTGCCAATGGTAGCGGTACTAACGTAAGCTTTAACTTTGCCAACGGCGTAACCGATGTGTATGCAATAGATGCCCGTGTACGCAGCGGTGGCCCGCTGTTGTTTAACAATACCGAATACAACGAGGTAAACAACTATATACAGGCACCGGCCTACTACTATGCATGGGAGCTGCTTAAGCAGGATTCATCGTTACCGGTATTAGATGCCTGGATACTTAACCTGAGCAACTATGCCGGTTCGGGTATCTATATCTTCAGCTCTGGTTTCTTAACTCCGTCGGCTAACAACAACGGCCCTCAGTTCGATTTGTTTGGTGCATTGCCAAGTGGTCAGGTAATTGCTTTCCCACGTCGCCAAACGGCTACTGTACAGTTTGTACATAACTGTGCCGACCCTATAGGCGACACTGTTGATGTATATATAAACGGTGCGAAGTTCTTTGCCAACTTTGCATATAAAACGGCATCGCCTATGCTGGGTATTATGACTGCTAACTTCCCAATAGACATTGGTATTGCTCCAGGCGGCTCTACATCGGTGAACGACACTTTCTGGCGCGAGGTTAAGTTCTTTAGCCCCGGACAGGTATATATAGGTATAGCACAAGGCAATGTTGGCAACAACATGGCTGCCAACCCTGATGGTAATAACAACGATTTTAACCTGGTTATTAAAAACCCTGCGCAGGTTACCTCGGTAGTAAATACCGATTTCGATTACTTCTTTCTGCATGGTGCACCCGATGCCCCTAACGTAGATATTAAGGTAATGGGTGGTAGCACTACTGCTAACGATGTGGCTTACGGTGCATCTACCAGCTACCAGGCTTACACCCCTAACAGCAGTGTGCTGCAGGTGCAGGATGTAACCGGTAACACTACTTACGCCAGCTATGTAGCCGATTTCTCTAGCCGTGGTGGCCAGGCTGGTTTTGTGGTAGCTTCGGGTTACCTGAACCCATCGGCTAACAGCAACGGTGCTCCGTTTGGTTTGTATCTGGTAACATCTGGCGGTAGCTTTGTAGCACTGCCATTGTACAACTCTATTACCAACCTGAACGAGGAGATAGGCCTGAACATGTTCCCTAACCCTAACAACGGCACCCTGTACATTACTTTCAATATGAAACAAGCCGAACTGGTAACCATAGATATAACCGATGTAAACGGTAGCGTGGTTAAAAACGTAGTAAGCGAAACTATGAACGGTAAACAGGACCTGGCGGTTGATATGAACGACCTGAGCAATGGCCTGTACTTTGCCCGCGTAACTACTGCCAGCAAAAGCAGCATTACCAAATTTACACTGGTTAAATAATAATTAGCCTGTTAATTAAAAAAGCCACTCCGCAAGGGGTGGCTTTTTTAGTTACATAAGCTGCTGTACTATATTAGCAGCAACAACGTATATGGTTATTGTAAACAGCACCCCTGCCGACATAGATGAAATTTTTGGACTATACCATGTTGCCACGCAGTATATGAAAGAACGTTCGGCGGTACACTGGCCGGAGTTTGACCGCAGTATGGTAGCTACCGAGATTGCTGAGGGCCGGCAATGGAAGATGCTGGATGAAGATGGTACAACCGCCTGTGTGTGGGCTACCACCTTTAGCGACCCACAAATATGGGAAGAGCGCAATGCCGACCCGGCTGTGTATATACACCGCATAGCTACTAACCCCAATAGCCGTGGCCATAACCTGGTGGCACAGCTTGCAGCATGGGCTATGGCCTATGCCCGCGATAACGGTAAACAGTTTGTACGCATGGATACCGTGGGTAATAACGAGGGGCTGATAAAACACTATACCCGCTGCGGGTTTACATTTTTAGGCTTGCTAACACTTAAAAACACTAGCGGCTTACCGGCGCATTATCATAACGCTACCGTTAGCCTTTTCGAAATAAAAGTTGCGGAGAAATAGTTACTGAATTAACTGGCTATTGGCGGTTTTCTGCTCTGCCATACTATCCAGTTGGTTGTTTCTGCTTTTTACAGCTTCAAACTGCTGGTGATATTGCGCGTGGTTGGTGCCCATAAGGCGGTCCCATATATTAAAATACAGCCCGTAATTACAGGTTACATAGCGGTGGTGCATATTGTGGTGTACCGATGTATTGCTGAACTGTGTAAGGGCGCCTTTGGTAAACCCCGATGGGAATACCTCGAACCCTAAATGGCCCAGTACATTCATGCCGGTTTGGTAAAGTACCCATACCAGTATGGCGTAGGGGTGGAGGGGTATTAAAAACATCATAATAGGTACAATACCTATTTCTATTAAAGCCTCCAGCGGGTGAAAAGCAAAAGCCGCCCAGGGCGTAGGGTTGGTAGACAGGTGGTGTACCTTGTGCACATAAGGGTAAATAGGTTTCCAGTGCATAAGGCGGTGGGTAAAATAAAAGTACATATCGTGCAGCAGTATAAACGCTACTACCGAGACGATGAAGTAAGCCACACTATGGTCTGCAAAGTTCATGTACATTTTGGTGTAGCCGTGTTTGCGCAGGGTAAACAGTATAGTACCTACCAGGGCAAATACAGCTATGGATAAAAACGAGTAACCCACCTCGCGCAGTATATGCTTGTTATCGGGGTACTTTTGCTGAATTTTAAGGTAGAAGAACTCGCGCTTTTTCCAGATATAAAATATGACGTACAATGCACCGGCAAAAGCCAAATACCTGAGCGAAAGCTTGCCAAATGACATCAGGTATTTATACAGCAGGGTTTGCAT
>CAYREY010000010.1:0-9906 GCA_964423405.1 uncultured Chitinophaga sp. | reverse complement strand
ACCTGAGCGAAAGCTTGCCAAATGACATCAGGTATTTATACAGCAGGGTTTGCATAGTAGTGTTAGATGTTAATGTAAAGGAGCTGTAAATATAACTACAGGAAAGATTTAACCCCAATTAATAAAGCCTAACAGCGAGCCAATACTAAATAGTACAAAAAGCAACCCCACAAATATTATGACTTTAAATAAAAACCGTGGGAACCCACTTGCATCTTTTAAAATCATTTTATGAGGGTCATCTGCATTGTATAAAATAGAAACGCGCTTGTTGATTGAATCATCGCTACTTAGCTTATCAAAAGAAGTTGAAGAGTAGACGTATGGTTTTATTCTGTAAACAGCACCTGAAGTACTGGTAAACTCAACAACAGGTGTCACGTATCCATCGCTGTCGTATTCAAGGTCAACTATTGTTCCTGTACCATCAATGCCATCTTTTTCAATATTTCTGGAGGTTTTAATGGCCGTAACCCCTACGAAAATAGCTAAGCCGCCAAGAAGCAGGAAACAAAGGGCAGGTTGGGTGAAAATACATACCACAAATGCTAATATTATAACTATCCAATATTTAGCTATTGATTGCATGTGTTGAGTACGCTGTTAATGAAGAAAAATAAGCGTGTTTAATCGGCACTTTTCAAATTGCCAGTACAAACAACCGGCAACCCGCAACTATCAACTGTTAACTACCAAACCTGTATATCTTTACTTTGGCCGTTGTAGGTTACGGTAACTGTTTTATCGCAGGCTTCGTTGTTAAAGGTGTCGTAGTTAATATTTAATACTTTGCCGTTGCCGTTGGTTAGTACCAGTTCGCCTTTTACAAAGGTGCTAAGGCAGCCCAGAGTAAGTTTCTTTTTAAGCGGGTGCAGGGTGGTTACTATAAAGCTGCCACCGTTGGCGTTGGTGCCGCTGGCGCTGCCGCTTATTTCGTATTCATCGTTATACCAGCCCGGGCCGGCATCGTAGGTGCGGGTTATGCTGCGGTCGCTGTCCCAGCTTATAGTGCCGTTATCGCGCTGCATGGTGGCGTTGGTTACGGTTACACGGTAGCTGGTGGCGTTATCGCGCTGTATGGTTTTGTTGCCCGATACTTTGTACATTTTGGTACCATTGCCCACGTAGTATTCATCGGCGGTAGATATGGTTACGTTAAGCGCCACCGGAAAATTGTTCCAGCGGTTATTCATGCCCACGTGTATTTTACCGGCACGGTAGCGGCCATCGCCGCAAAGTATGCCTTTGTAGCTGGTGCCATGGTCAAGCGGGCCGTAATCGAGGGTAAACTCAATGCCGTCGCCATCATCAAAGGTAGTATCGGCAAAGGTTACCACAGCACCGCTGGGTAATATCAGGTCTTCGTTTTTGCCGGTGCGGGGGTCGGTGCTGGCATAGTCGGCTACCACATCATATATCTGGGCATATTCGGTTTCAATAGCTGCGTTGTCCGATGCGCTCTGTATGTTTTCGGCCAGTTCTTTACGGCACGAGGTAAGCGCGAGGGTAACAAAAACTATAAGCGACAACAAGCGTAAATTATTCATACTTATGGGGTAGTTTAAATTTAACATAGCGAATTTACGAAAATAGCTGTTATGTAAGTTAATACAACAGCCGGTAACTGTCAAGTGTTAATGGTTTAATCAAATTCTAAAAAAAGCGGGTACAACGGTAGAAGGCATTTTTTTTAAATTAAATATTAAAATATAATTTAACATTTAAATGGTGTAGGCATTTTTGCAGGAGGGGTATAGGCATGGGTATGTGTTAATGTGTTTAAAATGAATTACTTGTGTTGCGTGGGTGTAGGCATGGGTTAGTTTTTTGCAAAAAAAGCGTGTTTCTTTTATTAGTACCTGTTATCTCACGGACTGTACAGAAAACACAGAATAATGCAGGTGGCTGTGAGTCTTTGTAGGTCTGTGTGTTCTGTGAGAAGATAAAAAAACAAAACCCCGATTCTTTCGAACTGGGGCTTTGTATTACTTCGTATTTCAAACTTCGTACTTCGTATTTTAATTAGAAGTTTTTGATGATTTCATCGGCAAACTCGCTGCACTTAATTTCGGTAGCACCGTCCATCAGGCGGGCGAAATCGTAGGTAACGCGTTTGTGGGCAATAGCGCCTTCCAGGCCTTTGTGAATAAGTTCGGCGGCTTTGGTCCAGCCCAGGTATTCAAACATCATAGCACCCGAAAGAATTACAGAACCAGGGTTCACTTTATCCAGGTCGGCATATTTAGGGGCAGTACCGTGGGTAGCCTCAAATATAGCGTGGCCGGTTACATAGTTAATGTTAGCGCCCGGTGCAATACCTATACCACCTACCTGTGCGGCTAATGCATCGCTCAGGTAGTCGCCGTTAAGGTTAAGGGTTGCTATTACATCAAAATCCTCGGGGCGGGTAAGTACCTGCTGCAGGGTAATATCGGCAATAGAGTCCTTAACTATAATTTTACCAGCGGCCTGTGCTGCTTTCATTTCGTCGTTGGCAGCGGCTTCGCCTTTTTCTTTTTTGGTTTTCTCCCAGGTGTTCCAGGTGTAAGTTTCGGCGGCAAACTCAGTTTCGGCTACTGCATAACCCCAATCGCGGAAAGCACCTTCGGTAAACTTCATAATGTTGCCTTTGTGCACCAGTGTTACCGTTTTTTGTTTGTGGGTTATAGCATACTCAATAGCCGAGCGTACAAGGCGCTGTGAACCTATTTTAGATACTGGTTTAATACCAATACCTACACAGGTTTCAGGGTCGGTATCTTTCAGGCGGGCGGCCTTCAGGTATTCTTTACCTTTTTTCTTGTCGCTAAAGCGTATTTTACCAAAGTCT
This sequence comes from uncultured Chitinophaga sp., assembly GCA_964423405.1. Classification (GTDB taxonomy): domain Bacteria; phylum Bacteroidota; class Bacteroidia; order Chitinophagales; family LD1; genus Bog-950. The sequence goes on along the minus strand of CAYREY010000010.1, from coordinate 7,076 downwards.
TTCTCAAACTTTCTTTTCAGGAATTTAAGAATTTCGTTAGCTGCTTCGCTGCCACCGGCGTAGTCTATACCGGCATAGATATCTTCGGTGTTTTCGCGGAAGATAACCATGCTCACTTTCTCGGGGTGTTTAACCGGCGATGGAGTGCCGGTGTAGTAACGTACCGGGCGCAGACATACGTATAAATCAAGTATCTGGCGCAGGGCCACGTTAAGCGAGCGGATACCGCCACCTACAGGTGTGGTAAGCGGCCCTTTAATACCCACCAGGTATTCGCGGAAAGCGTCCAGGGTTTCATCGGGTAGCCAGTTGCCTGTTTGTTTAAAGCTTTTTTCGCCAGCTAATACTTCTTTCCATTCAATTTTCTTTTTGCCTTTGTATGCGGTTTCAACAGCGGCGTCAAGTACACGTACAGAAGCGCGCCAGATATCCGGGCCTGTACCATCACCCTCAATAAAAGGAATTACAGGATGATCGGGCACTTTCAGCTTGCCTCTGCTAATGGTTATTTTTTCTGCCATAATAAGTAAGGTTTAGATTTTTTAAGCACAACAAACCAAACCGATTTTTTTTAAACGGCAAACTTTAAGGCGAAAAATGGGCAAAATGGCGTTAAAACAGGTTAAAAGGATATAAATAGTCTTTGCTATAACTACTACATCGGGCTTTTTCATTTCCATGCTTTTTCTATTTTTATTCTGTTCACGAAAAAACAAGTAACAAATGAAAAAGAATGTATTACTGCTGGCAGCCCTAATAGGTATGGTTGCACTACAGGCGCAAGACCCTCACAAAGTATTCAGCAGCCCTACCATAGGCTGGTATGGTTTCGATTTCCGTAATGCTAAAATGATAGGCTTTGGCGATGAGAGCCCGCACAAAATAAAAGATGAATACTTTAAAGCCTGGGGCGATGTAACTATTGACCTTGACCTGGCTAAAGTGTTTAAAAAGAACTCGGCTGTTAAAGATCCCGGAGGCTTACTTAAGCTGTGCATGGCCCGCGAAACAGGTAGCCTGAAAGGTGACGAGGCTGTAGAATTTAGCCGCGAGAAAATTGACGAAATAGCACAGACTATACCTACCGGCCTGAAAAAAGATGGCCTGGCGGTTTCGTTTATAGTAGAGAGCTTTAACAAAACTACCGGTATAGCTACCGTGCATGTTACCTTTATAGATATAGCTACCCACAAGGTGCTATGGACTAAAAAGCTAACCGGCAAAGCAGGCGGCGGCGACATCAAAAAATCGTGGAGCACTGCCCTGAAAGATATATTTACCCAGATTGAGAAAAAGGAGTTTGATAACTGGAGAAAAGAAGCCAACTACTAATAACCATACAGCTACTAAACAAGAAAGCCCGCTCAATGAGCGGGCTTTCTTGTTTATATAAATAGCTGCTAAGTTTTTTGCTTCTTCTTCCGCGCTGCGGGAAACAGTACATTATTTAATATAAGCCTGTAGCCCGGTGAGTTAGGGTGTACATCCAGGTTGGTAGGTGGGTCGCCTACCAGGTGCTGATAGTCCTCAGGGTCGTGGCCGCTGTACCAGCTCCATAGCCCTTTGCCGTATTCGCCGTGTATGTAACGGGCTTCGTTAGCCGATTTGTTTTGGCCCATTACCAGTACACCGCTTTTTATAAAGCGTTTGCTGAAAGCTGTTGTCTGGCCCAGAAAACCTTTAATGGTTTTGGTGTGGTTCTGGCAAAGCATGGTAGGCACGGGGTCCCACTTGGCGCTAAAATCGAACAGCGTAAAATAGTCGAGGTCTTTAGGCACCGCGCGGTAAGTAGTTACATCTATGTCGCTGTACTCGTACTCGTAAGGGTTGGTACGCAGGTGAAAGTTTTCGAACGCAAAGCAGTTGTTGTAGTTAAGTTTTGATTGTGCGGCAGGGTCCTGCGGATCGCCATCGTACATCACATCGCACATATCCACCCCATCGGCCGATAGGGCAATATCGTAGCTATCGGTAGCGCTGCACATGGCAAACATAAAGCCACCACCGAAAACAAAATCGCGTATGTTTTTAGCCACGGCCAGTTTCATTTGCGATACTTTGGCAAAGCCCCGGCGCTTGGCGGTAGCCTCGTGCATGGCCTGGTCTTCCTGATACCATTGCGCCTGCCCGTAGCTGCCGTAGAACTTACCGTACTGGCCGGTAAAGTCTTCGTGGTGCAGGTGCAGCCAATCGTATAACAGCAGTTTGCCATCCAGTACTTCATCATCATACACTACTTCATAAGGTATCTCGGCATATTTAAGTACCAGGGTTACGGCATCATCCCAGGGTAGTTTGTTTTTGGGTGAGTACACCGCCACTTTGGGTGCTTTCTCCAGTTTCATCACATCCATGTTCTTCTCGGGGTCGGCTATTTCGGCCAGTATGGCGTTATATTGGCCCGCAGCTATTATCTCAAAGCTAACACCCCGTATTTTGCATTCACTTTCAATAGCCGTTGCATACGGTACCGAAAAGCTTCCGCCGCGGTAGTTCAGCAGCCAGTCTACCGTTACATTTTGTTTTAGTACCCAGTAGGCAATGCCATAGGCTTTCAGGTGGTTAGCCTGGCTTTGGTCCATAGGTATCAGTATCTGTGAGGCAAACATGGTTGCCGAAAAGGTTATCAGTAAAAAGAAAGACAGGAGCTTTTTCATAAACATGTACGTAACGTAAAGTTGCTGTAAAAAGTTTGAATTACCGCTGTCAGATAGCTTTTTTAGAAGTTTTGTGGTATTGCTACATGGCTTGATAGCTAATAATGTAGATAATATTGAAACCTGTATCGGTTGAAAATGAGTTAAGTTTACCGAACTATTTTATATTACTCAGCGTCTGATATATACATGAAGGGGATAAAGAATTTCGGGGTTATTGTGTGCCTGTTGTGGTTGCATATAGGGGTTGTAGCCCAAACAACTATTGGTGGCGTAGTAAATAAGTATGCCGCTGTTACTAATATTAATTTTTGCGCCAATGTAGTTACAGTAAGTACAACCGTTGGCTTTAGCGTAGGGCAGAAGGTAATGTTGATACAAATGAGAGGTGCTGAGATAGACAACCTCAACGGCTCTTCGTATGGTAATATACTAAACTACCGCGGAGCCGGTAACTACGAGATAAATGAAATTAAAGTAGTAAGCGGCAATTTTATTGAGTTTAAATACGCCCTGATGCGCGATTACCAGGCCGAAGGGTTGCAACTGGTATCGCTGGAAGAGTATAATGATGCGGTAGTAACATCGCCGCTTACAGCACAAGCGTGGGATGGCAGCACGGGTGGGGTGATTCTTATTAAAGCCAATACGCTTACGCTTAACGATTCGGTTACTGTAAAAGGGCTTGGTTTCAGGGGAGCGTTGAAAGAAAACGATAATGCCTCGCAGGCATGTTATAATAATGGTGTGGGTGGCTCTACCGATTATGCCTGTGCTACACTTAGCTGTGGCGCCCCTAAAGGCGAAGGTATAGGCTATGTGCCCGGTATAAATTATGGCCGCGGCAAAAATGCCAATGGTGGTGGTGGTGGTAATGACCATAACACCGGCGGTGGTGGTGGTAGTAGCTATGGTGCCGGAGGCAGGGGAGGGGTACGGTCAAATACTTCTAATTTTTCGTGCCCGGGCCCCGGGCCCGGCGAAGGTGGGCAGATGCTGAACTACCTGACTACAGTAAACAAAGTGTTTATGGGTGGTGGTGGTGGCGCCGGCGATGGTAACAATAACGAACTTACCAGCGGCGCCAATGGTGGCGGTATAGTGATACTAATAGCCAATACACTGGTGGCAAATAATAAGAAGATAAACGCCCGAGGCAATAAAGTAGATATAATGGCGCGCAGTGATGGGGCTGGTGGCGGTGGCGGTGGAGGTGCTGTATTGTTGCAGGTAGATAACATAACCGGCAATGTGATAGTAGATGTAGCTGGTGGCGATGGAGGGATACTGGATAACGGAGGGTCTAACTCGTTTTGTATGGGCCCCGGTGGTGGTGGTGGTGGTGGTTTGCTTTGGGTAAAACAGGCATCGGTGCCGGGTAGTGTTGTATTGATAGACACCGGTGGTACAAATGGTATGAACGTATTTGGGTTAGGCCCCCCGGCTTGTCCGTACCTTACTACCAACGGGGCACAACCCGGTGCCGATGGCGGTACCCGTACCGATTTGAATATACCGGTAGATACTATCCCGTTTGTGCGGCTGGATGTGGCAGCCTATCAGGACACAACCATCTGCCCCGGACAAACAGCTTTGCTGTATGAAATAGATACCGCTACATTTCCGCCAGCGGTGTTGTGGAGCACCGGCGATACTGCTGAATTTATTTTGCCACAGCCAACCGTTACTACAGCTTACACCGTAACGGTTACCGACTGGCGCGGCTGTACCGAGCAACGCACACTTACTGTAATTGTGTTAAACGATATACCCGGCCTGACTTTCTGTTGCGATACAGAAGTATGCCCGGGCAGCCAGGTTATTTTTGATATTAATGTAAACCCACCGGTGCCGCTTACTTACCAGTGGAGTACCGGTGCAACCGATAATGCTATTATACGCGAGGTGTATAATACCGAAGTGTTTACGGTTACCGTAACCGACCAGAATGGTTGTACGGTATCGCGCTCAGGTACAGCAACCGTAACCAATACACCACCTGCACTAACGGTGTGTTGCGATACAACTGTTTGTGTAGAGAAACCGGTAACCATGACAGCTACAGCACCAACTGCGGTTAGCTATGTATGGAACACCGGGCAAAGCACAGCTACTATAACCCTGCCTGTTGTAAGCCCAACCACTTTTACTGTAACCATTACCGATGCCGAAGGATGTAAAGCAATACAATCGGTGCAGGCAAATGTTACCGGTATACAAACCACTATAACAGCAGTGCCCGATACCAGCATATTGTTGGGGCAAACAGTACAGCTTACTGCCAGCGGCGATAGTAGCAGCTATACATATACATGGAGCCCTGCAAATGGTTTGAATAACAGCTCTGTTTACAACCCCGTGGCCGCACCGGAACAGACTACTACCTACTGTGTAACTGTAACCAGCGATATTGAGTGTACGGCCAGCGCCTGCTATACTATAGAGTTAGTACAACCCGATGTAAAAGTACCCGACGCGTTTACCCCCAACAACAGCGGGGTTAACGATGTGTTTACCATCTTCCCTTTAAAATTTGCCGAAGTAGTGCAGGTTAAAATATTTAACCGCTGGGGCGAAGTAGTGTACGATGTACAGGGTAACGGCGCCTGGGATGGTAACTATAAAGGCAACGCACAGCCGGCAGGAGTGTATTTGGTACAGGTTAACTACAGCAGCCAGTTAAACCCCGGTAAGTTGTTTACGGTTACCAAAAATATTACATTGATAAGGTAACTGCTGCATTTATAGATTAAATGCCTTTAAGTGCAGTTTTAATATTTAAACAAGCCAAGCTTTGCCATTACCTTACGTGTAGCAACACCGGCCAGGTAGCTAAGTGTCATTTCCTGTCCGCGGCTCTTCTGTTGGTCTATGCGGAACAGGTTGTAAAAATTGGCATAATTACCACCACGCGGTTTCTGCATACGTCCGTTTATCTGGGTGGTATCTAACCCGTACGGAAACTTAAGGCAAAACAGTAGTGATTCTGACGACATCGACACATCGCAGGTGTTATAATCATAACTATGCTCTGCCAGTCCGCCATTAAGCGATAGCTCAAACGTTTTGTTATAGTCCATCAGGTGCACATGCGTAGGGCGTAGCATAGCGGTAAGCAGAAAAGTATTGGTCTTTTTCAGGTTGTCTACAAACGCGGTAGCCTGTTTCTTTAACTCATCTAAAGGCACCGGCACATTCTTTACCAGTTTCTCGGGACTTAGTTCTATGTTCTTAAAATCGCGTTTAAAGCTTTCTATAGCCGGCGCCGAATCCCACTCCTGCGGAAAAGTGTACGAATCGCCGTTATAAAGCACTACCGGTTTGCTATCGGTATTCTTTTTTATGTAGTTGTATGTTTTCTCGGCAGTATTTACGCAGTCGTTCAGATAAAAATTTTCTTCATGGCAAAAGAAAACATAGCTGGCAATTGGTATAGTAACGGTGGGTTTAAATACCTCGCACTGAAATTTAAGTGAATCGAGCTTTTCATCAGCAATACGCTGGCGTAGCTCCACCTCTTCTTTATTTCCGGCCCAGTACGCATACGAAAACTGGGTAAGCAGTACATCTACCTTGCCTACTATATCTTTAATATACTGTGCCTGTGGCAGGTTACGTACCCCGCAATCATTCGTATTCAAATAAGTTAATCCCCCACCCTTGTACACAATCCATGAGTCACCTTCATCAAAATACTCGCACAGCACTTTAAAATCCGGCGCCAGGTCGTAATAGGTACCTTTCTGCATTTCTATCACATCCTTAAACCCGGCCTTGCGGCAGTAGCTGGCAACGCGTCCATCTATAGTTGACTGGAAAAGCACGGTAATGTTTTTCTTGTATTCGGCTGGTATCTGTTTTAGGTTGGGCGGATAAAAATGGTCGGGGTGCTCGTGCGAAAACCAGATGTAATCAATGTTCTTAAAATCTTCGTAACTAAACTTCGATTTGCTCAACAGCTCCCACCCGTTGTTAAACACACGTCCTTCCAACCAGGGGTCGGCAATTATTGATACGCCATTATGTTCAACTATAAAACTCGAATGGTTTACAAACGTAATCTTCATGTACTATTGTATTTAGTAAGGCCAAATATGAAAAACAATATCGAAAATTAAGCATACAGCCAACCAGCAGCAACTGATCTTTATCACCATCAGTATAGTGGTGCTAAAAAGCCTGATACATCCTTTACGGATTAGCGTTGGAAGATGGAGCAGTATTTCTATGCGGTGGCTGGTTCTGCTAAACTTCGGAAGTTTAATTCCGGCTGTTCATTCTAACATCACACTTTCAAAATCTAAAATCACTTAAGTTGTTTCAAACGCGCATCAAACAAACCCACCAACACACTGTTGCCATCGTCATCTACGCGTAAGCCGCCATAGCGGGCACTATCGTACTTAGCAGCCTGCCCTT
>CAYREY010000009.1:82383-86165 GCA_964423405.1 uncultured Chitinophaga sp. | reverse complement strand
GTATGTACCGGGGTGGCAAATGCCAGCCCTGCCTGGCCAGCGGATGGATGTGCCCCACCCACGAAGGCGATTGGCCGAAGGGGTAGGAGGGGGAAACTAATTGACTTAAGCACCACCTCGTCTCGCTTCGCCCCAAGGCAAGCTCTGGGGCAGGCTCGACCGGCTCCTCCTTAAATGCACGCCGTGCGGCGGCGTAAGGAGGAGAAAAAACAGCCGAATGCGGCTTAAGTCAATTGAATTAAGCCGGTAGGAGGGCAGTAGTTATCAACAGGTTTACAGGTAAATAACCATATCGGGGTTGGCCTGGCGGTAGCCGGCAATAATGTTGCGTATGTTAAAGTTTTCGCGGTACTCCGGTATGCTTTGTAGCAGGTTTTTGGGCAGTTGGTTACCGGTAAGCAAACTGTTGCTTACGTAACCCATGCGTGTAAAGGTACCCTGCTGCACTACCACCACACCGGTTTCGCCGGTGGTGCGCCCCTGCTGGGTTATTACAAAACTTTCGGTTTGCGAAAGGGCCTCTATAGCGCGGCTTACTTTTTTGTTGTAGGCCCCGGCTTTGTTTTTACCGGTACCGGTACAGTTGCAGTTATTGCCGGTGCAGGCACCCGTATCGGGGTTAAGCCCGTTTAGCCGGGGGCACAGTTCAAAGTCATCGGTAAGGCGGCGCAGCAGGCCCTGCCCCTCGCTTATAGTACTAAACGCCGCCAGTGGTTTAACCCCTTTGGCAGCTTTGTTTATACACAGCCGGTGGTAGCCGTTCTGGTCGTGGTAATCTGCAATACAAAACACCGGTTCAAAGCGCTTTTGCGAGCGGTTAAATGCCGGCCACAATCGTTTTATCTCGTGCGATTCAAGCAGCAGGGCCATCAGTTCGCTGCCGCATACTTCAAAGCTTATGGCATGTATGCTGCGCATAAACTCCTGCTTTTGCCGCCCCGGCGAGTTATTGGCAAAATGGCTGCTTACGCGTTTCTTTATGTTTTTGGCTTTGCCCACATACACTACCTTGCCTTTGTTGTTTTTAAAATAATAAATACCGGGCAGGTCGGGCAGGGCTTCAAAATGTTCGCGGGGCACGTTGGGCGGCAGGCTTTGCTCTTTCGAGTTTTTCTTCAGCGCCTTTTCAATTATCTTTTCGGTATCGGCAGCCAGCAGTTTTTCAAACAGGGTAACGGTGGCCTGTGCATCGCCACCGGCGCGGTGCCGGTTATCTATAGCTATGCCCAGGTAGCCGCATATATTGCCCAGGCTGTACGAGGGTGCCCCCGGAAACAGCTTGCGGCTAAGGCGTACCGTGCATAGCTTTTTGCAGTTAAGGGTGTAGCCGTTGGCGGCCAGGTGTTCTTTTATAAACGAGTAATCGAAGTTTACACTGTGCGCTACAAACACACGGCCCTGCAGCAGGCCGTACACATCGCCGGCTACTTCATTAAAGGCCGGTGCATCGGCCACCAGTTGGTTGGTAATACCGGTAAGCCCGCGTATGTAGCCCGGTATATCGCAGCCGGGGTTAATCAGTGTTTCGTAGCGGCGCAGTACGCGGCTGCCATCGTGTATGTGTATCGATATTTCGGTAATGCCATTGGCTGCGGCATACCCTCCGGTGGTTTCAATATCTACAATAGCGTACTCCATAACTCTTTCAATAGCCTTACTACAACACCGAAGGTAGCAACTATGTTGTGATTGATAAACTACCGGTAGGGTAGTAGCGCGGCTGTTGTTAACAGCCCGGGTGAGTAACCCTGCCGGCTATACAGTAGGTAGCGGCTGCACGCTTTTTTCAAAACACACGCTGTTAGCTACCCCGGCATACTGGCCGTAGTTGGGTATAAGGGTATAGCCACACTTTTTGTACAGGGCAATGGCTTCGGGCTGGCGGATACCCGTTTCCAGTATACATTTTTCAAAACCCAGTTGGGCGGCCCATTGCTCCAGTTCGTTCAATACATGTGCGGCCAGTCCTTTACCGCGGTATTCAGGCAGGGTGTACATGCGCTTTACCTCAGCGCTGGTTTCGCTGTAGGGTTTAATGGCGCCACAGGCCACAGCCTTAGGGCCCTGGTATAAAACTATGGCCTGTTTTATAGCATCTATTTTATTGTACTGGCTATAGAAACCGTGCTCTTCACCATCGCGTATGGCCAATTCGGAATCCAGCGCTTTTACCAGTTTTTGAAAGTCGGGGTTGGTAGAGTCGGTGCGTATAATGCTGATCATAACAGGGCAAAAATGGGTAAAACAGCTGATTATATTACCAAAATGTTATCCTTTTTAAGGTGGGGGTTGTTGTTTAATGCTTGCACTATCCTGCTAATTTGTTACCCGCCATAATCTAGTCGGAATCCTATTTTTTTCGACCTGTTATACATACGTAAAAGCCGCGCCAGTATTGGGTTTGGACTATTTTAAAGGCATAAACGCATTTTTGGGATACCCAAAAACCGATTAAAAATGACCATGTATATGTCATGCCGAAGTTCAACTTTGCTGCCGTTATCATAAAAACAATTCCGGACACATTGTTTTTGGTAACCCCCGGCACACTTAAAAAACAAGCAACGGCATGAAGAAAATTCTATTTCTCGTTCTGGCATTAACCGCCCTTCTTACAGGTAATGCCCAATCGGTAACCATTACGCAGCCCAACGGCAGCGAGTTGTTGTATGGTTGCCAAAGCTACCAGATTAAATGGAACGCCACCGGCGTATCTAACAACTGGACCATCGATTACTCGCTTAACAGCGGCGCCATCTGGACCTCGGTAGCCACCAACCTGGCTATTTCGCCGGTTTCGGGGGTGTACACCTACTCCTGGACCGTGCCCATGGTAAGTTCGCCAACGGTACTGGTACGCGTGCGCGATTATGTAGATACGCTGAAACAGGATGTGAGCAACGCCGTGTTTACGGTGCAGTTGCCCATAACCATTACCACGCCCAATGGTGGCGAGGTCTGGCAGGGGCTCTCATCGCAAACCATAGCCTGGGTACCTGCCGGTACATCGGGTGTGTTCAACTTGTCGTACTCTATTAATAACGGTTCGTCGTGGAACACCATTGCCAATAACATATCGGCCAATAACTATTTGTGGACCGTTCCCAACAACCCCTCTACACAAAGTTTAGTGCGCGTAGCCGATGCCACTACCAGTTGCCAGGTAGATATATCCAACGCCGTGTTCGAAATATCGGCGGCCACACCTATACTTACGGCTCCCAATGGTGGCGAGATATGGAACATAAACAGCAACCAGAACATAACCTGGAACACCGCTACGTTCCACAGCACCGTAAAACTGGAGTACAGCACCGATAACGGTGTAAACTATAACCTGATAACCAGCAATGCCCCCAACACCGGTTCGTACCAGTGGAACATTCCCAACACACCTTCTACACAGGTATTGGTGCGTGCCAGCAATACATCGGGTTCATCGGTGTTTGATGTAAGCAATGCGGTGTTTACTATCCGCAAACCCACTAACTTTATTACTGCCCCCAACGGAGGCGAACAGTGGAAAGCCTACAACCAATACGATATTACCTGGAACAGTAACTTTATTTCGGATGTAAAAATTGAATACAGCGCCAACAACGGCAGCACCTGGAACACCATCATCAACAGTACCCCTAACTCCGGTTTATATACCTGGAGCGTTCCTTTAAACGTAACCGACCAGGCATTGGTGCGCATAACCAATAACACCGTAACTACTATTGCCGACACGAGCAACGCGGTGTTCAGCATTACGCGTCCGGTAACCGTTACAGGCCCTG
>CAYREY010000009.1:74714-82283 GCA_964423405.1 uncultured Chitinophaga sp. | reverse complement strand
TATGGAACGTAAACACCTCGCAGAACATTACGTGGACACCGGCTACGGTTTACTCTAATACAGTAAAACTGGAGTTCAGCACCGATAACGGCGCAACGTGGAACGATATTATTACCTCTACGCCAAACAACGGTAGCTATAGCTGGACGATACCAAACCTGCAAACCACCCAGGCACTGGTACGCATCAGCGCAACCGGCAGCGTAGCGGTATCAGATGTAAGCAATGCAACGTTCTCTATACTATTACCTACGCCAATTATTACCGCCCCCAACGGCGGCGAGCAGTGGAAAGCGTACAACAGCTACGATATAACCTGGAACACGGCCAGCGTAGCCAGCAACGTTAAGATAGAGTACAGCGCCAACAACGGCAGTATCTGGAACACCATCACTAACAGTACCGCTAACACAGGGGCTTATACCTGGTCAGTTCCATTAAACATAACCGACCAGGCACTGGTACGGTTAACCAACGTAAGTTTCCCAACGGCGATGGACACGAGCAACGCGGTGTTCAGCATTACGCGTCCGGTAACCGTTACAGGCCCTGCCAACGTAACCAGCTGTGCGGCTACAACCATTACCACCACGCGCCCGACAGCTTACAGCAGTACCACAGCATACCAGTGGTACATTTACTACAGTATAGATGGCGGAGCCTCGTTTAACCTGATAAACACCTTTGCAAACAGCAGCAATACCCCTCAAAACTTTACATGGACCCCAAGTGCATTGGTAAGCAACCAGCTACGCTATAAAGCCGAGTTGCGCAACAGCGGTGGTACAATAATATTTACCGACAGCACCACTACCAACGCTACCATAGGTTTACCAAGCGGTACCATTACAGTAAACAACCCGAACGGTGGGGTGAGTGTAAACGCAGCGAGTACCTATAATATAGGCTGGACGGCCAGCGGCACCAGTGGTTTCTTTGATGTGTACTACACCACCAACGGCGGCTTTAGCGGATTAACTACTATAGCTACCAACGTATCGGGTAACAGTTACACATGGACCGTGCCCAACATACCCACTACGCGTATGTTTATTAAGATATTCGACAGCCAGAACGCCTGCCGCTTTGATACCAGCAACACCGCCAACACCATAGTAGCGGCCACACCGGTGTTAACCAGCCCTAACGGTGGCGAGGTATGGAACGTAAACACCTCGCAGAACATTACGTGGACACCGGCTACGGTTTACTCCAACACTGTTAAGTTAGAGTACAGCATAGATAACGGTGCAACATGGAATGATATTATTACCTCTACGCCAAACGACGGTAGCTATAGCTGGACGGTGCCATTCAGTCCTACTACACAGGCTTTGGTACGTATCAGCGCTAATGGTTCGGTACCGGTGTTTGATGTAAGCAACGCGGTGTTTACCATACAATACCCTACACCGGTAGTAACCGCCCCTAACGGTGGCGAAACCTGGTACGCCGGTACTACACAAACCATTACCTGGTTGCCATCTACCTACTTTAGTTCTACTGTTAACATACAGTACTCGGTAGATAGCGGTACTAACTGGATAACCATAGTTAACAACCAGGCTAATACAGGAGACTATAGCTGGACAATTCCAAATGTAAACTCTACCCGTGCGCTGGTGCGTGTAAGCAACAGCAGCAACACCGCTTACTTTGATGTAAGCAACGCGCTGTTAACCCTGCGCCCGTATGTGCGTATAGTATCGCCTAACGGCGGCAACCAGCTGGGTGCCTGTACACAAACCACTATTACGTTTGAAAAGGCACCACTTTACAATGCCTTTAATATGGAGTATAGCACCGATAACGGCGCTACGTGGACGGCCATATTTACCAACCAGACCTATAACAACACGGTAAACACGTATAACTGGACGGTGCCAAACACACCATCTACCCAAACGCTGATACGCGTATATCCGTTTAACGTACTTAGCCGCGCCGATACTACCGATGCGGTATTTACTATCCGCCGTGCGGTAACCATTATACAGCCAAACTTTGGCGGCGTACTGGTAGTAGGTTCATCGTATCCGGTTAAATGGCAGAGCGACGGTATATCTAACATATACGACCTGGCATACTCTACCGCCGGTCCTAACGGCCCGTGGAGCAACATCGTACTGGGTTACAATACCTCTACCAACACCTACAACTGGACGGTGCCAAACACCCCATCTACCAACTGTTACCTGCGCATACGCGATAATATCAACTCGTGCAAAGAGGATATTTCGGACCTGGCCTTTACCATATCTACCACCGCCAACCCTATTACCTTAACTGCACCTAACGGTACCGACTCGCTGAGCGCCTGCCAGGCTTACAACGTAACCTGGACCGAAGTAGGCGGGCCGATAGGTTCGTACAACATTGCATACTCTATAGATAACGGTACCAACTGGGTACCGGTAGCTACCAACTATGCTACTACCTCGTACACCTATCCGTGGGTGGTGCCAAATATCAATGCACCATCGGTACTGGTGCGTGTACAGTCGGGCCTTAACCCGCTGGTATTCGACTATAGCGATGCCTTGTTTAAAATTATACCGGGCCGCCTGGTTACCAATAACGATACTACTATCTGTTCGGGTAACTCGGTACAGTTAAGCACTACCGGTGGTTCTACCTATAGCTGGAACCCAACTACCGGTCTTAGCAACCCAACCATTGCCAACCCGCTGGCTACACCTACCAGCAGTACCCAGTATGTGGTATCATCGGTTAACGGTGGCTGCTCGCTTAGCGATACCGTATTTATAGCAGTAAACCCAAGCTCGGGTGCATCGGCATCGGTAATTATAGCACCTACACCGGGCACAGCGGTATGTGCAGGTACCAACGTGCTGTTTACCGCTACGCCTACCAACGGTGGTTTCTCACCAACCTACCAGTGGAAAGTGAACAACATAAACGTAGGAACCAACACCTATACATATACCAGCAACACCCTGTCGAACAACGATGTGGTGAAAGTGGAGATGACTTCATCGCTGCAATGTGTACAGAACCCGGTTGCTACTTCTAACATTATAAACATGACGGTGTTCCAGAACGTAACGCCGTCGGTTACTATCACCACCCCGCAAACTACAATCTGCGCAGGCGCTAACGTAACGTTTACTGCTACACCTGCCAACGGTGGCGGTGCACCTGTTTACCAGTGGAAGAAAAACGGTAACAACGTAGGCACTAACGCCAACACGTACACCGACAACGCCCTGGCCAACAACGATGTGATAAGTGTAAACCTGACCAGCAATGCCAACTGCGCCAGCCCTACACAGGTATCATCTAACTCTATACTGATGACGGTGAACCCGAACAACACACCGGCGGTTACCATCTCAGCATCCAGCAATAACATATGCACCGGTACCAGTGTGCAGTTTACTGCCAATGCTACCAACGCCGGTACTACACCGGTTTACCAGTGGAAGAAAAACGGCAGCAACGTAGGCACCGGTTTAAGTACTTACACCACTACTACGCTGGCCAACAACGATGTGATAACCTGCGAGGTTACTTCTAACGCACCTTGCAACACTATCTCTACCGTTACATCTAACGCTATTACCATGAGCGTATCATCGTCGGTAACACCGGCTGTGAGCATAGTAGCTACCAACAACAACGTATGTGCCGGTACACAGGTAACCTTTACCGCTACACCGGTTAACGGTGGCGGTACACCGGCTTACCAGTGGAAAGTAAACGGCATTAACGCCGGTACCAACTCTAACACCTACGCTACTTCGGCGCTTAACAACAGCGACTCGGTATGGGTGGTAATGACCTCCAGCTCGGGCTGTGCATCGCCTACCACGGCTACTTCTAACAAAGTAACCATGACGGTTAACCCAACCTCGGCGCCTACTGTAAGCGTAGCGGCTTCGGCTACTACACTGTGTGCAGGTACCAACGTAACCTTTACCGCTACGGCAACCAACGCCGGTAGCACGCCTGCTTACCAGTGGAAACTGAACGGCAGCAACGTAGGTGGCAACGCCGCTACGTATAACACTTCGGCACTGGCTAATAACGACTCGGTATGGGTGGTTGTAACCAGCAGCAGCAGTTGTGCTACGCCAAATACTTCTACTTCAGGCAAAGTAACGGTAACAGTTAACCCGGTTGTAACACCTTCGCTGGCTATCAGCACTACATCTAACAACGTATGTGCCAATACACAGGTATTGTTTACGGCGGTGGCTACCAACGGTGGCAGCAACCCAACGTACCAGTGGAAACTAAACGGCAACAACGTAGGTGCCAACTCAACTACCTACAGCAGCACCTCGCTGGCTAACGGCGATATAGTTACCTGTGTGCTAACCAGCAACGTGGCCTGTGCTACTACTACCACAGCTACCAGCAATGCTGTAACTATGACCATCAGTGCCAATACGTCGCCTTCGGTTACTATCAGCACACCGGCTACTACGGTATGTTCGGGTACACCGGTAACGTTTACGGCTAACGCTACCAACGCAGGTGGCTCACCGGTTTACCAGTGGAAAGTGAACGGCAATAACGTAGGTAGCAACTCCAGCACTTACACTTCATCTGCATTGGCTAATAACGATGCGGTATCGGTAGTAGTAACATCCAGCGCGGCATGTGCCAACCCAACCACGGCTACATCTAACACGGTGTTAATGACGGTAAACACTACCGTTGTTCCTTCGGTTACGGTATCGGCCAGTGGTACATCAATATGCGCGGGCCAATCGGTAACGTTTACCGCTACACCGGTTAACGGTGGTACTACACCTGCTTACCAGTGGAAGAAAAACGGCAGCAACGTAGGCACTAACTCGCCTACCTTTACTACCACAGCCCTGGCTAACAACGATGTAATAACTGTAGAGATGACCGGTAACGCTACCTGTGCATCTACTACTACGGTAACCTCTAACGCGGTAACTATTACGGTAAATACAGCCGTAACACCTGCAGTAAGCATTACCGCATCGGCTACCAGCATTTGCGGCGGTACATCGGTAACGTTTAACAGCAGCGTAACCAACGGTGGCGGTACTCCTACTTATGTATGGAAAAATAACGGCAACGTAATAAATGGTGCCACATCATCATCGTACACTACTACCACACTGGCCAACGCCGATGTAATTACACTGGATGTAACATCGAGCGCGGCCTGTCCTTCGCCGGCTACGGTATCGTCTAACAGCATCAGCATGACTGTTACCCCTGCCGTTACCGCCAGCGTAGCTATCAGCGCATCGGCTACCAATATATGCACCGGTGCCAGCGTAACCTTTACAGCTACCCCTACCAACGGTGGCAGCACACCGGTTTACCAGTGGAAAGTAAACGGCAACAACGTAGGCACTAACAGCACTACCTATACTACTACAGCACTTGCCAATAACGATGTGGTAAGCTGTGTAATGACCAGCAACGCAACCTGCGTAGCCACGGCCCAGGTAACATCTAACACTATCAGCATGATAGTAAATACACCGGCTGCGGCTACGGTAACTATCAGCGGTGGCAACAGCATATGTGCAGGCGCACAGGCTACGTTTACATCTAACGTAACCAACGCCGGTTCATCGCCGGTTTACCAATGGAAAGTAAACGGCAACAATGCCGGCACCAACAGCGCTACCTTCAGCACTACTACACTGGCCAACGGCGATGTGGTATCGCTTACCTTTACATCGGTTAACGGTTGCTCGGGTACCAACTCGGCCAACAGTAACACCATTACCATGACGGTTGCACCAAGCGTAGCGCCGGATGTTACAGTAAGTGCTTCGTCTACTTCTATCTGCGCCGGCCAAAACGTAACGTTTACCGCTACACCGGTTAACGGTGGTGGTTCTCCTACGTACCAGTGGTTTAAAAACGGTACAGTAGTGGGCACCAACAGCAATACATACGCCAGCACGGCCCTTGCCAACGGCGATGTGGTGAAAGCGGTACTTACATCGAGCGCTACCTGTGCGGTACCTGCTACCGATACATCTAACGCGGTGATAATTACTGTAGGCAGCAACGCTACACCTACAGTAAGCATAACAGCCAGCGCTACTACTATATGTACCGGCAACGCGGTAACCTTTACTGCCACACCGGTTAACGGTGGTACTACACCAGGCTACCAGTGGAAAGTAAACACTACCAACGTGGGTACCAACAGCGCTACCTTTACCAGCAGCAGCCTTGTAAACGGCGATGTGGTAACGGTGATAATGACCAGCAATGCCAACTGCGTATCTACCACTACGGCTACCAGCAACGCGGTAACCATATTGGTAACCGCACCGGTAACACCGGCGGTTACGTTTACCAGCAGTGCTACATCTATCTGCGCAGGCCAAAACGTAACGTTTACAGCCTCGCCTACCAACGGTGGCAACACACCGGCCTACCAGTGGAAACTGAACGGCGGCAACGTGGGAACCAACAGCGCTACCTACAGCAACAACGCATTGGCCAACGGCGACCAGGTAACGGTGGTAATGACCTCATCGGCTACCTGCCCATCGGTACCTACAGCAACCGGCACACCGGTTACTATTACGGTTAACCCATCGGTAACGCCTGATGTTACTATCTCGGCATCTACCACTACTATATGCAGTGGCAGCCCGGTAGTGTTTACTGCTACACCGGTTAACGGTGGCAGCACACCTACCTACCAGTGGTTGCGTAACAATACCGTAGTAGGTACCAACAGCGCCACGCTTAACACCTCATCGTTAAGTAACGGCGATGTAATAACCTGCGTACTTACTACCAGCGCAAGCTGCTATACCCAGCAAAAAGATACATCCAACGCGGTAACCATTACGGTTAATACCTCGGTAACACCTACAGTAAGCATAACTGCCGGCAGCACTACTATATGCACCGGTACACCGGTAACGTTTACCGCCACACCGGTTAACGGTGGCAACAGCCCTGTTTACCAGTGGAAAGTAAACAACAACAACGCCGGTACCAACAGCGCTACCTTTACTACCAGCAGCCTTGTAAACGGCGATGTAGTAACCGTACAGCTTACCAGCAACGCCAGTTGTGCCACACCGGCTACCGTAACCAGCAATGCGGTTACTATGGTAGTATCCGGCGCAGTAGCACCGGCAGTAACGGTAAGTGCCAGCGCTACCAGCATATGCGGTGGCCAGAGCGTAACGTTTACCGCTGTACCTACCAACGGTGGCAGCACACCGGCTTACCAGTGGAAACTGAACGGCAACAACGTGGGCACCAACAGCACTACGTACAGCAACAGCGCCTTTGGTAACGGCGACCAGGTAACCGTGATAATGACTTCATCGGCTACCTGTACCACCGTACCAACCGCTACCGCTACACCGGTTACCATTACGGTTAACCCATCGGTAACACCAAACGTTTCTATCTCTGCTTCGGCTACTACCATATGCAGCGGCAGTCCGGTGGTGTTTACAGCCACGGCTACCGGTGGAGGCAACACGCCAACCTACCAGTGGTTCCGCAACAGTACGGCTGTGGGTACCAACAGCGCTACGCTTAACACCTCATCGTTAAGCAACGGCGATGTAATAA
>CAYREY010000009.1:71497-74614 GCA_964423405.1 uncultured Chitinophaga sp. | reverse complement strand
GGTACCAACAGCGCTACGCTTAACACCTCATCGTTAAGCAACGGCGATGTAATAACCTGTGTACTTACTACCAGCGCCAGCTGCTATACGCAACAAAAAGATACCTCTAACGCGGTAACCATTACGGTAAATACCAGTGTAACCCCATCGGTATCGGTAGCGGCCAGCAGCACTACTATTTGTGCAGGTGGCAGTGTAACCTTTACTGCTACGCCGGTTAACGGCGGCAGCAGCCCGGTTTACCAGTGGAAGATAAACGGCAACAACGCCGGTGTAAACTCGGCTACCTTTACTACTACCACGCTGGCCAACGGCGATGTGGTAACCGTTGACCTGACCAGCAACGCCGCCTGTGCGCAGCCTGCTACGGTTAGCAGCAGCCCGGTAACCATACTGGTATCTACACCGGTAACACCAGCCGTAAGTATAAGCGCCAGCGCTACTACTATATGTAACGGACAGAGTGTAACCTTTACCGCTACGCCTACCAACGGTGGCAGTACCCCTGCTTACCAGTGGAAACTAAACGGTAACAACGTGGGTACTAACAATGCTACTTACAGCAGCACAGTCCTTGCCAACGGCGACCAGGTAACGGTGGTAATGACCACCTCGGCTGGTTGTGCCAGCGTACCTACCGCTACATCTACCCAGGTAACTATGGTGGTAAACCCTGCTTCGCCGGCTGCAGTAAGCATCAGCGAATCGGCCAACAACATCTGCTATGGTGTACCGGTAACCTTTACCGCCACACCGGTTAACGGTGGCAGCACGCCCGATTACCTGTGGAAAGTGAATAACAACACCGTGGGTACCAACAGCCCTACCTTTGTAAGCAGCACGCTTAATAACGGCGATGTGGTAACGGTAGTACTTACTTCCAGCACCATCTGCGCTATACCAAACACCGCAACATCAAATGCGGTAACCATGAGCGTAACACCTAACGCTACGCCTACTATCAGCATCAGCAGCAACGGCAGCATCTGCGCCGGTGGTGTAGCAACCTTTACCGCTACTATTGCCAACGGTGGTTCGGCACCGGTGTACCAGTGGAAACTAAACGGCAACAACGTGGGTGCTGGTTTAAGCACTTACTCATCATCATCGCTGGCCAACGGCGATGTGGTAAGCTGCGAACTGACCAGCAACGCCAACTGTGCTGCGCCTACATTGGTTACCTCTAACCAGGTAACAGTTAGTGTATCGCCTAACGTAACGCCTGCCGTTACGGTTAACGCCAGCAGCACCGTAGTATGCGGTGGCAACACGGTAACCTTTAACGCTATACCTGCCAATGGCGGCAATAGCCCGGCTTACCAATGGTTGCTGAACGGCAACCCGGTGGGCAGCAACAGTAACGTGTACAGCAGCAGCACGCTTACCAGCGGCGATGTGGTAAGTGTAGAACTGACCAGCAACGCAGCCTGTGCCCAGCCGGCTACGGTTACATCTAACACCGTAACTATGCAGGTAGGTACTACCGTAACACCATCGGTAAGCATCAGCGCTTCGGCTACTAATATCTGCTCGGGCACACCGGTAACGTTTACCGCTACACCGGTTAACGGTGGCACTACGCCTACCTATGCCTGGACGGTGAACAACATAGCTGCCGGTACCAACAGTGCAACGTTTACTACCAGCACGCTTAACAACAACGATGTAGTGAAAGTAACCCTTACCAGCAGCGAGGGCTGTGCCCAGCCTGCTACAGCTACATCTAACACGGTTACTATAACCGTTAACAGTATCTCACAGCCAAGTGTTAACGTTACTGTATCGCAAAACCCTGTGTGTAGCGGTACCAGTGTAACCTTTACGGCTAACGCCAGCAATGCCGGTGGCAACCCGCTGTACACATGGAAACTGAACGGTGGTACCGTAGGCCTTAACAGCAGCACCTACACGCTGGCAGCACCTGCCAATGGCGATGATGTGTTGTGTGAAGTAACCTCTACTGCCGCCTGCAGCAACGGTATCATTGCCGGATCTAACACAGTAACCATGCAGGTGGGTGCTACTCTTACCCCTGCTGTAAGTGTAGCGGCTTCGGCTACTACGTTCTGCTCGGGTACCAGCGTAACCTTTACCGCTACACCGGTTAACGGTGGCAACAACCCGGCTTATGTTTGGAAAGTAAACGGCAACACGGCAGGCAACAACAGCGCCACGTTTGTTAGCACTACACTGGCCAACAACGATGCTGTAACAGTAGAAATGACCAGCGACCTGGATTGTGCTACCGGTGGCGCCGTAGCAGCTACACCAATAACTGTAACCGTTACTACCTCGGTAACACCTACGGTAACTGTGGCGGTATCGCCTGCTACCGAAGTATGTGCCAATACCAATGTAGTGTTTAACGCTACAGCGGCCAATGGCGGCAGCACACCGGTGTACCAGTGGAAACTGAACGGCAACAGTGTAGGCAGCAACGACCCTGTGTACAGCAATAACGCACTGGCCGATGGCGATGTGGTAACCGTAGAGGTAACCAGCAATGCCGATTGTGCTACACAACCGGTTGTAACATCTACACCTTCTAACATTACTGTACATCCGCTGCCTGCGGCACCTACCATTGCACAAAGCGGCAACACCCTTACCAGCAGCGCTGTAACCGGCAACCAGTGGTTGCAAAACAGCAGCCCTATAAGTGGTGCTACTCAGCAAACCTACACGGTAGTAACCAGCGGTTGGTATGCGGTAGAAGCTACCAACACCGATGGTTGCAGCAGTAAGAGCGACTCGATGTTTGTAACCGTAACTGGTATAAACGAGGTAGCCCTTACCGAAGCGGTACAGATACTGCCTAATCCGTTCTACCAGAACTTTAGTATTAAGGTGGCCAGCGGCGTGCAAAACCTGAACGACTGGAACCTGACTATTACCGATGAACTGGGCCGTACGGTTTACGCCAACAACAACCTGCAGTTTATTAACCTGATAGACCTGGGTGGCCATGCCGCCGGTGTGTACTTTGTAACTATCAACACCGGTAGCGAGCGCCAGACTTTCAGAGTAGTGAAACAAGAGTAAGAATCCCTGTTACCCACACAGATAGCCCCCAAAGGCGGATAAGCAATTATCCGCCTTTTTTATTTGGTGGATAAG
>CAYREY010000009.1:0-71397 GCA_964423405.1 uncultured Chitinophaga sp. | reverse complement strand
GATAGCCCCCAAAGGCGGATAAGCAATTATCCGCCTTTTTTATTTGGTGGATAAGCAATGGTGCTGCCACCAATGCACGAATGAATGCAGGATATTTACGGATTAACTGAGTTACAGATTGAAGGATTTAAAAGCGAACAACTGCCACTTAATTCCCAACGGGGGGAATAATACAAGCAGCCAATGCTAGTAGCCACTAATGCACGAATGAATGCAGGATGACGATTGGCTGTTGAGCCTCCCTTGAGGGAGGTGGCGAGGCTTTGCGAGCCGGTGGGTGATGTTAGCCGTAAAAAGGGTGCTTGTATTTTGTCCTCCTCTTGCTGAGGTGGCACGCGGCTTTGCGCGTGACGGAGGTGGACTTTGAACCTGAAAGGTTCACATATCTATAGCTAAATGGATTGATGTGTTATACGACCCTGAAAGGGTCGGACCTGCAAACATATTTATGTATGACCCCCACGGGGTCAGATTATATATCCTCTTTTTTCTATAAACATATTATCCCTTCGGGATAAAACTAAATGACCGGCCATGTAAGAGGCCATCATAATTGTGTTACAACAAAACTCTGTTCCGTAGGAACAGCACATATGGTAGCCCCGGGCTTTAACCCGGGGTAATTGGTGTAAAGTGTTGTTAAGTCCCGTAGGGACGACACCATTGTTTCCAATTTATTATATATCTATTAACTCTATCTATTTGGTAGATTAATAAATTTACCGGTATATTGCAGCAGTTAAATGTGATTGTATGCAGATAAGAACGAAGCAACATGTAGCCGAATTTTCGTGGTTTACGGATATGACCGATGGCGATACCGCATTTTTAGGTGAGCGCGACCCTTCGCGGGCCAGTACGTTCAGGCATTGTTTAGATATACTGCAAACTGCCGAGCGCAACGGTTTTAAAGGCGCATTGCTGCCTACCGCATACGATACCGGTTTAGAGCCACTGGCGTTTGCACTGGCAGCGCAAAACCACACTAAAACCATTAAGCCCATTGTAGCGGTGCGGATGGGAGAGGAGTACCCTACCACATTGGCCAAGCAACTGGTAACGCTGGATGATGTAGCACAGGGCCGGTTTATTATCAATGCTATCTCGTCCGATTTTCCGGGGCAGAAAACACCGGCTACCGAACGCTATGCCCGTACAGGTGAGATACTGGACATACTGATACAAGGCTGGGAGAACGACCGGATAGATTTTAGCGGTACGTATTACGATATACACCTGGATGCTGCACCGGTTAAGTGTAAGTACAATAAGCGTCCGCTGATATACTTTGGTGGTATATCGCCGGAGGCGAAAGAGATAGCCGCTAAGTATGCCGATGTGTACCTGATGTGGCCCGAGAAGATAGAGATGATGCGCGATACCATTAACGAAGTAAGTGCAATGGCGGCGCGTTATGGCCGGGTAATAGATTTTGGGTTACGCATACACATGATTGTGCGCCCTACCGAAGAAGAAGCCAAAGCTTACGCCCGCCGGTTGGTAAGTAAACTAAACGATGCCGATGGGCTGGCTATACGCAGCAAGCATCAGGATTCTGTTTCGTATGGCGTGTACCGGCAGGATGAACTGCGAAAGAATGCAGATGATGAAGGGTATATAGAACCACTGGTATGGAGCAGCGTGGGCAAGGTGTTTTCGGGTTGCGGTAGTGCGTTGGTAGGTAGTGGCCAGCAGGTACAGCAAAAGCTGCACGACTATATGAACATCGGTTTCCGGGCGTTTATACACTCGGGGTTTCCGCTGATAGAAGAGAGTAATTATTTCGGCCAGTTGGTACTGCCCTATATGCCGGTGGTTAGTCTGGGCGATGTATATAATAAGCAAACAGTAGCAGGCGCAGTATAGTTTATGAAGGAAAAATAGCCCGAGGCTAAAGCCCCGGGCTATTAAGTGGAATAAATACAGTTTGTTTAAAACGGACTAAAGTCCGTTGGTTGTTGCTTGTATAGGTGGTAAAAAAGCAAATAGCCACCGGTTAAAACCGATGGCTATTGTATGGAATAAATACAGTTTGATAAACGGGCTAAAGCCCGTTGGCTGTATGGTTGTTATGCGTTGATTAATCGTTCAATTTAAGTACGGCTATAAAGGCCTCTTGCGGTACCTCTACTTTACCAAACTGGCGCATCTTCTTTTTACCTTTTTTCTGTTTCTCCAACAGTTTACGCTTACGGCTTATATCGCCACCGTAACATTTAGCGGTAACATCTTTACGGATGGCCGATATGCTTTCGCGGGCAATAATCTTAGCGCCAATAGCTGCCTGTATAGGAATCATAAACTGCTGGCGCGGTATAATCTCTTTCAGCTTTTCGCACATTTTACGGCCAAAGTCTTCGGCCTTGCTGCGGTGTATCATCGATGAGAACGCATCCACCTGTTCTGCATTCAATAGTATATCCAGTTTTACCAGGTCGCCCTCGCGGTAGTCTATAGGGTGGTAATCGAACGATGCATAACCACGGCTGATAGATTTAAGACGGTCGTAAAAGTCGAACACAATCTCAGCCAGTGGCATTTCAAAGTGTAGCTCTACGCGGTCTTCGGTCAGGTAGCTTTGGTTCATTAATATACCACGCTTATCCATACACAGGGTCATAATAGAACCTATATACTCGGGCTTGGTAATTACCTGTGCTTTAATGTATGGCTCTTCAATCCGGTCTATGCGCGTAATGTCGGGCATATCGGCCGGGTTGTGAATGGTAACCTGTTCACCGTTGTTCAGGTAGGCTTCGTAGCTTACCTGTGGCACGGTGGTAAGTATGGTCATATCATACTCACGCTCCAAACGTTCCTGTACAATCTCCAGGTGCAGCAAGCCTAAGAAACCGCAACGGAAACCAAAGCCCAGTGCTATTGATGTTTCTGGTTCAAACACCAGCGATGCATCGTTTAGCTGTAGTTTCTCCAGCGAATCGCGCAGATCGCTATAGTCGTCGTTATCCATTGGGTAGATACCGGCAAACACCATCGGCTTCACATCTTCAAAGCCATCTATGGCTTCGGCGCAAGGGTTGTTTTTAAGGGTAATGGTATCACCCACTTTAATCTCTTTTACGTTTTTAACGCCGGTAACAATGTAACCCACATCGCCGGTTTTTACCTCGCTGCGTGGTTCCAGGTCAAAGCGCAGAATGCCCACCTCATCGGCTAAGTAAGTAGCGCCGGTGTTTACAAACTGTACGGTATCGTTCTTTTTAATGCTGCCATCCAGTATACGGTAGTACGCTATAATACCGCGAAACTGGTTAAACATCGAATCGAATATCAAGGCGCGTAGTGGAGCATCGGGGTTGCCTTTAGGGGCCGGTATACGGTTAATGATAGCATCGAAAATTTTATCTACGCCCAAACCGGTACGGCCGCTGGCGTGTATAATATCCTCGCGCTTGCAGCCTACCAGGTTCATCATCTGGTCTTCTACCAGCTCGGGGTTAGCGCCCGGCATGTCTATTTTGTTTACAATAGGTATAATGGTAAGGCCCTGCTCTATAGCCAGGTACAGGTTGCTGATAGTTTGTGCCTGTATACCCTGGCTGGCATCTACCAGCAGCAGTGCGCCTTCGCAGGCGGCCAGCGAGCGGCTAACCTCGTAGCTAAAATCTACGTGGCCGGGGGTATCTATCAGATTCAGCACATACTTTTCGCCACCGTAGGTAAAGTCCATTTGTATGGCGTGGCTTTTAATGGTAATACCGCGTTCGCGCTCCAGGTCCATGTTATCCAGCACGGTGTCCATCATGTTACGCTCGCTGATAGTTTTGGTAGTTTCTATCAGGCGGTCGGCCAGGGTACTTTTACCGTGGTCGATATGGGCTATAATGCAGAAGTTTCTGATATTTTTCATCGGGGCGCGAAGATAATTGAATTTGTGAATTGCAGGCGGGAGTGTAGCAGTTGTGGAAAGCCAGGGGGAAACGGAATTTATTTATGGCCTGATTGTTAAAATTTAAACCTGCCTGAAACCTTTTTTATCCGGCCCCGTAACAGTAATTACCATCCTTGTGTAATTTTTTCATGGCTAGCCCTTGACAGGGTAGTGTGTACAGGTTATATTACTTGTAACCTACACAATATGCGTATGAAAAAGATATTTCTACTCGTTGCTTTTACCTTTCACATGATTATGCGTATGTACGCTGCCGGCGGTTCGGTGTGCTGCCCTTCTGATACCGAAAAAGTGGCCAAGCCTATTTATAACGCTGTGCGTTAGGCTTGTGGCAGGTGCTGCAACATCTGCTGCCTTACCAGTTCTTTCAGGCGTGGTAAATCGTCCATCGTCATACCGGCAGTTTCAATAGGCCGGCTCCAGTACACATCGGCTACCCCCGGGTATAGCTGAAACCCCTCGGGGTTGTTCACATTTTTTACTCCTACCAGCGTTTGCACGGCTACCGGCACCTGTGCCATAATTGCCACTTTAAATGCGCCGTCCTTAAACTCTTTCAGCGGTTCGGTAGTGCGGTTGCGGGTACCTTCGGGGTATATATACAGGCTTTCGCCGCGTTGCAGGGCATCGGCCATCAACTGGTACGATTTTTCGCGGCTCTCTTTGCTTTTACGGTCAACCCGTATGCCCAGCATTTTTACCATATAGCCAAACACCGGTATGTTGCGGGTTTCTATTTTGGCCAAAAACCGCATGGGTATGGGCATGGCTGTAGCGGTAGCCAGTATATCAATAGCTGTAAGGTGGTTGCCTACAAAAACATAGGTGCGGCTTTTGTCAATCAGTTCGCGGTGGTGTACGCGCACCCGTATCAGGTTCATGGCCAGCAAAAAAGGGCTTAGGTAGTGGCAGTTTATCCATACACAGTGCAGGGTATATTTTTTACCCCAAATGGCAAATACCACCGCATATATGGGTGTAAAAACAAGGGCTACCAGCATAAACCAGAAACCGCCCCACAGGGCCCATATAAAACCAAAAATCTTTTTTAAAAGCTGCATGGGTTGATAAGAAAATGTGTTACTCCAGTTGTGCCAGGTATAGCTGTATGGTGTTTTCCAGGCCAAGGTACAGGCAATCGCGTACCAGTGCATGGCCAATAGATACCTCTAGCAGGCCCGGTACCTGTTGTTTAAAGTATTTCAGGTTATCCAGGTTTAAATCGTGGCCGGCATTAATACCCAGGCCAATGTTGTTGCAGTGCTGTGCTGCCAGCGTAAAGGCGGCTACGGCTTTTTGTTTGTTTATATAAAAATCGTGCGCGTAGGGGCCGGTGTAAAACTCTATGCGGTCGGCACCGGTTTCTTTGGCAGCATCCAGCCGTTCGTTTACAGGGTCTATAAACAACGATACGCGTATGCCCGATGCTTTCAGGCGGGCTACTACATCTTTAAGTAAAGCCTGCTGGTTAAGGGTATCCCAGCCGTGGTCGCTGGTAAGCTGGCCCGGTGTATCGGGCACCAGGGTACATTGCTCGGGTTTAACCTCGCATACCATTTTTAAAAAATCTTCCGATGGGTACCCCTCAATATTGTACTCGGTGGTTACCACCGGTTTCAGGGCATATACATCGTTGCGGGTAATGTGCCTTTCATCCTGCCGCGGGTGTATGGTTATGCCCTGCGCGCCCATGCGCTCACAGTCTTTGGCAAATTGTACTACATCGGGAATATTGGAGCCGCGCGAGTTACGTAATAAAGCTATTTTGTTGATGTTGACAGATAAACGGGTTGAGGGCATGGTTAAAATGGTATGTTTTGCAAGAGGCTGTTGAAACCGAAGCAATGCCTTAATTTAAAAATAGATTGCTTCGTCACTCGCAGAGCCTCGTTCCTCGCAATGACGCTATATGGTTATGGTTTGAAGTAAATAAAAAAACCCACACAGAGTATTGACGTTAAGTTACCTCAAGTCAAGATTTGGGCTTAGCAACATCGCTGTAATTCGCTGTTAACTTGTTTTTTGGACGAAGCCCCGGTTGCCCGGAGTGCGACCCGCCATTGACGTTACAACTTAAGCCCGGTTCTATAAAAATACTAACTAACGCATCGGTCTGTGTGGGCGTATCATAAACCGGTAGTGGGCCGGCCAAAGCCTGCCTGTATTACCAGTGGTTAATCAAAGAACTAATGTGAAAGTAAACAGAGATTTTTGAAAAACAATGCCTGTTTACAACAATTGTATTTTCTTTTCTTTGTGCCATGCGGAAAATCATTTTTTTACTTTCTATATTAATAACAGTAGTAACTGTTGCCCTGCTGCCATCGTGCAAGCAGTGTAACAAACCTGTAGATGCTCAAAAAACCGATTCGCTGGCTATACCCCAACTGGAAGCCATGAATGCAGAGATTGAGAAAGACTCGCTTAACCCGTACCTGTACTACAAGCGGGCCCAGTTGTTTGAAGCCAACAGCGATTACAAAAGCGCCGCTACCGATATGTTTATAGCGCTAAACCTCGATTCGCTTAGGCCGGAGTTCTATTTGTATGCTGCCGAGTTGTTTAAAAAAACCGGCGAGCTGCAACGCGGCCTTACGCTCATGCAAAAAGCTATCAGTACCGATTCTACCAATACCTCTTTTTATGTTAAGGCGGCAGAGATGGCCTATATAGATACTACCTTAAACGGCAACTACCGCCTGGCGCTCGATTACCTGAATGCAGCCATAGCCAAAGACCCGCAGAATGCAGATATCTACTTTTACAAAGGCACTATTTTTAAAGAAGTAGGCGATACTATTAAAGCCTTATCCAGCTTTCAAACCGCTACAGAGCTTAACCCTAAGTTTTACAACGCTTATGTGCAAATTGGTTTGCTGCTAAAACAGCGAAAGGATAAAAACGCCGAAAAGTATTTTGATAATGCTATCAGGGTAAGCGATAAGCCTGAGGATGCCTTATATGCCAAAGCCAACATTTTGAAAGAGGAGGGAGTGAAACTATACGACGCCGACAAAATTGCTCAGGCTACCGAAAAACTAAGCAAAGCTGTAGAGGAGTTTAAAAAAGTAATTGAAGTAAATCACAAAAATGTAGAGGCCTACATGGGCACCGGCTTTTGTTACTACCAGATGGATTCGCTGGAGCAGGCATACCGTTATTACGACCTGGCTGTAAAGGTTGCCCCATCGTATGCCGGGGCGTATTTCAGCAAAGGCCTGTGCGCCGAAGACCTGGGCAAAACCAAAGAAGCAATAGCGTTATATCAGAATTGCCTGAACCTGGACCCCGACTTTACAAGGGCCCGCCAGCATCTGGATAATCTACAGGCATTAAAATAAAGCTAGTCTTTAATACAGCGTACAGATATCCCATTGTTCCGGCCATTGGTACCCTGGCCGCCACCGCCGCCCTCTGGCAGGTATTGTACCAATGTTTGGTTGGCGTTATTAGGGTCTGTAGTGCTGGTCCAGAAAACAGCCATTTGTCCTATGTCGTGAAACGTTCCGTCAAAACCATAGCGTTGCCCGGCAGGTAATGCACTAAATCCGCTGGCATTGGTAGGGTTTTGGTTAGGCACTGCGGCCCAATTGGTAAGTGCTTTCAAATCGTCCGATGTGTAGGCGGCTCTTAAAGTTGCATAGTCGGCATCGGTGGGTATGTGCCAGCCGGCAGGGCATAGTTTACGGCTATCGGCGGTAGCGTAGTAATTATATAATTTTCCATAGGTAGCCTCATACTGGGCATCGTTGCCATAATAGCACCAGGCACCCGATGCTGTTCCTGACCACTGCAGGTCGCTGCTTAGTAAGCTAATCGTATCGCCATTATTATAGCGGCTTACTTTAAGGTTTTCTTTCAGCCATTTTTGGTTGCCAATTTGTACTACCGTGTACTGGTTGCTGTCAATATCCATTACGGTTGTGGTGTTTCTCGATAGGTTAAAAGGTTTAGTGGTTTTGCAGCCGCTGGTATCTTTTACTGTAATAATGTAATTGCCATCGGGGTAGTTATTTAAAAAAAACTGACTGGCCTGAAACACAGGTGGATTGCCTATACCATACCGGTACACTCCGTTGCCACCGGTAACGGCAAACACGGCTATACTACCCTGCGCATCCATATTTGCGTTAAAGTTTATAGTAGCGCCGTTGCAGGTTGGTACCGGTGGTGGGGTGGGGGCTGGTTGTTGTGTGGGGTTAGGGTTATTGGGGGTGGGTGGTGGCATATCGGTAGATGCATTGGCGTTATTGGGAAGCATTAGCCCTATGGTTACACCGGCAGCAGCACAAGGGGGGCATACCACAGCTACCGCGCCTACTACAGCTACTGTAACCACTGTAGCGCCTATAAGCGAAGTAACGGCTGGTGGTACACCCGGAAAGAGCCCGCTGTTGGCCATGGTTTCTGTAAACTCATTGGTTTTCATAACGTCACCATTGCTGATATGTATTTCCTGATCGAACGTGCCGGTACCACTGGCCCAGTTGTAATCAAATATTGAAACGTACACCTCTTTATCGCCCACCTGGTTAAATGTGTAAAGCCTGGGCTGTACCTGGTTGCCAACACTAAAATAGGCATACGCTACACTGTCTCCATCGGTGGTTAGTTGGTAGGTTACTGTAGTATCGCTGCCGGCTTTGCTGAATACTATAGCGGTAATTTTATCTATGGTATTGTTGCCGGTCCACGTGCCGTAGTATAATATTTTATCGCCGGTTTGGTCCGATACGGCAGCGCCCAGCAGATTTTGATTGTTTACTGTGTAGGTGGTTTCTGTAATAGTATTACCCGTGTTGGTATCGTCTGGCTTTTTGCTGCATGCCTGGGTTAGTAGCAGTACAATGATTAACAACAAGCTGCAATTCTTTTTGCTAAATATCATTTGCGCAGGGGTTTTGTTTTTTACAATATAGTAAACATACTCTTTTATTTGTTTATCTGATTTGTGCGTCATTTTAACGCCTAATAGTATATTAGCGGGCTTCAGATATAAAACAATAGATAGTGATTTCATACAACCCCAAAGACTGGTTTTCTTTTCTGTTTAAGTTTCACAAGTCCGATACGTTTCGTGAGTTATTGCCCATGATACTCACCATTTGTGTGTATTCGGGTGTGGTGGCCTGGTATTTCAGTGGTTATCTGCATATGGATAAGAACGACCATCTCAAAAACTTATCTATTATGCACAGCATGCTCACCTTTGTAATATCCATGCTGTTGGTTTTTCGTACCAACAGTGCCTACGACCGCTGGTGGGAGGGCCGCAAACTATGGGGCGCATTGGTAAACAACAGCCGTAACCTTTCGCTTAAGCTAAACAGTATTTTACCTGCCGGCGATACCGAAAACCGCAGTTTTTTTTCGGTTATGATTCCCAACTATTCCTTTGCACTAAAAAATCATCTGCGTAACAGTTTCCACCCTAACGAGCTGCAACACCACCCGCAGTTTAATCATCATGATCTTAAGCCCGATAATCACCAGCCTAATTTTTTAGCCCGTGTTATTTATAACCGCATACATGAACTTAACCGGCAGGGTGTTATCAGCAATGAGCACCTTATTTACCTGAACGCCGAGCTTGTTTCGTTTACCGATATATGCGGTGCCTGCGAGCGTATTAAGAATACGCCCATACCTTTTTCGTATGGCATCTTCCTCAAAAAATTCATTTTCTTTTTTGTAATGACATTGCCGTTTACCATGGTGTTTTCGCTGGGGTATTACTGCATACCGGTGGTGGCCTTTATATTTTACGCACTAACCAGTATGGAGCTTATTGCCGAAGAAATAGAAGACCCTTTCGGCCACGATGAAAACGACCTGCCTACCGAATCTATCAGTAAAAACATACGCAAGGCAGTGTTGGAGATATTTGGGTTAAAATAATTTTTATCCGTTTGCTGTAGATTAAAGCAAATGTAATGGGTCGTAGAATAAATCAAGAGATATAAACTCTGAATCTTGATTGTAATGGGCGCGGCCCAAAGCGTGTTCTACTTTAAAAATGCCATTCGTTCCTTTATCAAATTTTCCTAACCCAAATAGGACATTTAAAATTATATACTCCGAATCTGGCACCAACGATTGTTGAATTTTATACGATATTATAGTAATAGGCATTTCCGGAGTAATTCTAAAGCTTTTAGGATTTTTTCCTTCATGGTCAAAAATTGTATCGTCTTCATTTTCGGGGTCAGTGTAATTAAATACATCCTCCTTAATTCGTTGCGCGGTGAATATTTTGTTTAGTTCCGCTGCACTTAACTTTTCCAGAGCTGCCATAGATGCTTCGGGTTTACTTAATCCTTAGCTGAAACTGCCCCTTACACTGGCCTTTTACTCCCTTGTATTTAATTTCTTGTATGTACAGCACATCGCCGCTGGCCATGCCTTTGGCGGCTTCCATCAGTTTAAAGCAATCGGCCAGGGTGCCTTTTATAATTTGCCCGTTATTGCTGGCTACCCAGTTATAAGCAGTAGGCAGCATATCTTTTTTGGTTACCGCATCGCGAAATAGCAGGCTGCAAAAGTGCGCTGCATCATCTTTGGTAATTACATCTTCGGTACTTAGTTCCTTGCCATTTAATACCAGCACACAGTTATCGGCCTGCTGGGCCTTAGCCGCCAGGCAAAACAATAGCGATAGGGCAAATAGTATATTTTTCATCGTATCGGTTTAATGGCAACAAAATAAATATTAATAGTTAAGTCTTATAACCACTGTCTGCTACCAATTTTACCTATTCTGTTATATTCGCACTTCATTTTAATAATCAATAATCACTAATAAATAGTCAATGATAAAGATTACTCTGCCCGATGGAAGTGTTCGCGAATACAACGAAGGGGTTTCTGCTTACGAGGTGGCTGCCAGTATCAGCCAGGGATTGGCCAAGGCCGTGTTAAGTGCCGAGGTAAATGGTGAAGTGTGGGATTTAACCCGCCCCATAACGAAAGACTCCAGCATTAAGCTTTTGAAGTTTGAAGATGAGTGGGGTAAAAAAACCTTCTGGCACTCTTCGGCCCACCTGATGGCCGAGGCTATAGAAACCCTTTTCCCGGGCGTTAAATTCTGGGTAGGCCCGCCGTTAGATAACGGCTACTACTACGATATTGACCTGGGCGGCCAAACCCTTAGCGAAGAAGACCTGCAAAAGGTAGAAAAGCTGATGGGCGAACTGGCTAAGCAGGATAATAAATACGTACGCAGCGAAATGCCAAAGGCCGAAGCGGTAAAATACTTTACCGAAAAAGGCGATGAGTATAAACTTGACCTGCTGGGTGGCCTGGCCGATGGAGAAATTACATTTTACAAGCAAGGTAACTTTACCGACCTGTGCCGTGGGCCGCATATCCCGTCTACCGGTTATATTAAGGCTATTAAACTGCTTAACATTGCCGGTGCTTACTGGAAAGGCGATAGCAACAACAAGCAGCTAACCCGTATTTATGGTATTACGTTTCCCAAGCAGCAGCAACTGGATGAGTACCTGGCCATGCTGGAAGAGCAGAAAAAGCGTGACCACCGCGTAATAGGCCGCGAGCTGGAAATATTTGCTTTTGACGATGAGGTAGGCCCCGGCCTGCCCCTGTGGTTGCCTAAAGGCGCTGCCATTATTGAAAAGCTGGAGGCACTGGCCAAAAAGAATGAGAATGAGCAAGGCTATGTACGTGTAAAAAGCCCGCACATTGCCAAAGATGCCCTGTACCTGCGCAGCGGCCACCTGCCGTACTATGCCGATAGTATGTTTCCGCCCATGGAGCTGGATGGCGGCAAGTACTACCTGAAGGCCATGAACTGCCCGCACCACCACAAAATATTTGGCGCCACCCCTAAAAGCTACCGCGATATGCCGTTGCGCTTTGCCGAGTACGGTACCTGCTACCGGTACGAGCAAAGCGGCGAGCTGATGGGCCTGATGCGTGTGCGCAGTATGCAAATGAACGATGCGCACATCTACTGTACCAAAGATCAGTTTGAGGAGGAGTTTATGAAGGTGAACGAGCTGTACGTTAAGTATTTTAAAATATTTGGTATAGAAAAATACCAGATGCGCTTTAGCAAACACGCACCCGAAAAACTGGGCCAGAAGTATATAGACAACGCAGCCCTGTGGAACGAAACCGAAGATATGGTTCGCCGCGTGCTGGTTAAATCGGGCCTGCCGTTTGTAGAGGTGGCCGATGAAGCAGCTTTCTATGGCCCTAAAATAGATATACAGATATGGAGTGCCATTGGTAAAGAGTTTACCATTGCTACCAACCAGGTAGATTTTGCCCAGGCCGAGCGTTTTGATCTTTGGTTTACCAACGAGAAAAACGAAAAAGAGCGCCCTATCATTATTCACCGGGCACCACTATCTACCCACGAGCGTATGATAGGTTTCTTACTTGAGCACTACGCCGGTAAGTTTCCTGTTTGGTTAGCGCCCGAGCAGGTAGCTATACTGCCTATAAGCGATAAATACATGGACTATGCTTACCGTGTAAAAGCCGAACTGAAAAAGAACGGTATAGAAGTAAGCGTAGATGAGCGTGCCGAGAAGATTGGTAAAAAAATACGCGATACCGAGTTGCGCCGCGTACCATATATGCTGGTAGTGGGTGAGAAAGAAGCGGCT
Source organism: uncultured Chitinophaga sp. (assembly GCA_964423405.1). Taxonomy (GTDB): domain Bacteria; phylum Bacteroidota; class Bacteroidia; order Chitinophagales; family LD1; genus Bog-950. The sequence continues at coordinate 58,851 of CAYREY010000009.1, read as the reverse complement.
GATAATGCAGTGGCGGTGCGTAAACAAGGCCATGGCGACCAGGGTACCAAATCGCTTACCGATTTTATTGCGCAAATAAACCAGGAGATTGCAGAGTACAAGTAACCTGCATACCTTACTAAAACAGAAAACCCTTTGAGATTTCTCAAAGGGTTTTCTGTTTATAATAAGTTCAGGGCCGGTAAGGCTACGTCAGGCTGTTTGGGGGGTTAGTAGAGCGATTCAACCAATTGTTTCAGCTTGCTAAACAGAGAGTTTTTGTGCGGCAGTAACTCAATACACTTGTTATTCAACAGCTTATTATTAATTGAAATATGCTTATACGGTATATCCCGCGAAAAAATTGCACCGGCAGGTAGCTCGCCGGCAGAGTATGTTTTGTAACTATTTCTATACGATTCTGCCGTTACAAAATACTCTGATGCGGTAAACTCATTTTTTTTCTGGTAGTACACAAACCGGGTATCTGCTTTGGTAATAGAAACGTTTACGGCAACACGGTGCCTGGTTGTGTTGTTTTCAAACGAGCCATGAAACATACGGCCATTCAAAAACAGTATTTCGCCTGCTTTCATCTCTAATTTAGTAACATACTGTGGCTGTATGGTATCTCGTGGTATGCTCTCATTGGGGTAGGTAAACGAAACATAATTTTCAAAAAAACGGTGGCTCTTTTCTACAATAAACATGCACCCGTTTTGTTCTGTAACATCCTGTAGGGGTATCCAGGTATAAAATCCTGCGCCGGGCTCAACTACCGTGGTGTCCTGGTGTAAAGGTAATTCACCATAGCCTTTAACTTTTGTAAAAAATGTGCCGCCATGGTTCACGTAATCTACCAATACTTTATCAAACGATTCGGCAAGCAATTCAATTAACCGGGTAGCTATGTAATCATTTTTGGCCGATTCGCTTTCGGCATTAAAGGCATAGGTACGGTTATCGTTCTCTGTAAACTGCTCCTGGTGTAGTTTTTTAAGCTGCACGATTGTTTCATGAGATACGAGGGGTAATATGATGAACCCATTTTCATCAAATTGTTTTTGATGTATCGAATTTTTGAAAATACCCATACAGCCCTTGCGTTTAGCAATGTTAGTTAATAATTTGCAGTTAATTATTTTTTAGTAATTTCAGTTACAATACTAAAAGTTATGCTTAAAAATATACTTCAATGGTTAGGTGGTAGTAGTAAACCTGCCGGCGATAATACTGTGCAACAAGCCGAAGTACAACAACCCAATGGCGAAATTTTAGAAATAGAAGCCCAGCAGAATTTATACGATTTCAGGGAGGTAACGGTAGAAGAAATTAAGCAAAGGCCGGATGCCATACATGATATGTTTGTTGGCAAATCGGATGGCTTTCTTATTAAAAATTTTATGCCCGAACATGAAGTTGATAAATTGCTTGATAAGCTTGAAGTTGTACGGGCCAATAAAGAAGGGCTGGCCAATACAGATGTAGGATTTACCTATCCCATGATTTTTGCCGAATATAACCGTCAGATGAGTTTTTTGCCCGAAGAAGAACGCCATCAGGCAGCTATCAATTATTATCTGCAAATGGAAAAGTTTAATACTGATTTTGCAGCAGAGTATGGGGTAGATGCACATGCTGCCATTACCAGCTTTTTTCAGTCGATAGGCGGGGGGCGTAAAATAGCTCAGCCAGAGGGCATAGAGGATACAGGCCGTTTTCCTTTCGTTACCTTTCGTTATTTAGTCCCCTATCAGGGTTTAATGAGCGTTCATTGCGCTAATTATTTCGGTACTACTTTCTCGGAGGCGTACGCTCATTTAAATAGAAAGGTTATCGCAAAAAACCAGATGAGTTATTTTATTATGCTTCAGGAACCCGAAGAGGGCGGCGAACTGTCTTTATTCAATTTCCGCTGGCAGCCCGGCCAAACCAAAGCCACACCACACGAGGATAACGAGATTATACAGCCCGACGGTACTAAAATGTATGTTCAAACAGATCCATCTATACGCAAAAACAAAATAAGGCCACGCAAAGGCGATATGATTCTTTTTCAGGGTGGAAATATCTGGCACCGGGTAGAACGTGTTACCGGCAAAACACCGCGTATTACTTTTGGCGGTTTCCTCAGCTTATCGCACGATAAGGAAACTATTTATTATTGGAGCTAAACAAGCGTTTCTTCCGGTATCACATTTTATATTACTGCAACACATGCGTCGTTTTTTAGTGTTCATACCTGTCGTACTGTTTATGGCTGTATGCTTATCTGGTTGCAAAAGGCAAGCCAGGCAGCATACAGAAACCATTAAACTAAGCGATGTAAAAGAATATTTATCTGATAGTTTTCCTACAAAAGCGTGGGTACTAAGCAAGTGTAACTGTGTGCCGCCTACCGATACGTTATTAAGAAACCTGCCCTACAGCTACGATGAAGCCATATTGCAGATTAAGCAGGAGTTTACGCATATCGATTCGCTCAATACAAACAAAGCAACCAAAGAGTATCTGAAAAGCCTGGTATTGGCAGATTTTACCTACGCCACTTTTAGTTTTCAGTTTTTAGGCCCCAAATTTGGGTTGGCTACAGATTCTACCTATTTAAGCATACTGGCAGGCTGGGATACTATGGCGCTGAGCAGTTGCTACGATTTAGGAAATTTAAATATTACCAGCCTGTATTGCGGCCAACGCACATCGTTTTATTTAAGGCTTGTCGATAGTTTATTGGGTATTAAAGGGGCTCCTGTTGTGGTGCCATATGGGGTACATATTTTTCCGGTTATTACTTTAAGCAATGGCCGGTATGTAATGGACCCATACGACCCTTTTGTAATTTGCGATAGCACCAAACAAACAGTAATAAGTTACAGCCAATTGCTATGCGGCAAAAACGATGGTAACTTTGTGCCAATACGTTCGGCCCGTTTGTTTGGAACCAGCAGGCAGTTGTTCTCTGCAAGGTATGTAAGTATGCTGCGCGATAGTAGCGGTGCGGTTGATAAGGGTTGTTTCTGCTGTATGCTTAAAAACTATCTGGCCATTAACGAGGCAAAGCTGGTAGGCAGTATTACCCCTTGTTTTGTAATGCCCGAGGAGCCTTTGTTTGAGGATATTAAGGTAGTGGCGGGTACCAGAAATTTGTATGCAATGGGTATGACCGGCAGGGTTGACGGCCCGCTTGTATCGCATAGTGATATTGTATGGCACTACATAGGCACCGATTGCGGAGGCAAAAAATAGCAGGCCATAGTGGCAAGCCAGCCGGCTTAAAGGGTAGTAAGCAAATGGGTGTATTGAGCATAGCAGATATGCCACCTGCTATAAAACAGAAGTACCGGTTACAATTGTAACCGGTACTTCTGTTTTATAATACTTACAATTTTTATTGCAAGGTAAATGGTGTAGCTGGTCCGCCGCCTATGCTCATGGTTGCCTGGTCATCGCAGGTGCCTGTGCCGTAGTCAATTTCCTGCTCCTGGCCCGGAAATGCCGGGAAGATTATGTAAAGTACACCTGAGCTAAAATGCTCTCTGCAGCCATCTATATCTTTCAAACCAAGTGGTGCGTTGGTGTTTTGAGAAAAACTAATTCCATTGTTATCGGTGCCGGTGCCCGATATGGTAACATATGCAGTGTTACGTGAACTTTGCCATTCGAAAGATATGGTATTGTTGCCGGTTAGTGTAAGGTTGTCGTGTACAAAATTGGTCGACATGTTTACATTGATAGCGCCGGTTGGGTGGCCCAGGCCAGAAGGGCCTGTGTTGGTGTAATCAAATGTTCCGTTGTAGGTTACTGTATCGGCTGTAAAGTTGTTCAGCGTACAGTTCATTTGGCTGTTAACGGCAGATAAATCCGGGCTGGTGTATTGAATAACAATGCTACCCGAGTAGAATTTGCCGTTTGCATCGGTACAGCCGCTACCGAAATCGAATGTTGCAATGCGTGGAGATGAGCTGGAGTCAACCGTTACGGTTGCACAGCCAAAGCCTTCGATGAAATCATCGGTTTTCATATACCTGGTGCTAGATGCCAGCAGGTTTTGTAAAAACGATGATAGTTTCATGGTGGCTACGTTAGCTTCCATTTGTCTTTTAGAAATCAAATCGGAAGAGTGTGGTTTGCTGGTTGTATTTGTCTTTACCAGCGTTTCTTCCTTCTTGCATGAGTTTAGCGAGAAGGTGGCGGTGATAAGTACCGCTGTTAATAATTTGGTTGTTGTTGCTTTCACTTTGTATAGTTTAAGTTATGTTTGTTTGTTGCTCACATTAACGGCACCAAAAACAAAATTGTTTCAGAAAACGAATCGAAATACACAGCCGAAATGCATTTACAAAGTGCCGTTTGTGGGTATATTACTCCAGCACAAATTGGGCATTGTGCCGGGGGGCGTTAACTAATTGCTGATTATTATCAATTAGGTCGTACATTTAATCAGATCTCTATACATTTGTACTGTATTAGCGCTCTAACAAACTTATCTCTATCAATGAATATTCCTTTTTTAAATTCATTTTTTAGCAGTAGAAACGCACAGGAAGTAAACCCACATTTAGAAATACGCAAAGACTCCTTTTTTTTGAAAGAGGAGCACCATCAGCACTATTTATATAATGGATGGTGTGTAATTAAAGATGTTGTAAAACCCGAAGAGATTGCCGGTTTTATGAACACGTTTAATGAAATATCGCAGTTACCCGGGTTTGAGTTAGATAAACACCTGCTCAACAGCGGAAGGCTGTTTAACCCGGAGATAAGGAAAAAAACACAGGATGTAATTAACCGCTATGCACAAACCATTCTGCCACGTATGTTTCAAATGGCAAAGGTAGATGAACATACAGGAGGGGCCTACCAGGTAAAGCCGCCACACCGCGAAAGCGACCTGCTTATACATCAGGATAGCACGGTAATAGACGAAACAAAAGATTATTGCCTGTTTGTCTGGATTCCTTTTTGCGATGTTACTATGCAGAACGGGGTTATTTCTTTTGTGCCGGGTAGTCATTTGTGGGGTAACATACAACGAAGTTTAGGTGTGCCCTGGCAATTGCGAAAGCATATACCAACCCTATATAAGTACACTAAACCCGTGTTAGCTAATGCCGGCGATGTAATCGTATTCGACCCTGCGGTTATCCATGCCAGTGCCCCCAACCTTTCTACCCAAATAAGGCACGCTATTACCATGACCGTGCTGCGTAAAAATTATCAACTGGTTTATTATTTCCGTAATAAAGCTATAGCACCCGATTTGATTGAGAAATACGATGTGGACGAAAATTTTTACTATACCTACGATTTTGAATCAAAACCCGATGAAACTATCTGGAAAAAGGAAACAGTAAAGTTTGAACCTTTTGATTTATCGGATAAAGAGCTGGTTAAGCTAATACACAAACACATGCCCGCTTAGTGGCTGGTGTATTGTATAAGGCACCCTATGGGCGATGTTTGGGTGGGTGTAACAGCAAGCGAGTTCATATGGTTATGCAATGCCTCGGCAGCGTAGTGCCTTGTAATTTCCACGCCATGGTTACCCAGGCTTCGGTAGTAATCGTTCAGCTGGCCGCTATACACTATCTGGCCGGTATTATTTAGTATAAATATTTCGGGGGTAGCCTTTGCCTGCAGTTTACGGGCCAGCGTAAGGTCCACATCTATATACGTGTTTATTTTATTACGGGTATTGTTAAATGCTGGTTCTAACAAACCGGTGTCTTTTTCGCAGTAAGGCGGCAACACCACAAAAACGCTTACTATACTATCATCAAATTCTGCCCTCAGGCTTTTTATTTCGCCCGTTACATTGCGGCATACAGGGCAGGTTGGCGAAAAAAAAATGACGGCATAATATGCTGTACCAGCCTGGCGCAGCGTAACAGCTGTGCCCGATTCTGTACGTAGTAATGTAGTATCTAAAATATGCTTGTTGGGCCCACTATTGCACGACAGGTATCCTACACATATGGTAATCATTAAGGTAGCTATACCTGTAAGCTTACTCATGGCTTATTAACGGGTTAAGGTTTTCATCTCCTTTTTGGTACTTCATGTAATAGTAGTTAAGCACCAACATTTCGTCGGTTACATTAATGCCGAATTTTATCGTTCTGGGTGGGTTAAAAGGGTTTCTTTCATTCCGGTTGGTGTTATCATAAAGGCATTTCATTATAATATCCGAACCGGCCGGTATTACAACTGGCTTTGGAAAAACATACAGGCTTTGCCAATCGTAACTCCAGTTATTAATCTTAAGCAAACGTATAGTATCGCCAGCCGGTGTAAGCGCAAAGCACAGCGCATTTTGTGCCAGGTGGTGTGTATGGGGCCATATACTGGTAAGTGTAATGGCACTATCTATATGCTTTACTACCTGTTCATATTTTACTTCGTTGGGTGCAAAATGCAAATCCAGGTTATTAATGTATTCAAACTTATGCTCGCGGGTAGGTGTCTTTTTGTTTAAAAAAAAGTTGATGTGGCTCGAATCTCTTATTCCTTTATAGCCCGATGAATAGTGTATCTGCACTGAAAGCACAGCATTGGCAGGCAACTTAATGCCAATACTATCGGGTGTTTTAAACGCAAAACTTCCTTTTGCCCAGTTGCTGAGCAATTGCGGAAATTTTTCAGGCTCTTCCTGCATGCTGTACTTCCATATTTTGTTGCGCTTAAGGTAGCCTAACCGTGCGGTATCGGTTACCAAAAAGGCCGAAATATGGTGAATAGCCTGCCCGTTTTCTGGTATCACTTCAATAGCAGTAGCGTATCTTACTTCTTTCCAGGGTAACTGTACTATAAAATTTTGATAATGGTCGTTGTTTTCCGGTATTTCATATCGGTATTGTTGTACAGGTAGCGATGTATCCGGTTCTCCTATTTGCGATTGATTGGTATACGCACTATACTCTTTTGCCGGTTGGGCTGTGTCGCAGCCTTTGGCACCGGCTTCAATCCAGTCAATAACCAGTTGGCGTTCCCGCTCGCTTATAACAAATTCGCCCATAAAGTGGCTGTAGCTGGTATCGGGCCTCCATGGGGGCATTATTCCGGCTTTTAAAACCGCGGCTATGGTAGCGCTGCGGTTATATACATCATTATATGTAAGCAGCGAGAACGGGCCTATACCTCCTGTATGGTGGCACCTGCCACATACATTATTAAACAGGTATTGTACATCGCACCACGTTTTATGGCTGTTAACAGTAGTAGCACTGTTTCTGCGGGCTTCTTTGCGGTAACAACTGTTTAATGACAGAAGGATTATACTAACAATAAGCAGGGCCTTGCTCCAGTTCATTAAGTAAAATGGTAGGGCGAACAAACATTAAATTATTATGGACATATACCAGATACGTAACAAAGATATTAAAAAAGAAACAGTAAAAAACAGCCGCCGGCCCACATACAATTGCCGGTATTTCAATTGCTTATAAAAGGTGCCGGCACACTACAGGCAGGCTTTTGTGGTAAATGTGCCTGTTGGTGCAATTGTTTTATTTTTTAAGTTTGTTTATTACTCAAAAGTTCCCCTAACCATGCCAAATGAAAACCAGTTAGACTGCCTCTTAATTTGGCCTCCGTTTATTTTTCCCGACGGTTTTTACACCAAACAGCGTGCCCTGGACCCTCCCCTTATGCATTTGGCATTAGCCGCTTATGTGCGCCAGTTTGGGTACTCTGTACAAATACTGGACTGCAATGCGCTTTTTACTTCGGCCGACGAAGAGTTTGATGCTTATTTCGTTCAGAATTTTGTTTCTAAATACAATAACATAAATGTTATTGGCTTTAGTACCACTACACCTACCATTAATGCCTGTTTTCGCCTGGCGGCCATTTGCAAAAAACACTACCCCGATTGTAAAATTATTTTCGGCGGGGCCCATGCTTCTTTTGTGCCCGATGAGTCGCTTTCTAACCCTGCTGTAGATGTGGTTTGTATAGGCGAAGGAGAGGACACGTTAAAAGAACTGCTTGATGGTGTGCCGTATGGCGATATACGTGGGTTGGCATTTAAAAAGGAAACAGAAACCGGTACAGCGTTTTTTAGGAACCCTCCTCGTTCTCGTGTAAGAGAACTTGATGCTTTACCACTACCGGCCTACGACCTGATAGACATGCAGATATACAGGCCTATTATAGGTAACTTTAAAAGGCTGCCCGCAATGATGTTGGTTTCATCGCGCGGGTGCCCCTGGTCTTGTAATTTTTGCCGCAGGCCGGTTGGCAAAATGTGGACATACCACTCGGCAGAAAAGCTTTATGAAGAGTTTGAAACATTATCTAAAGTATATGGTATTAAAGATATAGCCATTATGGATGATGTGTTTACCGTAAATAAAGAACGTGTATTTGAGTTTTGTAATATGCTGATAGATAAGCCATTGGATATACAGTGGCTATGTTTTGCCCGGGTAGATATTGTGAGCGCCGAAATGCTTGATATAATGAAAAGGGCAGGCTGCTGGCAAATAATGTATGGGGTTGAGAATTTCAATCAGGATATACTTGATTCTATTAAGAAAGGAGTGGAGGTAAGCCAGGTGTTTGATGCTGTAAACTGGGCCAAAAAGGCCGGGCTTGAAGTGAGGGTATGTATGATAGTAGGTAATGTAGGCGATACAGAACCTATAATTGACCGTAACATAAAGCTGCTTAAAAAGTTAGACCCCGACTATATTTCTGTAGCCATACTAACCCCTTTTCCGGGGCACGAGGTTTACAACTGGGGCCTGGAGCAGGATAGGATTATGACCTTCGACTGGGATCTTTACTATGGGTCTACCCCTATTCTAAAATTGGATACCCTATCGCCCGACGATGTAAAGCGCCTTTACCGTAAAATGACTTTCGGGTTTTATTTTCGCCCGTCTTTCATTTTCAAAAAACTAAAACGGGTACGCACTTTTACCGAGCTTTGGATGTACGTTAAAGGATTTTTAGGTTTATTCAACTTTAGGATTGAAAAGTTATTGCCAAAGAAAACAGTAGATGGCCTGAAGCCAATTGAAAAAATACCGCTAAATGCTTTGCAAATAGAGGAAAAGAAGAAGTTAACGCAAACTGCCACCAGGCAAACCGCAATTACCTGATACACATGAAGATTGAAAAAGCTATAAAAGATATAAGCGGCGATATTATTGAGTATTATAACCAGTGTTGGCTTACAAGGTTTGAGGCAGGCCATAACCCCTTATCGTTGGCTATGCATATGGGGTACTTTGATGAGCCCCGTATGGATAACGACCATGCAAAGCTGAACGCAAATAAGTTTTTAACAAGTTATATTGCCATTCCGCACACCGGTAATTGTACCATTGCCGACTTAGGCTGTGGGGTAGGCGGAACCTGCTTATACCTGGCAGAAAACTTTCCGGATGCCCACATTGCGGGGGTTAACATATCAGCTAAACAGATAGAGTTTGCCAATGCACTTAAAAACGGAAAGAACCGGGAGTATAAAGTAACATATCATGTTGCCGATTACGCCGCAACCGGTTTGCCTGCCGGCACTTTTGATTTTGTAATGGGTATAGAGAGCATTTGCCATGCACCTTACAAGCTTAAAGTGTACAGCGAGGCTTATCGCTTACTTAAACCGGGCGGGTGCTTTGCGTTTATGGATTATTTTGAAGTGAAAAGCCCAATAACCCCATTACAGGAAAGGCTTTTAACCGACTTTAGAAAAGGGTGGGCTGTAGATGCCTACATTACCAATGCCGATACAGAGTTGCAGCAAATTGGTTTTAAATCAGTAAAAGGCCAATCTATTGTAGCAAAGGTACAACCCGGTATAGAGTACTCATATAAAAAAGCAATACAGGCTTTAAGCAAAGTTAGCTACAATACACAACCGGTTTTTTACAACCATTTAAAAGCATGTATAGCTTTAAAAGAGCTGGTAGATGATAATTTGATTGATTACAGAGTGGTACAGGCTATAAAATAATGCCCGGTGTTTTAATGTTGGTATGCAAGCAGTTTATACACTATAAGAAATAAGCCCGATACCCCAAATACACTTCGGTTTACAACTTGAAACAGCTTGTTTTTTTCGGGGCTTTTAAAGGTGTGGCAAATTATAAGCAATGCTACAACGGGCAGCAAAAAAATAGCAAACTCTATTTTGTTTGTATATCCCCCTATAAAAATGCCCAGCCAGTATAGCGCCGTTACAATAGCCAGCCTTTCTCTGTATACATAGGCTTTATGTAACCCCACCCGTACGGCAGTAGTTTTGTTGCCGGTAAATAAGTCGTCATCATAATCTATAATTTCGTGGTGCAGGTGCCCTACAGCCAGTAATAGTGCAAAAAAAGCCGCAATAAGTATAGACCGGGTACTGTATGGCGAAAACGAACAGTACCCAGAGTGAAAGTGAAGTACACCGGCTGCAAAGTGAATAGCGGTGCCTGCAAACAAGGTAGACTTTAACCTTGCCGGCGGTAAGTAATATAACGACCATAATAACAAGGCAGTAACATTACAAAGTACCACATAGTTGTTTATCAGCAACGACCCCGATACAAATAATACGGTAGCTAGTAAAAGAAGCGATACATAACCCCAACGTGGCACTTTCGAATTTTTTTTTAGCCTGTCGGATAGGGCATCGTTTTTGTAATCGGCAAATGAGTTTAGAAAGTACACCGCCATTACATACAGCATTATAACTGTAAATACAACAGTCAGTTTTTTTACATCGGGCAGGGTAGGTGCGTTTGTAAATAGTATGCCAATAACAGAAAAGCCCGTCATCAGAAATATCTCCTTAATTCGCAGAGCACTGGCATATATCCTCATATTACCATTGTGTGGTTATTATGTAATTGATTTTCAGAGAAAGATAATTTTTTGATAAATAAAAAACTATCTTTTCGCAGATATTTCCGCTAATGTATAAAGAGCATTCATTTGTATAGTATGAAGAACGTGGTTGTTTTTTTTCTCACAATGTTGGTGTTTGCCTTATTGGCTATGGCCGGTGTGCTTTGTTATGACCATGCCAGCGATCCGGCTTATGTGGCCGTGTTTAAGGGTGTGTTTGCCAGCCAGCCCGGTAGGCTATCTAACAATGACGGGCAGTGGATAGGGCTGCATTATCTTATTCATGCACTATATACCATATCTGCCAATGTTGATTGGTATGGGGCTTTTATTTTGTTGTTTTGCACGCTGATAGTTTTTTTATTGTTACAGATAATATTGCGCGCACGCAACCAGGGCCACTACCTTTTTGTGGTGCTTAGCTTACTAAGCATACTATCGCTGGAGAACCTTGTATTGTTAGAGTTTACCCGCATAGCGTTTATGCTTGCCACCTCTGGGTTAGCACTGGTTATATACCATATGAAAGTAGCACCGGGTATGGCAATTAACCGCACTGCGGTTATGGTAGGTTTAGTTGCCTTTATATTAGGCTGCCTGGTAAGGCACCAGGCAGGTATTTTAAGCTTTATACTGTTAGTGCCTGTAGCGTTCATTTATCTGGCAGCCCGTTACACCACACCTGTTTCTGTTGCCAGGGTTTTTGCTGTACCACTTGTTTTTTTAGGCGCCCTTTTGGTTTTTGTTGGTATCCGGTGGGACGAGTCGTGGGATAAAACACCCGAGTATGGGGGCTATATGATAAGCCTTTGGGATGTGGATTTTCCCAAAGACCAGCTCCATCTTAACTCCGGGGCCGATTCTTTAATTTATAAAATGGTTACCGGTGTACAGTTTACCAACGATCCTCAACACATAAATCCTCACTATTTTAAAAAAATAGGCGTACCCTACACCGATAAAAAAATTCAAAGCGCATCTACAATTTTATCTAACAAAGTAAATTACAGGCAAAAGTTTATTTACGTAGGTGTTGGCTATATAACTAAACACCCCGGGTGGTCAGTACTATTGCTTATAGTTGCGCTGGCAGCTGTAGTTTCATGGCGCAGAAATGTACGTATGCAGGCACTTGTTTTATTGCTTTTTGCAGGGTATGTGCTTTTGTATTTTCTGATAGCGGTGCTGCTTAAAATGGAGGAACGGATATTTTGCCCCTTTGTTTTTTCGTGCGCACTTGGGCTGGCCTTGTTGGTTAATACCCAAAAAGAAGAACGGGTTAACCAAACCAATACAATATGGTTATTAATGCTGGTGGTATTAACTGTAGTAGAGGCCGTATTTGTTTATGGCCGTTATACCACACGAAAAAATGAAGCTACTTATATACAAACGGTGCTGGCGCTATTGCGCAACAGGCCAGAGAAGAATGTATTTGTCGACCGAATAAGCGATCAGATTTATCTGTGCCCGCTTCAGAAAGACCCGCTTGATAAGCGAAAGGTGTACCCCACCCTGGATAATTACTTCTTTTTTTTACTGCCTACCTATAACCAGAAAATGAAAGATATAACAGGCGGAACCAGTGTGATTGATTATGTGAATTTTGCGGCTGACCACAGCGATGATTGTGTATTTGTATCTAACAGCGAAAGGCTTACAGAGATATTAGGCTATTTCAATTTTATGTATGGTACATCTTTTAAGTATAAGGCCGTTATACCCGATATTAGAAATTACCATAAGGGTAATACCGAACGGTTAGAACCGCTGGGGTTCTTTAAGATAGTGCGTTAACTGCATAGCGTATCAATGTAAGGTTTGCCAAACAGTGTAATATACCGAACATAAATCAAGTAACTGTTCGGTTAGTATAAGGGCAAGGCATATTATATAAGGGCGGCTGTTATTGTTGTTTAGTTTATCGTAGCCAATTAAAGTTAGCAGCGTTGCATCTACTACAATACACACCAGTATTTTCGACGTGTATTCAATATTGCTAAACCACGAAAAATGGAACAACCACAAGTTAGATCTGAAAATAACCGGCCCAAGCAACACAAACGATGTACCGATAATGTATTTGAGATGATTTGCCGGTTTGTTGGAGTTTACCATTGCCAATACATAAAATAAGGCGAATAAACTAATGCCCACTATTTGTGAGCAGAGCAGGTTAACCCGTTTATCCAGGCTTATCTGGGTTTCGCTACGATTAAAAAGGTGTATTGAAATGAGTATGGTAGTAAGTACAATAACCGGTGCAAGGCCGTACGATAATTTGCCCAGTAAAATATGGATGTTTTTTTTCTTAAAATGAATAAGAAAGGGTTGAATGGCAAATAGTGTTGCCCATAAAAAAAGAGCCACCCCATGTATTTTTACTACAATAGAAGCGCCTGCAATGGCAGGGTTGCTGCCTATAAAAGACCGCGAAAAAACCAATACGATTAGTGCAAAAATAAATACGAAAAAGTACCTTACGTAGCTGTACGAACGAACCATTTTAGTTGAAAATTATAGTTGTGCTACGCATTATCTGCTATTATATCTTCTTGTTTTGCAAAATAAATAAACCCTGCGGCAGTAAAAACAAGGCAAACGATAATGCCCGGTAAAAAATATAAGCTGGGAAAGCGGTCGCCAAGTATAGCCCACCGGCAGCCTTGTATAATACCTGCAATTGGATTTAAGTACACCAGAAAGGAGATTTTTTCGGGTATAAGGTTGGCCGGGTAAAATACCGGTGTAAGCCATATTAAAAAGCCTATAAGCTGTTGTGCCAGGTGGTTTATATCGCGCCGTTTTATGCTAAATGCATTTAGCCATATGGCTACGCCCGTTCCAATAATAGTGTTTAACACAACCAAAAGTGGTAAGGCTAATACCTGTAACGTAACAGGGTAGCGGTAAACCAACGCCAGGGCAAATACAAGAAAAAGTGAGATTGTAAGTTCTACCAAACCCGACAGGCTTTTTGATAAGATAAGTATTATGCGCGGAAAGTACATTTTGCGTGCCAGGCCCTGGTTGGCATTAATTACGCCACCACCATTGGCTACCATGTAGCTAAAGTTATTCCATATAATCAGGCCCGTAAATGCAAATAATGGGTACGGTATAGTTAACGAGGGGATGTGAAAAACATAATTGAAAATAAAGGCGAAAAGAGATAGTACCATAAGTGGCTTTAGTACCAGCCAAAGCCAGCTAAAGTAAGTTTGCGCGTACTGTGTTTTTATTTCCTGGTAGGTAAACGTGTAAATTAAGTGCTTATAGTGCCATATTTTTTTTGTGTACTCCGTTAAACTATCAGGCGCTGCGCTGTATTCAATAGCCCTGCTGTAATTTGTGTTTTTCAAACGCAAAAAGATTTACACAATAATACGTTTTTAACAGTAAACGATTAAATTACCTTAGCTTATTATATTGTGGCTTATTGCACTCTTATAATCAATTATATTTGATACAAATGGCAAAAAAAGCAGCACCTAACCAGCCTAAAGCTGGCAATATCCCTCCTCCATTTTACAAAAAATTCGGTTACGATATAATTATAGTTCTGTTTAGCGTTATTCTGTACAGCAACGCCGTGTTGAATGATTATAATATGGATGATGAGCTGGTTACCAATAATCATAAGCTTACATCAAAAGGCATTGCTGCAATACCTGAAATTTTTACATCGCCTTATTATTCAGATAACAGCGGGTATGCTTACGAATACCGTCCGGTGGTGCTGGTTTCTTACGCAATAGAGCATAGCATATTTGGCGATAATCCTATCACCTCTCACTTACTCAATATTCTGTTCTATGCTATTTGCTGCCTTGTTTTGTATTATCTGTTGCAGCGTATTTTTAAAGGTTATTCGCAGTTACTATCATTTGTTGTAACGCTGTTGTTTATTGCCCATCCGGCACATACCGAGGTAGTGTGCAGCGCAAAAAACCGCGATGAGATATTAGGCTTGCTGTTTAGCCTGCTGGCTGTGCACATGGTATTTTCATTTGCCGATAGTACCCGGGTATGGAAGTTGTTAGGCGCTGTTGCATTTTTTGCATTGGCGTTGATGTGTAAAATTACCTTTCTGGTTTTTGCCGTAATCACTCCTTTGGCAGTTATAGTGTTTAGCGAAATTGATTTTAAATATGTAATGGCAGTGGCTGTATCTTTTTTGGTGCCGCTTCATTTTCTGTTAGATATAGGCAACCCTTTCGATAAAATTTTGCTGCAGATTGGTATTGTGCTGGCCACAGTTGCACTATTTGTTTTGTTACGGCCATTAAACCCGAAAGATATTTTTAGCGCAGGCAAACTATCAGATGAGCATGTTGCTGCTGCACAGTTGTTTAGTGGGTTTAGAAATTTTTTATCAATTACATATCCCTCCATTACCTCTTTTTTGGTGTTCCCTTTCTTTATTACGGCGGCAGTAAGTGTTGTTTTTTTGTGGGCGCTTGTTTCTAACAATACCCTGGCAGAGTTTGTAACAGTAGGTGTATTACTACTGTTTACCTTGTGGCCGCAACACCGGTTGGCTGTATTTGCAAAAGGGTTTCTGTACCTTAACCTTACAATAGCGGTGCTTTATGTGTTTATATCGGGGGGTACTGTAGCAGGCCCCTATCAGGACTATGTGTCAGGCATAGCATTTATCGTTTTGTGCTACGAGTTTTTCTTTGGTCATCCCGGACTTAAAATTCTTGTTGCCGGCTGCATTTTATCGTTGGTGGGTATGCTTGTTTTTGCTTATGCCGGTAACGATTACCTGAATTTTATAATGGTGTTTGCTTTTTTTCTGGCACTTAAAGCGCCTAAATCAAAAGTTGGTATGCTGGTAATAGGGCTTGGTGTAATTGCGGCATCTATTACAACAGTTAGCCTGGTATATACCTTAATAGTTAATACCAAAGACTGGCATTATTTCTTTCCCCATATTTTGGCACTTATTCTTGCTGCTGCTGTTTTATACAACTCGCTGGCAAAGTATGTTGTGTTTACAGCACTGCTTATTCTGGCTTTTTTAGTTTCTCCTTTATCGCCCGCTTTTTCAAATCTTAAGCCTTTGCCGGTTAAGTCTAATATGGTTGCTTTAGCTAAGAAAGTGGATGTAAAGTTATATGCAGCCAAAACCGATAGGCCTTTGGCTTTTCTCGAAAACCCGGTAGATTATAAATCTTCATTCAGTGTAAGGTTAGGTACCTCGCTTACTATTCTTTTTCATTACGCTTACAAAGTAATTGTGCCCTATCCTATGGCATTTTATTATGGCTATAGTTTTATTAAGCCACAGGGTGTAATGAACCTGGTGCCTATACTTGGGTTGGCAATACATATAGTGTTGTTATTACTTGCCATTGTGCTGGGCCGTAAGCATAAAATTATAAGCTTTAGTATATGGCTGTATTTGGTTTCAATTGTTATTTATTCAAACTTCTTTTATCCTATACCCGGGTTACTGGCCGAACGTTTTTTGTTAGTTCCTTCACTTGCTTGGTGTATTTTGCTTACATTTCTTCTTTTCCGGCTTTTTAAAATTTCTACTACTCAACAAAGCGGCATACTTCAACTGCCGTCTTCGGCTAAATATGTATTTGGCTTATTGCTGCTTTTTTATTCTGCCATTACATACTCCCGTAATTTTGATTGGAAAGACCATATTACTTTAATGCGTAAAGATTTAGGGTATGTACAAACCTCGGCACAAGCGCATAATCTGTTGGCGTTAAATGTTATGAAGTATTCTATGACAATAGGTAAGGTAGACGAGCAAAAGGCGTTATGGAAAGAAGCGATAACTCATTTTAAAAGGTCCCTTGAAATTTATCCTTCTACTTTTAATGTGGCCTACGATTTAGGCCGTGTATATTCTATGTTGCAGGAAACAGATAGTTGCCTTCGCTATTTTAGTATGGCCGATACCATAGATCCCCAAAACGATTTTCCACCATTGAAAATGAATTTGGGAATGCTATACCAGCAGAAAGGGCAATACGATTCGGCACTTTCATATTTTCTTACATACAACCGGTTAATGCCCACCGATATAAACGGGTACGATAAACTTGGTTACATATACTACCTGATGGGTAGAAAAGATTTAACGTTGGCTATAAGTAAACAGGCCGTTGTTAATTTGCCTTCAGATTACAGGTCGTATTATAACATGGCACGAAGCTATGTTGAGCTAAATCAAATTGATAGTGCGATTCATTATTTGAAAATAGCACAGCAGATTAATCCGGCCGACCAAAGCCTTGAACAATCCATTCAGGCTCTATCTGTACGTAGGTAGAATGTGCCTCGCTGTGGTTAATACAGTTGTGCTTTAAACAGTATTCAGCTTCCATTCTAACTCTGGCCGCAAAGGGTATATTTTATCGTATTTACTCCACGGAGAGGTGTGTATAGCAAAGTCGCCTATTTTAACTTCAAAACTCAGGCACCGCAGGTTCTCATACAGCGATTGTTTGCGGTCGCAAATAATAAAGCCAATGTAGTAAGTGCCGATATTGAAAAAGTTTTCGGGTAATACGCTGGTGCATTCGTACATACCCACTTTGTTTATCTTATAGTCGGGCTCGGGCCTGTATGAAAACGAATCGGAAAAGAGGATGCCATTATAATTGCTTACATACATCATCAGGTCGTAATCACCATCTTTCATTACCTCAAAATTGATGGATACGTGCACTTTTTCTCCTATAATTTCAATTACATTTTTAGATAGGTTATAATCAATTACCCGAATGGCATTATCCGGGTCTTTAGCAAAGTTGATGGTAGGGCTTGTTTTTTCCTGTTTAAGGCCCAGTAACGATTCGTAGCTCTCTACTATTTCCTGCGTTTGTCCCAAGGCCAGCATCTGGCCTTTTTCTAATAGCAACCCCAGGCGGGTATATTCGGTTAGCTCTTTCAGGTTATGGGTAACTAATATTATGCTTTTGCCATTGGCCTGTAGTTCGCTTATTTTTTGCCGGCATTTTTCCTGAAACTTAATATCGCCCACATTCATCACCTCATCCAGCAATAGCAAATCTACCTGTAAAACTGTTTTAATGGCAAAGGCAAGGCGCAGGTACATGCCATTTGAATAGGTTTTAACAGGCTGGTCCAGAAAATCAGAAATCTCGGCAAAATCTACTATTTCATCCAGCAGTTTTTTCATGTAGCTGTTGCTGTGCCCATCCAGCGCACCTACAAAAAAAATGTTTTCCCTTCCGGTAAACTCGGGTACCATTCCAAATCCTAAATCAAGTATAGAGGCGCAGTTGCCCCATATTTTTATAGTGCCACTGCTGGGCTTTATTATGCCGGATAGTAGTTTTAGCAAGGTACTTTTACCCGATCCGTTGCGGCCGATAATTCCAAGGCTTTCGCCGGGCTTTAAAGTAAATGTAACGTTTTGTAATGCATACAGGTGCCCTTTCTTTACATCCGTATTGCTTTCGAGGGCTGTGGTTAATTCAAACTTTTTACTCAGTCCTTCAACTTCTAAAATGTGCTTCACTTTTTATTATTTATAACAGAAAAATTTAGCTGTTTGCGGCTTGTAGTTCGGTAATAAATTCGTTTTCTGTTAACTCTCTTTCGTTGTAGGGCCTGGTTTCCCACAAATCTAATTGGGCCGGGGTATCGCCCGGTATATAATATTGCCAAAAGGTATCGGGTACATTAAATAGCTGTACATCGTGCTGTTCTTTATTTACGTTGCAGTAAATAATAGGTGCTTCCTGTGGGGCCAGCATGGCGTGAAAAACAAATCTTTCGGTATTGGTAATGTTGTTGGTAGTGCCGTGTATTATACTGTCATCTATTATCAGTATTTCGCCTTTGGCTACATCAATGGTTTTTAAATGTGCAGAGTCATAATCTTTAAACATAGGTAAAAGCGGCCAGCTGATATTTGTACTACGGTATTTCATAAACTTGCGGTGGCTGGATGGTACCAGTACCATGGTGCCGTTTTCTTTCGTTGTATTTTGTGCCGGGCACCAAAACGAAAGCGAGGTGAACCTGCTCTCATCAACTACTGTAAGGTTTTGGTGCGGTGCTACGTAACCCTTAAAGGGGGGCTTAATAAACACATTGCCCTGTATAAACTTGTAGTTATCCAGTAGCAGATAGTTTAACGGCGAAAAAAAATCAGTAACAATATCAAACACACTTTTACGGTAATCCATATCGCTGTCAAAAAACGTACAGTGAAAATCCTGTGGATGTAGCTTGGATTTTTGAAAAGCCTGAAACTTATCGGATGGGTTTAAGGAAAAAATTTTTTGCTTGCAGGCATCTAGCTCTGCAGCTCTGTCAAAAGGCAGTTTTATATATCCATTTTGCCTGAAAAAAAACTCCTGTTCATCGTTTTTAAAAACTCTTCTCATTAGTATACGTTTTGCCGCTTTCACTTAATAGCTGGTAAGCTTACAAATACATAACTCTAAAATAGTTTTTCTTTTAAACATTGTGTAAGCCCTGCCACTTACACGCGCTACGGCTTTTTGTAAAGCTATATTTGCCTTAGTATAGCTATGGGTTGGGTAAGTAAATGCTCTGGCGGGCGTGGTTGATGTAAAACCATTTTATTACGCTATTTTAGCAAGCAGAGCATACACAATGCTACGTATATTATGATAGGTGCAATAAAAAGTTTTTTCAGGCAATCTCAATCAGCCGGTAAAGAAAGCCGGCCCGCAAACAATGCCCTGCAAGTAGGCGATTTTTACAATAATACCACCGATAAATTTTTAGAGGTGTATGGCGAAATTATACAGGCCTTTCGCACCACCGATGTAAGTGTTTACCTGGATTATACTATTGCTAATGCAGAATTGGCCGATGGGCAAAAAATTCTGGATGCCGGATGTGGTGTAGGTGGGCCCGCCTGCTATTTTGCAGCTAAGCTGAATGTAGAGATAGAAGGGGTAACCGCCAGCCTGGTGCAGCAACAAAAGGCTGCTGAGATTATTGCAGGCAGGCAGTTAAAGGGCAAGGTTACTGTAAGGCAAGGCGACTATCATGATATGGATGCCTTGTATGGCGAAAATGTTTTTGATAGAATTTTGTTTCTTGAATCGTTTGGGCACTCAAACAACAAAGCCCTGTTAATAGAAAAGGCATACAAAGCATTAAAACCCGGTGGCGTACTTTATATAAAAGATTTATTTGTGCGCGAACACCCTAACCCCGAAGACGGTGCAAAAATAGACCGGATTGTACAGGAAATAAACAAGGCGTATTGCTATCATGTAGCAGATTTGTATGAAGTGCTTAAGGTAATGCGCCGGCTTAATTTTATACTGCTATTTATAAAAACACCGGAAGTTAAAACCGGCGAGTTTGAGCATCTTACTATTTCAAATGATTTTCAGAATTTGTTTGATATAGGCAAAATTGTTACCTGGGAGGATTATGTTTTTCCGATAGACTTTTATGAGCTAAAAGTGATGAAACCTCCGTTTGATGTAAATAAGGAAAAGCATCTTTATTTTTTAAACAGGCCTATATAACTACTAACGGTGAAACAGGTTTTCAGGGTAAATGATTGGTGGCAAGGTAAGGCTGCTTTACTCATGGGGCTTGTGTACTTGTTTGTGTTGTGGTTTCATATTCCATTCATACATTTTCTTAAACTGGCAGGGGCATCGGTAGTTACTATAAGTGGGTTTGCATCGTTGGGGTATTTGCTTAACGATTTGTTTGATATAGAAAAAGACAAAGCAGCCGGCAAACCAAATATGGTACAGGGTAAGCCGGTAATGGTTGTTGTGTTGTTGTTTGCAACGGCCCTTAGTGCACTACTGCTTCCCTGGCTGTATCTGCCTTTCAACAAGTTGTCGCTACTGCTTATTATTGCAGAGGTAGCTACGTTTATAGTGTACTCTGCACCGCCAGTAAGGCTAAAGGATAGAGGGGCTGCCGGAATTATAGCAGATACATTGTATGCCCACCTGCTACCCCTTATGTTGGCCGCCAATACCTTTATTATTGCAAGCGGAGCTACTGTAAACGTGCGGTTAATGGGTGTGCTTTTATTGTTGCAGGCAGTTAGTGGTATCAGAAACATTATTATTCACCAGTATCAGGATGCAGAGGCAGACCGGCTTGGAGGCACAACCAGTTTTTTTTTAGAGTTAAGTAAGGCAGGGTTTGAGCGTATTATGTTGTGTAGCATACTGGCCGAAGTTGCCTTGTTGTCGTTATTCTATGCTTTGCTGGCCTATACTAATAGGTTTTTGCTGCTATGCCAACCCGTAATATGGTTATATGCACTTACAGTATTGTTATTGTTTGCCCGCAAGGGGTTGTTGGCGTTTTTAAATAGTACATGGCGTTATTTTCCCAATAATTTATGGGAGTTGTGGTTGCCTGTTACGCTGTTAATAGTATTGTCGGTAGAAGATAGCCGTTTTGTACTTATGGTGTTATTGCATGTGCTGTTATTTAACCACAAGGTTTATGTAGAGGTGTATAACAGGGCGCTGATACCCACAAAGGGGCATGTAAAGTACCTGCTGGTTAAAATGATGGTTAGTACAAGATTTGCGGTATCTTTTGTAGTAAATTTTTCTCTTTATCTGGGGTTCCTGCTTTTTGGTGTCGATTTGAAAAAAGAGAATGTATCGGCCCTTGAATATTTGCGCAAACACAGAAAGAAGTAATATAGCGCCAATGAGTAAGAATATTTTTGTTTTTGTTGTTTGTGGTGCGCGCGAGCATATAGATACGTTGCACTACTCGCTACAGGCGTTAAAAAAATATTCGCACAATCAAATTATTGTTGTTACAGATACATCACGCAACGATATATCTATAACACATAACCATGTAATAAACGTAAAAACCCCATCCGGATATACGCACCATCAGGCAAGTATTTATTTAAAAACAGGGCTGCATAAATTTTTACCGGCCGGAAATAATTACTGCTACCTGGATACCGACGTTGTAGCAGTAAGGCCGGGGGTAGATTCGGTTTTTGAAGAGTTTAGTGCTCCCGTAACTTTTGCTCCAGACCATTGCGTGGTAAGCCAGTTTAGCCCATCGGCCATTAATTGCAACTGCCCAACGCAGTTTAAACAATGGCAAAATGAATTGAAACAACTATTTAGCGAGCATAAGGATATAATACGCGAGCCAGAGAATATAGATAAGAAGAACCGCCTTTTAAAGCAACTGGATGAGCGGAAGAAGAATAAGTTTGCTTATTGCTGGCTATCGCTACGGTTTAATTTAGCGCGTACCATGTTTAAACTGGATGAAGACACTTTTTTAGATAAAGTGAACCATGTTTGGATAGATAAAAACGGCGCCCCTATATTGTACGAACGCCACGTGCCGGCAGTGGTAGATGTAATAGAAAGTAAAAGCCCTTTCAGGGCACCCGATAGGGTTACCTGGACCAGAGAAGGCAAAAATGTGTTTGATTGCCGTTGTACACACCTGGTAGAGCAGATAGCAAAAACGTTTGATGTAGATGTTACAGATAATAACTGGCAACACTGGAATGGAGGTGTTTTTCTTTTTAACGATACCAGCCACCTGTTTTTAGAAAAATGGCATGAGCATACATGCACCATTTTTACTTTACCGGAGTGGAAAACCCGCGACCAGGGTACGTTAATAGCTACCGCGTGGCAGTTTGGTTTGCAGCAACATCGTACTTTACCGCAGCGCTATAACCTGATAGCAGACTATGGGCACAAAGGGATAAAACATATAGGGGGGCTACGCTTTTTACTATCAAATACCGATGAGGAAATAAAACCGTATTTTGTTCATGTATATCACCACTGGGCCGATAATACATGGGATGTATGGCAGGAAGTAGAAAAGGCTACAGGGATTATGTACTAAACGGTAGTAACAACATATATATTGAATGAACCTTTCGGCTGACATAATAAAGGGGTACAACGCAACCCGGCATCTTACAAACAAAGCAGTGTTATGCCATGCCCCATTTGTAAACCTCAATTTTGAACAAAACGGTAACGTGCGTGCATGTTGCTATAACTCTACTCATATACTAGGTATTTGGCCGCAGAATACCATAAAGGAAATATGGCAAGGAGAGCAGGCGGAATTGCTTAGAAGCTATATTCGGGATAAAAACCTGGGAGGAGGCTGTGCCAGGTGTGGCGACATACTTGCCGCGGGAAATTACCAGGGCGTTCGTGCCAAATATTACGATGAATTTGAAAGTGGCAGCATTCCTTCGAGGATTAATAAGCTGCTAACAAAGCTTACAGGGGCACAGGTATATCCTAAAATAATGGAGTTTGAGTTATCTAACACCTGTAATCTGGAGTGTGTAATGTGTAACGGATATTTTTCATCCAGTATCAGAAAAAACCGTGAACAGTTGCCACCTATAAATTCTGTTTATAACGACACCTTTGTTGATGAACTGGAGGAGTTTATTCCGCACCTTACCGATGCGCGTTTTTTGGGCGGCGAGCCATTTATGATTGATATATACCTTAAAATATGGGAGCGTATATTGAAGATAAAGCCGGGTATACGCATACATATAACCACCAACGGTACTTTTTTAAATAACCGCATAAAAGATCTTTTAGAAGGGCTTAATGCCGGTATTATTATGTCGGTAGATTCTGTCAACCCGGATACATATAAAAAAATAAGGGTCAACGGTAATTTTGATAAGGTTATGGAAAATCTGGAGTATTTCCGTGACTATACCAAACGTAAAAAAACATTTCTTTCACTAGCGGCCTGCCCCATCACCTACAACTGGCACGAGTTGCCATCTTTGCTTGAGTTTTGTATCGAAAAAGATATTATGTTGTATTTTAATATGGTTTTTCGGCCAAAGGAGCTTTCGTTGCGCGAACAGTCGACTGAATACTTACAGCAGGTTATTAATACACTCGAAAAATATGAGATACCATCTAAAAAGGGGGTATGGTATACCCCGGCTAATATCAGTATAACTGCTTATGCCGATTTTATAAAACAGTTGCGGGGGTGGCTGGTACAGGATAAGTACCAGTATGACCCTTTGCCTGAAGTGAATATTAATTTTGTTAAAGAGACTGTGGAGGAGTGGTCGCTTACCGAGATAAAAGAATTGCTGCAGGAGTTTACTCACAGAGATGGTTATGTAAGTAAAGAAACATTACTGGTGAACCGGTTGGCTAACCTGTTTATGGCTACACCCAATGGTAAACTGGCAGATGTGATAATTTGCTATTTTGATATATACACGCTTAAAACTGCAATTAATACGACTGTTGAAATGCGTGAGAAGGCATTTTATATTGCTTCAATGATTGAAAGGCATCCTTCGCGTGATACTATATTATTGCAGATGTCAACGGCGTCGCCAATAGAGTTGGCCGAAATACTTTATACTGTAGATGTAAGCCAACTTGAAAAAATGCTGGAAGCTACTTTTTCGATGTAAACAAAATTTATAACAAACTATTGGTTGATGCGGGGTACAAATAGTTTTTTGGATATTCTCTTCAGGCGTTTTCAGGTTACCATACCGGAGGTTAAATTTCGGATAAACCTGTGGTTAGTAGTTTCGCTTTTTGTTGCGGCCTATGTTGCCTGGGAGGCTTATTGGTATAGTAAAGTTGGGCTGCAGTTTATTAAATGGCATACACATTTATCGTTGTATATTATTATATGGCTGTTGGGCGCCGCTTTGTTTAAAATAGAGCAGTTTTTTTTTAATCATAAACGCATAGCCGATTTTTTCTTATCCTTCACAACGTTGGTTTTTACCCTGTTTGTTATAGAAGTTGTACTGACTATTACGGGTACAACTAAAACATACCTGGAAAAGATGCATGGGCAGTATTTTAGCCAATATGCACCTCAGGATACAAGTTATTATCATGCATGGCGCCCTAATGTAGAGCATTGGGTAATAAAGCCGGAGTTTACTTACCGGCGGCCAACCAACTCGCTGGGCTTGGGCGATGATGAATGGACTATTGCTGCAGGTAAGGGCCCCAAACGTATTATGGCCTTAGGCGATTCGTTTACAGAGGGCGATGGAGCTCCTTACGATTCGTCGTATGTAGCTATATTGAAAACCATGTTTACTGCCTCCGGCGATACGTCGTATTGGATGAATGCAGGGGTTATGGGTAGCGACCCTTTTTTTAATTACATCATGCTTAAAGATAAGCTACTGAAATACAAACCTGATGTAGTTATACAAACCTTAAGCACACAAGACCTGCTGGACGATATAACGTTACGCGGGGGTATGGAACGTTTCAGGGCAGATGGTAAGTTGCAGTTTAAGCCGGCCCCCTGGTGGGAACCCATCTATGCTGTTAATTATGTAGTCCGTTTGTTTTTCAGCGCCGCCGGCTATAATTCTATACTGCAGAAAAATGAATTTAATGAAGAGGAAAAACAGCGCTTTGATAGTATGGTAATAGCCCTGTTTAATGATTATGCAGAATTATGCAGCAATAATGGCATAAAGCTTTTTGTGGTATTGCGGCCCGATAAAAGTGACCTGGTAAAGGGTACGTATTATTACGATTTTTCTGCCATACTGGATAAACTGCGGGGCGATAGCCGGGTTATAGTAATTGATTTATTGCCACTGTATAAAGCTTCTCTGGCAAAGTATAATACCACCGCCGATCCTTATTTCTGGCCGTTAGACGGGCACCATAATTCTAAAGGTTATCACCTGATGGCCACTACTATGTACACGGCTTTAGCACCTTTACTGATAGATAGCGCCCATATACAGCGGTAGTATTTACCAACATGGTTTACGCCGGAAGCAAACGATTGTTAGATTTACTTATAGAATGAAACCACCCAGAATGCTCCTCATAGTGCGATACTGTAAGGTGTTAAGCAAGCTTTTTATACATGCTTTAAAACGTATCTGGTACATTTTTAAGCGCCTGCTTAGTTTGTGGGTTAACTATTCAATATATTATTTCAGGCGCTTTGTTTTTTTTAGGACCGACCAACAGGCACGGGGCTTAAGCGACGAAGAGTACCGGCTTTTTTTAGAGCAAAGGCAAAAGCAGCAGGAACTTGTAAGCTTTGCCAATGCGGCCGTAGAGGTAGATAAATCCGTTTTTTCTGATGCTGATTTATTGGAAGAAAACAGGCATGTGAATGCACTTTGGATAGGTAGCCGCCTATCTAAAATTGAAATGCTTACCCTGCAATCGTTTGTAGATAACGGGCATGTATTTCATTTATGGACCTACGGGCCGATAGAGAACGAATTGCCCGAGGGGGTAGTGTTGGAAGATGCTAACCGGATATTGCCCGAGGAGAAAATTTTCAGGTACAAGAATTTTAATAAGTACGGGCATGGTAAGGGCAGTGTATCGGGTTTCTCCGATATTTTCAGGTACAAGTTGTTGTACGATAAAGGTGGCTGGTGGATAGATATGGATGTAACCTGCATTAAACCGTTGAACGTAACTACCCCTTATTTTTTTAGAAAGCACCACGACCTGGCACTGGTGGGTAATGTAATGAAATGCCCGCCTAAATCTGCTTTAATGCTGGCTTGCTACCAACAGGCATCTGCCGAGGTAGATGAGAATAATACCGATTGGCACAAACCCATAGAAATATTAAACACGCACGTATTTTTAAACAACCTGCAGCAATACATTTACGGCGGTGTTTCAAACCTGGATATGTGGCATGAAATAGCCGGTTTAATAACCGGCAACCAGCAAGTGCCGGCCAACTACTACTTTATACATTGGATGAACGAGGAGTGGCGCTCGCGCGATATTGATAAAAACTCGTTCAGGTATAACTCGGTACTGGGTAAAATGATGATTAATGCAGGCCTGCTTCAAAAGCCGGTGTCTGCATTATCGTTTCGGCTGAACGATTTTTGGCACCGGGTGTGTTTAGGGGTTTATTATCATTCATAATGTTCGACTTGGGTATAATGGAATGTAAATTTGTTTTTGTTGTTTGTGGTGCTAAGGAGCATATTGATACGCTGCATTTTTCGCTACGCAGGCTTAAGCTTTTTTCTGCCCGGGAGATACTGGTGGTTACCGATGCTGCGCGTAACGAAATACCGGTTAGCAGCGACCAGGTAATAGATGTAAAAACACCCGCACATTTCGATCACCACCAGGCCAGTATTTATCTTAAAACCAGCCTGTACCGCATTTTGCCGGTTGGCCCGCTGTATTGCTATCTGGATACCGACGTGATTGCTGTAAGCAACGAGGTAGATGATATTTTTAATCATAAAACAGGGGTAATAACATTTGCGCCCGACCATAGCCGTATGCATCAGTTTAGCCCGTATGCGGTTAACTGCGGCTGTTTAATACAAAATAGAAAGGCGTGGAGCGAACTGACGGCCATGCTGAACAAGTATGGGCAAACACCGGAGATAGCTGATAAAAAATTGCAGCAAAAACAGTTGCAGTTAAAGCAGCGGTTTGAGTTGGTTAAACGCCGGCCGCTTAGCTTGTTGTACACCGCATTTAGTTATGCCGTGCCCGGCAATAAAATGACGTTTGATAACTACGCTGTGTACGATAAAAATGAGCGTATATGGTACGACCTGGAAGGTAATGTAATACTATATGATGTACCCCAACACGCTATAGCGCAGATAGAAGGCAATACCCGCTGGCGCTGGAGCCGTTTAAAGCGCCGCTGGATAAGCCCCGGTGGTGAAGATATACATGACCTTAGCTGCCAGCA
Organism: uncultured Chitinophaga sp.; assembly: GCA_964423405.1. Taxonomy (GTDB): domain Bacteria; phylum Bacteroidota; class Bacteroidia; order Chitinophagales; family LD1; genus Bog-950. Next base: position 31,329 of record CAYREY010000009.1, on the reverse strand, counting down.
CCTGCGCGAAAAGATAGAGAGTAAGTTTGAAGTGGTAATAAACGACCACCACTGGCAGCACTGGAACGGTGGCGTATTTTTGTTTGATGAAAGCAGCCATGTTTTTATGCGGCTGTGGCATCAGCGCACCATGAAAATTTTTAAAGACCCCGATTGGAAAACACGCGACCAGGGTACCCTTATAGCTACCGTTTGGCAACTGGGGTTGCAAAAAACGCCCATGCTATCTAAAAAATTCAACTTTATTGCCGACCCATCTAACCCGCGCCTGATGCTTAGTGATGACGCGCAGTATATAACCGATGATGCCTTTGAGACCCAGCATAAACCTGCGTTTATGCATATCTTCAATCAGTTTGGTAATGCAAACTGGTGGGTTTGGCAATGGATACTGGAAAAAACCAAACTTTAATTTACCCCGGCCAGGCTTTTTATTTTTTGCCACCACGATAACTGTGGCGCATATTTCTTATTCAAAATTTCGGTAGTTACTACCGGGTTGTTGTTGGGTATGGTTTCTATTAATGTAAGACCAACCGGACCGCTGGTAATGTTTTGTGTAAAAAAGAAATCGGGCGAGCAGTTGTACACTTCAATGTTATTGCCGTTGCCATAGTAGTAGCGCATTTGCGCCTGTGCCGGTATTACGCCATACACTATTACCAGCCTCGGTTGGTTGGTTTGGTTAATGCCCGATGCATGTAACAACCGGTGGTCGTACACCAGTGCTTCGCCGGCTTTCATGTTAAGCGGTTTCAGGTGTTGGTACACCTGTTCTTTCACATCATCGTACGATGATGGGATATTTAGCCCCCTTATGTTATGCAGCAGCGTGTGGCTATGGGGTAGTATTTCTATAGTGCCGTTTTCTTTGGTTACATCTACCAGCGGTATCCAAACGTTGTACGAGTTATATTGTCTTTCATCTACTATGTTCCAGTCCTGATGGGCATGTAACGCACCATACTGCCCTTTGCTTTTTGCCATAAAGGTGCCACCCAGTGCCGATACGTTGGTAAATGTATCGGCCAGCGCGCGGCTACATACTTCTTTTATTTTTTCGTTCATGCGCTGGCGCAGGGCAAAATCGGGCGCATGCGATGAGGCATACATCCCCTCGGGTAGTGTAGCGTGTTCCTTATAAAAAAACTGTGTCAGGTTTTCTACTTCGCCGGGTGTAAGGTAGGGTACAATAGCGTAGCCGTTTTGTTGCAACTGGCGGTCGTATCCGCTGTTTTTTAAAATGCTTATGTACATCTGTATTATTTAAACATGCTGGCCAGACGGCTAAAAAACGACTGTTCTTTTTTTGCGGTTGTAGTACCAAAGCCAGCGTTGGTTTTCATCTGTGCAATTGTCTGCTGCAATTCTTCGCGGGTAAACTGCGGCATTTTATAGGTTCTAAACCCGGTGCTTTGCCCCATGTAAGGGCGTTTAAAAATATCGCCGGCAAAGTCTTTAAAGCTTATCAAAAAATCTTCGGGCATTTCAAATACTTCAATCGTATCGGTTTTGTCGGGTACCTTGTAGTTAAACTCCATAGCCGCACCTTTGGATTTTACACCGGCCGTAATTGCCTTGCGTATTTTATCAGATAGGTTAGGTGGCGAGTAGTGTATTACACTCTGGTTGAGTATTACAGCTTCGCCGGCTTTCACACACATCGGTATCGATTCTTTTACAACCAAATCATCGTTACCCGAAAAGAAAAACGGCAGGGTAGGAGCGCGTAGTGTTTTTAAAGCATCGTAATGGCTGCCGGGTACTATTTGTAGCGCACCGTTCTTTTCGTTTACATCGGTTAATGGTACCCAACAGTTAAGGGCTACATATTGCTCCTCATCAACTATGGTCCAATCCTGATGGATAGCTAATTCGCTGTTTTGCGAGGGCATTTTAAAAAGAAACGCTGCGCCGAATGGCTGATAGTTTACAAACAACCTTTCATAGTGTTTGCTAAATACGTTTACAATTTCGTTGCTGGCTCTTTTCTTGTAATCTATATCGGGCGAGTAGCTACCCGATACAAAGCCCTGATTGGGAAGTGTAGGGTGCAACTCATCAAACAGTTTATCCAGGTAAGCTATTTCTTCTGCATCTATAAATGGCACTACCAGAAAGCCCTGCTTTTCAAAACGGGCCTGCATGGCATCATCTTTAAATATCCGTTTACTCATACGCTTAGCTAAACATGCTTTCTAAAACCCGTTTAAAAAATGGCTTGCGTACTTCTGGTTGTGGTGCTGTGGCAACCGGTTCGGCTTTTGGAGCAACCGGTGGTGGCCCATATAGCTGCTCTAACTGTTGTGCGGTAAGTTTGGGGAAATTATAATCTACCAGCCCCAGGCTTTTACCTATTTGCGGTTTGTTGTGAATGTTATGCCCAAACTGTTCAAAGTCGGTCATAAACGTTTCGTCTTCTTCAAACAGTTCTACTTTATTGCCATAATCTTTATCCCAATACGCAATTCTAAAGTCGGCATCTTTATGTGTAAAGTAGGTGTTGGTTACTATGCGTACGTTATCGCTCAGGTTGGCATCGGAGTAATGAATAATACTCTGGTCGAAGAATACAGCCTCGCCGGCTTTAAGGTACACGCTTTTTAGGTATGGCTTTATTTCTTCGTTTACATCTTCGTAAAAGCCCGGTATGGTAGAGCCGCGGTAGGTTGGATATATGCGGTGGCTGCCCGGTAGCACCTGTATTACCCCGTTAGTTGGTGTAAGGTCTATAAGTGGCACCCATACATTAATACCTGTAAATTTAGATTCATCTACCAGTGTCATGTCCTGGTGTACACACATGGCACTTTCGGGCCCCGGCGATTTTACAATAAAGCAGCCGCAGATAGTTTTTGTATCTTGTAAGTACAGGTTCATAGGGCGCTCACCAATGCGGCGTATTTCCACATCGGCTACGGTGCGGTAATTTTTATCTTTAGAAAACGTGCTGGGGAAAAAGCCTTTCTCATCTTTAGGATGCAGGCGGTAGTATAAATCTGTAAGTTCTTTAATTTCCTCGGGAGTATAGAATGGCACTACCACATAGCCATCTTTTTCGAAAGCCTGTTGCAATGCTTCATCGCGGAACATCCGCATCATTTTAGAAAATGTAAACATACCGGTTAGTTTAAGCGCCTATAACACGTTTCTTTATTTCGCGTGCTATGTTAAGCGGTGTATATTTTTCAAAAAATGTTCTATTGTCAACCCATTTCCATTCTTCCTGTACCGGTTCGGGTGTTGGTTCTGCCACCGGTTCGGGTTGCTGCTGTTCAGGCTCTGGCTGTTGTGTGCCATCCATGTTGTAGTTAAACAGCTTGGCCAGCTTTTCGCACATGGGTACGTTAAACTCGTTACCGGCATCTTTAATCAGTTGTATTAACTCTTCTGAACTATAGTTGGGAAATGTGTATGGCTCTTCGCTGATTATCTCATAACCTTCTATCAACTTGCCTTCATCGTACATTTTAGCCAGTGCAGCGTTGTTGTATTTCAGGTAAAAGTCTTCATCTACCTTATACTTAATAACGGTATTCTTATTGCCATCGGGTTTAAGGTAGTAGTGTACCAGTTGGGCATCTTTTTGTGTAACGCCTACACCGGCGGCTAAGCGCACTTCATCGGTAGTATTGGGTGGCGAGGCATGGAACGTGCGGTTATCAAACATCAGTACATCACCGGGTTTGGTATCTATAGTTTTAAGATACGGAAATATGCTGAACATATGTTCTGACAAGGGCACCGGTGTTTGCGGAGAAGGAGAGGGGCGGTGGTTCTGCATCATTTGGTTGCTGCCACGTATTACGCCCATGCCACCGTTATCTATATTGGCATGTACCAACGAGGTCCAGCAGGTAACCGAGCAATAGCCTTCTTCCTCATGGTCGGTAAACGACCAATCCTGATGGGCCGGCACCACGCCTTTAGGGTTAGGGTCTTTAACCACAAAGCTGGCTACAAAAGGTTTAAAGTCGAGTAGATAGTTGCTTAACTTAGGTAGTATAACGCCCCATATTTTTTCGCGCACTTTGCGGCTCATGTCTTTATCTGGCTGGTCCATGCTTACATGAAAACCAAAACCAAACTGGTCTTGTATCTGCAACGATTGATAAAACTCCTTTAGCTCGTTTACCTCGGCTTCGTTAAGCAGTGGCAGCAAAAGGTAACCTTCTTTTTCGAAAAAATCCTGATGGGCAGGGTCTTTAAAAAGCGGCTTTAGTTTAAAGGGATTATTGCGGGCAATCATTTGTTCTAGTTGAAAAGGTGTAACCGGTTTTACTTCGTAATTAAACTCATCGGTTTTGGCACCACACTCCGGCACGCCGCCTATGTTGGTGTAACGGCTGAACATATCGGGTGGCATGCTGTAGCGTTCCAATTTACCGGTTTGGTTGTTTTTAATGTACACGCATAACTCGGTACCGGCGGGTATTAAGCCGTAGGTAACAGCAATGCGTGGCGCGGCAGACTGATTGAGCGTAGAGGCATGCAACAATGCGTGGTTAAAAATGAATGCTTCGCCGGCTTTCATAGGCAGCAGTTTCATTTTGCTGTCAATCAAATCGGCTATGCCGTCAAACTCGTTAGGCATGTTGGGCGAGCGCAGCGTTTTAGAAAAACGATGGCTGCCCGGTAGTACTTTTATAGCGCCATTGGTTGCATCTACATCCTGCAGCGGCACCCATATAGTTACTGAGTACGATTTTGTTTCATCAACCACGGTCCAATCCTGATGAACGGGCATGGTGCCGGTAACACCTACCGGTTTGGTTAAAAAGCTACTGCCCAGCTTTTGTATGTTGCCAAACATAGCATTTACCTTATCGGCATAGATGGTTTCTACTTCGGCTGTAATGCGTTGTTTAAAATCGTAATCGGTATTAAAGCTGGTAGAGTGGAATGCGCCCGGTGCCTGTTGTGTAACGTTGGTGTACAGCGCTTTTAGTTGTTCTACCTCGGCGGGCGACAAAAAAGGTACTACCACATAGCCGTCCTTATCCAGCCTGTGCTGCAAATCTGCATTATTGAATACGGTGGTACCCATAGCGCTGTATTAAGCAAACATGGCTTTAAGCTTAGATACTAAACCGGTTGGTTGTTCATCAAACCGCGGTTCGCGTAGCCTTTTATCAAAGGTTTGTATATCCATTGGTTTAAAATGGAATTTGAAGTTACGTACACGTTTAGCCCCCTCGGGTTGTTTCCAGGGGTTAAACTGCATGTAAAAATCAGTATCTACTTCCAGTACTTCCACATCTTCCTGACTTTTGGCGGGGTTCATGTGGTAGTGGATAGAGGGCTCTTCGGATGGTACCAGTATTAGCTGTATAGCTAAACGCAACTGGTTGGTTTTATTAATAGCCGAGTAGTGTACAATGCTATCATCCAGTATTACCGCGTTGCCGGCAGTAAGGTTCATAGGTACCAGGTAGTCTTTAATTATATCGTGCTTAATGCCTTCCAGTTCCCACGGTATCATAGGGCCGCGCACTTCGCCAAAGCGTTTGTGGCTGCCGGGCACTACCTGCAGGGTGCCGTTGGCTTCGTTACTATCTACCAGCGGGCACCAGATAGATACCGAGGTGCATTTTCGTTCATCTACAAAGGCCCAGTTTTCGTGCAGTGGCACTTCGCCGGTATCGCTTTGCTTGCGTATGTAGTTGGCTATTACCGGTCGGTAATCGGCCAGCCATTTGGCCACATGCGGTTTAAAGTATTCGGTTATTACATCGTACACCGCCTGTTTGTAGGCAATGTTTTTATCTATAAATGTAAAATCGTAGGTAATGGCGTTGCTGTTGCCGCCCAGGTCATCTACCGTAATGTTGCCACCGCTGGTGGGCAGCAGTTCAAAAAACTTCTTTTTAAGCGCATCTACTTCTTCGGTCGAAATAAAAGGTATTTGCACATAGCCCTGTTTCTGAAACTCTTTTTCAAGGGCATCGTCTTTCATTACTCTTCTATCCATATGGTATTCCTCTTTTTAGTATGCCTCAAATAAAAAACTATCTGCTACCGATAGGTATGATATCGGTCAGCGGATAGCCGTAAAGGTAATACAGTTTGCCCAAACAGCCGAGAGGTGTTAATAACCGAAAAGGGGGGGACAGGGCTTAAAAAATAAAGCCCTGCAAATAATTGCAGGGCTTTGTAGCGAAGGGGGAGCTCGAATCCCCGACCTCAGCATTATGAGTGCTGCGCTCTAACCAGCTGAGCTACCTCGCCGTATTGCCGTTGTGGGGCGCAAAAATATAAATCTATCGCAAATTTAAAATAGGGTAGCGTAATAATCTGTTAATCAGAACAAATGGCTGGTGTTTTTGCCTTAATCTGCCTGTATGGGTACAATTTCGTTTTCTATAACCGCAAAAATGCGGTCGCCGGTTACCGGCTTAATAGTGTGCAAGCCGGTAAACCGGCTAAAGGCCGGTAGCGTGCAGTGGTTGCCGCCTATATGAAAGCACGGCAAGCGCAAACTCTGGCGGCCGGCCCCTTCTACACGTACACCGGGGTGTATGTGTCCGCTAAAGCAATATTGATTGTAAGTAGCAGGTGGCTCGTGCGAAAACAGGAAGTTATCTATACTAAGGGCACTGTGTGTGGTGATACCCATTTGGCTGTACTTTTCTTCGGGTAGTATATCGTGGTTGCCTTTTACCAGGTTAATGGTAAGCTGTGGGTATTGGGCGCGCCATAAATCGAAGAGGGTAATCTCTACATTATCGTGGCTATGGAACATATCGCCCACAATAATCAGTTGCTGTGGCTGGTGTTGCTGTATGAGTGTGTTGAGCGTTAGCAGGTCTTCATCGAACACCTTACCCGGTATGGCTATGCCGCCTTTGCGAAAGTGCATGCTTTTACCAATGTGCAGGTCGGCCAGTATAAGCGCGCTATGCTGTGCGCTGTATATGGCGCGCTGCGGAAGTAGCAAAAAACTTGTACCGGCAATGGTTACCTGCATGGATGCAAGTATACGTGTAAAGTAAAAATGTATGGTTAGCTTTTTTCTAACTGGGCTTTCATTTTCATTACGCGGTCGGCCAGTTTTTCGCTGGTCAGGTTTTCGCGTATAGAATCTACCTTTATAGGGAACGAGAACGGCGTTAGCTTGCGCGGGTACTTTAGTATTATAGCCGATTGCTGAATGCGCTGCATGGCTTTGCGCAGGCGTACTTCTTCTATCTGGTCGTTAAAGGCTTCGGTGTAAGCCTGTTTCAGTAACAGGTTTTTAGGGTCGTAATCGCTGAACACCGTAAACAGTAATGATGAGGATGATTGCAGGTGTTTGTTTTTTACACCGGCACCCGGAAAGCCCCTGAAGATTAAACCGGCTATAACTGATATACCCCTGAATTTGCGGCGCGCCATTTCGGTAGCGTTTACGCTTTTTTGAATATCCAGTAGTAAATCATCTGTACTAAAAAGCTGCTGTACTATCTGGTTGTTTATAGGTATGGGCTGGTCGCACAGCAGTTCAAAGCCGTAATCGTTCATGGCTATGGAGAAGGTGAGGGGTTTAATTCTGCTTAAGCGGTAAGCCAGTAGCGATGCCATTACCTCGTGCACCTGCCGCCCCTCTACCGGGTATACAAACAGGTGGTGGCCGTCTTTGGTTTCTATGTACTCTATCAGTGTTTCGTTTTCGCCGGGCACATGCGATAGCTGTTGTTGTAAATCGAACAGCGGTTTCAATACCTCTATTTCACTCTCTACATTTGCCTGTACGTTGCCCCGTTCGGTAGCTGAGGTAAAAGTATGGCGAAGCACTTCGCCCAAATCGCTGCTAAGCGGCATACGGCCGCCGTTCCAGCTGGGCACTATGGCTTTTTTACTGGTAGATTTTTTAACCAGTACATCCATATCTTTTATCATAATGTACTCTACCGTGCGGCCTGCCAACGAGAACACATCGCCTTTTTGCAGTTTGGTAATAAAGCTTTCTTCTATACTGCCTATGTAGCCGCCTTTCATAAACTTAACCCGTATCATGGCATCGCTTACTATGGTGCCTATGCTCATGCGGTGGCGCATAGCCAGTTTGCGGTCGGTAATGCGGTACAGCCCGTCTTCAACTACTACCTTACGGTATTCATCGTAGCTGCCCAGCGAGTTACCACCGGTGGTTACAAAGTTCAGTATCCATTGCCATTCCTCGCTGGTAATATCTTTATAGGCATAGGTGCTTTTTACCTCGGGGTAAATGGTATGGGGTATAAAGCCATCGCCTACGGCCAGTGTACACAGGTATTGTATCAGCACATCGTAAGCGTTTACCACCGGTTGGCGTTGCTCTATGTTATTTTGGCGGATAGCTATTTTAAGCGCTGCGGCTTCGGCCAGCTCCAGCGAGTGGGTGGGCAGAAAATATATTTTACTGATAGCATCGGGTGAGTGGCCGCTACGGCCAGCGCGTTGCAAAAAGCGCGCAACCCCTTTGGGCGAACCTACCTGTATCACCGTATCTACCGGACGGAAATCGACACCCAAATCGAGCGATGAGGTACACACCACCACTTTCAGTGTGCCTTCGTGCAGGGCATTCTCTACCCACTCGCGCATTTCGGCCGATACCGAGCCGTGGTGCAGCGCTATTACTCCGGCTAAATCGGGGTAGTTGTTCAGCAGCGTGTGGTACCAGTTTTCCGACATGCCCCTTGTATTGGTAAACAACAACGTTGTTTTGCTGCGTTCTATTATCGGCATTACCTTGTCGGCCAGGCGCGTGCCCAGGTGCCCCGCCCAGGGGAAGGTTTCTATCACATCGGGCAATACCGATTCTATTTCTATAGTCTTTTTAAGGTCGGCTTTTACCGTAACACCCCGTGGGGCATCGCTGCCCAGCATTACCTCCATAGCCTCGTGCAGGTTACCAATGGTAGCGCTAATGGCCCATACTTTCAGTTTACTATCGGGGTGGTTGGTGGCGTGTAGTGTTTTAAGCCTGCTTAGTGCCAATTCTATTTGCACGCCGCGTTTGCTGCCCAGCAGTTCGTGCCACTCGTCGGTAACTACGGTATGCAGGTTTTTAAAAAAGCGCGGGTAGTCTTTTTGCGCCAGCAGCAGGTGCAGGCTTTCGGGGGTAATAATCAGCACTTCGGGTAGTTGCTGTTTTTGTTTGGTACGTTCGGCGGTAGTGGTATCGCCAGAGCGCATACCTACCGTCCACGGCAGGCTGATGGCATCGCATACTTCCTGCATGGCGCGTTGCAAATCTTTAGCCAGTGCGCGCAGGGGTGTTATCCAAAGCAGTTGCAGCCCGTTGTTCTTTTGGGTTTGCCAGGTATAGGGGTGGCGGTCAATCCAGTCTATCAGTACCGGCAGGTACAGCGCAAAGGTTTTACCAAAGCCGGTAGGTGCGTTCAGCAGGCCCGATTTGCCTTGCAGGTATTGCTCCCATGCCTGTTGCTGAAAAGCAAACGCCTGCCAACCCATGGCTTCTATCCATTGGTTTATTACCTGCCTGCCCGGTGTTGCTGGTTTGCTCATAACATAATAGCCTGTGCGGCGTTGCCTTGTACTAAACAGGCAGCGTGTAAATTAGTTCAAATACAATTGGTGCAAGGGTAAAAGCAAAACGCCTTTGCTGGTTTTCAACAAAGGCGTTTGTGTATTTGCATAGTAAATTATCCGCTTAAAATAAGCCGTATAGTTCGGCACGTACTTTATTAATTACCTCGTGCTGTGCTTCTTCATCTTCGGCAAAGTTTACCTGGTCTACATCAATAATCAGCAGGCGGCCTTCGCTGTAAGTGGTAATCCACTTTTCGTAAAAATCGTTCAGGCGGCGTATGTAATCCAGGCGCAGGTTATCTTCATAATCGCGGCCACGTTTTTGTATCTGGTTTACCAGTGTAGGTACCGATGCACGCAGGTAAATCAACAAATCGGGCGGACGAATAAGGCCACTGATGGTTTCGTACAGCTTGGTGTAGTTTTCGAAATCGCGGGTGCTCATTAAGCCCATACCGTGCAGGTTAGGGGCAAATATCTGTGCATCTTCGTGTATGGTACGGTCCTGTATTACGGTTTCGGTACCCTGTTGTATTTCTATTATCTGCTTAAAGCGCGAGTTTAGAAAGTACACCTGCAGGTTAAAGCTCCAGCGCGGCATATCTTCGTAAAAATCGTTCAGGTAAGGGTTGTTCTCTACATCTTCAAACTGTGGTAACCAGCCAAAGTGTTTAGAAAGTATTTTGGTAAGGGTGGTTTTACCCGCACCTATGTTACCTGCTATAGCTATGTGTTTAATATCGGGTTTGGTTTTGGTAACCTGTTTAGAAGCAGCTTTGCTTTCTTCTTTTACAGGTGCCGCTTTGGGCTGTGGTTTGCTTTTTACAGGGGCCTTGGCTTTGGGCTGTGGTTTGGCCTGTTTTTTAGCAGTTGCTTTGGTTGCCGCTTTTTTCTTCGCCATTGTTTACATTCTTTTTGCGGTAATAAATTAGCTGTGTAGCTATATCTGTTACCCTTATTTTTTATTGCGGCACCGGGCTGATAGCCCGTTACCTGTTGTTAGCGTGTGCCCGAAAATAAAAATAGTTCGGTGCTTATAAACTTTTTATACCTATAATTTCGCGTACATCGCGCAGGGTTTGGGCCGCGCTGGCACGTGCCTTGCTGCCCCCATCGCCCAGTATTTCGTAAACTTTGTTCTCGTCGGCGCTCAGTTCTTTTATTTTTTCGCGTATAGGGCTTAAAAACGTAACCATGTCTTCGGCCAGTTGTTTTTTCATGTCGCCGTAGCGTATGCTACAAGTGTTGTATTTCTCATCGAAAAACTGAATGGTTTCGGGTGCCGATACCAGCGTCATCATATCAAACACGTTCTGTATTATCTGCGGTTTGGTCTGGTTGGGTTCGGTAGGGCCGCTATCGGTAACCATGCGCATTACCTTTTTGCGGATAGCATCGGGTTTATCTTCCAGGTAAATGCAGGTGCTTTCGGGTTTGCTTTTGCTCATTTTACCATCGCCATCCAGGCTGGGTATGTTCAACAGCTTGTCGCTAAAGGTAAAAGCCTCCGGCTCGGGAAACAGCTCTACATTATACAGGTTATTGAAACGGCGCACAAAATCGCGCATCATTTCTACGTGCTGCTGCTGATCTTTACCAACCGGCACTTTGGTTGCTTTGTGAATGATAACATCTACACTCATCAGCACCGGGTAGGTAAGCAGGCCGGCATTTACGTTGTTGGGTTGCGAGCGTACTTTCTCTTTAAAAGTGGCTTCGCGCTCCAGTTCGCCAATGTAGGCGTGCATATTAAATATCAGGTACAGCTCGGGTATTTGTGGTACATCGCTTTGCAGGTACAGGGCGCATTTTTCAGGGTCCAGTCCGCAGGCCAGGTATATAAGGGCTATGTTTTTGCTTTTCTCGCGCAGGTCGGCAGCATTGGGGTGGGTGGTAAGCGAGTGATAGTCGGCCACAAAAAAGTAGCCGTTAAACATATCCTGCATTTTTACAAAGTTAGCCACCGCACCAAAGTAATTACCCAGGTGTTGCTTGCCCGTAGGCCGTACGCCGCTTACTGCAATTTGTTTCGACATGAAAGAATGATTCTGTTATTTTAGCGCGCCAAAATAACCAAAGCTGTGGAATGCGTTAACTAAACGCGTTTTTAGTTTAAATGATTTTGATGTTTGATAGAAGGCCTGTGCCTGTTAAATATTTATTTTGTAAAACAATAAGCACGTATTTGTTGTATGAATATAGATGACCAATTAGTAGAACGCCTGGCCGAGCTTAGTAAGCTTGAGTTTGATGCACAGGGTAAAGAAGGTATTAAAAAAGACCTGCAGAAAATATTGAACCTGGTAGAGAAACTGGAAGAAGTAAATGTAGATGGTGTAGAGCCATTGATATATATGACCGACGAGAAGAATGTGTTGCGTAAAGATGTAATAGCCGATACGGTTACCAAAGAAGAGGCTTTGCAAAATGCACCACAGCGCGACAGCGACTACTTTAAAGTACCTAAGGTGATTAAGAAATAATAATAGACAACATGGCTTCGCCGGTAATTGAAATAAAGCATATAAAGAAAGAATACGTAATGGGTTCGCAGGTAATTGCGGCGCTTAAAGATGTATCGCTTTCTATCAACAAAGGAGAGTACGTGGCGCTGATGGGCCCTTCGGGTTCGGGTAAAAGTACGCTGATGAACATACTGGGCTGTCTGGATTCGCCCAGCGCCGGCTCGTACAAACTGAACAATACCGAAGTAGCTGAAATGACCGATGACCAGCTTGCGCTGGTGCGTAATAAAGAGATAGGTTTTATTTTTCAGACCTTTAACCTGTTGCCCCGCTTAACCGCGTTGGAGAATGTGGCATTACCTATGGTATATGCGGGCATGAGCAAGGCCGACCGTACCAAACGTGCCGAGGAGGTAATGGCTATGGTGGGTTTGAAAGACCGTATGACCCACAAGCCTAATGAGCTATCGGGCGGGCAGCGCCAGCGGGTGGCTATAGCCCGTGCCCTGGTAAATAACCCCAGTATAATACTGGCCGATGAGCCTACGGGTAACCTGGATACGAAGACATCGTACGAGATTATGGCTATAATGGAAGATATAAGCCGCCATGGCAATACCGTTATTATAGTAACACACGAAGAAGATATAGCCCGCCATGCGCGCCGCATTTTGCGCCTGCGCGATGGATTGATTGAAACCGATATAGCCAACACCCCTGTGCTGGCCGGTGCACCTGTTTAATACCCTGCTATGAAAATTTATACCAAAACCGGTGATGTGGGCGAAACCTCGCTATTTGGAGGCCGCCGTGTACTTAAGAGCGAGTTGCGTATTGATGCCTACGGCACTGTAGATGAACTGAACAGCTGGATAGGGCTGCTGCGCGATGTACAAACAAACGACACTACCCGCGAACTGCTGAAAGAGATACAGGACCGCTTGTTTACCCTTGGCGCTACCCTTGCTGCCGACCCAGCCAACCATAAACTGAAAACACCCGACCTGCACGAAAGCGATATTGAAGTGCTGGAGAAGGCTATTGATGCTATGGATGAGCAACTGGAGCCGCTGCGTAATTTTATATTGCCGGGCGGGCATGTGCATGTATCTTATTGCCACCTGGCGCGTACCGTGTGCCGCCGTGCCGAGCGCCTGAGCGTGGCCCTGCACCATAGTACCGGCAGTGCCGGCGCTACCAACCCCGAAGAACTGATTGCTATTAAATACCTGAACCGCCTGAGCGATTACCTGTTTACCCTGGGCCGTAAAATGGCTAAAGATCTGGGCGCAGAAGAGGTTAACTGGCTGCCCCGCAAATAGTAAATTACCTTATATATTTTAATTATTTATTATATATAGGCGTAGGGGGTGGGTTAACACCAAAATTTTACAAAGCACTTATAATTAAATACTTAGTTAAGGGGTGGGTTAACACCTTTAGGGGGTAAGGGCACCGGGCAAGTTACTCTTCACCAAATTTTTGCTTCACCAGTTTGCGGAACATACGTACGGCCTGAGAGGCTTCGTCCCAGTTTAGTTTAGGGGCTACTTCGTTGTTCAGGTAGGTTTCGGCGGCGGTCATATCCTGCGCCGAGTCGATAAACTGCACGGCAGCAGCCATGGCATCGGCGTTGCCTTTAAACAGTTCGTTCTGTATAACAAAGCGCTTGTTCAGGTCTATCAAATCTTTCAGTGGGCGCACCGATAAGCGGCGGTGTATTTCGGTGGTGCCGGCTTTCAGTTTATCGTTCAGGCTGGTGCTGCCCTGTATCTTTTCGTTAATGCTGGTTACCGGTGTGCCGGCCTTTACAACAGGCTCGGTTTTCTTTTCAATTACCGGTATCACCGGCTCTTTTATAACTGCTTTTTCTGCTATGGGTTCTACTACAGGTTGCTGCTGTTTTACCTCGGTAAATATGGGTGCAGGTATAACGGTTTTTTGCACTACGGGTTGCTCGGTTTTAACCTCGGGTGCCGGTGGGGCAACTTCGTTGGTAAGCAATATGCCTTCGTTAGGGTTCAGCAGCTTTTTACGTATGGGTTGTGGTACGGTAACAATTATCTCTTCCTGCTCGCTATTGTTGCGGGCATTATCTATGGCCTCGTACAGGTCGCGCAGGTGCTGCATCAGCAGGTCGTAGTCCAGCTTACTTAGGCTGGCAAAATCGGCATCTTTTGCAGTGCGGTTAATTTTTTCGAGTAAATCCGGTATTTTCGAACCCTTCATAAAACAGTATTTGATAACAAAGGAGCACAAAATGCGCTCTGGTTATTAAATGAGTTTTAAACAAAATTATTGCACCTGTAATCTACAATAATCATTAAACCCCAACCCTGCATAGCCTATGTTTATTGAGCCGTTAAATGGTAAAGACCGGAAAGGATGGATTGAAGTAGTGTGCGGCTCTATGTTCAGTGGTAAAACAGAAGAGTTGATCCGCAGGCTAAAGCGGGCGCAGATTGCCAATAAAAAAGTAGAGATATTTAAGCCAACGGTAGATACCCGGTACGATGCGGTAAATGTAGTTTCGCACGATTCTAACTCTATTCGTTCTACTCCCATAACGCACTCGGAGAACATACTATTGATGGCCGAAGGTATAGAAGTGGTGGGTGTAGATGAAGCACAGTTTATGGATATGGAACTGCCGGCTGTTTGCGAGCAACTGGCCCGCAAAGGCGTGCGGGTTATAATAGCCGGGCTGGATATGGATTTTGAAGGCAAGCCGTTTGGCCCCATGCCCCACCTGCTGGCCATAGCCGACTATATTACCAAGGTAAATGCCATTTGTATGAAATGCGGCGATATTGCTCATTTCTCGTACCGCAAGGCCGCCAGCAAAAGCAAGATACTGCTGGGTGAGAAAGATAGCTACGAGCCACGTTGCCGCAGTTGTTATTGGAGCGCTGAACAATCAGAAGATGCTTCTTGATATTAGATGTATATCTATAGTATTGATATTTTATTATTTCTTTATTTTTTGAGGTGCCGGTTATTGTGTGTTTTTTACAGTAAGGCTCCATTTTTTTTTCAGTCTAAAATCCACCTTAAAAAAACAGATAAATCATTTTTTCTGTCTTTTGAACAGATTAGGCCGCACTATACCTTGGTTTTGGGGAAGAGGTAAATTTCCAATAACTAAAACCAAGAACATGAAACAACTATTTAATTTGACACGAGCAGCCACACTGGTAGTAGTGGCTTTTATTTCTTTTTCAACAGGATGTAAAAAAGTAGAAGTGGTAAACGGCGACGATGTTGCCGATGCCAATTTGGTTAAACAGCACAAAGCAGTATGTGTACGACAAACCGTTACAGGTTGTGATGCACTGGTTACAGAAATGACAGCAGATGGTAAAAACCTGATGTGTGGTTTGCCGTTGTCGTTAGCATTTCCGTCTAGCTGTATCTCATCGCCAACATACACTGCTACTATTTGTGTAGATAGAATTGCAGGAGGTGGCCCGGATTGTCCATCTACCGTGTACACTGTTGCCGACCAGAATGCCTATTTTAATACAGCTGCAACAGCCATCGAAAATTATCTTGACGCAATTTGTGGCCCATCACACAGTTATGTATTTCAAAGCTTTAGCTATGCTTCAGGGTCTAACGGTTGTGCAACAGCCCAACCCTGGTTAAAAGTTACCTTCAAATACAAATGTTGTAGTTAAACGTATATTGTATCCCTGGCCTCTTCCCCTTTTTTGTAGTTATTGTTTTGTTAAAGTGCGCCTGAGTATTGCAGTATAATGCCTTAATTTTCGTCTTATTACACTCTATATAGGGTACAGAATGATTATTGTCACAAAACTGTCATTTTTTTTGATTGTCTGAGTTTTTTGTGTTCATTTGCGCACCTGTTTAGAAAAAGGGCATTACTTTTACCTAACAATTATTTATTAGTAACTAAAAACAAAAATCAAAACGGCAATTATGAAAAAGTTATTTACTATGCTTGTCGGCTTTGTAGCTTTGTTGGCAACAACAAACGCTCAAACCAATACTAACGCGAGAACGAGTGACGGCACTCCTGCGTCGCGTTCAAAACAGCCTATTCAGGTTCAGAAGAAGGCTTTCAACAGCGCTAGCAGCCGTGCAGCTACCGAAGTTATCGCCCTAGATTACGACGGGTTAGATGAAGCATACACCGTTATATCGGGTGGTGACTATGCCCGTTATGCATGGGATCTAAACAGAAGATATTCTCCTACTGATGTATTTACCATGAAATACTGTGCAGTGATATATGATTCACTGGTATATCTTGACCAGGCTCAGAATCAGGTATTCATTCCACGTAACCAGGCTTCTTTTAACCTGGACAGTCTGGATATCATTTTTGCCCACACTAATACAACTGCTACTACCGATACCATCACCATTACTGTGTTCAACAGAGCCAGCATGCAGGTAAGCGGTGTAGGTACCCCACAAGGTACTATTACAGCTACTACACTTTGGGATACTACTATTACTACCAATGCATCGCTTGCTGCAGGTGGTAACTATGCAGTATTGAGCATGTACCCTAACCTTGCATTTGCAACCGGCCAGACTTTTGGTGTACGTGTTGACTTTGCTGGTGATACTGCTAACAAATTCCAGATTGCTATTGGTTCTCGTGATGATTGCGCAGGCGACTGTCTTTCAGCTCCATCGGCTGCAGGTTTCAACACTTTAGCGTTCCTTAACTGGGATGCTCAGTTCCCTAACACCGGTCTTTACACTAACCAGATATTCTTCGATTGCAACCAATCAGGTAGCTATGAGCCTTCTGCATGCGAAAACATATTCCTGCAGAACGCAAGCTTTATACCATACCTTACCCTGAACGTTGACTACGGTGCTGTTATCACTTCAGACTCGCTAAGAGGCTGCCCGGGTGGTATACTTACCCTGAATGCTAACGCTTTTGGTTCAGATGCCCCTAACTACACTTACAGCTGGGCTACTACCAGCGGTACTCTTACCAGCACTGGCGACCAGTCGGTAGATTTTGTTGTAGGTAACAACAACGCTACTGTAACTGTAACCGTAACCGATGGTAACAACCAAACAACTGTAGCTACTGCTACTATCCAGTCAAGAGGCGTTAACGTTAACTTTACTGCACAGAGCCCGGTAGATCTTACCTGCGGTTCTACTCTTACCCTGGTTACCCAGCTTAGCGGTTTCACCACCGGTAAATTCTACAGCTGGAGCACTGGCGCTACCGGTACCAACGTACCAAGCGTACAGGTTAACACAGCCGGTACTTATACTGTAACTGTTACTAACAACGCAGGTTGTTCAGGTACTGCTTCAATCAACGTTCAATACCCAGGTGGTGTTACTAACAATGTAACTTTCACTAACCCTAATCCACCAGTTTGCGAAGATCGTCCGGTAACTTTCACCAATACTTCTACCAACCAGTCTGGCTGGACTCCACAATGGACTTTCGGCGACGGTAACATCGGTTTCAACATGGATGGTACCAACACCTACGCTAACCCAGGTGTTTACCAGGTTCAATTGCAAATGACCGACGCTAACAACTGCGTATTCAAATCAGCGCTTGTTAACGTACAGGTACTGGCCGCTTCTAATGCAGCTTGTGTTACTGGTATTGAAGATGTAACTTTCAGCAATGCCATCACTATGCAACCAAACCCATCTACCGGTAACGTAACTATCGTTATAAACGGTGTTGAGAAAAACCTATCGGTTAAAGTTTACAACATCATCGGTTCTATGGTTAAGGCTTACAACTCTAACGATCTGCCTTCATCAGTAACCAAATCTTTCGATTTCAGCGACCTTGCTAACGGTACTTACCTGGTTAAAATCCAGAGCGGCGATAAAACTGCGGTTAAGAGATTAACCATCAGCAAATAATTTAGTTTACCAACATAATTGTTAAAGCGGCCTCCCGACAGGGAGGCCGCTTTGTTTTATATCAATGGCATGGAATGTTTTGTATATTTATTTTATAACTCTGTTTTTATGCGTTTTTACATTGCTGTTTTGTTATTGATTACAATGCTACAGGCCACCGCCGGAAACGGTAGTGATGCTACTAAAGATAGCTCATCCAATCATGTAAGTATACTTACCTGGAACATTAAAATGCTGCCGAGAGTAGCTGTTCACTTAAAACATCACCCGGTTAAACGGGCGCATATAATACCCGGTATCCTGCTTAAAGAGTCGCCCGATGTTATTGTTTTTCAGGAGGCATACGATAGGTTGGCTATGAAGCTGATTGCACGGCAGCTAAGAATAATGTACCCATATCAGGAGGGTGCGCAAAACCGTAAGGGCATAACATTTAAACGGGCCGGTGGGGTTATTATATTTAGTAAATACCCAATGAAAGAGGTTGAAAGTATCAGGTATGGCTGGCTGGAAGGTATAGATAAAATGGCAGGCAAGGGCGCCTTGTTGGTAGAAATCAACCATCCTACCAAAACCTTTCAGGTATTGGGTACACACATGGAAGCAGGAGGGAGCAGGGAGCTTAAAATATCGCAGTATAAAGATGCCGGCTTGCTTCTAAAGAAGCACGAAAAGCAAGGCATACCGCAATTTGCCTGCGGCGATTTTAATACCCGCCGCTCCGATACTATTTTGTATCCAACCCTTATTAAAGAAATACAGGCAGAGGATGGTAACATTACCGGCGAACTGCAATGGACCAGCGATCATTTACTAAATGACATGGATACTTATAGCCCTACACGTAGAAATCTGATAGATTACGTGTTTTGTCGCCCCAATGGTTGCGTTTACCTGCAAACCGAGCGACGGGTGATGCGTTATGTAACGCAATGGCATAAAAAGCATAAAGACTTATCTGACCACTTTGCGGTACTGCTGCGTACTAAACTATAATAGCCGCTAGGCCTCTTTTTTAAATACCCAGTATTTCTGCATGGGGTAGTTAATGCCAAACGAAACAACGGCATCTACCATAAAGCGGCAAATTTTGTAATCCAGCTTAATTAGTTCGGTAAGTACATAGGTGCCTGCACTTTTAATGGTAATACTGCTTAATACCACACACACAAATCTGAACAGCTGTGTGCGTTGGCTAACCTCGCGGCTATTGAATGCCCAATACCTGTTAAGGCTAAAATTGATTATTGCACCAAAAATACCGCTTATTATTATCGACCGTGTGTAGTGTATGCCACCATATTCGGTAAGCACTATCATAATGCCATAGTCGAAAAGCGCACCTACAAAAGCCGAAAATTGTGCTTTAAAAAAAGTAAGGAGCGATTGGCGGGAAGGGAATGCCACAGCGCTAGTTAATTCTGTTCTTGGCTTCTTTTTCGGCGCGGTCGCGTTCATCGCCAAATTTCAGCACATTTCTAAATTCTACAAAATCAATAATTGCAATTACGCCAACCAGGCAGCAGGCAAAAAATACAAGCACCTGTGGGTAGAACATAGATACAAGCAACACGCCACAAATGCCAATACGTAGTTCGGTTGGGCCCAAAAGGCCCGAATCGATGGCATACGAGCCGGTTATTTTATACTTCATCAGGGTAAGTATCATTATCCATGCGTAGGCAGCAATAAACAGAAACGCTACTATTTTGTATTCATCGCCCAGGTAAAAGAAAAAGCCCAGGCCCATCAGTACAGTCGATGCCCAATCCATGCACATATCCAGTGCAAAGCCATACCACTTGCGAGGTATACCCCGGTAGTATGCCAGGCGGCCATCCAGCGAATCGCCAAACCATTGTAACGCAAAGCCAGCTATACTAACAGCAAAATAGTAGGGGTTGCCCTTTGCCATATAGAAACCATAGAAAATGATAAGGCTTGCAATAAGCGAGATCATTGTAAGCATATCGGGCGTTACAAAAGGAGGCATAATACGGCACAAAAAGGCAATAGTTGCCTGTTCAGGCCCTCTTAGTATGTTGGTCCTTTTTCTGTCTGCAGAAATTCGTTTTGCCTTTTCGGCTATATCGCTTACCATATTGCTACATCTTAATAAACAGTTACAAATATGTTGTTTTAAGTTTAAAACTATAATTAGATTAGGCCAGAGTGGATAAGATAGTTAAATTCAAAAAAACAGATATAATTTGATACGGTTTATAAAAAGTACCCCCTCTGTAGCTTTTAAGATGTTTTTATGCAGTTTAATAGCCGGTGTGGCGTTTCTGTCACCGCTGCAGGCTCAATATGCGGCTGGTATGTACCCCGATTCGGCCTGTTTTCCATTTAGTTACGGCGTTGCCAGTGGCGACCCATTGCAGGACAGGGTTATTATATGGACAAGGGCCGAAATGACCGGTAATTCTGTAAATCTGAAATGGGAGGTAGCTACCGATACAGGCTTTGCCAATATTGTAAGGTATGGCAATATCCCTGCTAACACCTCGGCAGATTTTACTGTAAAAGTAGATGTAGATGGTTTACAACCAGGTCACTCTTATTATTACAGGTTTATTACCGGGGCGGGTAAACAATCGCAGACTGGTGTTGCCAGAACCTTGCCGGCCGATACCGTTAAACAGTTTAAGCTGGCTGTAGTATCATGCAGCAGTATATGGGCTGGCTATTTTAATGCTTACCGACGTATTGCAGAACGGGCCGATGTAGATTATGTAGTGCACCTGGGCGATTATGTATACGACTATGCCGATGACCAGCAGTTAAACCGTATGCCGGCCGGGCCTGTAAAAGATTGTGCGGGGTTAGATGACTGGTGTGAACGTCATAGGTATTATTTACTGGACCCTGACCTGCGTGCTGCCCGGCAGAATAAAACCTGGATAGCAGAATGGGATAACCACGATACAGATGTAGAAGAACCCGGCAAGCCCGAGGATGCCATAAAAGCATTTTATTGGTACCTGCCTATACGCATGCCCGACACCACCCGGCCAGAGCGTATCTACCGCCGCTTTCAGTTTGGTAAACTGGCCGATTTGAACATGGTAGATATGCAATTGTTTAGAGGTAAAGAAGAATACGAACCCGGAAAAAAATCTGTACTGGGTAACCTGCAGGATAGCTGGCTGAAAAATAACTTATTGCAGTCTGCAACTACATGGCATTTAATAGGCAACCAGGAAATGATGACAGACTGGCTTAGTGAGGGGGCGCCTAAGTTTATTAAGCGCGGCAATGGCCGCGTGTTTGATGATGGTAACTGGAACGGTTTTCCCGACGACAGGAACAGGCTATATCGGTTTATTGATAGTAACAAAATAAACAATGTGGTAGTACTAACCGGCGATATACACATGAGTTTTGTAATGGATATGGTGGATGATCCTAAAAACAAAAGCCGGTACAGTAAGCGTACCGGCAATGGTGCTATAGGGGTAGAGGTTACAGGCCCCAGTATATCGCGTATTAACATGAAAGAGGCCGGGGTGCCGGCTGCGTTTATTCCTCTGGTGCAAAGCTTTAGCAAAGGGCTCAACCCTCACCACCGGTGGTGCCAGTTTTCTAAGCATGGTTATTTTACCATTAATGTAACTGCTGCTCAGTGCAATGTTGAGTTTTGGTATTCGCCTATAGAAAAGGTAACCGGCAAAGAAACATTTGGTAAAGGCTTTGTGGTAAAAAGCGGTTCCAATCATTGGGAACGTAAAAAGTTTAGCAAACCTCAGCGGTGATTTTCTTTTCGCCATTCCCACGGCGCTACGGGGTTTGGGTCGGCCCACAGGCCTATACGCTCTTGTCTGGCTGTTTCTTCCAGCAAAGCATACTCGCTGTTATTGCTGTAGCGTTTAAAATGCCAGGCATAACCTGCCTTTAACAGCTCGCTGTTAAGGTTTAGGGTGTCATCAATTATAACAGTAGCTACCAGGCGCTTATACTGGTCGCGCTTGTTATCTCCACGTAGTTTAACGTATTTGCCAAAACATATATCAGAGGTAAACTGTTTGGCTCTTTTGCCGTAGGCCTGTGCTTTTTCAGGGCAGTCAATTTCTGCCAGCCTTACCACCTCGGTTTGCCCATCTTTAAGTAATTCAATAGTGTCGCCGTCTTTAACACCAACTACCTTATACAAATCCGATGACGTTGCGTCGGGTGCCGTATCGGGCCTTGGTTCGCAGGCTGTTAGTATCAACGCGGCAAATACAACCAATAATTTTTTCATAGATAGTGTGGAGGCTTAAGCGCTGCAAAGTATTAAAACAGGCATTAATAACCATGCATTTTATACAAACAGGCGCACTTATTACAGATACATAGTTACTTAACTCCGGCCATGCGGGTAAACATTTCGGGGCGTAAGGCATACTAAAAAAACAGAAGTGGGCGTTAAATGAGTATAAGCTAAACCAATGCTGCTATTTTGACTTATTGTTTAACCTACAAACAACTAACCGGCAGGCGCCGCCGGTGTTGTTTGTTGCAAACCCAATAAGTATGAGCAGGTACACACTAACTATAGCCGCTATGCTGCTTTGCACTACGGCTGCACAAGCACAGTTTTTTATTGGTTTAAGAGGTAGTGCATATGGCGGCATTACCAACGTTAATTTTAATCCGGCTATTGCCAATAGCCCGTTTATGGTAGATATTAACCTGATAGGAGTAGCTGCAACTTTCAACAATAATTATGTAGGTATCAATCGTAAACCATTATTACACCCATCGTTATTTAACTCCTCTACCTTTCAGCAGGACTATATGCACGAGCGTGTAAATGGCCGCGATAAGCGCGCATACTTTGGTGCACAGGTTCAGGGGCCGTTATCGTTTATGTTTTCGTTTGGCCCTAAACACAAGCGCAACCTAAATGCCATAGGCTTTAGCTACCATGTAAACGCAGTTGCCAATGCCGATAATGTTACCGAGGTATTTGCCCGCACGGCCTACCATGGTCTGGGCTATCAGGCCAACCAGCTAACCAATTACCTGGGCCGCGAACTCAACAATGCCAACCTGTCGCTTAAATCGGCTGTGTGGAACGATTTTGGTATTACCTACTCGCGGATAGCCTACAATAAAGGGTCGCACCTTATTAAAGCCGGAGGAACCATTAAGTTGCTGATGCCGGTTGCCGGGGCATATGGCTATGTGAAGGACCTTAACTATCGCTGGACGGAGTACGACCAGCTGAATATTTACGATACCAAAGCCAGCTATGCTTACAGCGACGGATTAATCACTTCTGCCGGTACCAACAATAACGCTGTGCAAAGTTTAAATAGCTATATGCGTAATGCCACGGCGTTTAAGGCCGGAACACCTACGGTGGGTGCCGATTTGGGAGTGGTATACGAATGGTGGCCAGAAAAAGATCGTAATGAACAAATGGATTGCCATTGCGAAACTTTTGGCGATAAGAAACACTATAAACTGGCAGCCGGGTTATCAGTAGTAGATATGGGTGCTTTACGGTTTAAGCGCAGCAACAACAGCCGCGATTTTTATGCCGATATACGTAACTGGGATGTAAGCAATGCTCAGTTCCCTAATGGTCTGCAGAGTTTAGACGATACCATCAATAACAGGTTCGTGGTTCAGAACAGTTCGGAGCACTTTACGGTAATACTACCTACCCGTTTCAACTTGTTTATAGATTACTATATACGTAACGATCTGGGTATAGCATTTACGGCTATGATATCGCCTAACATGTCGCCGCAGCAGCGCATGGTTCACCACGTTACCACCTTTGCCCTTACACCTAAATACGAAAACAAGTGGATAGGGGTGTACCTGCCTTTATCGTACGATGTGTTTGGTAACTTTAGCCTGGGCACTACCCTGCGCCTGGGCCCGCTTACTATTGGTACACAGGACCTGCTTGGCCTGTTTGCTAAAAAGTACCTATACAACGCAGATATACACGCTAACCTTAAACTGACGATACCCTATGTAAAGCTTTGTAAAAAAGGCGATTTCAGGTTTGCAAAAAAGACAGGTAAGCGTACCTGAACAACACGGGTGTTGTAATAATGCCGGAACTTTTTTTCGGGGTTAGCCGTAATAGATAATACAACACGATATCACAGCGCCTTCGCTAAACCATATTGAAAAGCTTCTCGTTGCCAGAACGAGAAGCTTTTTCTGTTTTAGGCTATTTTGATTGATAGTGAGTGGCAAACGAACATTTTTTGTTTATTTGCACTCTTACTTTTTTAAATTATATGTACGAACTGATTAAAACTTTTCCGGGGCAACTGCGCGAAGCACTCGTGATAGGAGAAAAGGCATTTAATGCTTCGGTAGAAAAGCATAACATAAGCAACGTAGTTATTTGCGGATTAGGAGGCTCGGGAATTGGTGGTAATATATTAAGCGAGTTGTTGCGCGATGAGTTGAAAGTGCCTGTAATAGTAAACAAAAGTTATTTCCTGCCTGCATTTGTCAATAGCAATACCTTACTTATCCTGGCCTCATATTCCGGCGATACAGAAGAAACTTTATCCTGCACACACCAGGCAATAGAAAAGGGCCTGAAGCCGGTTTGTGTAACATCGGGTGGCCGCCTGGCCCATATTGCCCATATACACGGCTTTCAGGTTTTTAGTATACCTGCTGGTTTTCCTCCCAGGGCCTGCCTTGGCTTTTCGGGCGTACAGTTATTTTTTATATTACACCAATATGGCCTTATTGATGCCGGTTTTAAAAACGTGTTTTTACGTGTAGCCGATTTTTTGGAGACCGGCCAGGCAGAGGTAATGAAAGAAGCAGAAGCACTGGCCGAAAAACTGGTGCAGAAAGTTATAGTACTGTATACTGAAGATAAATACGAAAGTACCGCCCTGCGCCTTAAACAGCAGATTAACGAAAACTCTAAACTGCATTGCTGGTACAATGTAATACCGGAAATGAACCACAACGAGTTGGTAGGCTGGCGCGAGATGAACAAGGCCCTTGCGGTACTTATACTACGTGCCGATGATGAATATGAACGCAACACAGCCCGTATTTTGTTTAAAAAAGAAGTGATAGAAAAGCTATCGGATAATGTATATGAAATAGATGCCCGTGGTATCGATACATTCGAAAAGCATTTCTTTTTTGTTCATCTGGGTGACTGGATATCGTATTACCTGGCTGTTAAGCAAGGGTACGACCCTATGGAGATTGATGTACTGGTTCGCCTGAAAGGCCACATGAAGTTGCTTAACTAATTACCCTGTGAAGAAAGAATATATCGAAGATGATGAAATAACTGGCGGCGCCGATACCGGCGATGTGCTGGTAGATGAAGTAAAGCTAACCGTAGATAAGGGCCAGAGTCCGGTGCGCATAGATAAGTTTGTGCACACCTTTTTAGGTAACAATGTTAGCCGTACCAAGATACAGGCCGGTGCCGATGCCGGTAGCATACTGGTAAATGGCAAGCCGGTAAAATCTAACTACAAGGTTCGTCCACTGGATGAGATACTGCTGCTGATGCCCAAGCACTCAGAGAATTTCGACCTGGTGGCAGAGAACATTCCTATAGATGTAGTGTATGAAGATGACGATGTGATTGTGATAAACAAAGCGCCCGAAATGGTGGTGCACCCCGGTTTGGGTAACTACCGCGGCACGTTGATTAATGCCGTACTGGGCCACCTGCAAAACCTGCCAAAGGCTAAAGAAGATTTCCGCCCTGGTATGGTGCACCGGTTAGATAAAGGTACTAGCGGACTTATTGTAATGGCTAAAACCGACCAGGCACTGGCGCACCTTGCCAAACAGTTTTTTGACCGTAAATCTAAACGCAAGTATATAGCATTGGTTTGGGGCGACCTGAAAGAAGACGAAGGTACCATCAATGTAAACATAGGCCGCGATACCCGCGAACGTATGCAGATGCAGGCCTTTCCCGATGGCGAAGCAGGTAAGCATGCTGTTACACATTACAAGGTTATTGAGCGCCTGAACTATGTAACACTGGTAGAGTGTAAACTGGAGACCGGTCGCACGCACCAGATACGTGTACATATGAAGTACATAGGCCATACCCTGTTTAACGACACCCGCTATGGCGGCGACCGTATACTAAAGGGCACCGTTTACAGCAAGTATAAACACTTTATAGAAAATTGTTTTGATATTATGCCACGCCAGGCGCTGCATGCTGCTACCCTTGGTTTTATACACCCTGTTACCGGTAAAGAAATGTTCTTCGAAGCGCCCCTGCCGACTGAGTTTCAGGCCGTGCTTGAGAAATGGCGTAAATACTGGAGTAACCCTAATCAGGAAGCTATATCAGAGAATTAATGTCTTGTTTTATGAAGCCAGTTTTTATAGCCACGGTATGTAGGCATAACCATATCTGATAAAATAGTTTTGTGCAGGGTAGTGGTTTGGGACTGTTTTAATAATACATATTTGTACTATTATTGTATGTATTACCAGTAACACTGAAGCATGTTGTTCAATTCGTTTAATTTCCTGATTTTCTTTATAGTTACCACATTAATGTACTTTGTACTGCCACAAAGGTTACGTGTAGTAATGTTGCTGGTTGCAAGTTGTGTTTTTTACATGTTCTTTATACCTAAGTATATCCTTATATTGTTTTTGACAATACTGGTAGACTACACAGCTGGTATTTATATCGAAAGAACAGTTGGAAAAAAACGTAAACTATGGATGGTAGGGAGTATAATTACCACCTGCCTTATCCTTTTCTTTTTTAAATATTACAATTTTTTTATTGATAATGTCAACCTTGTTTTTTTGGCTTTACAGGGTCGTGAAAAATTCGACCCTCTTAATATTATACTTCCCATAGGGCTGTCGTTTCATACATTTCAAAGCTTGTCTTATGTTTTTGAAGTTTACTATGGCAGACAGAAAGCTGAAAAGAACTTTATTATATATAGCCTTTATGTGATGTATTACCCTCAATTGGTTGCCGGCCCTATAGAGCGACCACAGAACCTGTTGTACCAATTTCATCAGTCACATACCTGGGATACTAACCGTGTGATTAGTGGCCTTCAAATGATTTTCTGGGGACTGGTAAAAAAAATGCTTATAGCAGACAGGCTTGCTGTATTTGTAAATTATGCTTTTGATAATTCTACTGAACTGCAAGGATTTCAATTATTGCTGGCTTCGTATTTTTTTGCATTTCAGATTTATTGTGATTTTAGTGGTTATTCCAGTATAGCTTTGGGGGCATCGCGTATAATGGGGGTAGAGTTGATGACTAATTTCCGTACTCCTTATCTGTCGGTTTCTATCCGCGAATTTTGGTCACGATGGCATATTTCATTATCTACATGGTTTCGGGATTATCTTTATATCCCCTTGGGCGGTAACCGCAAAAGCACCTCCCGTACTATTCTAAATCAGTTTGTTGTTTTTTCGGTAAGTGGCTTTTGGCATGGAGCCAGTTGGACATTTATTGTATGGGGCGTTTTGCACGCTTTTTATGTAGTGGCAGAGTGGCTGATATACGGTGTGAACAAAGTTGCAGAAACAAGTCAGAATATTATTGGGCGGGTTACCACACTCCTAAAATGGGCTTTTACGTTTCACCTGGTAGTTTTTGCCTGGATTTTTTTTCGTGCTGACAGTATCCAATCGGCAGCAACTTACATTAAAGGAATTTTGAATTTTAAAAAGTCGCAGATAGGTTTGCATATGTTGCCGGTAAAAGATTATCCCTATACCAGTGAGTTTATTCTTTCTTTACTGGCTATTATATTACTGTTTACACTGGAATGGCTACATACAAGGGTTAGTCTTTATAAATTGCTTAACAGCAAACCCTGGTTAATTCAAACAGTTATTTATATAGTACTTATAGGGGTGTTTTTGACGTTTGCTATGTTTCATAGTGCTCAGGATTTTATTTATTTCCAATTCTGATTTATGTTACGGAGTATTAAGCTAATTGTTGGGCTGTTTATTTTACTTGCACTGCTGTTTGCAGCTGACCGGTATTATTATTATATAACTACAACGTATCATACTGATAAAGCACAGGTAGTGATGCGTATTAATAATACCAATTATGATTATATTATGGTTGGTTCATCACGTACCGAGTGTTTTTTTAATACTGTAACTATCGATTCAATTACAGGATTAAAGGGATATAATTTAGGACTTGATGGAAGCGAGTTTGCCGAAAGTTATCTGTTACTTGATCAGTTTTTTAAGCATAATAATAATGCAAGGGTAGTTTTTGTACAGACTGATATTTTTCAAATGATGCCAGATTATTCTTATTCCTATCCTTTTCATGAATATCGTTATCTGCCATATATAGGCGATGTAACTGTAGCTGGTGTTGTGGCAGAAAAAAGAGGGATATTGAAATGTGCGTTATGGAGATATGTGCCCTTTATCAAGTATGCCGAGTTTAACACCGAGTTCAGTATTGTAGATATTATAAGCAAGTACCGCCATAAGCCATATCTGTATGCTACTAATGGATTTAGATATTTAAAGACAATCCCCCATAATGATGATTTTGATGATGAACGCTATACCGAGAAGCGGATTAATTCAAAAATGAATGTGCCAAATGGTAATCCATATTTAGATAAGATTGTTGCTTTGTTAAAAGCGAAAGGTTGTCAACCTGTTTTTATACAGCCACCAGTGTATACCCGTATAGAAGGCTGGGCAAGGCAGTTTGATATTGCAGCGGAAGCTCGTAAAGGCAATATCCCATATTGCGATTATTTACGAATGGACCTATCTGTTAAAGGAACTGTTTTTCGTGATTATACGCATCTGGATGGTAGCGGCGCAGTTATTTTTTCCACTCAAGTAGCCGATAGCATAAAAGCTATGGTAATGCAATATTCCAACTAAAGTATTTGTATCAAATAGAACGTCCCGATTACCAGAGGCACTCGGTACGTTCATAAGTCCGTCAACTTATCTGGGGGGCGTTACAAATAAAGACGGTTTGCTAAACTATAGCCGGGTGGGGCATGTTTTATTCTATATTACTGCTTGCTCAACTCCTTTATTCTATCCAGCCTTGGCCGTTCGTTTTGTGCCAGGTATGGGTCGGCCGATAGCAGCTCCCAGGCTTTCTCAAAGTGGAACGGCGATTTTAGTTTGTCGCCTTTTTGCAAAAACAGTTCGCCCAGCTCTTCGTGTACATAACCATCACTGTTGCCGGTTTCCGAAGCTTCTTCAAACAACGCCAGTTGTACGGTAAGTGCATCATCTATCCGGTTAAGGGCACGCAGGGTACGTGCCACGCACCACTTGGCTAAAAAAATTTCGGTTGGTGCTTTTCGTTCTTCGCGCCATTTAAGCGCACGTAAAAATATGCTGAGCGCTTTCTCGTATTCGCCACGGTCAAAGTAGCTCCAGCCCAGGTTGTTGTATAACGAACCCAGCCAGTTTTTAGCCTGTGGGTTCTCCGAACTTTCGGCATATACTATTGCTTTTTCGTTCAGGTTTACGGCCTCATCGGGCGGCGATATAATAGCCAGCATATGGATAGCATCTACCGCATAGCCATCTTCTTTTACATCGGTAGCAATGTTGTAGGCTTGTGTAAAACAAACCTCTGCATTGCGTTTATCGCCGCTGCTGTTAAAGGTACGGCCCCGCTCCAGGTAGTAGCGCACATGCTCGGTGCCTTTGGCTTCGGGTAGCTGTTTGCTAACCCCGTCCAGTATCTCGTGGGCCTCGTTAAACTTACGTTGCAAACTTTGCGTGCGCGCCAGTTGGGTAAGCAACTGCAAATGCTCGCTCAGGTTTTTATCCGGCGATGTTTCACCTAATACCGCGCGGAACTTCTCTTCGGTTTCTGCCGGGTTGTAATAGTTCCATAGTTTGTCGTACTGTGTCATAAAACATTAGTTAGGTTAATTACAAAATAAACAAGCGAACGTCATTGCGAGAAGCGCCGCTTTGGGCGCGACGAAGCAATCTAAATGCATTATATTAAACGCTGAGATTGCTTCGTCGCAAAGCCTCCTCGCAATGACGTATAAATATAATTTAGCCAATGGTATTTATCACTACGCAACCAACTCCACTTCATACCCGCTCTTACTGCGTATATTTATCACATTTCCGTTTTCAAATAAAAAGTATTGTCCGCGTATGCCGTTTAGTTTTAGCTCTATGCTCGGCACTTTTTCAAACGATAGCGAGGTTACCTTGGCAGGGTACTGCAACACCGGGTAAATCAGTTCTACTATCTCATCGTTGGCCGAACGGTACTGACGGTACTCCTCGGGCAGCAGGCCTATTACGCGGTCTTTCTCTGCCAACAGTTCTATGCCTTCGGCCGGTTCGTTTTTAAGCATCCGCTGCCAGTTGGTTTTATCGCTCAGGTGTTCCTTTAGCGCCACCTCTATTTTACCCGCCAGCTGCCGGTAAGGCGTTTCGGCTATTATTATGCCCTTGTGCGCACCCTGGTCTATCCAGCGTGTAGGTATCTGGTTACCGCGGGTTACACCCACCTTTACCGAGTTGGTAAGCGCCAGGTAAACAAAGTGTGGCTGCAGGTGGTTGCGCTGCTCCCATTCAGGGTCGCGGCCCTTGCCCAGGTGTGCCTCGCACAACTCGGGGCGCAAAATACACTCCGCATTTTCGGGTGCACTGCTAAAGCAGTTATAGCACATACCCTCGCCAAAACTTTTGTTGGTTTTCTTTCCGCATACGGTACAAAAAATACGCCCCGTCCATTGCAGACGTATGTTGTGGCCTATCAAATCATTCACCGCAATTTTATCATCGCCCAGTTGCAGCGTATACTGTACCGGGTTTATAAAACTCGTCTTCATTTTATCTAAAACACCTAAAGCGCGCATGTACTTGTTTTGTGCCGCCAAAATAGGCATAATCTGCAAGGCAGAAAACAGCAGGCAAACGTAGAGGCGCGATGCCCGCGTCTGGATTATGCAAATGCCGGAGGCATACTGTCCTCCGCTGGCGGAGGTGTTTGAGCGAAGCGAAACGGAGGTGGAGACATTAAATTACGGTTGCTATAAATGCAATACAGGATTTCTCACTCCGCAAAGCCTACGTTCGAAATGACAAAACCCAGGAATCGCTACTATGCCAGCGGAACCCGTTTACTAAAAAACTTCCCTGCCTTTGTCATTCTGAAACCGAGGCTTTGCGAGGTTGAAGGGTATTGTGTTTTTATTGATAACGAATAATACCACATAACTACAAATTCAGGATCCTTCGCGGCGCAGAGCCTTGCTCAGGATGACAAAAGGTTTGTCGGGTTAATAATAATTCTATTCATATAGACCATGCTCTACTATAACACGCACACTTTGTCATCCTGAAACCGAGGCTTTGCGAGGTTGAAGGATCTTGTATTTGCTGGCTGTAGATTCCCGAAACGGAGACTCTGCAAGGGTAGAATAATCTTCCCTGCCTTTGTCATTCAGAGCGGAGGTTGCCGCAGCGATGAATCTTGTATTTG
>CAYREY010000008.1:34058-99378 GCA_964423405.1 uncultured Chitinophaga sp. | reverse complement strand
ATACTGGCTTACACACCTTTGGCGTACGGTAGCAAACCTTCGTGCCCAATAGGTAACTTTGTGGTTGGTGGCGCTGCTCTGCTATTCTACTAAAGAAGCTAAACACCAACCACGGCGGGAAATTATTTATATGTACTTATGTACAAGATTAGTCTGATAAATTGGCGAAAAGCAGCGGTGCTGTATTGCGAAACAAAGGCGTGGCTGGTAAAGGTAGCACCCGCTACGGGGTGCCGGATAGTAGCGATGTTTTTCTACCCATATCTAATCCCTACGGGATTTTTGTGGTGCCGTAGGTACGGAACCAAAGTGTGCCCCGCTGACGTAAGGTAGCCAGGCTTTTGAGCAAAGCATGTTGCCAAACAGGTAACTTAGTGGTTGGTAGCGCTGCTCTGTAATATTATTAAGAAAGCTAAACACCAACCACGGCGGGATAACCCTATACGACCGCTATTTCCGGTTTGTAACTTTCATCTCTTCTTTAAACAACACAAACCGCTCCTCGTCATGTGCAGGCAACACCTCGCTGCTGTTGGAGGTAGTGTTTATCTCCATCCAAATGGCACCATTTACAAACACACCACGGTAACCTTTGGTTATTTCAA
The DNA here is from genome assembly GCA_964423405.1 of uncultured Chitinophaga sp. Taxonomy (GTDB): domain Bacteria; phylum Bacteroidota; class Bacteroidia; order Chitinophagales; family LD1; genus Bog-950. Next base: position 98,773 of record CAYREY010000008.1, on the reverse strand, counting down.
GTGTCTTGCCCGGTGCCCTGCCCGATTGCCTTCTTTGTGTGAAAATGAAAAAGATTGAATCCGCGCTCATGCTACAGGGTAGTTTGTAGAATTCACCCATGTTTGCATTTCTATCTTCGCTTACACCGGTAGCATTCAGTATGCTTTGGGTGGCCTTAAATAATACCAGCGTACCAGGGCCCGTAATTTTAATGCCGGTACGATATAATATCCTGTTGAACATCTCTGTCTTTTCCGAAAGATAGGTGCGTTGTATAAATGTATCACGCCCCAGTTTCGCTGGTGTAACCACCTGTTTCTTTACGGCAAAAGTATCCGTGTGTTGACCCATGGCAGCCACACTCAATAACAGCATACATACCTGCAAAAGTAAAGCATGTCTCATACCACCTAATAAAAGTGTAGTTGGGCAAAAAAGTAACGCCGTTACTTCAGCTTTATCTTCAGCTTCACCGGTTGGTGGTCGCTGTAGTCAAAGCCCATATCTACGCCTTTCACTTCTTCAATTTCAATATTAGGCGAGGTAAAGTAGTAGTCTATAACCGTAGTAAATGTTTTAGCCGGGTCGAACGGAAACTTGTTTTTACGGTTGGTAGCCGTGGTACTGTCATACACATATTGCCAGCCCGGTATGTAGTTGGCATCGTTGTTCTTCAGGTACAACTGGTCATCTTCCGGTTCTTTCTCCCACGTATGTACGTTGAAAGATGGAGGCGCTATGTTCCAGTCGCCTCCAAGTACCACATAGTTGCCTTTGGCATACTCCTCTTCCAGTATTTTTTTGGTAAGCGCCATCTGCTCTTTCTTTACGCTGCCATCATCGTAGGCTTCAAAGTGGGTGTTAATCACCACCAGGTCTTTACCGTTGTTCAACTTATACCGTTGTTGCAGCAGGCAGCGCTCCAGGTAAAACACCTTGCGCGGAAAATCGGTAATACCTGGCAAGGCAATACGCTTGCTCTCCAGCGGGGCATACTTGCTTAGTGTTTGCAGGCCGCCATATACTTTGCCTATCGGGTTGGTAAACGGAAACGGCAGGTAGCGTACCACATAATTAGGTGTAAACGCATAGCGGTGCGCCGGCAGGGCGGTGGCAAACTCTTCTGCCTGGTCTATATGCCAGCTACGTTTGCTGTCGCGGTCCACCTCTTGCAGCATAATAAAATCAACATCGCGGCTTTGCTCAAAAAACTTAACCATGCCGGTGTTATTCTTCAGCACGTGGTCTTTAGGCGAGGTTACCATTTTACCTTCATCGTAAAAAAAGTCAACCTCTTTACCCAGGCCGCCATAGCCTACGTTCCATATTAAAAAGCTAAACGTACTGTCGGGCAGCGCGGCTGCATTGGTATCCTGGTTTTTTGCATTTACCACCGCCACTTCCTCTACCGGTTGTGGTTTAAACTTGGTTATTAAACCAAACAGTATCATACCAACTACATACAGCATGGCAGCCAATACTATTATACCGGTAAACAACAGCACCTTTTTCATTTTTAAATTTTTACGCAAGATAATTCTACATTTGAAAACAAGAACCTGTTTTGTACAAACAGCACATATAAAACAGTTTCCGGCCCCTGTTGCCGGTTCGGTCTCCCCTCTCCATAATAAATGGAGAGGGGAGATGCCAAAGGCAGAGGGGTGAGGCAAAAACCAACACCAAACTATACTATATGACCCATTTTGAATTTAGCTGGCAACAGGAGGGCGAAACATTTTTTGCGCAGGGCTGGAAACCCGCCCAGCCCAAAGGCGTGGTATGCATTGTGCACGGCTTTAACGAGCACAGCAGCCGCTACGAACGCCCGGCACAATACCTGTGCAACGCCGGGTATGCCGTACTTACCTACGATGGTTTTGGCCACGGTAAAACCACCGGCAAGCGCGGCCACGCCCCTACCTACGATGCTACGCTCGATTCGGTTAAACATATTTTATCGGCTGCCGAAGAGCGTTTTCCCGGCGTAAAAAAATACCTGTGGGGCCATAGCATGGGCGGCGGCATAGTGCTTAACTACCTGCTGCGCCGCAAACCAAACATCAGCGGCGCCATTGCCACCGGCCCGCTGCTTAAGTTAGGGTTCGAACCACCTGCCTTTAAAGTATTTCTGGCCAAAATGATGGTAAATATTTACCCGGCCTTTACCGAAAAAGCCGAGCTGGACTCATCGGCTATTTCGCGCGATAAAGACGAGGTTAAAAAATACGATGCCGATAAATTTAACCACGGCAAAATTACAGCCGGCACATTCCTCGGCTTTTTCGAGGCCGGTAAGTGGGCGCTGGAGCACGCCGCCGAACTGAACGTGCCCTTGCTGATTATGCATGGCACCGACGATAAACTTACCTCGCCGGAGGGCACTAAGCTGTTTGCCGGGCGCGCACCCAAAAACCTGGTAACCGCTAAACTATGGGAGGGCTTTTACCACGAACTGCATAACGAACCCGAAGCAGACCGCAACAATGTGTTGGGCTATATGACCGGCTGGCTCGATTCGCATTAAACCCATTACAGGTACACGTTTAGTTTTTCCTGCAGCCAGTTTTTATCGGCCAGTGCTGTTGCGCTGCCTATATCTTTTTGCAGGGCTGCTATTGCTTTTTTATCGCGTGGGCGCAGGTTCATCAGCTTTTTGGCTATGCGTAAAAAGTTGAGGTAGTTTTTGCGGTGCTGCTCCGATACATTTTTGCGGCGTTGTACAAACACCCTGAAACTGTAATACGCGTTCAAAAAAGCCTCTTTCTCTTCTGTTTCAAAATAACATTTCAGCATCAGCGACCGCGCATCCAGCCCGTAAAACAAATCGCTCAGTTGCACTTTCTGCAAACTGCGCAGCGCTTTATCGTACTGCCGGGTATGAAACAGGTAGTTAGCCATATTGTAGTTGTAGGCGTTGTCGCGCACCGCTTTGTTTAGCTGGTAGTGGTATTCGTTTATAAAGTCCAGCGTCCAGTCGTACCGGCGGGTACGCAGCGCAGTAGTAACTATGTTTTTGTAGTTGCGTTCGTTTATCTCGCCATTCAGCAACAGTACCCTTTTTTGCAGGCCCTGCCCGTACAGGTAAAACAGCTCATCAAAATAACGGCTCTCGCCGGCATTAATACGGCCTATACAAAAGTTGCGGGCGTAGGTAAAAAAGTCGGCCAGTGTTTTGTCTTCAAAATCGTAACCGTGCTTTTCAATAGCCTGTTTTACTTTCTTGTATTGCTGCTCGCTTTTTTCGGTTATCAATCCATACAGCGCCCGGTATGCCTGCACAAACGGGTTACTCATAATACCTGGTTGTGTGGCCAGTTGCAGCACCCCGGCAGCGTAGTAGCAGCGGGTGTTGGTTCCAAACACGTTGTTATCGTTGGCCACCAGGCACATCTGCCGCAGCTTTTCTATTACATAATAAACGTCCAGCCCGGTGGGCGCGCTGCGCGCAGCACCGGCTATGTATTTACGGTAGCTTTTAAGCGAGGTGGTATGCAACTCTTCTACCAGTTCTGCGGCATAGTGCTGCTCCAGATAGTCTTCGGGGCTAAGCACATAGCCCTGCCGGCCCAACCCTTTTACCGCTTTGGCAGCAAGTACCTTTTTGTTTTCGGTAGCCTCGCGCAGGGTGTAGTACTCATCCAGCACATGGGTGTAGCGCGGTTTGCGGGTAAGCATATAGGTACTATATACAAACTCATCGGCTGCCGCCATCAGGTCCGATAGCATATAGCTTAGCTTCTTTTCGTTATAAGCAGCGCCGGTAAATATTGCTTTCCAGGCTGTTTTCTTATCGTATCTTTCGCTAGCGGGCGGCCCGGCACTCAGGTAATTATGCAGCGCCAGCAGGCTTTTATCGCGGTTAAAAAAGGGCGAAGCCAGGTAGCGGCCCAGGTTACGCTTCTCTTCTTCCGAAAAAATACGGTACTGTTCCTGCAGCCGTTTGCTAAATGAAGTGTCTTTCATATTATATTTAAAAATATCCGAAAGATAATAAAAATTGTATCATTTTTTGCCACTTACAAGCTGCATGTTTGTACCGTCAAATAAAGTGTATATGAAAACGCCCAGACTTTACCCTGCTCTGCCGGCCCTTGTATGTGCCCTGCTGTTGCTATGCTTTTCAGCAACGGCACAGGTAGGCGTACAAAACGATGTAACCAATGTGCTGCAAAACAATTGCAGCGATTACATTGATGTAACAGCTAACGATCAGTTGGGCGGTAGCACATTCACCCTGTCGGTTGTATCGGCCCCGCAAAACGGTACTGCCGGTGTAAGCGGCAGCGACTCATCTTTTATATCGTACTGCCCCACTGCCGGCTTTACCGGCACCGACCAGCTACAATACAACCTGCGCATAGGCGGACAGGATTATACCGCAACATTGTACATAAACGTTTTAAACCCCAACAACACCATTAACGCCGGCGATGCCGACCAGAATGGCCGTGTAGAAAACTACGACGTGCTTACCATAGGGCTGGCTTATAACCTGGTAGGGCCGGGCCGTGGCACCCAGTTTTCAAGCGCCTCGCTGGCATGGCAACCCTCGGCATACGTTAGCTCCGACCCGGGCGCAGCCGATTGTAACGGTGATGGTATTGTAGATTCGCTGGACGCTTCGCTACTGGAAACCGTATATGGCAATTCGTTTACAGTACAGAACCCCTACACAGTACCTACCAGCCCCTGCCGCAATGGTATTCCGCTTTTTATACAATCAACCAATGGCGATTCGATATACGATGGCGATACACTGGACCTGCTTATTAAACTGGGACAGGATTTAACATTAAACGACGCCTACGGCGTTGCTTTTACTTTGGAACTGGACAATGCCTTTGCCGATGCCGATGCAGTAACGTTCGAAACCGCCCAATCGTGGTTGTTGCAAAACAACACCGGCCTGTTTTTTAAACGCAGTTTCCGTACCGATGGCAAAATAGAAATGGCCGTTACACGTACCAACCACAACCCCGCCACCGGTGGCGGCACCCTGCTGCGTGCCCGCGTACCTATAGATGATAATATTGATGGCATTGTAAGCGCACCGGGTTGGCATGCACTGCAATTCAGCCTTACTAATGTACGCTTGGTAAGCGAGTACAACGTGCTGCTGGATGTATGTACCGAACAGCCACAACTAAACGTGTACAAAATACCTACCGGTATTAACGGGCCCAACACCGCGCAACTAAAACTATACCCTAACCCAACCGGCGGCATATTTTTTATAGAAGCTGAAAAAATTGAGGCAGTAGAACTAACCGACCTGGCTGGCAGGCTGGTTTATAACCTAACCGGCAACAGCCTGAACCGGGTAAGCATAAACACCGGGCAGGTAGCACTGGCAGCAGGTTGCTACCTGGTAAAAGTGCGTACGGCCAACTTTACCACCACACAAAAAATATTTGTTCAACATTAAAAACAACATAACCCAAAATGAAGAACAACCTATAAAAAAAGAGCCGGCACAAGCCCCAGGGGCCGCACCGGCAAATAGAAAATGCAACCCGAAGTTAGAAATAGATTTTTATAACCATTCAATTAAAAAATATGAAATCATTTAAAAACATAGTACTGCTGGCCGGCATACTCATTATGTCGGTAAGGGCTTACAGCCAGATACCGGCTTTTGTTTTTGATGTAACAGCCAACCAGTGCTTTACCTATACGGCTTCGCCCAACAGCTACACGCTGGATAGTATGATGGTGATAACACCACCACTGCATGGTGCCCTTACCCCCGGTAGCGGCACGTTTATTTACTGCCCGCAGCAGGGCTTTACCGGCTACGATACTGCTGTGGTATTTGCCTGTGTATCAAACGGCGGGTTTTTACTTACCTGCGATACACTGGATATTGTATTTAACGTTAGCATCAACTGTGCTATGCCTGTTACGCTCGTTCAGGATTCGGGCATTTGTGCGGGCGGCAACCGCAACTACGTGGCCATACCGGCCGGCAATGCCCCGTACACCTACCTGTGGTCCGATGGCTCTACCGGTGCATCGGCCTGCGAGCCAAGCCCGGTACAGGGTGTTTGTGTTACCGTAACCGATGCCAACGGATGTACCGGCAATGCCTGTAGCAACGTAAATGGCTGTAATTTGGTGGTAACTGTTACCGAATCGCCCAATGGTTGCGGCCTGGTTGGCCCTTCGCTTACAGCAACGGTTACCGGTGGCACCCCGCCGTATACATACTATTGGTCTAACAACGCCACCACCGCCACCATCTGCAACCTTACACCCGGCACTTATTTCCTGTCGGTAGTAGATGCACAAGGTTGCGTAACTGCTGCAACGTATTCACTGTCAGGATCTGGTGGTTGTTATTTTACATATAGCGCCAGCAACCCGGTAATACCCGACCGGTTCTCGTTCTACCCCGCTTCAGATTCGGGGTATACAGCAACCGCTTGGTTATGGAGCTTTGGCGATGGTTCGGGTAGCGTTTTACAAAACCCGATAAAACAATATAACGCACCAGGCAATTATTATGTAACCATGACTATGTACTATGGCAACGGCGACTCATGCAGCTATGGCCAATATATTTATGTGCCGAACGACTCAATTAATTATCCTTTGTGCCAGGCGGCATTCTACTACTACATGGATAGTGGCCAAACCAGCAACTACCAGTTTTTAGATTACTCATCGTACACCCCAATTAGCTGGGAGTGGGATTTTGGCGATGGCACTACCTCTACCCTGCAAAACCCTACCCACACTTACAATAACCTTGGCACCTGGACCGTTTGCCTTACCACTACCGATGCCAATGGTTGCTCATCGAGCACCTGCCAGCAAATAAGCAACATACCGGTACAGGATTTGCAGGCCTTCTTGTATCACCAAACATCAACTACACCCGGTTTCCCTATCTGGGTTTACCTGGGCTACTACAATGCCGGCACCATGCTTATGAACGGCACCCTTACCTACCGCTACCCGGCAGGTACTACCGTTAACGCAACCAGCCAAACTCCGGCCTCACACGATGTAGCCAACAGGTTGCTTACCTTCAACATCGCATCATCGGTGCCGGGCTCGTCAGAATATATCTATATCGACCTTACCGCCAATGTTTCGTTGCCGCTGGGCACCCTATCGGAAGATACACTGTGGGTAGAACCGATAACCGGCGATGCTACACCAGCCGATAACGTTGCTGTAGTGCAGGATACGGTTGTTGGCTCGTGGGACCCTAACGATAAAGCCGTATCGCCTAAAGGTACAGGCAACCAGGGCGTAGTGCCTTTAAGCACCAACAAACTATCGTACCGCATCCGCTTTCAAAACACCGGTACCGCACCGGCACGCGATGTTGTAATACGCGATGTGATTAACGCTAATATTGACCTGACTACCGTTAAGGTGTCGGGCGCCAGCCACCCGCACACCGTTGAGCTGATAGGCAACCAACTGGTAGTAACGTTTGCCAACATTAACCTGCCCGACAGCGGTGCCGATTACGAAGCCAGCCAGGGTTATATAGATGTACACGTAAACCTTAAACCGGGCCTTGCACTTGGCACACAAATAACCAACACTGCCGGTATTTATTTCGACTTTAACGAACCGGTAATAACCAACACCGTAGTAAATACACTGGGTGAGTTTATATCGGGCGTTGCCGAAACACCGGTGCTTGAGTTTGCCATGTTGCCTAACCCTGCCGGTAACCAGGTTGCCCTGCGTGGCGAGTTTAACAAAGGAGCAACCTTTGAAATTATGAACCAGCTTGGCCAGTTGGTAACCGGTGGACAGCTTACTGCCAACACAACGGCGGTAAATGTTTCGGAGCTTACCAATGGCATTTATCTGGTACGCATATTAAGCGGCGAAAAAGCTGCCGTGCAGAAACTGGTAATATCTAAGTAATCAGCTTTTCTTTCATAGTCTTAGCCTAGTCAACTAAGCACAGGGTGCGGCGCCAGCCGCACCCTTTTTTATTTCTGCTACATAAAAGCATCTTTACAGCATGTATTACAAAGTAACCGGTAAGGGAAAGGTAGTAGTGCTGGTGCACGGCTTTATTGAAGAAGGCAGCATGTGGAATGACACGGCCAAAGCGTTATCTAAAAACTATAAGGTAATAGTGCCCGATTTAGAAGGCTTTGGCAGATCGCCGCTGTTAAGCAAAAAGCTGAGCATGGAACACTATGCCGATGCGCTGTACGCTATGTTGCAGGAAGAGAAGATAAAAAAGTGCGTACTGCTGGGCCATAGCATGGGCGGTTACATAGCCCTGCACTTTGCCGAAAAATACCCGCACATGCTTGCTGGTTTCGGGTTAGTAAACTCGCATTGCTTTGCCGATACCAATGAGAAAAAAGCCAACCGCAAAAAGGGTTGCGATTTTATAGCCCGCCACGGCAGCGCACCGTTTGTGCGCGAGCTGTACTACAATATTTTTCACGATACATTTAAGAAAACCCCTGCCGGTAAAAAGCTGATAGAGGCGCTGATTAAAAAAGCTGAAAAGTACACTCCCGAAGCACTGATAGCGGCCAACACCGCCATGATGAACCGCAAAGGCAAAGAAGATGTGCTGCGCAATGCAACCGTGCCGGTGCTATTGCTAAACGGCAAACAGGACGAAAGCGCTCCACTGGCCCTTACCTCGCAGCAGGCGTCGTTTGCGCCGGTAGCCGATGTGCACTTTTACGATACCTGCAAACACATGAGCATTTTCGAAAAGAAAAAAGAAGCGCTGAAGGCTATTCAGCGCTTTGTAGATTTTTGTGTGTAACCGGTAGCTATACCGGCTGTGGCTTATTTGGCAAGGTTGCGTTTATCTAACGGTACAGCTTCGCCGTATTTGCCGTTACCCAGTTTTATTTTACCGGCATTCGGGCCAGCTGGTATTACATCGCCTATACCCACATAATTCTCGGGGTTGTAGTTGTAAACTATATGGTCGGCCGGCCAGGTAAATATACCATTAGGGTTAGGCTGGTTGGCAGCTTTGGCGGCTGTTGGCTCTGCATCTGCCTTTAAATAGCCAGGGCCCGGTGCCTGCGAAAAACGGCCAATACCATAGTTGGTTTTTGGCTTGGCAATTATCTGGTAATCTATATCGCCATTGCCGGTACCACCACTCAGCTCAACTATATCAAAACCGCTTTCGGTTTTGTTTATTACAGCCACACCTTTACAGTTTTCAAAGCCCGGTTGGCAGATAACTTTAAGTGGATTACCAGCGTCTACTACTATTATGTCTTTCAGTATAGGGTCCAGCGTTACATGCGCACGGCCATTAACCAGTTTTATGGTACCATAATCCATATACCAGTACTCCGGCGACTCCGGACAGGTTAATGTAACACGACCGTGGTTGGGTGTAGGTATAATTTCGTTCACAGTACCGGTACCATATATTTTGTAGTTGGCTCCGGCAGTTCTTCCGCCCACATACGCGTATGCGTACGAAGTACCGGCATAATTATACCCCTCAAAGTAACCACCTACCGAAATAGTAGCGTTGCTGTACGATATACCCCTTACACCAATACCATCCTGGTTTTGCGAGTTTGCAAGGCCTTCTATACCTATGCTGTAGCCGGGGTTACCGGCAATTGTTCCGCGGTTATTAAAACCACGTACGGCTATTTGCGAGCCTCCTAAGGTAGTATTGGTAATATTCAACTGCCCGTAAACGGTAGATGGGTTAAACGTTGCCGAACCGTTTTGTACCAGGTTGTAGTTGGCAATCCATACATCGGAGTAGGAGATGTTAGAAGCAACCGTTGCTGCACCGGTAGATTGCGAAAAAACACTGGCATAACCCGCCGCAGGGTTGTTGGCGAATACACCTGCACCGCTTAGCGTTTGTATAGGCACACCTATGCTGATGTTGGTTTCGCGGCCCAGCCAGCCACCCACGTTGGCACTGTGGCCATACAGGGCATCTGCACCGGTACTGGATACCTCCAGCGGTGCAATTGGGGTTGTTGTTCCTATACCTATGTTGCCGGTAGAGAGTACCCGCATACGTTCGGTGTTATTGGCACGCACCACAAAATCGCGGGCATCGGTAGTACCTATAAAGTTGGTAGCAGGGGTAGTTCCGCTGTTACCGGTTACCCGCCAGAAAAGTCCGTTACCATCATTAGGCGCCCAGTCGGTACCGTTATACACCAAAAACTGGTTGTTTACCGGCGCAGTTGCCGATACCGGCACACCGCGTATGCCCACCACGTTAGGGCCGGGGTAGTTGCCGCTCAAATCGCCGCTGGCAGGGCCAAGTGGGCCAGTGGGGCCGGTAGGGCCCGCTACGCCGGTAGCGCCTGCTGTACCGGTAGCACCGGTGGGGCCCGCTATACCCTGCAAGCCTTGTGCACCTGTATCGCCGGTAGGGCCGGTGTTGCCTTGTGCACCGGTAGCGCCCGTAGCACCGGTATTACCTTGTAAGCCCTGTACACCGGTGGGTCCGGTAGCGCCGGGTGTGCCGGCGGCACCTGTAGCGCCTGTATTGCCCTGTAAACCCTGTGCACCTGTATCGCCGGTAGGGCCAGTAGCGCCTTGTGCACCGGTGGCACCAGTTGTTCCGGCTCCTGTTGGGCCGGTATTGCCTGGTAAACCCTGTGGGCCAGTATCACCGGTGGGGCCTGTTGTTCCTGCACCGGTAGGCCCGGTAGGGCCTGTAAGGCCGGCAGTACCCTGTGCACCGGTAGCGCCGGTAGCACCTGCAGGGCCGGTATTACCTGTTGCACCAGCCTGTCCTTGCGGGCCGGTATCGCCGGTGGGGCCTGTAAGGCCGGCAGGGCCGGTGGCACCCGCCACACCGGTAACACCCTGTGTGCCAGTAGCGCCTGTAGGGCCGGTTACACCGCTGGCCTGGCAAAGCGATTGCCAGCCGGTGCCGGTTTTAAAGTAGTAAAAGCAGTTATCGGTTATATCATACACCAACAGGCCATTGGCCGGCATAGCAATAGCCACCCGTTCGGCCCCCGTCATGCGTGGTACCAAAAGCCCCTTGCTGGTATTACTAAGTTCAAGTATAGCACTGGCATCGGGCGTGTTGGTGCCTATGCCCACGTTGTTTTGCCCGTGCCCGGTATATGCCAATGCTGCGAAAAATAGTACAGTAGTAAATTTTTTTATCATGTGCTTATTCTTAGCGCTAAATGTAGTTTAAAAAAAGTATTCGATAACACACTACAGACGAAAAGATTATACCATAGGATGTATGCAATAAGAACAAATATATGCCGGCTCTGTTTGCCGGTAAACCGTAAAAACATATTCAGTACAACATAAACTGTTGTTTGTCATAGCAATGTAAAATAAGCTGCTTGCCGGGCGTTTTTACGGTGCCGTGACAATTAAAACTATTGCTACATATATTTTTGTTACATCGTTCGTTTTAGATGACCGGCTTTGAGCCTATGAAAACGCTGGTCGAACCCCCGGATCTCACTTGCCGGGGGTTTTTTATTTGTATAATCCTGCTTTTTTGTATTGCAAAAATGCGCCATCTGCCAACTATTACCCCTTTTTTTGCGTTTTGTAATAGTGCACTGTTATTTTTTGCACTACTTTCGTTACCCCCATAAACGGGCCCTTGTGAAAAAATTTGTATTCGCTGTTTTATTACTGGCCAACGCTGCCGTTGTTTTTGCTTCTCACATTGTAGGTGGCGAGTTGTATTACGATTGTGTGGGTGGCAACGTTTACCGCGTTACACTTAAACTGTACCGCGATTGTTATTGTACCAACTGTGCCGACTTCGGCTTAACCGAATACCTTTCTGTTTTCGATGCCAACGGCAACCTGTACTCGCAGCCGGGCATGCCTTTTCCGGGCAGGCAGCCGCTTACCCAGCCTATTATTAACCCCTGTATGGTTGAGCCCGATGTATGTGTAGAACAGGCCGTTTATACAGCTACGGTAACACTACCCCCTACACCAGGTGGTTACGATATAGTGTACCAACGCTGTTGCCGTAACGATGGAGTTACGAACGTTCCGCAGGACCAGGGTGCTACTTACCAGGTACACGTGCCGGGCCAGGCGCAGGCCACCTGCAACAACAGCCCGCGTTTCAACAACTTTCCACCCATGTATCTGTGTGTTAACGCACCACTTACATTCGACCACAGTGCCACCGACCCCGATGGCGATCAATTGGTTTACAGCCTGTGCGACCCTTACAGTGGTGGCGACCCCAACTGCCCCGACCCATCGCCGAATACCAATGGAGGTTGCCCCAGCGTACCCCCATCGCCGCCTTATAGTGCTGTATTCTACAACAACCCATACAGCCCGACCAACTTTATGAACAACCCTTCGGGCCCCAACGACCTGAAGATAGACCCGCAAACCGGTCTGCTTACCGGCACGCCCAATGTTATAGGTATGTTTGCGGTAGCAGTATGTGTAAGCGAATACCGCAACGGTGTGCTGATAGGCGAAATGCGCCGCGACTTTCAGTTTAATGTTACCCAGTGCAACATACCTATTGCCAGCATACCCAGTTTTGGTATCAATCCGCAAACGGGTGTGGGGGTTTACTCTATTAACTGCAAAAGCTATACGGTAGATTTTATCAATAACTCGTACAACCCGCCACCGGCCAATAACCCTATGTGGTTTCACTGGGATTTTGGCGTAGCCGGTACCAGCACCGATACCTCTAACGTGCAAAGCCCAAGCTTTACATTTCCCGATAGTGGCGCTTACCTGGTTACCCTGGTGGTGTTTAAAGCAGCCAATAACGGCGAAACCTGCCAGGATACGACCCAGGCTATTGTATATGTGTACCCTACATTTAATGCTGCCTTTACCACCGCCGATGTTTGCTCCGACTTTCCGGCGGTGTTTACCGATGGCAGCACCTCTACCGGTGGGCCTATAACACAATGGCGCTGGAACTTTGGCGACGGGGGCACCTCTACCCAAACCAACCCTACGCACCAGTACACGCCCGGCACCTACAATGTAACGCTCATCAGCCAAAACGATAAAGGCTGTAAAGACACGGCCACTCAAAGCATTACTATTCTGCCGGCACCTACGGCCAATTTTACCAATAACCCTACCTGTTTAGGGCAGGCTACTTCTTTCAACAATACCAGCACAGGCGATATCAATGCATATAACTGGAGTTTTGGCGATGGCACAACATCGCTACAGGAATCGCCGGTACATACATACCTTACCCCCGGTAATTATACCGTGCGTTTAATTGTTGGTAGTCCGCTGGGCTGCTCCGATACGCTGACACGTACCATTACCGTAAACCCGTTGCCGGTAATAAATATAACTAACGATACCGCTCTGTGCCCCGGCACCGGCGTGCAGTTATTTGCACAAGGCGGTATAGATTACCAATGGACACCCACTACCTACCTGAACGGAGCCAACACCGCCACACCGGTAGCTACTCCACCGGCACCCAATGCCATTACCTACACCGTAGTGGTAACCGATGCTAACCAGTGCACCAATACCGATAGTGTTAGAATCACTTTCCATCCTAACACGTTACTTAATGCCGGCCCCGATACATCGGTGTGCCTCAACCCCGGCAATTTTAACCCTAGTGTGCAGTTAAATGCTACCGGTGCCAGCACCTACTCGTGGACCCCGCAGGGCGGGCTAAACAACCCGAATATTGCCAACCCGGTTTCTACCCCACAGGCCAATATGCAATATGTGGTAGCCGGTACCGATATTAACGGTTGCCAGGCCACCGATACCATCAACGTATTTGTGCTGGACCCTGCGCTTAACGTAGTGGTAGAAGCCAGCAAAACAATCTGCGAGGGACAAAGCACCGGTATATCGGTTGTCAGCCAGGGCACCTCTTCGTACTCGTGGAGCCCACCGCAATACATCAGCAACCCGCTGGAGCTAAGCCCTTATTTCTTTCCACCCGATACGGCTACGTATATCATTACCATATCTAACTATTGCTATACCAAAACCGATTCGGTGCTGATAATAGTATGGCCCAAGCCACGGTTGGCACTGCCACCGGTAGATAGTATTTGTATTAACGAATCGATACAACTACAGGCCTACGACGCCGTAACCTACGTATGGGATGCCAACCCTACGCTAAGCGCCACCAACATACCTAACCCTATTGCCACGCCTACTGTTACTACCAACTATTACGTAACCGGCACCAGTGCGTTGGGTTGTGTAGCCCGCGATACGATACAGGTAATTGTTTATTTCCCCTCGCCGCTTACTATTACCCCACGGGTAGATTATGTGTGCCTGGGCACACCGGTGCAGCTTAATGTTACCGGTGCCTATACCTACCAGTGGCGGCCCGATGCTACCCTTAGCGCTACCAATATTGCCAACCCGGTAGCCAACCCTACCGATACTACCACTTACTTTGTAGATGCGGTAAACATACATGGTTGCGAGTCGAGCGACTCGGTTACACTGAACGTACAGTTTCCGGTTACGGCCACTACCGAGCCACTGTTTAACGGCTGCAAAGGGCAACCGGTACAGCTACAGGCCAGCGGTGGTTTTTATTACCAATGGACACCACCAACCGGACTAAATAACCCATACGTAAACGATCCGTTTGCCATGCCCGATACTACGACCAACTATGTAGTTACCGTATCAAACGATTGTTTCAGCGACTCGGCACCAACACTGGTGGTAGTACACCCGCTACCGGTAGTAGATGCCGGGCCCGATACCACTATATGGCGCGATACCAATGCCGAGCTGCATGGCTATACCAACGAGACCAACTATTTCTGGAACCCCAGCACCTGGCTGGACGACCCGTTTGATTTGACCACCAAAGCACAGCCACAATACACCATGTATTACGAGTTGTTTGCTACCAACCAGTATGGCTGTTTAAATAAAGATTCGGTACTGATAACCGTAATACCTTACACCGTGCTGGATATACCTACGGCATTCTCGCCCGATGGCAATGGGGTGAACGATGTGTTCCGCATTGTCCGCCACCTGAACATAGGCAAGCTGCAGGAGTTTTCGGTATGGAACCGCTGGGGCAACCGCCTGTTTTTTACCACCAATATAGAGCAGGGTTGGGATGGCCGCTACAACGGCGAAGAACAACCACTGGGCGTATATGTATGGATGGTAACCGCCGATAGCAAAGACGGCGAACGCATTGTACGTAAAGGCAATGTTACGCTGGTGAGGTAAAAGCTAAGAATACAGGCACATATCTAGCTATTTTATAAAGTAACTATATCTTAGCAGAATATATTATGGAACAACCACAAGATATTTTGGGAATAAAGCCCATTGCAAGAGCAACAGAAAAACTAGTTGATAAATCATTAGATGGTATAGCATCCTTTTTATCAATAGTATGTAAGCCAGTGTTAGAAGAACTTGGGGGCCTCTTACATGATAATGTTAGAGTTTGGCGTTTAAGTAACGTTCAAAATATAATTGAAAAGGCAAAAGGAAAGCTTGAGTTTGATGGTAAGACACTGCAAATGAAAGCTAGTCCGAGAGTTGCGCTAAGAATTATAGAACAAGGCTCTACTATTGATAATGAAGAAGTACAGGAACTTTGGGCGGGGCTTTTTGCATCGTCTTGCTCAGAAGATGGTCAGGATGATGCGAACTTAATTTTTGTAACTATACTAAATCAATTAACAACAGCGCAAGTAAAAATATTAAAGTACTCAGTTGAAAATTCAGAAAAACATCTTCATGCCAATGGTTTTGTTACAAGCGGTGAGTTAACCTGCAATAGTGAAACTCTTTTAGCTATTAGTGGTGTTTCTGACATTCATCGATTAGATAGGGAATTAGATTATTTGCGTTCATTGAATTTAATTGGTAGTCCTTTATCCGGTGGTTTTACATATGGGGATAAAGAGCTTATTGCAAACATCAAACCCACAGATCTGAGTTTAAATTTATATGTGAAAGCGCAAGGGTTTAATGGTTCTTGTGCAGAATACTGGAAAGATGTGGTAATTACACCGGAACAAAGACTAAAGAATGAAGAGATAAAAAAGGATGAAATGTATAGATCTGTTTTTGAAAATCTCAAAGATTGGAAGGATAATCGTGGGGAGTAAATTCGAACCTTTGCATGAAACACCCACTGCCACTATTTATTTTGTTGTTACTGGCCGCCTGCCACAAAGCACCCGATGTGCTGCCAACCGAAGTAACCACCTGGCGGCAAACCGGTTTAGATGTAGCCTGGGATAAAAGCGGCAGCAACCGCATAGCCTATAGTATTAAAGGCAGCGATGGTTATTACGATATACACTTTGCCAACCCCGATGGCAGCAACGATACCTGCCTTACCTGTAGCCACCCGGCATTGCCCAATAAGCACATAGCCAATATGTACTGGCACCCCAACGGGCAGTGGCTTACGGCGGTAGTAGAAAAAGAAACACACCCCGGCAGCAGTACCGATGCACTACCCGGCTTTGGTGCTTACTGCGATATTTGGCTGATACGTGCCGATGCGCAACGCGCCTTTAAACTGGTAGATATACCCAACGACAATAACCACGGAATAATAGCGCCGCGTATATCGCCGAACGGTAAATACCTGGTATGGACCGACCGTAAGAAAGCGCCCAACCCACTTAACACGTATGAAACTGCCGGGCTATGGACTATTAAGCTGGCCGACTTTGCTTTCGTAAACGACACACCGGTGGTCAGCAACATACGTACCTTTGAACCTGCAGGCGATGCGTTTTATGAGTGCTATGGTTTTAGCCCCGATAACAGCAAGCTGATATTTTGCAGCAACATTAACAAGCCCAGCTTTTGGGATGAGCACATTTACACCATTGATACTACCGGCAACAACCTAACCATGCTTACCGATAAAGGCTATAACGAACATGCGGTATACAACCCTGCCGGTAACAAAATAGTGTGGATGAGTAATAACGAAAGTGATAAGGGCGGCACCGACTGGTGGATGATGGATGCCGATGGCAGCAATAAAGTGCGCCTTACCTACTTTAACAGCTACAACAACCCGCAAACCGAACCTAACGCTGTATGGGCCGGGCTGGTAGATTTTGCACCCGATGGCACCCGCTTTATAGGTGGCGTACAGCTAAGCCTGATTACACAAGAGGGTAAAATTGTAATGGTAGAAATTAAATGATTATTGCCACAGATTGCGCGGATTAATTCCAGATTGCTATTGCTAACAACTATTTACGTGCACGGTATATAATCTCTGTATTCATTCGTGAAATCCGTGGCAATACGCATTAGTATTTAATCCAGTAGTAAAAGGTTTTAATCCATTCGTTGTTTACGGCTATCAGTCCGTTTTCGGTGCGCCACCACTCTAACTCGTTAAAGCGGCTGCTGGGTGCGCCACGTACAATTAGTTCGGTGCCGTTTTCATTCAGCTTTTTGCGAAAGGCATCCTGCACGCGGTAGGTATGCAGTTTAGATGATACAATGATGATGCGCTTTAAATTGTTGCGCTTACAGTATTCGAAAATAATAGTAGCCTCTTGTTTGGTACTGGTGCCCTGCCGTATCATTACTATTACACTATCGGGCACGCCGTGCTGCAGCAGGTTTACACGGGTCATATCGCTTTCAAGCGTATCAATATCAAACACACAAAGTTCGGGTAACTCGTTACCACCGGTACAAACTATTTTAGGCGCCCAGCCATCGTCGTATAGCCTGGCGGCCAGGTTACCACGGTCGTACCCGCCACCCGACAGCACAAAAATGGCATCTGCCTGTTGCAGGCTATCCTCGCGTATTAAAAACGTGGCACACGAGCGCAGCAGCGGTGCGCGGAACAAAAACAGCAACACACCGGTTAGCACTACTACAAAAAAAAGTATGGCAAGTTTCCGGCGCATTGGTTGGTTACAGTATGGTCCAGGTTTTATCGCCGCTTAGTATTTTGTTAAGTGGCAGGCGGCCTTTTTTAGCACGGGCGTTTTCTATCTGCGCCGCCACATCTTCTTCTATGCAGGGGCGTTGCTCGTTGTAGTACACACCAAAGGGGCGCGGCAAATGTGTTTCTAAATTATCGGCAAAGCCGGCCAGTATGAATGCTTTTATTTTATCGGTTTCATCGTGTATCCAAAGGTCATCTTTACTTACCGTACCATCGGTTAGGTCAACTACCACGGGTTTAAAGCCATCCAGTTTTATGCCTTTGCTATCGTTGTTGCCAAACACCATGGGCTTGCCATGTTCTATATATAAGGCTTCTTCGCGTTTGGTTTCTTTTTCGCTAAAAACAAAAAATGCACCATCGTTAAACACCGGGCAGTTCTGGTATATCTCTAACAGCGCGCTGCCTTTATGTGCATTGGCGCGTACCAGCATAGCCTGCATGTGTTTAGGGTCACGGTCGAGCGTGCGGGCAAAAAAACTTGCCTTGGCCCCCAACGCTAACTCGGCGGGGTTAAACGGCTCATCTACCGAGCCCAGCGGTGTACTTTTAGCCACCGTACCCTTTGGCGAGGTAGGCGAATACTGGCCTTTGGTTAACCCGTATATCTGGTTGTTAAACAACATCAGCTTCAGGTCGGGGTTGCGGCGCAGCATATGTATAAAGTGGTTACCACCTATCGAAAGTAAATCGCCATCGCCACCCACTACCCATACCGTAAGTGCAGGGTTAGCTACCTTTACACCGGTAGCTATAGCAGTAGCGCGGCCGTGTATACTGTGCATACCATACGTAGCCATATAGTATGGAAACCGCGATGAGCAACCTATACCCGATACAAACACCACCTTCTCTTTTTCGGTAACAAAATCGGGTAGCACGGTTTGTACCTGCTTTAGTATACTGTAGTCGCCACAACCGGGGCACCACTTTACTTCCTGATCGCTGGTAAAATCTTTGGCGGTTAGTTTTGGCGCTATGCTTTGTTCTGTTTCTGTATTCATTTCATTCACTATTACACCGATAATACAATTTGATTTCGCTGATTAAATCAGTTTATGTCAACTCTTCCGTCATTGCAAGGAGGGTTCAGCTTTGTGAACCCGACGAAGCAATCTCTGCCTTTTTATAAAGATTGCTTCGTCGCAGAGCCTCCTCGCAATGACGCCCCTTATTTATGAGGAGCTACTGCTATTATACACCTCCAACACTTTAGTTTTTATCTCATCTGTATCGAACGGCAGGCCCTGCACTTTGCTAAACCCTATAGCCGGTACCAGATATTTGGCGCGTACCAGTTGCAGTAACTGGCCAGTGTTCATTTCCGGTATCAACACTTTATCAAAACTGTTTAGCAGTGTACCCAGGTTTTTAGGAAACGGGTTCATGTGGCGCAGGTGCACATGGGCTATATCGTTATAGCCTTGTTTGTGCAGGTCGTTCATTACGGTTTTAATAGCGCCGTAGGTACTACCCCAACCCAGTACCAGCACCTTTCCTTTTTCGGGGCCACTATCGGGTTTTAGCAACGGTAAGCGGTCGGCAATCTTCGCTACCTTTTCGGCGCGCAGGTTTACCATTAGCTGGTGGTTGGCATTATCGTACGATACATTACCTGTTTCGTTCTGCTTCTCCAGGCCGCCAATGCGGTGCTCCAGCCCTTTGGTGCCGGGTTTAACCCACGGGCGTACGCCACGGTTATCGCGGCGGTAAGGTAAAAACTTACCCTCCGGGTTATTGGTTTCGGTGGTAAACTTCACGTTAATAGCAGGCAACATATCCTCGGTGGGGAACTTCCACGGCTCGGCACCATTGGCAATGTAACCATCGCTTAAAAATATAACCGGCACCATGTGCTCTAACGATATAGTTATGGCTTCATACACAGCATCAAAACAATCGGCTGGTGTGCAGGCCGCAATAATCGGCAGCGGTGCTTCGCCGTGGCGGCCATACATGGCAAACAGCAAATCGCTCTGCTCGGTTTTGGTAGGCAAGCCGGTAGACGGGCCACCGCGTTGTATATCGCAAACAAGCAGTGGCAGCTCCAACATCATAGCCAGGCTCATAGCTTCGCTTTTAAGCGCCATGCCCGGGCCCGATGTAGTAGTAACGCCCAGCGTACCGGTATAGGCAGCGCCTATGGCCGAACAGATAGCGGCAATCTCATCTTCTGCCTGAAACGTTTTTACACCATTGGCTTTATACTTACTCAACTCGTGCAACACATCCGATGCCGGTGTAATAGGGTACGAACCCAAAAACACCTCCAGCCCGGCTTTTTCGGCAGCAGCTATTATACCTATTGCCAGCGCCTGGTTACCCGATATGCTGCGGTACTCGCCAGCCGGTAACTGTGCCTTGCCGGTTTTGTAGCGGGTGTGAAACATTTCGGTATTATCACCATAGTTCCAGCCGCTTTTTAATGCGGTAAGGTTAGCGTTCAGTATGTCGGCGTTTTTAGCAAACTTCTCTTCTAAAAAGCGCACGGTGTACTCCATGCTTTTATCAAACAGCCAGAACAGTACGCCCAGCACAAACATGTTCTTACAACGCTCAACCTCTTTCATGCTAAGCGGCGAGCCTTTCAGCGCATCTTTGGTGTGTTTGGTTACATCTACCTTATAAACCGTGTAGCCGGTCAGTGTTTCATCCTCCAGCGGACTAACAGCCCCCTCGGGGTAGCCGGCCAGTTTCAGGTTGCGCGAATCGAAACCGGCAGTGTTTACTATTACCAGCCCGCCACGTTTAAGGCGCTTAAGGTCGTTTTTAAGTGCCGCGGCATTCATTGCTACCAGCACATCGTACTGGTCGCCGGGTGTAAATATTTCTTTACTGCCAAAGTGTACCTGAAAACCCGATACACCGGCAATAGTACCTGCCGGGGCACGTATCTCTGCGGGAAACTCCGGAAAAGTAGAAATATCCTGGCCCATCAAGGCGGTAGTATCCGTAAACTGCATGCCGGTAAGCTGCATACCATCGCCCGAATCGCCCGAAAAGCGGATGACAACACTATCCACATCCTTAATTTCTACAGGGTGGTGTGGCTGTGTATCGGTAGTTATATCCATTGCTGCAAGGTAATTTAAACAGGTAGCGGCCCATACCGCACCGTGGGTATTATAAGTGTAGCTTAGCCTTTTTGGCCAGTAGCTCTTGTTCTGTTTCTACGTGTAACTCATCGGCCAGGCAACAATCTACCGGGCATACCGATGCACACTGTGGCTCATCGTGAAAACCTTTACACTCCGTACATTTATCGGTTACAATAAAGTAGGTTTCGGTAGATACCGGCGCATGGCTGGCACCGGCATCGGTTACTGTTCCATCCATTAAGGTATAGGCACCGGTTACCGATGTTTTATCCGATATTCTCCATTTCTCGCCATCGGCATATATAGCACCGTT
Source organism: uncultured Chitinophaga sp. (assembly GCA_964423405.1). Taxonomy (GTDB): domain Bacteria; phylum Bacteroidota; class Bacteroidia; order Chitinophagales; family LD1; genus Bog-950. The sequence goes on along the minus strand of CAYREY010000008.1, from coordinate 77,495 downwards.
CGGGCACTCGGGTTCACAAGCTCCGCAGTTAATACAATCGTTGGTAATCTTTATTGCCATTTTTAATTTGTTTCTACTTTTTAAAAGTGCGCTAAGTTAATCACTATTGGCATGGCATACAACCAAAAAACCTGTAATAAAACAAAACCTTACCTGTTGCCGGCCCTACCGGTGCTTACCTGTTAAAAACAGGGTAACATTGCTAATGCATATATACGACGCACCATAGTAGCTTATATTGTTGTAACCCCCTGATTGTTATCACTTAGCATACTGATATTGCATTGTAACCCCTGTGATTATAGCCCGCCGGCTTACTTAAGCGGGGAATAATGCGTAAAATTGTATTACCCGCTGTATAGCCCCAAAAAGCAGAGAAGACCAACTGTGATAAAGAAGTATGCTGTATATTTTACCTGGCCCGTGCTGGCGGTAAGCCTTTACCTGCTTACCGGTTGGGTATTGGGTATAGATATAATTAAAAAATCTACCACACAGCCTATCATGATGAACCCCACTACTGCAGCAGCTTTGCTGTTATCAGTAATGGCATTTTATGCGGGCAATATCTACAACTCAAAAAAGTATAGCCGGTGGCTGGCCTGGATATGCTCTGTGGCCATAGTACTTATCGGCACGCTTAAAATTATTTCGCAGGCTGGTATAGAAACCAGTATTGATTATCTTCTTTTCAGCAACCAGGTACACAATGATATAGCACGTGGGGTTAGCGTGCTGATAGCCCCACTGGCAGCACTATTGCTGGTGTTTACAGGTATCTGCTTGTTTCTGTTATCGGTAGGCTACTGGTTGCGGCTGGTAAATGCACTGGCTTTTTTGTCTTACATTTTATCTGCTTTCTCCTTTTGCTGCTTTTTGTTTGGTGTGCCCGAGTACAACGCCACGCTTATGCAATACGGCATGGCGGTGCAAAGCTCAAGTATGTTCGGGCTACTGGCATTAGCCATACTTACCCAAAACTCCGATACCGGCTTTATGCGGGTGTTTAGCAACAACACTACCGGCGGGCGTATGGCCCGTGCGCTGATGCCCACCGTTATTATAATACCTATTGTATTTGCCTACCTGCGGTTGTATATCGACTCTTTATTTGGCATTTCTGTAGAACTGGGTGTGGTAATACTGGTAACATCTACCATTTCTACACTTATAGCAATTGTGTGGTTTATTGCCCGCCGCCTTACCGAAATTGACCAGGCCCGCCAACAGGCCGAGGAGTATTACCACAAAATGGTAGATGAAGTACAGGACTACGCCATTATACTACTTGATAAAAACGGCCATGTGGTTAACTGGAACCGTGGTGCCGAAAAAATAAAGGGGTTTACAGCCGCAGAAATTATTGGCAAAAGTGCACAGCAGTTTTATACCACCGAAGACATAGCCGCCAACCTGCCAGAGCTGTTGCTTCAGGAGGCCATTGATAAAGGCCGCTCGGAACACGAGGGCTGGCGACAACATAAAAACGGCAACCTGTTTTGGGCCAACGTAATACTTACTGCATTATATGGCGACGATGGAAAGCTGATTGGTTTTTCGAAAGTAACACGCGACCTGAGCGAAAAGAAAGAACTGGAAGAAACGTTCAAACGCCAGGCCGAACTTTACCGTATAATGCCCGATGCCGTTATGTATGGCACACAAAACCTTACACTGTCTGGCATGAATACCTCTGCCGAACGTATGCTGGGCATTACCGAAAAAGAACTGGCCGGTAAACGGATAGAAGATTTTATAAAAGCAGATGTAGTGGATGGTAACCGTGAAGCCCTGCGCAACGATGTATGGAATGGCAGCGGTTTCTGGCGGGGCGAAATAATATTTACCACCCCACAGGGTAAGCGCATAAATGTACTGGCATCGCTTAAAGCTATACCCGCCGCCGAAGGCAACTCTGGCTGGCTTGGTGTGTTTACCGATATTACGCAACTAAAATCGCTACAGGAGCGGTTTAGCTATGCGGTAGAAAGTATGCAGGCCGGCCTTTGGGAGTGGAACCTGATGGATGAAAGCAAAAACTGGTGGAGCACACGCCACTACGAAATGCTTGGCTACGCGCCTAACGAAGTTGAACCATCGGTGAAGAATTTCCTCGATATGATTCACCCGGCCGACATTAAACCAATTGCCCGATTTGCCAAACGGGTAACCGAGCATGTGCCTTTTGATACCGAAGCGCGCTACCGCACGAAAAACGGCACTTACAAATGGATGGCCATTGTGGGGCAAAGTAAGTTTGATACAACCGGTAACCCGGTTTCGGTTATCGGCTCTATTGTAGATATTGATGATAAGAAACGCGCCCAAATGCTGGTGCAACAACAGGCCGATTTAATAAGCCTGCTACCCGATGGCATAGTATATTGCGATTTACAAACGCGGGTAGTAAGTATGAATGCCGGTGCCGAGCAAACATTTAAGATTAAACAGGAAGAGGCAGCCGGCAAATCGATGTACCGCCTTGCCGAATTCAGCTTTGTAGGTACCGACAAGTTTCAGATAAGTAAAGACCTGCTTGAAAAAGGAATAGCACGGGCAGAGGTGAATATACGCAACCGTCAAGGCAAGGAAATGTTGTTGCTGGTTACAGCCAAGGTGGTACGAAACCAGTATGATAACAGCGAACAGGTAATTTGCGTTTACACCGATATAAGTATGCTGCGCCTGAATGAAGAGCTAAAACAGGCCCTGCTGCAACAGCAGGAAAACAACCGCTACCTCGAGCAACTGGCCTACATTGGTGCCCACGATTTGAAGGCCCCAATTACAACCATTATGGGTTTAATAGACCTGATGAACAAACCCGACCTGAGTATTGATGAGGTGCGCGAAATTGCGACAATGGTTAAGCAATCGGCTAACCAGATGCACCGCACCAACTCGGCACTTAACGATGTGCTCCGCCTTAAAACAAACCTTTCTACCATTGATATTAATAACCCCGGCGAACTGATTACTATTGAACAGTTACTGGATGATATACAACAGATGGTAGCAATACGGTTGGCTCAGGTTAACGGTACACTGCATATTTCATACAGTACACTTGGCGGTATTAAATTGCCTCATGTTCATTTCAGGAGCGTAATTACCAATTTGGTAGATAATGCCATTAAATATCGCGACCCGAAACGCAACCCCGAAATAAAAATTAACATCGTACAATCAACAGAAAAACTACTGATAACCGTAAGCGATAACGGGCTTGGCATGGATATTGAAAAAAACCGGCACAAGATGTTTACTATTTTTAAACGGTTACATAACCACGTAGAGGGGTCGGGTGTAGGGCTGCATATTATTAAAACTATTATAGAGGCCTACGGGGGTACAATCGACGTTAAAAGTTGTGTAGGCGAGGGATCTGTTTTTACTATTGAACTATTAAACAATAATATTGCCGCGTGGAACTAAAGCGAGTATTACTGGTTGACGACAGCGAAGCAGTAAATTTTTTACACAAAAAACTGCTGCGCCGCCATGTGCCCGATTGTGAGGTTACGGTTACCATTAACGGGCTGGAGGCTCTGGACAGCATAGCACAAAGCGGTAGCTGCCCCGATGTAATTGTACTGGATATTAATATGCCGGTAATGGATGGCTTTGAATTTCTGGAAACAATAAGCCAACAAAAGCTATGTATAAACCACAGCAAAATTTTTATTGTTACTTCTTCCGATCGCGATGAAGACCGCGATAAGGTACTTAGCTATAATTTTGTAAAAGGGTATTTGCAAAAACCACTGGATGAGAAAACCCTTACAGGTATCATCAACAGCATAAAACAGGTATAGTATACTTTACTGCACCAACAGTTAACCGGTTGTGCCTGTAAACTAAAAACGGGATAGAGCTTACTCTATCCCGTTTTGCTTAAATAATAGCGGTAACCTATTTCACTATCTCCATTTCTACGCGGCGGTTTTTAGCACGGCCTTCTTCTGTTTCGTTATCGGCAATTGGTGCGCGTTTACCCATACCTACTATTTCGGTACGATTTACGGCTACGCCTTTCTTAATCAGGTAATCCTGCACAGCACGTGCACGTGCACGCGATAACCAGTCGTTATACTCATCCGATGCTTTAAAGTCGGTATGGCCAAGTACACGCACCTGCATGTTTTTGTTGTTCTTCAAAAACTTCACCACTTTATCTAATTCAGCATAGCTACCCTCGCTCAGCTCGCTGCTGTTACGTTCAAAGTTTACGCTGTTCAGGCGCAATATATCGCCGGCTTTAGCGGTGGTCTTTTCATCTACATTGGCAGGAAAATCGCGGGTAGGTCGCTCGCTGGTCTGGCGTTTATAATCTTTCACACGTTTCTCAATATCTTCTGTTTGTTCTTTCAGCTGTTTAATCGATTCTTCCTGTCCGTTTACTTTTGCTTCCTGTTCGGCAAGCTTGGTTTCCTGTTCAGCCAGTTTTGCGCCCTGTTCGTTTTTAGCGGCCTCTAATGAATCTACTCTTACAATAGTAGTATCTACGTTCTCTTTCAATTTAGCCAACTCGTTTGCCAGGCTATCGTACTGCGATTGTTTAGCAAAAGTCTCTTCAGGGTTTTTGTTGTCTTTCTTCAACCAGCGGTCGAAGTTTACACCCAGTATTACCTCGTGTGTACCCTGGGTAGATGAGTACTGCACTTTTTTAAGTATAGGGTACTCGTATGCATAACCTATTGTAGCGGCTTTGGCAATGCGCACAGCAGCCTGCATGGTTACACCATAATCTAACCGGTAGCCAACGCCCAGGTATGCTATGCGTTTGTAGTTAGCCATAATATTAGCATCTACCTGCACCGGTTGGGCGGCACCTTTCTTTACCAATACACTTGGCTCTATGTTCCACGTTTCCTGCTTAATACTAATCTCGTAGCTTACACCACCTATAAAGTGGCGGCGGGTTGAGTATTTCGATTCTTTAAGCTGCGAGGTAATACGTGCCTCCATATTAAGCACCTGTGGTACCGCAAAGCTTACGGTTAGTTTTTTCCATTGGTAGGCCAGGCCCACGTTCATATCAAAACCTACTCCGCCTTTGGCAGCACCCAGCAGGTTGTTATCGTCCAGGTCGTTGGCTATTACATTATCATAGTCTATACGCGTTTGCAGTATACCCAGCGATACACCCAGCGACAGCACGTGGTCTTTGGCAAAACGTACTTTCTGTGCGTAATAAACCTGCGCGTTTACACGGTGTATAATATCGGTGTTGTCGTTGTACACGTGGAACCCCACGCCGCTGCGGTCTTTCCACAGGCTTACCTCGCCCATAGCACCGCGTGTAACCGGGTGGCCCGGCATACCGCTCCACTGGTCGCGGTAAAAGCCATACAAATTGGTGCTGCCATTGTACGCGGTAAGTGCCGGGTTGTACAGCATACGCATAAAGTACATCTGACTGTACAAAGGCACCTGCTGCGCTTTGGTTTGCAGGCTAAGCACCAGTGCAAAAACCGAAATTGTTATAAGCTTTTTCATGTTCGCTTTATTTTGGTTGGTCATGCTTTCTTACTGTTTTCTGTCTCTTCAATTATTTGGCATCGCTGTTAATAATATTAATAGCGCCACGGTACACATGGTTGTTTTGTGCCGGTACTTTCAGCACATAGTAATAAGTGCCATCGGGCAGTTTTTTACCGGTGCCTTTGTAGGTACCATCCCAGTTGTTGGTATAGGTTTCGGCCTCGTACACCAGCTCGCCCCAACGGTTGAAGATGATCAGCTCTGAACCATCCAGATTAATTTTGGCATTCAATCTCCATATATCATTCTTGCCATCGCCGTTGGCGGTAATTACGTTTGGCAACAATATATTATCGGGCACATATACATTTATCACAATGGTATCGGTAGCCCAGCAACCCCAGGTGTCGGTTACCTTTACTACAAACTCGGTCGTATCGGGGCCCGAGTAGGTTGGGTTCGGCACATTGGTAAAGTTCAGGAAATAGTCTGGGGTCCAGCTATACAGCAACTGGCTGCTGCCCGCCGATGAGGTTTGTATAGTAACACTCTGGCCCAGTGTAATAGTAGTATCGGGGCCGGCATAAACCATAGGCAGGGTAATCACATCTATAATAATACCCTCGCTGGTATCGGCCGAGCAACTGTTGCTGCCTATAACATATACCTCATCGTGTGTTGCCAGCGATGTGGTAGAGAAAGTGTCGGTTGTAGATGGCGCACCCTGCGATACCCCGTTTACAAAAAACTCGTACAACTCGGCACCCGATGCGGTAAACAATACATAATCGCCCTGGCAAATAGTATAGTCAACTTCCGATACAGTAAGCGATACGCTTACCGAGTTCTTCACTATAATCGGATAGTCAAGCGTATCCTTACAGCCATTGGCATCGGTGTACAGGTAGTTAACATTAAACGTACCGGCACCGGTAAGCGCAGGGTAGAAGAAATTTTGACTTACACCAAAGCCGCTATATACACCACCCAGCGGTGTAAAGTAACTGTTCAGATCAATAGGAGATGAACCGGTACATAAGTCAGGCTGCTCTACGGTATCTATCTGTGGTTGCGGGTTAACCGTAAAGTTTACGCTGGCCGAATCGGTGCAACCCGAAGCATTGGTAAAGATGTACGTTATCAGGTGCGTACCCACACCAAACACTACCGGGTCGAAGGTGGTTACATTCAGGCTATCGCCCACGTTATACGTACCACCTGCCGGCGCACCACCGGTAAGCGTAAAGGCCGGTTCGGTGTAACACATCGCCGTGTTCATGGTTAATGTTACTACCGGTTGCTGGCGCCAGGTTATAGTTACCTGGGCCGTATCGTAGCAGCCGCTGGCGTTACTTACTATCAGTGTATAAACACCGGCCCCCACGCTATCGGGTGTTGGGGTGTTCCACGTGTAGCTGGCGTAGCTGTTATCGGGGAAATATGCAGTAAGGTCAAGTGCATAACCTATACACACACTATCTACCACATCGGCACCCAGCACCGGTTGCTGGCGGGTAGTAATGGTTGCGTTCACGGTATCCATACAACCGCTGGCATTGGTTACTATAAGGGTATAAGTGCCCGGTGTAACTTCCTGTGGTGTTGGGGTGTTCCATACATACGATGTGTAAGCCGCACTGTTAGGGAACAAGGCCCATAAATCAAATGTATATCCTACACAAACACTGTCGGCCACATCGGCACCCAGATTTGGTTTCTGGCGGTTGGTAATGGTTACGTTTGCTGTATCGGCACAACCGGCTGCGTTGGTTACAATTAACTGATAGCTACCCGCACCTGCGTTAGCTGGTGTGGCGGTGTTCCACACATAGGTAGCGTAGGTATTGGCATAGTAGTTATTCAGGTCAACGGTATAACCCGGACAAACGCTGTCTGTCTGGTCGGCGCCCAATACAGGGAAACTATTAATGGTAACATTTACCGAGCCGGTAGCAGTACAGTTAGTAGCATTGGTTACGGTTACCCGGTAAGTACCGGTAGCCGAAACTGAAGTTGTTTGCGTGGTAGCACCGTTGCTCCACAGGTAAGTGGCACCCGGGTTGCCGGCATCCAGTGTTACACTGCCGCCGCATTGTGTTTGGTCGGGGCCAAGGTTCACCACCGGGAAGGTATAGAAAGTAACATTCACATCATCGCTACCGGTGCAACCGCTGTTCACATCAGTTACGGTTACTGCATAGGTACCGGTAGTGGTTATCGTTAATGTCTGGCCGGTGCTGTTATCGCTCCACAGGTAGGTGCTACCGGGGTAGCCGGCATCCAGTGTTACGCTGCCACCGCACTGTGCCTGGTCTATACCCAGGTTAACTACCGGTAGTGGCTGTATGTAAACTTCAGCAACATCTTCGGTGCTGCAGTTAAAGGTATTGGTTACGGTTACGGTGTATGTACCGCTGGTGCTGGCGGTAGTAGTTTGCGTATTGGCGCCATCGCTCCAGGCAAAAGCTAAACCGGGGTTACCGGCATCCAGCGTTACGGTACCACCACATTGGTTGTATGGGCCGCCTATGTTAACTACCGGCGATGGGTTAATTACAAAGTCAACCGCAGTACGGCAGTATGGTGTATTAGGGCATGCCACGTAGAACGTGTAAGTGCCCGGAGTGTTGGTGTTTGGCAACGTTGCTGTACCTACCGGATTAAACGGCGAACCGGTTCCCACCAACGGGCCACCGGTAGCCTGATCAAACCATAGCACCGGGTTAAGTGCCCCTTCGTATACCGGGCCGGCACCGGTAAAAGTTACCGTATAAGTACCTATGTTATTATTGGCAAAACCTGTAGATACAAATACATACTCTACACCCGCAGTAAGGTTAACCGTAGCTTCAGAGCCGCCTGTACACAAGGCATTATCATCATCGGCAACTATAAAATTGGTGGCCGGAAAAGCCGGGTTAAAGCTACTCTGGTATATATGCAGGTATGCATCAAAATCGCCACACAGGGTAAAGGTATAATTACCGGTAGCACCTACGGTAAATGTATGTGTAGTATAGTGCGTGGCGGTACCAATACCCGATGCAGAGTAAGTGGTGCCTGTCTGGCTACGGTTAAATACCGGATCGGATAAGGTAATGCGGCCATCGAATGATACAGAAATATCGCCACAACCCGATGCAGTAAATCCTTCGCCCGTAGGTACACTCTCACCCTGACAAATGGTATATCCGGTTGTATTCAACGGCGGCTGATCTATCTGCACATCGGCAGTAGATTGACCGGTACAGCCGTTTATATCAGTTACCGTAACGGTGTATGCGCCGGTAGCACTAGCTATGAGCGTTTGGTTGGTGCTGTTATCGCTCCACAGGTATGTTGATCCTGCATTGCCTGCATCAAGCGTTACAGTACCCTGGCACTGTAAATATGGGCCACCCAGGTTTACTACCGGTAGCTGGTTTATGGTTACGCTTGCCGATGAAGAGGTGGTACAGTTAGATTCGTTGGTTACAGTTACACTATAGCTACCATTTGCCGAAACAGTTATTATTTGTGTAGTTGCTCCGGTGCTCCACAAGTATGTTGCGCCCGGGTTACCGGCATCCAGTGTTACGTTGCCCCCACATTGTACATATGGCCCACCAAGATCTACAACCGGACGGCTAAATACATTTAATAATGCCGGTACACGCGCACTGGCACATACGCCTAAAGTATTTTCTACATAGTAAGTGGCCGCAGATGCCGCAGGCGCTCCCGCAAGCGGGTCAACCGGAGATCCGTTTCCTACTACACTTCCGCCTATACTTTGAGTATACCATACCAGGTTGCCCGGCGCGTTATATTCAATTACCAGCGTACCAACCACGGGGAACAAGGCATCCGGAGCGCCGTTATCATCGTCAAAATCTTCGTAGTAGCTAAGTGTAGCAACACCAGCAGTTGTAGGTATAGCAGCAGCGGGTATGGTAAACGAACCATCAAATGGGTTTGGTATATCATCGGTAGTAGCAATTGCAGTACCGGCGTTGGTTATGGCTCCGCTCAGTTCAAGACGAACCTCTGATGCATAACTAAAGCCCTGTAGCGTAATGCGGTTTATGGTAACAGTTGCGCCGGTAACTACCGAACCAGCAGGTAAGCCCGGCAGGTTGATAGTAGCAATAGTAACACCCGGCGAAGCCTCGCCTTCGTTAACCACCGGATTGGTTATATCAAAATCTATACTTTGTGTAGTAGGTATAAGTGCTGGTGTAGCGGTTAAACCCTGACCTGAAGGTATTATTGAACCCTCGCAAATAGCATAACCATTTACATTGGTTGCCGGGGCAGTAGCAAATACGGTTACTGCCTGCGATGTAGATACATCACAACCATTGGCATTGGTGGTGCTTACTGTATAGGTGCCGGTTTCGGTTACTGTAATGCTGGATGTGGTAGCACCGGTGCTCCACGTGTACGTATTGCCACCCGATGCATCTAAATCTACCGAGCTGCCCGAGCAGAAAGTGGTAGGACCCGTAGGGGTTATTTGAACCTGATCAAGCCCCGTAACATCTAACGTATAGCCGCCACAAGCCGTATTTGACTGCGTGGCATTTACAACCAATGTAACGCTAGAGTTTGCAGGCACCAGAAAATTGTAAGTGCCGGGATTTGAAGAACCAATATCGCCCATGTAGTTATCGCAAACATCAAACGGGTTAAAGGTTCCGCTGTAGTAGGTAAGGAAAAAGTTAGTTCCACAGGTAGCATCAATATCTGCCGTGGCACAAATATCGTTTGGCCCGTTATTAACTACCGTGTATGCATCGAAGAAATAACCCGATGTGCCGGATGTACCCGGACAAACTTTTGTAGAACCACAATCGGTTACTACCTCATCGCGGAACAGACGCGGGCCGGGCAATTGAAGGTCGGGGCCCTGCAACGAGTTGCTGATTGAAAAGTTACCCAGCGAGGTTACATTGCGGAAAGCACGCGCAGTACAACCGTTAGCATCAGTTACAGTAACCACATATACACCGGGGTTGCCAATGTTTATGCTTGCTGTTGTTTCGCCGGTGTTCCACGCATATGTGGTGGCCGTTGTATTTACTGTAAGCGAACCGGTAGCGCCCGGGCAAAGTTCGGCTGTACCCGTAATTGAAGCGGTAGGAACCGGATTAATGGTTACACTTGTTTGCGCACTGCCCGAACAGGCATTGGCATCGGTAACTGTTACGCTGTAGGTGCTGGTTGAGGCTGCTGCTAATGTTGCAGCAGTGCTGTTATCGTTCCACAAATAAGTAGCACCTGCCAGTGTAGCATCCAGCGTTACGGTACCACCACATTGGGTGTAAGGGCCGCCCAGTGCTACCACCGGTGGTTGGTTTACTGTCAGCACATCATCATCGCTGCTAACACAGCCGTATATATCTGTGTAGCTATAGGTAATGGTTTGTGTGCCGGCTGTTGGGTCAAAACTGCCGTTGCTTACACCGGTACCACTATACACACCACCGGCTGGTGTACCACCGGCCAGGGTTACCGGCGCGCCGTAGTTACATATCGGGTTAGGCGTAAGGGTAAGGCTGGTTGCTGGCGTAGGGCAGTTTACAGTAATACTGTAATCCTGTGTACCGGTGCAGCCATTACCATCGGTAAGCAATACTGTAAAGTTGGATACGCCGGTAGCTGTTGGTGTGCCGGTTATAGTTCCATCTGTATTTAAAGTGAGGCCGGCAGGTACACTACCTACCGAAACGGTGTATGTCAACGTTCCGCTGGTACTACCGGTTTGGGTAATTGTTTGGCTGTATGCTGTGCCGGCTGTTCCATCGGGCAGGCTGGCCGGGCTAAAAGTAATAGCAGGGCAGGCCTGAAAAAAGTTAATATCATCTATGGCTATACCTGGTAGTTGCACGGTATTATCCGACACCAATCGCACTTTTAAGCGACATACTAAGCCAGCAAAAGCACTTACATCGGCATAGTGGGTCCCCCAACCTGCCGAGAAACCAACATTTGTAGATGGACTGCCTAACAAAGCATTGGGTGTTGCACCATACCACGTAAATAATCGTTGGGTAAGGCCACTACCACCAACCTGTTCCAGCTGAACATACATACTATCGAAACTGGCGCTTTCAACGGCATGTTTCATAGCCCAGCTTACATACATGCCTGTAGTTACAGCCGTAAAATCAAGGTTCGGCGATTCCAGGGTTTGGTCGCTGCTGGCATTATAGGTATTGTCAAGATCGGTTGCCCAGCAGTTAACACCACTATTAGCAGATGTAAATGCAGCTAATCCTGCACCGGCAGGCTCATTAGGCGCACCCCATTCCCACTCATCCTGCGTACCACTATGTGTAAAGCCACCATCATTGGCTTCAAAATTCTGCGAGTAAACGTTGAAATACGTATTAGATAACTGCGTAGGTGTATTATCTTCCAGTATATCGAGCGACCAGCCATTTAATGTGCCACCATCGTCCACTACATCATCGTATATCGTCAAAGTCCAGGTACCGGCAGTATTCTGACCTTCAAACATATTCAGAAAAGTGTTCAACTCGGGCTGGTAACCCATACCGGCCGACACGGCAAATGAGTTTGCCGGCACGGCACAGTAATCGTTCAAAAATAAATTCATTGATGTTTCGGGGCCGCCGGATGTAGCAGGGCCAACATCTGAAAACAGTTGTATTACATTGCCCGATGGAGATGTAAGGGTTACATCCATATCTGTCATAAAGGTATGTGTGGCATTAATCCTTACCGATATGTCTTTAATTATCTTACTATCGGGTATGGTAAGTGTACTTGTTACCACACCGGGGCCGGTTGGTATGGTTACCGGTACTGCTGTAGAGGCATAATTTACATAGCCGCTTATGGCAGCAAATTTAGATACCGATAGTTGATAGGTATTACCAACAGAAGTTGTAGCATCTACATATATATAGTAGGTGCCGGCATCTTTCACAGTCATAAACATTGCCTCTGAGTTGGGCGAAGTAGAACTGCCATCATTAACCACCAGAATCTGGCTTGGCACTGTACCCAAAAGGCCCATACCTACGCGGCCGTTCCACGTGGTGGCATCGCGCTCCGGGTCAAAATCAAGGCTGAGAAATACTGATTCGCCGGCTTGTAACGATATAGAGTAAAAGTCAACATCCGAGGCTACCGGGTTTCGCTCACCGCTAACCCATCCGCTGGCAGGTAAGGCCGTTGCAGTAGTATTTAAATCGTTCGGTTCTGTTTCGGCTACCGGCGATCCTGTTTGTACCTGCACGTACAAATCGTAGGGACGCAACTGTGTTGTAGCATTGGCGTGCCTTACGCGCACATAGTAAGTGCCGGCTGCCGGTAGTTGTCTGCCGGCAATAGATGAGCTACTGGCACCCAGCGAGCCATCGTTATCATCCAGCTCCAGCACTGTTGTGCCATCGGTACCTAATATTTCCAGATACGAATCGGTATTGTTACCCGAGTTAAAAGAAGTTTGTGTGGCAGCATATACCCTGTCGCCTGCATTGGCCGTAAACGAATAAACATCTACATCGCCATTATGATAAATGTAGCCGCGTACCTTGGCCGGATTGGTAGCCAACGGTGTGGCCTGGGCTGCGGTATTGTTAGGCTCTGCCTCAAACTGTGGCAGGGTTTGCGCCTGTATGGTAAGGCTAAGCGCTGCCAACAGCAGCCAAAGCGTTGTTTTCAGTTTACGTGTATTGCTTACTGCTGCGTACCTTTCTCTCATAGTCTGAAAATTGTATATAACTAATTAGTTATTTAATAAATCAAAGCCGGGCGCGGCTGTTACTTTTGCCTGGGTGTGCTGTTACCTTGTTGCTGCATGGTTTTCCACGCTTCCGGGTTATCTGTAATCCAGGCTTTTTTGGCTTGTTCGGCATCGGCTATGCCTTTGTAATTGTTCCACGGGGCAACAGTAGCCTGCTTTTCCTTGCTGCTCAACGTGCCATATTCACTGCCTTTAGAGTCGGTGCCCGACAGGTTGGTGGTAGCTTCTGTTATAGTAAACTTAACTGGCTGTGGAGAAGACGCTGTTTGTGCATTGGCCGCTGTTGATAGGGCAAAAGAGAACAACGCCATGGACAATAACTTTTGAAGGGTAAAGTTTTTTCTCATGTGGATTTTGAGTTAATATGAAACTACAGAACGGACAGCATAACAACCCAAATGTAAGGCTGCAACCTTAATAGTTACCCTATTGTTACGCCAAAGAACAAACAGCAAAAGGCAAAGTATCTTAAAAAAAAGACACCGTTGTATAAAACAACAAGGCCGGAGAGATACTCTCCGGCCTTAAGCAATATGTGGGTGTATACTGCTATTGGTTGATAGTAAACTTAATGTGTTGTGTTTGGCCGCCGTTGTTTAGTTGCAGCACATAAACACCACTGCTCAGGCTTTCGGTATTTATGGTTTGCTTGTTGCTGCCGGTGGTTGCTGTAGCTTGCTGTTGTATTACACGCTGGCCATTCAGGTTGTACACGTTTACCCACACATCGCCATCTGTTGCACTTACATATTCTACAGTAAGCACATTGCTGGCGGGGTTAGGGTATAGCCTAAGAGCGCTTTCGGCAAACACTTCCACTTCCTGCTCATCGGTGGCCAGGCTTTCACCATCGGTTCTGAAATTGGTAGAGCCGGTAGAAATGCGAAGCTTGTAACAACTGGTTGCATTATTGGCGCGGTTGTATCCATACACTTTTAAGTAATAGGTAGCCGCCGTAGTTGCGTTGTACTTAATCTGTTCGCTGGTGGTACCGCCGTTGGCACCAGTACCCAGCTTGGTAGAGGCATTTGATTTATACAACACCATATCATAGTCGGCCGGCAGATTGGTAAGGTCTACTTTAACCTTTACGTTAGGCGATACCGTTGTAAATTTAAACCAGTCTACATCGGTGGTTGAAGATATAATAGCGGTAAAATCTGTATTAAGCGGTGCTGTTTTAGCGGTAGAAGAAGTGTTGTTCGATTCGTATACATCGCTACAGGTAGAGGTGGTTGTAAACGTAGCCGATGCGCTGAACGCCGATGTGCCTGCGCTGCAAACAGTTTGTACCTGCCACTCGTAACTGGTGGTAGCTGTTAAACCGCTTAGCGCTACGCTGGTACCGGTGGTGCTGGTGGTGGTCCAGCTGGCAGCGCCCACTACACGGTATTGTACATTGTAACTAACAGCACCCGATACAGCGGCCCAACCAATGGTTGCTGAGGCAGAAGTGATAGCCGATGAAGTTAAAGTACCGGCCACATTGCAGGGTGCAGTGCCGGTAGTAGTAAACGTAGCCGATGATGAATAGGCCGAAGAACCTCCGCTGCAGTTTGTTCTAACCTGCCATTCGTAAGCAGTGCCGGCAGCTAAAGCAGTAGCGGTATAAGTGGTGCCAGTGGTAGTAGCGGTTGTCCAGGTAGCAGTACCGGTTGGGCGGTATTGCACACCATAGCTAACAGCGCCTGATACAGCAGCCCAGTTGAACGTTGCGGTATTATCTGCCACAGCAGTAGTAGAAAGCGAACCCGGTGTGTTGCAGGCAACAAGTGGCTGGCAACCCGCCGAGGTGGCTATAGAAGCGCGCGCACCACCGCTTACAAAAAGCGCATTCATACGGGTAGACTGGCCGCTGGTAAACATATTCATACAACCATCATCGGTATAGTCCATGTAGTTCATAAACATTACACCCGGCGATGAAGCGGTACAGCCATCGGTTTTAGGGTAAGCCGGGCAACCATAGTTTTCGCCGGCCTGGTTAGGTGTATCGCCAACGTTATCGCTACCGGTGCAACCGGTGCCGTCATCGCCCCATATATGATACAGGTTTAGCCAGTGGCCAACCTCGTGTGTTGCCGTACGGCCCAGGTTGTATGGCGACGCCGTACCGGGAGAGGCCACACTACCTATTGATGAATACAACAGCACTACACCATCGGTTGCGGCTGCGCCACCCGGAAACTGTGCATAGCCCAACAGGCCACTACCCAGGTTACATGACCAGATGTTGAGATAGCTACTGCTTGGCCAGGCATCATCGCCGCCCGATGAAGATTTTTTTACTGCATCGTTGGTTGACCATGAGGTGACAGTAGTTTGTTTGCGCACAATACCGGTTGTTGCAGTACCGGTTGGCGTGCGCTGCGCCAGACAAAACTGAATGTTGGTGTTTGCTGCCAGCGATGAAAAAGCAGATGGTGTGTTTGAGGCGTCTGCATTTAAACGGGCAAAGTCCAGGTTCAACTGATTGATCTGCGCCTGAATTTGTGCATCGGAAATATTTTCGGCAGTGGTACGGTACACTACGTGAAATACTACCGGTATGGTAATAATAGCACGGCTGTTATCGCCACCAGTATTTACTACTTGTTGTGTATGCTGTTCTATAGCCTGCATACGGGCCGCCAGGCCGGGGTCGGCCTGTAACTGTTGCAGTAAATACTCGGCCGATGAACACCGGTGATATTGCTGCTGTGCACTCACAAACGTTACCGGTAGCAACAACACCAGTAACAGAACATGGTAAAAGTTCTTCTTCATTTCTCAAGGGTTTGGTTAAACAAATTAGATATAAGCTAAAGTAATCGGGTTATTTAATAGCTTGTAGTATCATATCTGCCAAAAAATAAGAAGAGTTTTCAGGGCCTTTTAAACCCTAATATAACTGTACAGTGCAAAGGGCTATACACAACTACACCTGTATAGCACAGCTACCAGCAACCAGATATTGCGGCACCTTTGTTTTAAATACAGATTACATGATTGCGTTTCAACAGGCCGATATAAAATTTTTACTGCGCAATATAATTGCGCACCGAAAGTTTATTGCTGCTCAGGTAGCCAGGCACGTTAACAAAAACCGTAAATCTAAAGGCCGGTTTAAGCTAAACCTTAGTTTTGTGTTTTGCAGCGATGAATATTTGCTGAACATAAACCGCCAGTTTCTTAACCACGATTACTATACCGATATCATTACCTTTCCTTTAGAGAATAATGAGCAGGGTATTGAGTCGGAAATATACATTTCTATAGATCGTGTGCTTGATAATAGCCGCAAATTTGCAAAGCCGGCCGGTAAAAAAACTAAAGAGGAGATTACTGTAAAATCGGATGCCTTTATAAACGAACTTGACCGGGTTATTTTTCATGGCGTATTGCATTTGCTGGGCTACAAAGACAAAACCAGCACTCAAAAAGCCGAAATGCGAAAGATGGAAGACCAGTGGCTGAAAGCGTTTAAGCGTTTTTTAGCTACGCAATAAGCCGGTTGCCGGGCAAATAAACGCCCCGATAGGCCTATAAGGCATTTTTTGTTCCACATGGAACATTAAAACCGGGTTATAATGTGAAATGAGCGTGTTCCACGTGGCACATTGACCTGTAAATAGAATTAATGAACCCCAAATACTTACTTTTGCCCCATGTTTAAAACATACGATGTAATAGTAGTAGGCGCCGGCCATGCGGGATGCGAAGCGGCAGCGGCGGCGGCAAATATGGGAAGCAGTGTACTACTGGTTACCATGAACATGCAGACGATTGCCCAAATGAGCTGCAACCCAGCCATGGGTGGTATTGCCAAGGGACAAATAGTGCGTGAGATAGACGCCCTGGGTGGATACTCGGGAATAGTGAGCGATAAGAGCATGGTGCAGTTTAGAATGTTAAACCGCAGCAAGGGCCCGGCAATGTGGAGTCCCCGTACTCAGAATGATAGAATGATGTTTGCAAGTGTGTGGAGAACCCTGCTTGAAGGCACTAAAAATGTGGATTTCTGGCAGGAAATGGTGGGTGGACTGTTAGTAAAGGACGGTAGAGTGTGCGGAATCCGCACTGCCATGGGGATAGAGATACCGGCAAAAAGCGTGGTTTTGACCAATGGAACCTTCCTGAACGGGCTAATACATATTGGCGAGAAACAATTTGGCGGTGGCCGCGCAGGCGAAAAAGCGGCACATGGCATTACCGAGCAATTGGTAGAATTAGGCTTTGAAGCCGGACGAATGAAAACCGGAACCCCGCCGCGTATAGATGGACGCAGCCTGGATTATACCAAAATGGAGGAGCAGATGGGGGATGAGGACGTAACCGGATTTAGTTATAAAAAAGGGTTAAACCCCTTTGCAGGCACTGGAAAGCGCCAGCTAAGCTGCCACATAACCTACACCAGCCAGAAGGTGCATGATATACTGCGTACGGGGTTCGACAAAAGCCCAATGTTTAGTGGGCGGATAAAGGGCCTGGGGCCACGTTATTGCCCATCGGTAGAGGATAAAATAGACCGCTTTGCCGATAAGGAACGCCACCAGCTGTTTGTAGAGCCGGAAGGCTGGGATACCGTTGAGATATATGTAAACGGTTTTTCTACCAGTTTGCCCGAAGATGTACAATACAAAGCCCTAAAAGAAGTGGCCGGTTTTGAGAATATGAAGATGTTCCGCCCCGGTTACGCAATAGAATACGACTATTTTCCGCCAACGCAACTGGATTTGACGCTGGAAACAAAGCTGGTAAAGGGTCTTTACTTTGCCGGACAGATAAACGGGACAACAGGCTATGAAGAGGCCGCCTGCCAGGGTTTAATGGCCGGAATAAACGCCCACAACCATGCAAAAGAGCTGGAACCGCTTATTCTAAAGCGTTCTGACGCGTATATAGGGGTGTTAATAGACGACCTGATTAATAAAGGCACCGAAGAGCCTTACCGCATGTTTACCAGCCGGGCTGAGTACAGAATACTGCTGCGCCAGGATAATGCTGACCTGCGATTAACCGAACTGGGCCATAAAATAGGCCTGGCAGATGATGAAAGACTGGTACGCGTAAAGCAAAAAATGGCTGCTATAGAGGAAATAAAAGAGTACTTTGCGAGTTATGGGGTAGAACCCGGAGAGGTAAATGCCACACTGGAGGAGGCAGGCACGGCCGCTTTAACGCAAAAGATTAAACTGGATAAAATATTATCGCGCCCACAGGTAAACATGGATATATTGCGTAAAGGCGTGCGGGCTGCTGATGAATTTTTGTCGAAATACGATAAAGAGTTTATAGAGTCGGCCGAGATAGTAATGAAGTACGAGGCTTACATACAGAAAGAAATGGAGCTGGTAGGTAAAATGGGCAAGCTGGAGGACATAAAACTGGATGCCGGATTTGATTATCACCAGCTAAAATCGCTGAGCATGGAGGCGCGTATTAAGCTGGCAAAGATAAAACCTACCTCGCTGGGGCAGGCAAGCCGCATTAGCGGTGTATCGCCGGCAGATGTATCGGTATTGTTGGTGCATATGGGCAGAACTTAAAGCAAGCAAAAAGCGTGAAAGGGAATTATAAAGCAATAACACGGTTGGTACTACTGCTATTGGCAGGTATTACGCTAAGCCGTTGCGCCCAGGAGAGCACGCCGCAGGGTGGGCCTAAAGATGAAAAGGCACCGGTGGTAAAAAAATCTACGCCCGCCAATAAATCGCTGCATTTTACTGCCGATAAAATAAAGATAACCTTCGATGAGTTTATAAAACCTACAGGGTTTGCTCAAACATTGGTATCACCACCGGTAGATAAGCGGCCGGTATATCATGTAGAAGGGCGTACGCTAACCATTAAACTTAAAAGTCCGCTACGCGACAGCACTACCTACACCATCAACTTTGGCGATGATCTGCAGGACTTAAATGAGAGCAATAAAGCAGCTAACTTTACGTACGTTTTCTCTACCGGCAGCTATATCGATTCGCAACGGATTGATGGAACTGTACTGCTTGCAAAAGATAACACGCCAGCAGAAGATATTGTAGTGTCGCTGTATCCAAAAGATTCGATGGATGGCATCCTTAAATCGAAGCCATACTACTTTGCGAAAACTGACAAAGCCGGATATTTTAAAATTGAAAATATAAAGGCAGCTCAGTATCGGCTGTACGCACTAAAAGACCAAAACTATAATTACCTGTACGACCAACCCAATGAACTGATAGCTTTTAGTGATACAATTATAAACCTGGCCGATACTTTACCCAAAAATGTTAAGCTGCATATATTCAGCGAAAACAGACAAAAGTTAAAATTGAGCGAAGCGAAGTCGTTAGGACCCGGACAGCTTCAAATTATATACAATAAGCCCGTTAACAATTTCAAATTGGACTGGAATGGCTATTCGGCCTCGGATTTTGCCTATACCTATCCCACTAATGACACTATAATATATTGGTATTCAAAATATTATGCAGAAAAAGATAGTTTTTACCTAACTGCCAACGATACGATTTTAGACACGCTGAGAATGGAATTGAAATCGATTAAAAAAGATTCGCTTGCCACAGGGAACAAGCTACCATTTTCAATTGTAAATCAATCACTTGCAAAAAGAAAAGACAGTGTAAATACACAAAATAAGTCTTTTCAAGAGCTTTTAAAACCGTTTAAAATATCTTTTACCGTACCAATAGCCGAAATAAACAGTTCTAAAACGCTTCAAATTACACGTGATTCGAGCCTGGAAGAAATACCGGCCAGGGTTACACTCGACCCAAAGACCAAACAGAGCATAACCATAGAATTTGACAAGCTGGAAAAAACAACATACAACATCACCGTACCCGACTCGATATACAAAGACATATTCGGACGGTGGAATACAAAACTGGTACAACACATAACTACTAACGACAAGAGCAGCTACGGCAACCTGCAGGTTAAACTAAAAACAGAGCACCCTGAAAAGTACTACGTGATAAAACTACTACAGGCAGAAAGTAATGAGGTTGTAAAGGAGTTTTTCTTTACCGGTAATGGAGAAAAGAAAATAACCGTGAGCGATGTGCTGGCAGGTAAGTATAAGTTTATGGTAATAGAAGACGAAAACAAAAACGGTGAATGGGATACGGGCAACTTTGAAAAGAAAAAACAGCCTGAAAAGATATTTACCTATAAAGATACCTATGAGCTTAAAGGCGGCTGGGATTTAGATGTAGAGGTTAAGTTTTAATAACAACACACCGGTTGCTTACATAACTTTTTATGTTTGCTGCATAATACTGTATATGGCACTAATACTACCGGTTAATGGTGTAGCTCCAACGTTTGGCACTAACAATTACATAGCAGAAAACGCTACCGTAGTTGGCGATGTGGTAACCGGTGCCGATTGCAGTATATGGTTTCAGGCAGTAGTACGTGGCGATGTACACTACATACGTATGGGCAACAAAGTAAACGTGCAGGATGGGGCCATACTACACTGCACCTACCAGAAAGCGCCGCTTAATATAGGCAACAACGTAAGTATTGGCCACCGCGCTATTGTACACGGTTGCACCATACACGATAATGTATTAATAGGCATGGGCGCTATAATAATGGACCATGCGGTAATAGGAGAGAACAGCATAATAGCCGCCGGTGCCATAGTATTAGAAAATACGATAGTAGAACCGGGCAGTATATACGCCGGTGTACCAGCGAAAAGAGTAAAGTCGGTTGATAAGGATAATTTTAAAGACCTGATAGAGCGCATTAGCAATAACTATGTGATGTACTCGGGCTGGTTTAAAAACCAGTAATGAAAAAAAACGATATGGAAGATTTGAATAAAGAAGAGGAAGTTGTAGTGGTAGATGAGGACAACAATGTGTTGGGCTATGTAGGCAAACTGGAAGCCCACCAGAAAGCACTGCTACACCGGGCTATCAGTGTAATAATATTCAATAGTAAAGGTGAGCAGTTGGTACAGCAGCGCGCGTTTGATAAATACCACTTTGCAGGCGTATGGAGCAATACCTGCTGTAGCCATCCGCGAAAAGATGAAAGCTTTCAACAGGCTGCCGAAAGAAGGCTGTGGGAAGAAATAGGTATTAATACTCCGCTTACCGAGCAGTTTCATTTTATATACAAAGCGCACGACGAAAAAAGCGGGCTTACAGAATGGGAATACGATACTGTGTTTACCGGTGTGTATGAAGAAAGCTTTGAGTTTAATAAAGCAGAAGTGAACGATGTGAAGTGGATGAGTACAGAAGAACTTGAAAAGGAGTTTGCCACCAATGGCGATAATTACTCGTTCTGGTACAAAATAATATTTGCTGAACTAAAAAAACGCGGGGTAATATAACATGCACATGGTATCGGCAGCACTGGAGAGCTACGTAGAACAATACTCGAGTAAAGAAGATGAAGTGCTTAGCGAATTAACGCGCGAAACGCACCTTAAAGTGCAGATGCCGCAAATGGTATCTGGCCATATACAAGGCCTGGCACTTGAGTTTATAACGCAGCTAATACAGCCTGCACGCATACTGGAAATTGGCACCTTTACCGGTTACTCGGCTATATGCATGGCAAAGGGTTTAACAGCAGATGGTGTACTGCACACCATTGATGTAAACGAAGAGCTGCAACCTATGTGTGCAAAATACTTTACCAAAGCAGGACTGGCAGATAAGATAGTGCACCATATAGGCGATGCACGGCAGATAATACCCACACTGAACGAAAACTTCGACCTGGTGTTTATAGATGCCGATAAAGCGAATTACAGCGCCTATTACGACCTGGTATTTGATAAGGTAAGGGTTGGTGGCTACATTATTGCCGACAACGTTTTATGGAGCGGTAAAGTGGCAGAAGAGAAGAAAGATAAAGACACCCTGGCCATACATAGCTACAACCAAAAGGTAGCCAACGACAATCGTGTTAAAAGCTTTATTTTAACACTGCGCGATGGGTTAAATATTGTCCGGAAAACTGGATAACGCACAACTTTTTGTGAGGAGCTTACGTTAAATTGTGGAGAGGCTGTGAATAAGTTCGTAGCTGCTAAATGTTGTCTTATGAAAAAGCTGCTCGGTTTGTTTTCCGGATTACTGTTTTTGGGTGCCTCTGCCCAGCAAAAACAGGATATAGTATTGTACATTGAAAAGTATAAGCAAGTAGCTATTGATGAAATGGTACGCTCGCGCATACCTGCCAGCATTACTATAGCGCAAGGCATACTGGAGTCGGGCGCAGGCACATCGGTATTATCGCGCAACAGCAACAACCATTTTGGCATTAAATGTAAAGAAGACTGGACCGGTGGCAAATACTACCACGACGACGATAAACCACAGGAGTGCTTCAGGGTATATACCAACCCGGCAGAATCTTACGCCGACCATTCGGACTTTCTGCTTACCCGTCCGCGCTATGCGCCTTTGTTTCAGCTAAGCCTTACATCGTACAAATACTGGGCTTACGGACTTAAAGAAGCCGGCTACGCTACCAACCCCAAGTATGCACAACTACTTATAAACTATATTGAAGAATATAAACTAATGGAGTTGGACCAACAGGGTGTTGCACTGATAAACGAGCGCGAGAGCATGATGGCTAAAGGCCACGCCAGCGAACCGGTTGTAGCAAGCAACACCGCCAGTAAAGTGGTAGTAGAAGATGTAAAGCAGAAAGAACATCATCAGCATAAAGAGGTTACAGCTACAACAACAGCAACAACTGAAGTTAAAAAAGAAGAAGCTAAAGCCCGTGAGGAATATACAGTGAACGGACTGCGTGCATTAAAAGCGCAAGGCAACGAAGACCCGTTTAAGATAGCTTATGAATATGGTATAGACTATGCCTACATAATGCAGTATAACGACCTGGCTACCGGTGAACGTTTTAAAGATGGCGAATACATTTACCTGCAAAACAAACGCAGCAAAGGCGAAGACGTAAGCTATACCGTAAAAGCCGGTGAAAGCATGCGCGATATAGCACAGAAGACCGGCATAAAAATGCGCGAGCTGTATGCCAAAAACAATATGCACATGAACGACCAGGTGTATGCCGGCGAAAGCATTAGCCTGCAAACAAAACGTGCCGTTACACCACGTACCATGACCTATGCCGAGTACCTGAAACTGCAAACAAAAATGGCGGCAGACCAGGCTAAAAACACACAGCCTGCTATAACCAATACCAACACCTATCAGGTACAAAAAAGCGATACGCTGTACAGTATAGCCCGCAAGTACAACACATCGGTAGAAGAAATTAAAGAGAAGAACAACCTGGATGGGAACGAACTAAAACCGGGACAAACGCTGGTGATAGCAGAGTAAGGTTAATTATTTAAAAAATATAAAACGGCAATGGTAGGTATACCGTTGCCGTTTTGCTTTACAGAACTTTGTAAGGTACCTGGTTGTTACACGACAAACAAGATAAACAACATGCACTCTGCAATTAAAAATATAACCACCGCACTATTTGCCCTGCTTTCGCTTACTTCGTGCGGGCAGAAAAACAGTGGGGCACAACCTACCGATAAAAACAAAACAATAACTATGGATGCAAATGTGAAGACAGATACCATCACCTTTGGTGGTGGGTGTTTCTGGTGTACCGAAGCAATATTTCAGCGCCTGAACGGCGTTATTTCGGTAACATCGGGTTATAGTGGTGGCAAAATAAAAAACCCAACCTACCGTGAGGTATGCAGTGGTATGACCGGCCATGCCGAGTGTACGCAAATAGTGTACGATGCCAACAAAATTACACTGGCTGAGATATTGGAAGTGTTTTTTAAAACGCACGACCCAACTACGCTGAACAGACAAGGCGCTGATGAGGGCACACAATACCGCTCGGTAATATTTTACAGCAACGAAGAACAAAAGAAAATAGCTGAAGATATTAAAGCAGGCTTAGACAAAAGCGGTGCTTTTACCGACCCTATTGTAACAGAGGTAAGTCCGCTAACGGTGTTTTATAAAGCTGAGGACTACCACCAAAACTATTACAACCTGAATAAAGAGAAAAACCAGTATTGCAGCTACGTAATAATACCCAAGGTAGAGAAATTTGAAAAGTACTTTCAGGATAAAATAAAGAAGTAATAACTGTTGTGGTATTGATGGCCGGGTACAGCAAAAAGCAGTATCCGGCCATTTTCTTTTAGTTAAATTCAGATTTTCGCAGCATCCGGTTATATTTGGCAAAAGCAAGAACTGAATGGAGAAGCAGGTAAGGCTGAACGACAAGACCTTTCGCTTATACAAAAGCGAAAACGAAATACTTAGCGCTGTACGCAACGTAGCCCACCAGATTAATGAAGATTATATTGGCAAACGCCCATTATTAATACCGGTGCTGAACGGCTCGTTTATGTTTGCATCGGACCTTATAAAGGAGCTAATGCTGGATTGTGAGCTATGCTTTATAAAAGCAGCATCGTATGCCGGCACTTCATCTACCGGTGCAGTAAATACCATTATTGGTTTAAACCAGGAGGTAGAAGGCCGCCATATTATCATTATAGAAGATATAGTTGACACCGGTAACACGCTGGCCAAAATACTACCGATATTCTACGAGCAGAACCCTGCATCGCTTAAAGTAGCCTCGTTGCTATACAAGCCCATGGCACTTAAAAACGACCTGAAAATAGACTACGTAGGTATGGAGATTCCTAACGAGTTTATTGTTGGCTACGGGCTGGATTACGATGGCCTAGGCCGCAACCTGCGCGATATCTATCAGGTAATATAACCGTTACTATAAACCCTTTAACGGGCGCAATACATTGAGCAAACAGGTAATTATAACAGGTGGCGGGGCAGCAGGCTTTTTCACTGCCATAAACTGCGCTATTAAAAACCCCGGCTACACCATTACTATACTGGAGCGTACCAGCACCGTGCTTAACAAGGTTAAAATAAGCGGTGGCGGCCGTTGCAATGTAACACATGCCTGCTTTGAACCCAAAGAGCTGGTTAAGTTTTATCCGCGTGGCGAGAAACAACTGCTGGGCCCCTTCAACCGGTTTAACCCAACCAATACTATACAATGGTTTGCCGATAGGGGCGTGAAGATAAAACGCGAAGCCGATGGGCGCATGTTTCCGGTTACCGATAGCTCGCAAACTATTATAGATTGTTTTATGGCCGAGGTAAAGCGCCTGGGCATACACGTTAAGTACAGCACCGGTGTAAGCAACTTAATACCTGCAAACAACAGTTGGGAAGTACACACCACCAGCGGACAGATTATAAAAGCAGATGTAGTAGTGGTAACAGCCGGTTCATCGCACGGCGTATGGGATACGCTAAAGCAACTGGGGCATACCATTATAGCACCGGTACCATCGTTGTTTACCTTCAACATAAAAGATGAACGCATAAAAGGGCTGGAAGGACTTTCGGTACCGCAGGCGCAGGTACGTGTGGTAAACACAAAGCTACAGGCAACAGGCCCCTTACTGATAACGCACTGGGGCATGAGCGGTCCGGCAATACTACGGTTAAGTGCGTGGGGAGCAAGAGCGCTATCTGCCATCAACCATCACTTTGAAATTGAAGTAAACTGGATAAGCCAGGACCTGAACACGGTTAAAGAAACCCTTAAGCAGTACAAACAGAACCATCCTAAAAAAGGAGTTGCCACTACACCACTCTTCGATATACCTAAAAGGCTATGGGAGCGCATTACAGCGCAGCATATTACAAAGCCGGGCACCAACTATGCCGATTTATCGAACAGCGTAATAGACGCGCTGGCGGCAGAAATAACCCGGGCCCGGTATAAAGTAGCCGGAAAATCGACCAATAAAGATGAGTTTGTAACTGCCGGAGGGGTTGATTTGGCCGAAATTGACTTCCGCACCATGCAAAGCAAAAAACACAACAACCTGTATTTTGCCGGCGAAGTGCTTGATATTGATGCCATTACGGGCGGGTTTAACTTTCAGGCCGCCTGGACTACTGCATATATAGCCTCACAGACTATTTGACACCCGTGGAAAAGTGCAAACTAGCACACCCTATAAGGGGTAAATTTGCCTGCGGCTTACAGCCCGCTATGTGTTAAATTGAAATTGCACCCTTGAACAACCGCACGTAACTGGTACGGTGTTTGAAACTGTACAAGGGCTATTGTTTACCAAAACAGAAATTATCAGAAAACTACTTCAAATACTATTGCTTACCGGCGGCCTGCTGGTAAGCGGCAATTGCACCGCCGGATTTAAGGATAGCGTGCATGCGTACATATTACTGGTTGGAATTAAAAACCCCGACATAGTGCTGCGGCAGGCCATATTGGAGACCGGCTGGTTTCAGAGCAAAATGCTGATGGACAAAAACAATCTGTTTGGTTTCCGCTCAACTAAAAAGTATATGCGCTTTGAAAGCTGGCAGGCCAGTATAGACTATTACAAAGCGTGGCAGGATGAATATTATACCAACCCCGAAGAAGACTACTATGCGTTTTTAAAGCGCATACGCTACGCCCGTACCAAAGAGTATATCTGGACGCTTAAGCACATAAAAACCGAGCGTAGTACCGGAGCACCTCTGCCCGCGCACAAACCCAAAACAACACAACCTGCCACAACAAAAAAGCCACCTAAATAGGTGGCCTTTTGTACCGGGTTCCGCCCGGATTTTGAGCTATCTTAATTAGCAGCAGTTGGCGCTTGCTTTTTCTTACCAAAGTTTACAAAGTCGAACGACCAGGCAACATAGTACAGGCCACCAATTTTAGGTGAACCAACGGCTTCTATGTGGCGGTTGTTATAAATGTTAGAACCACCTACACGGATGGTAGAGTAAGCTTTGTCGATTTCATAAAACACCTGTAAGTCCAGTACATGGAAACTAGGCACGGTACCATCGGCAAACGGGCTTTGCCACTGGTAGCTGGTAACCCATTTAAAGTTGGCATTAAAGCCCAGGCCACCTACTACACGGCTGGCATTTACCCCTATGTTCATTTTGTGCTTAGGGGTATTGAAACCAGACAATACAGTTACACCGGCATTCTTAATGTTTCTGTCATCAAGGTCGCTGTAGGTATAGTTAACATACGGTGTAATACCTTTACCAACATAGTAAGCTACGCTGATAGCTGCCCCCCATGAAGGAACTTTGCTATTAGCATTCACCCACATTTGGTACGTACGGTAGAGGGGTGTGCCGTCCAGCTCTTTAGAACCCAGCGAATCGTTAACCACAATGGCATCCAGCGCCTGCTGGTACTCGTTGCTATTCTGATCGGCATTGGCATTACCCAATATAGTGCGTACTACACGCTGGAAACCTATGAAGTTGCTGTACTGGCTCCAGTAAGCAGATATATCGATGAATACCTTTTTAGCAATCTCGGTGCGGTAACCAAAATCTACCGATAAAACGCGCTCTGGTTTAAGAGGGGCTACGGTTATAGATTTAAGGGTGCTTAACGCCAGCGCCTGGTCGTTATCGTACACACCGGTGCGGTTGCGGTAAAACTCCAGGGTAGATTCGCGTGTGAAGAGGTTATCATAACCATTCAGGTTACCCACCAGGAATATACGGCCTACATCCAGTCTCAGGTATTGGTCCTGTAAGGTAGGTGTACGGAAAGCCGAGGTGATACCGGCACGGAAAGTATGGTCGCTTTTTGCAGCCGTATAGGTGTACACCAACGATGCACGTGGCGATACCTGTGCTTTAAAATTCGAGTTTTTATCTACGCGGATAGAACCTATAATTTTCAGGCTCTCATCTTTAAGCAGTCGTTTGCTGGCCTGTAGGTATGCGCCAACTTCATGCACACGTATTTTGCGGCCAATGGTATCTTCAAATATGGTACCTCGGCTGTTAGGCATATAGATACGGTACGATACACCGGTGATGATATCCAGCCATTTTACAAAATCCCAGTTATACTGGCCTTCTACGTGCCACATCATCGATTTGTCGTAAAACTTAGTACCATCCAGCGAGTTAGCGTTGCTTACCAGCTTATTAAAGCTATCGGTAAACAACTGGCTGCCAGCTCGGAACCAGCCAGAGTCGGCAAACAAACGGGCCTGACGGCGTGCCTCATCAACCATGCCCTGGTCCACACAATCTTCGCAGAAACCATTGGTAAGGGTATCCAGTACATCAAAGTATTTCTCCAGATAACGTGATACATAATCAGGTGCCGATGCACGTGACAGGTAGCTACCGGTTAAGCCGATGTTGTACGAACGGCCAGCGTCTTCAATAGAGCCATAAGCGCGCACAAAAAAGCTTTTGCCACGTAGCTCTAACTTAGGCTGGTGGAAGGTAAAGTCTTTAATCTGATAACGGGCAGTTGCCTGATAAACAGCTGAACCATAACCAAATTTGTAGGTACCGGTAAGCTCAAGGTTTTTATTAAAACGATAGTGTAACTCGGTAGAGAACTTGGCATTTTTCATGTTGTAGTCTGCCAGATCTTTCTCCATAAAGCCGGGCGCACGTAGGTTAAGTGTACCAGGGCTGGCTATAGGGTTAAAATCGAGCCAGCTGTTCAGCTTAATCATATCGTTTTTTTCTTCCTGCGTAAAATCGGGACCAACCGGGTCGTATTGTTTTTCGCGCAGAATAGAAGAAGCATTGATATCTATTTTAAGGTTACCATAGCGGTTGAACGAATCATCGTCGGCAACCCAGTCTTTCATCTGAGTGTACTCACCGGTAAACTTAATGGCAAATTTCTGGCTTTTGCCAAAGGCCTGTGCATAGCGTATCTGCGCATCGAAATACGGGCCGGGTACAGTAGAACCACCACCTTTAACCTGCACTGCCAGGCCTTGAAAATCGTACGGATTTTTGCTGCGCATAGATACCACACCCTGCATGGCATTGGCACCATACAACGATGAAGCTGCGCCTGAAATAATCTCTACACTCTCCAGGTCAAGATCGTTGGCACCTACCAGGTTGCCTATAGGGAAGTTAAGGCCGGGGGCCTCGTTATCTACCCCATCTATAAACTGCTTGGTGCGCAGCGAACGCGTATCGCTGAAACCACGCAGGTTAATTACCTTAAAACCGGCAGAGGTAGTAATGATATCTACCCCTTTAAAGTTACCTATGCTCTGGTAAAAATCTCCAGAGGCGGCACTCTTAATCTCACGCGAGGTCATCTTTTCAATCTGCACCGGAGCCTGTTTTATACTCTCTGCAACGCGCGACGAACTAACTACCACTTCTTGTGTGGCAATGGCATTGGGTTCAAGTGCAATAGTCCAGTTAGTTGTAGTAGCTATAGGAAAATCGCGGCTTATAAAACCTACGTATGAAATAGTAATTGTTTTGGCATCGGCCGGTACATCCAGCGTAAACTTACCATCGGCATCGGTAGCGGTACCGGTTTGGGTACCTTTAACCAATACAGTAGCACCAACCAGGGGATCTTTGGTGCTGGCATCAGTAATTTTACCCGATATTGTTTTTGTCTGTGCGAAAAGGGCGAATGTTGTTACCAACATTGCCAGAAGTAGTAGAGCTTTCTTCATTTGGGGTCTTTGGATTTTTTTGAGCAGAGTCGAAGATAACAAAATATTGAAAGGACAAAATTTAGTTTAACCAAAAAGAAAAGGTCCGGTAACATAGCTACCGGACCTTGAATATATCTGATTGTTAAATATAAACTACCTTTCAATTATAAAGCGGGTAGTTGCGGTGTTACCGTCTTTCAGTTTAACCGAAACCAGATAAACACCGGTACTCATATTGCGAACGTCAATCTCCTGATCGTAAGCATTAATATTATTTACCTGGCTGATAACACGGCCGGTAAGGTCAACAATTGCAATGCTTTCTATTGGCTGCTGCAAGGTGTTAACCGATACGTTTAATACGTTTGTAGCCGGGTTAGGGAACATACGCATTTCTACACGGCCTTTTACCTCGCGAATGCTGTTTGGTTCACCATAGCTGTTGTCTATCATCAGGCGGTACAGGCGCGGAGAAGTATAACCCATAATGGTATCAATATACTTCATGGCCTTGCTTTGCGAAGCTGAAGAGTTAATAGATGGGTTAGTGCCGTTGTACCAGTTCCATGGCTCGAATGCTTGTCCGTAAAACGGATACAGGCCATCGATAGAAGTTGTTTGTACACCACCCTGAATGTTTTTAGGGCCAGCCGCGAAACTGTTTGGCGAGAAACCTGCGTTGTTGTTCAGCTTTTCAACTATAGGCATAAAATCGCCCGAGCCGCTTACTTCTATTACCGGTTGCAGGGTAGTGGTAATTACCACGGCTGTGTTATACGGTGTAAGTGTTTCATCGGAACCCTGGAAAGCAATAACCGGTGTTTCGCCGGCTTCTATAATACTGGTATCGGCCACGGCACCACCCAGCGCCAGCACAGCATTAAATGCCGATGAATAGCCCGGATAGTTGTTGATGTTTTGTGTTCCGCCAAAGCCTTCGAAGTTACCGGTTAGTAATGTGTCGATATACGGCAGGCCGTTTATATCAAGTACTTTAGGTATTTCCAGCTCAGCCGGTTTGTTAAGGTTGCTGGCAGCCAATGCTACATACGCACCCGAGTTAGAACCGCCCAAAACAAACTTGGTAGGGTCTATACCCCACTGGTTGCCGTTAGAGTCAACATCGTGACGAAAGTAACGGATACAGCCTTTTACATCCTGCATGGCGCGGAACACGGCGTTGATGATAGTTTTAGATTTGGTATCCTGATCGGGGGCGGTTGGGTTCCAGCCCAGGCGGTAGGTCATACTAACTGCTACATAGCCGCGCTTTGCAAAACGCTTACAAAGTTCTACTATGCAGTTCTCGTTTTTATCGGCAAAGTTGAAACCGGTAAGCGAGCCATCGAGGAATGAACCGGCGTGCATTAATATGATAACCGGACGGTTGGTAGCCGTATCTCCATCGGGACGGTAAACATCCATTTTTAGTTGTTGGGTAGCATTAAAGCCTGAACCAAAAGTTTTGTTTTGGCCGTAAGTAATGTTTGAATCTATCTGCACAGCATTAAACACCTCATCGAGGTAGCGCACAGATTGTGCCTGGCAAACAGCCGTGGCCATAAGCGCGCACAGCAGCAATGAATAACGTACATTTTTTAACATAGCGATTTGTTTAGTTTCCGCTAATGTAGTAAGAATAGGCATGTTATGAAAATATTGCGCGGCCAGAGTTTCTGAAACCTGCAATTGCTAAGCCTGCCCGTAACTATTGGGGTTGTAACCGGCAGCAGCTATTACCACTTGGTTTTAACCTTGTCCATACCTTTTTTAAGGGCGTCGCCGTCTATATTAACCAGTATGCTGCCGTATATCATACGGCCTACGGCAGGGCCGCCATAGGTCTGGTAATTACGCTTGCTTATCAGGTTGCTGCCGCCCAGTTTAAAGGTGGTAAAAATTTTAGCCCACTCGTAGCTTACCTGCGCATCGAGCAGTGAATATGAAGGAATTGAGCCGCTGAACTGTGGCGAACCTTCAAACACAAAACCTTGTATCCATTTGTAGTTTACGTTAAAGGCAAAACCCTTGGCCTTACCTATCTTTATATCTCTGCCGCTTATGCCTACGTTAAACTTATGCTCCGGTGTGTTAAAGGCCGGTATAATCGGGTCGGTGCTGCCCAGCTTGTTCAACTTGTTCCAGCTATAGTTACCGTTAAACGAATAGTTATTAATAAAGAAATAGCTGAAGCCCACCGCTACACCGTAAGTCATTACACGGTCGCTGGCATTGGCAGCCACGCGGTATATCTGGCGGATGCTGTAATTGGTATCGCCCAGCAGGGTAACATTGGCATTAAGCGATGTACCAATCTGGTAACCCAGAAAATCGCGGTACCAGCTTACATAGGCGCTACCATCTATGTACACCTTTTTGGCAAATATACCTTTGTAGCCAAGCTCCAGTGTTTGTACTTTCTCGGGTCTTATGGCCGGTACATCAAACCATTTCAACAGATTCTTATTGTTGGGGGTAGAGCCCAGGTAATCCTGAAAAGACTCTACGGTAACCAGCGAGTCAACACCGTTCAGGTTGCCAATTAATATGGCACGGCCTACGTTGTAGTACAGGTACTGGTCCTGCAGGGTAGGGTTACGCACCGCCGATGAAAACGAAAGGCGGATGGTGTGGTTGTTTTTGTAAGAATATACCAACGATGCAGCCGGAGTAATAATAGGGTCCCAGGTGCCATCTTTACGTTTCCAGGCAAAGTTCTGGTTACGGTCAAAACGAACGGTACCGGTAAGTATAATGGCGTTAAATTCGTCTATATCAAACTTGCGGTTCAGGCTCAGGTATACGCCCACCTCCCAGTTGGTAATGCGGCGTCGGGTATAATCCAGAATCTGAAAACTATCCTTCTGTGCATTGTACTCGTTAACCGTTACGTTACGCACCTGCCCGGAGTTAACATCGCGCACTTCGTAATTGGTAATGGTATCGCTAAATATAGTACCACGCGAATCGGGGAAATACATACGGAAACTACCACCCACCAACAGGTCGAAAAGATTTTTAGTGGCTGTTTTCTTCTTTATATCAAACTTATACTCGCCCTGTACATGAAACATTTTACTGCGGTCGTAAAACATGGTGCCGTTTTGTTCAAATGCAGTACGCGAGGTAATAGCTGCCAGTGAATCTCTATAGGCCTGTGTGCCGGGTACCAGACGTGGTTTGCCAAACGCGTTAGATGAAACAGTGTCGGCATAGGTACGGGCCTGTGCATGCCATAGTGTAAGTGAGTCGCCGTTCTGTGCCAGTATCGAATCGTACGCGGCATTAACCATAGCACGTATATCGTCCCACTGGCTGGTATCGCTGGTTATGGTAGCTGGGAACCAGTAGTTTTGAAAGCCCGGACGGCTGGGGTCCACATCGTTAGAGGTAGATGGCGAATAAATACCCAGTAGCTGATTTACCTTACCAACCGGTGCAGTTACACCATTACCACCCGCCGACCAGAACTGCGAATAAGCGGTGCTCCACTGCTCAATGCTTTTTTGAGAGTCCTGTAGCTTAATGGCCGTAAATACCGCATCGTAACTGTTGCCGGCATTTTCCATAGTAGTGTAGGCACGTATATAAAACTTGTCGGGCTGTATAATTTCGGCACGCAACTGGTGAATACGGATGTTGTTAATGCTATAGCGGTTATCGCCCTGATAAACGGTGGTACCAAAGCCGAAGTTGTAGGCAACACGGGCTTCAATCTTATCGGTAATTTTATAGTATAAACCGGTGTTGGCTTTTATGTTGCGGATGTTATAGTTAAGCACATCTTTCTCATTATAACCGGTACGGAAAATCTGGCCAAGGCCCGGCTTTAACCTACGGCTGCTGGGGTCATCAAAGTTCAGCGAGTTTTTGGTAGGCAATTCATCGCCGTAGCGATTTACGGCATCGTAGCCGCCATAGTTGGTGGCTGGTTGCCACGAGTTGGTAGCGGCAGCCATGTTGGTAGCCTGCCAGTCGTCGGCACGCAGGTAGCTGGCGTTAAGCTTGAAGGCAAATTTATCTTCGCCGTTTTTGTTTTTAAACGATTTGGCATAGCGTATAGCGCCCTCAAACAGGTTACGCTCGGCGCCTTTTACATATACAGAAAGACCGTTGTGGTAAAACGGGTTTTTGGTTTGCAGGTTTATTACGCCGTTAAAAGCGTTAGGGCCATACAATGGCGAAGAGGCACCTACTATCAGGTCAACCTTCTGAATATCTATTTCGGTGGCACCGGCAAAGTTGCCCACGCTAAAGCTAAGTCCGGGGGCCTGGTTATCGGCACCATCCAGCAATTGCAGCGAGCGCACCGGAGAGGTAGAGTTAAAACCACGGGTGTTTATTACTACAAAGCCAAGCGAGGCGGTAGTCATATCCACGCCTTTCATGGTGCTAAGGCCCTCGTAAAAAGTAGATGATGCTGTTTGTTTAATAGCCGTCAGGCCCATGCTTTCTACCGTTAGCGGACTTTGCTTTTCCTTTTCGGTAATGCGGCTGTCCACTATCTCTACGGTGCCAAGGGTTTTCTCTTCCGACTCCAGCTTAATGTTAAATGAGCGCTTCAGGTCGGCAGCGGTATTTATCTGTATTTCCTGATTGGTGTAGCCGATGTACGAAAACAGCAGGGTGAACGGCGGGGTTTCGGTAATTTTAAGCTCAAACTTACCGTCGATATCGGTAGCCGTACCGGTGCCGGTACCCTTTACCGAAACAGTAGCGCCTATCATGGGCTCGCCGGTTTTCTTATCAAGCAATATACCACTGATAGTCTGTGCCTTAACACCGGCATAACAAACCAAAAATAACAGAGCAAGGTAGATGTGTTTCTTCATATACAGTTCACTTGAGCGGGTTAAATATAACCGCAATACACAAAAAGTGTTTGTTAGTTTTGCCGCATCATGGCTATTAAAATACTCATAACCGGGGGTACCTTCGACAAAGAATACGACGAGCTGAGCGGCAAACTGTTTTTTAAAGATACTCACCTACCCGAGATTTTAAAACTGGGGCGCAGTAATTTGCCGGTAAGCGTACGCACCCTTATGATGATAGACAGCCTGGAAATGACCGATGCCGACCGCGAAATAATAATAGGCCATTGCCGGCAGTGCAGCGAAGAAAAAATAGTAATAACACATGGTACCGATACCATGGACCAGACCGCCCGTAAGCTGGGCGAGGCCGGACTTAACAAAACGATAGTGCTGACGGGCGCCATGGTTCCTTACAAATTTGGCAGCTCTGACGGGCTTTTTAACATGGGCAGCGCGCTGGCTTTTGTACAAACCCTACCGGTAGGGGTGTATGTGGTAATGAACGGCCGCTACTTTAACTGGAACAACGTACGCAAAAACAAGGCTTCGGGCATATTTGAAGAACTGCATTAGCCGTAAACAGTTTTTCGGTATAGCGCAGCAAAAACATTTGCTTTTTCATATCTATTTATATCTTCGGCAATCAGAAAAAATTACCCCATGACCAAAAAATTACTCTCCATTGCCGTGGCACTTGTATTAATTGCAGGTTGCAGCAAAGAAAAGGAGTACAAAAAAAATCTGGAGGGCACGTGGGAGGTATATAAATACCTGCTGCGCAACGTTGACAAAACATCGTTGTTTGCCTCTCAAAACCCCAACTACACCATTACCTTTACCAACAGCGGCCAGTTTACCGAGTTTGTAACCAACCCCGACTCGACGTATGTAAACGGCACCTACTCGTTTAAAGATAACGACGAGAAAATAGTGCTGGAAAACATTTACAACACGTTTGTACTGGATACAGCCGGCGATACCATTTTTACGCCCCGTACCATAAAACGCGAGTTTACCATTTTTAACCTGACCGGCGACCACGTACAGCTGCGTAACGATACCTCGCAATTATACCTGAGCAAACAGGAAACCGAATAATTAACCAAAAGAATAAACACATTACCGTGAAGAAAACAATCGTTCTATCGCTCGGATTATTACTACTGCTGGCCGCCTGCGACCGTAAGGCTTTTGTAAAAAAGATTACCGGCACCTGGAGCCTTGATAAATACCTGAACAACGGCCTTGATAAAACCGTACAGTTTGATACTACTTTCCGCGAGTGGCAACTTACTATTGGCGATGCCGGTACCAAAGCCTACACTAAAAGCTGGGTTGAGTACACGCTTACTCCGGACTCTATTATCCGTTACGACTCTATCAGCTACGACTCTACCAGCATGGTATGGGATATAGATACTACCGTACTGCACTTTATAGATACGGCCCGTTTCCCGCACCTGGAAGTAGGTACCTGGGAGCTGCTGAACAGCGAAGAAGACCTGCAACTGCGTAACGACAGCAGCAATGCCGTTGAAATTTTCCGCATACTTGACCTGACCAAAAACAACCTGACCATCCGCAAGGGTAACGAAGAGTTTTACTTAGGCAAATAATAAGCTACACCAATAAATAAAAAAGCCGGTTCACTTGAACCGGCTTTTTTTATTGCAGATACCTGCGTTAATTGGGTAAAGTAATAGGCCAATAGCGTTTTACTTTACCAGTATATTTATGGCCTCGCCTACCGGGTGGTCATCTGTATACTCGCTGCCCAGTAAACGGGCAATGGTTTGTGCAATTTGTTTTTGCTTGTATTTCTTACCGCCTTTTACCTCGCCGTTTGCAGGCAGGTCGGGCCCGATGGCAGCCAGCCAAATATTGTGCGCGTTGGCTATTACCTGCCCGTGGTGGCGCCACATGCCCGGGCGTTTATCGCCACGGCCATGGTCGCAGGTTACAATCAGGGTTGTTTTGTCTTTGTACTGCGGGTCGCTTTGTATAAAGTTCCACAGGTCGGCCAGAAAACGGTCCTCCGTATTGGCCGAGTTTAAATACGCATCGTACTGGCCTTCGTGTGCAAAGTGGTCGGTTTCATCGAAACCGATAAACACAAACCTGGGGTGATTGCGGAACATGTACTCCTTGGCAAAATGGTAGGTCATGGTATCGGTTTGTATGTATGGGTCAACCGGTGGGCGGGTAGTCTGCCACTTATCGTAGCTTACATTGCTGCACGTTACTATGTTGTTCTCTTTTTTAAAGTTTACAAACACCGGTACCTGATTGCGGTTGCTGTTAATGATACGCGGGAAAGCATCCCAGGTGGCAAAAGCCGCTACCTTGCCTTTAAACTCTGGCTTGGCTACCAGAAAATCGAAAATGTTTTTGTTGGGGTTATCGGGGTACTCGTTGCTGTTAACGCGCTTATCGCCATAGCCGCAAAAAATTTCGCTGTAGCCAGGGTACGAAAATTTGTAGCCATTGGTAACCGCCATCTTCGAACCTTTCCACCGGTTGCCTATCAGGGTACCTTTTGTAGCTATCGTATCCCAAAAGAATGGCATCAGCTTATGCCGGCGCTCTTCGCGGGTTGGGGCATCGTATTGTTCCTTTAACTTTGTGGTGCTGCTTTTTACAAACTTATCGGTTACCCATTTTTTATCGAGCCCGCCAAATACTTCCTGCCAGCGGTAGCCGTCCCAGGTTACCAGTACCACATTCTCTGTTTTAAGTGGTTGTTGTGCAAAAGCCATAGATGTGCCGGCCAGCAGCACCAGAAAAAGTAGTTTTCTCATAGCATGAAATTAGGTAACAACTATAAAGATATAATTAACGCGGTGTAAACTTAACGTACCGGATAAACGGTGTACCCCTTTTTGCGCAGCAACTCAATAACGCCGCCCTGACCGGGCAAATGCAGGGCACCTATAGCTACAAACACCGGCTGCTCCTGTATAAACACCGCTATACGGTCGGCCATGCGTATGTTCCTGTCGGTTACCAGTGCGGTATAAAACTTGCCGGGCATATCAGTAACGCTGTTCATGGCTGCCAGCTTATCCAGATCCTGCTGCAGATAATACTCTACCAGTTCTGTACCCTCGCTGCTGTTGCTGCGCATGCCGTTAAGTTCAACCAATAACATATCGGCCTGCTCCTGGTAGGTAAGCGAATTAAGCGCGCCCAGTTGCTCCTCTACAGTTTCTATACCTATCAGTTTTTTCTTTTTCTTCTTAGCCAGGTTATGGAAGTACACATCCAATACCTCCTTATTACCTTTAATACTCGAATCGCTCAGGCCCATCGATTTCATCTCGAGCAGGCTCATAGTAAAAACCGGTGCCACGTTGTCAAAAACCTTAACCGACATGCCTACTTCTTTACGCATTACAGAGTCTAAAAAAACATAGTCGGTATCGGGTATCATTTTTTTGAGGGAGTACCCTTTGCCCATTGTAATTTTAGATAAGATACTAAAGTCGAACGCGGTAACCGGGTCCAGCTCCATAGCATAGGCCTTCGAGGCATTGAAAAACGGCATCAGGCTATCGCTAAAATTAAAAACACGGGAGTCGGATGTGTGCATAGTGCCGTACAGGTACGATGGCTTTTTAAGCCCGTTGCCGGTTATTTTCCACAACATCGAGTTATACTGCGCCGATAGTGAAAAACTTAGCAGTACACATAAAACGAAAAATATTTTCTTCATACCGCGAATGTAGTGTGTTTATATGCCCTACATATTTTTAGCTAATAAATATTACGCCTGATATATGATAGTAATTGACGATAAAACCATCAGCGATGATGTGGTAGAAGAACAATTTGTATGCGACCTGAACGCCTGTAAGGGAGCCTGCTGCGTTGCCGGCGATTTTGGTGCCCCGCTTGATAAAAGCGAACTACAGATACTGGATGATATATACGATAAAGTAAAACCCTACCTTACACCAGAGGGTATTGCCACTATTGAAAAAGAGGGCAAATACGTATATGTAAAAGAAAACAAAGAGTGGTGTACCACGCTGATGAATAAACGGGAGGGTTGTGCCTGGCTGGTGCGCGATGAGAAAGGTGTAGTAGGGTGTGGTATAGAGAAAGCCTACTACGACGGTGTAATTGACTGGAAAAAGCCCATTAGCTGCCACCTGTACCCAATACGCATTACCAAGTACAAACATTATGATGCTGTAAACTACGAGCGCTGGCATGTATGCAAGGCAGCGTGCAAAAACGGTAAGGCGCTTAAAGTACCGGTGTACAAGTTTTTGAAAGAAGCCCTGATACGCAAGTACGGCGAAGATTTTTACAACACGCTGGAGCTAACGGTACAGCACATGAATAAGAAATAAGCATTTGTTTGATTACAAATAACGTGTAGACCCCCGGAGTTTTTGAAACTTCGGGGGTCTTGTCTTTATTGTCCTTTCCTGTATTCAACATTAACAACTGTGTTATAATGATTTGATGCCCGCTACGTTATACATAAACGCATCTGTATAAATTTGTATAGTGGCAAAGTCTAAATCCGTATTCGGGTGGTTTTTTAAGTATAACCCGAAAAACTTTAAAGATGTATTTATCCGTGTGCAGCTACTGCTATGGATATTTTTAGCATTCGTAGCCCTGTTTTTTGTGGGGGTAAACTACGGCATGCTGGGCCCCATGCCCGATCTGGAAGCGATACAAAACCCCAACAGCGCAGTAAGCACCACCATTTACTCCAGCGATTATGAAGTGTTGGGGTCGTACTACAACGAAAACCGCATTGAAGTATCGTATGATGAGCTTTCGCCCTACCTGGTAAAGGGGCTGGTAGCCACCGAAGACAAACGTTTTTATGAGCACAGCGGTATAGATTTGATAAGCCTGGTGCGCGCCATTACATTGGCCATAGTGCCCGTGCGCGATGGCGGGGGTGGCTCTACCCTTACACAACAATTGGCCAAAAACCTTTTCCACCAGGACTTTGAAAAAGCAAGCCTGCCCAAAAGGCTGGCGCAAAAAATTAAAGAGTGGGTGCTGGCGGCAAAAATTGAACGCACCTTTACCAAAGATGAGATAATAAACCTGTACCTGAATACGGTGGGGTTTCACTACAACAGCTATGGTATTAAAACCGCTGCGTTTACTTATTTCTACAAAACACCCAAAGAACTTAAGCCTGAAGAAGCTGCCTTGCTGGTAGGCATGCTGAACGCACCGGCCCGCTTTAACCCACGCCTGCACGAAGACCGTGCTACAGAACGCCGCAACCTGGTATTGCGCCGTATGGTAGAGGCTAATGTACTTACACAAAACCAATACGATTCTATTTCCAGACAAAAGATAAAGCTTAACTTTCATAACCCCGACTACCGCGAAGGAGTAGGTACCTACATACGCGAGTACATACGCCAGGAGTTAAAAAACTGGTGCGATAAAAACCCTAAGCCCGATGGCAGCAAATGGGATGTGTATGAAGACGGGTTGAAGGTTTATACCACCATCGACTCGCGCATGCAGAAGTATGCCGAAGCCTCGGTAGCTGAACACCTGACCATGCTGCAGGATGCTTACTTTAAAGAATGGAAAGGCAAAGACCCGTGGAAATCGGGTATGCGTGCCAAGCCCGACCTGCTGACTAAAATGATGAAGCAAAGCGAACGCTACCAGGGCATGAAAGCCGAGGGTAAAAGCGATGCTGAAATAGAAAAAGCGTTTAAGACCAAAATAAAAATGGAGGTGTTTAACTGGCATGGCGACCGGACACAAACCATAGATACAGTAATGAGCCCGCTGGATTCGTTGCGCTACTACCTGCAAATTATACAAGTAGGCTTTTTGGCGGTTGATGCTAAAAATGGCCAGGTAAAGGCCTGGGTGGGTGGGCCTAACATCCGGTATTTTCAGCTGGACCACGTAAAGAAAACAACCAAGCGGCAGGTAGGTTCTACCATGAAACCGTTTTTATATGCACTGGCGCTGGAGCGCAATTATGTGCCCTGCTCGCTGATACCATACATAGCACCCGACTGCGGTGGTAACGATGCCAGCTGGGACCCCAGCGGTACTGATAAGTGGCCGGAGGGATCGCTGGTGCCTATGAAAGATGGCCTGGCGGCATCTGATAACCGGATTACCGCCCGCATTATGTGCGATATAGGCGACCCGGCAGCATTGGTACAATTGGCACAGCGCTGCGAAATAGAAAGCAAGCTGGATGCTGTACCGGCCTTGTGTTTAGGTGTATGCGATATATCGCTGTACGAAATGATAGGGGCCTATACCTGCTTTGCCAACCTGGGCACCTACAGCAAACCTTATTTTATTGAACGTATAGAAGATAAAGACGGCAATGTGCTGGCGCGCTTTGGCCCCACACAAAAAGAAGCATTGCCCGAACGCACAGCCTACCTTACTACCGAAATGCTGAAAGGGGTAATACAACGCGGTACAGCAGCCTCGCTGCCCAGGCGCTATGGTTTTAATAACATACCACTGGCGGGCAAAACCGGTACCACACAGGGCAACGCCGATGCCTGGTTTATTTGTTATAACCCCGACATAGTAGTAGGTGCCTGGGTAGGTTTTGAGCAACCCAGCGTACACTTTGCCTCTAACAAATCGGGCGCTGGTGCAACCGGTGCCATGCCTATAGTTGGCGGCTTTTTACGCAAAAGCTTTAACGACCGGCAGCTGCAAATGAAACACGATGATTTTCAACTACCGGTAGACTCGGCAAGTGTGACTGTTGACTGGAGCTGTGTACCGGTAATGGATACGGTAAAAAAAAAGATGGACCCACTGCCCGCGAATGGTTTTTAAAAGTAATAGGGAAAGACTCGCTGGCTGAAGCCGAACGGAACAAACCCAAACTAAGCCGCAAACAAAAACGGCTGATAAAAAAATACGAGCGGCAACACAAGCCGGATAAAAACCAATAGCACAATAAATGTCTGCAGGTAAACTTTTTCTTATTCCTTCTTTTTTAGGTGAAGACAACCCCGCCATAATACCCGACCAGGTAAAAGAGTGCGTACAACAACTAAACGAATTTATAGTAGAAGATGCCCGCACTGCCCGCCGCTACCTGCGTGCCATAGGTTTTAAAAAGAACTTTGATACCGAGGTTACCATACACGTGCTGGATAAACATGCGGCGCAACAAAACAGTGCACTGCTGTTACAAAATGTATTAAAGGGGAATAATGCCGGTGTACTATCTGAAGCGGGTAACCCCTGCATAGCCGACCCGGGTAACGAGCTGGTAGCCTTTGCACACAACAATAACATAGAGGTGGTACCGCTGGTTGGGCCATCATCTATACTACTGGCGCTTATAGCCAGCGGGTTTAACGGACAGCAGTTTGCCTTTACCGGTTACCTGCCCATTAAAGAACCCGAGCGCAGTAGGGCCATTAAACGAATGGAGACCACCGCCAGCAGCGGCACAACACAGCTATTTATGGAAACCCCTTTCCGTAACCAGAAGTTTTTAGATGAGCTATTGCGACAGTGCAGCGATACTACGCGCCTGTGCATAGCCTGCGACCTTACCCTGCCCACCCAATATATACGAACCCGTAGCATAGCCGACTGGAAAAAAGACAAGCCGGATATACACAAACGCTACTGCATATTTTTGATGGGGTAGTAAGTTTTACTTTTTGTAATATTATGTAACAATGTAGTGCTGATAAAAACAGACGTAGTACTTACATTGATATAACTATACAGAAATGAAACAAAGCTTTGTAAACGCGCAGCAACTTCCGCTGATTATAGAACCCAACGGTAACGGCAACAGCAAGCAGGAACTACTTGCCTGGCTTAAAGCCAACAAGGCCGAGATGAACGAAAAATTTATTAAGCATGGTGCTATCCTTTTCCGCGGGTTTGAAATAAACAACCCAAACGATTTTGAAGACCTGGCTGTGGTGGTTGACCCGCGTCTGGAACATGCCTACTATGGTACATCGCCACGCAACCTGGTTAAGGGTACCAAACATGTGTTTACCGCCAGCGAGCTGCCGGGCTATTACCCCATAATGCAGCACTGTGAAATGAGCTATGTAAAAAACCCACCGGTTAATATTTTCTTCTACTGCCATGTAGAGCCTGACTATGGCGGCGAATCGCCTATATGTAATTTCCGCAGGGTATATGCCGATATGGACCCGAAGATACGGGAAGAGTTTGACCGCAAGGGTGTGCTTACAGTACGTAACTATTCGGGGTTAGATGGCGGATCGAAGTTTAACCTGTTTGAACTGAAAAAATGGAACGAGATATTTAATACTACCGATAAAGCCGAAGTAGAAAAACAATGTAGGGAACAGGAGATAGAGTTTGAATGGATGCCCGGTGGTAACCTGCGGTTGGTACACCGTACACCGGCTGCTATTAACCACCCGGTAACGAAAGAAAAAGTTTGGTTTAACCACTTACAGGTATTTCACCCGCATGGTGCCGATGTAGAGTATGCCTACATACACCAACACCAGGGCAGGGGTAAAACATTTTTATGGAAAACATTTTTGAGCCTGATGGTAAAAGTAAAATCGCTTACCACTAAGCCAATAGACCAAAGCATGAACGTGTTGTTTGGCGATGGTACACCGGTGCCCGATAGTTATGTAGAACACATAGAAGAACTTATTTGGAAAAACCTGGTAATACTACCGTGGAAACAAAACGATGTAATAGCGGTAGATAATTTTAGTACTGCACACGGCCGTTTACCATACGAAGGTAAACGCGAAATACTTGTTTGCTGGAGTACGCAGTAATATTTAATACTTGCCAGGTTTTATAAACCTGGCAAGTATATATACCCATGAACGA
The DNA here is from genome assembly GCA_964423405.1 of uncultured Chitinophaga sp. Classification (GTDB taxonomy): domain Bacteria; phylum Bacteroidota; class Bacteroidia; order Chitinophagales; family LD1; genus Bog-950. The sequence goes on along the minus strand of CAYREY010000008.1, from coordinate 34,117 downwards.
ACTCGATACCATACAAATAAACTTTAGCGAACACGGGCTGATGATATTAAACATCATCC
>CAYREY010000008.1:8685-33958 GCA_964423405.1 uncultured Chitinophaga sp. | reverse complement strand
GATACCATACAAATAAACTTTAGCGAACACGGGCTGATGATATTAAACATCATCCTCGGTTTTATTCTGTTTGGTATATCGCTGGAGTTAAAGAAAGAAGATTTTACAGCGCTACTTAAAAACAAGAAAACATCGGTAATAGGCTTAACAGCACACTTTTTATTATTACCACTGCTTACTTTTATACTGGTAAAAATACTGCAACCACCACCATCGGTAGCGCTGGGTATGATACTGGTTGGTGCCTGCCCGGGTGGTAACATGAGCAACATGTTTACCCACATGGCCAAAGGCAACACCGCTTTAGCGGTAGGGTTAACATCACTATCGCATGTACTGGCTATTGTAATGACACCGTTCAACTTTTCATTCTACGGTAGTTTAGATACCAGCACAGCAGCATTACTTAAGACCATACACCTGGATGTGCTGGATGTATTGCAGACTATAGTATTTGTAATAGGCATACCCCTTATTGCCGGTATAGTGCTTAACTACCAAAAACCATTGCTGGCCGAAAAGCTGAGTAGGGTAATGAAACGTTTTTCGCTGATTGCCTTTGCTGTGTTTTTAATAGCAGCTTTTGCCGGCAATGCAAAAGTGTTTACGGCCAACTTTACAACCATTATGCCGCTGGTAGTAGTCCATAATGCCGTAGCATTAACCGGTGGTTATTTATTTGCCAGTGTGTTTGGTTTACCCTTTGCCGATAGAAAAACCATCACCTTCGAAACCGGCGTACAAAACTCGGGGCTTGGGCTTATACTCATCTTTACGTTTTTTAATGGTATGGGTGGTATGGCAATAGTAGCTGCCAGCTGGGGTGTATGGCACCTGGTAACCGGTGGCGCACTTGCTTACTGGTGGGGTAAAAAAACAGCCTGATAGTATAACCTCAGTAACTGCCTGCAATACGTTTTTCCTTTCTGTTTTATAGTATAACACAGTTTAGCTTAAATACTGAGAAAGTATTTGTGCTGATACATTTTTATAGCGTACAGATATAAAAACATTGAATAAAAAAATGTTCTATGTGGAACATATTTGATAGCAAACCATGTTAATGTACTACCAATAAAAACATGATTAAAAACGTACTATTATATGCTGCCGGTAAATAGTATGTTTTATAAAAATTAAGCAGTCTATTGCATGTATAGTTTATAAATAACCATACTGCTAAACAGTATAATTACATAAATCTTGGGTATAGCAAACTGCTAACCCTGCAGCAGAGTTATATGCTTGTTATTAAAAAGAAGAAAATGCTGCCGGTAATGTGTAATTGCTTATTGTTCGTGGCCCAGTATGGTTTCGCCATCGGTAGTAATATCACCTACTTTTACATCTACATCTACACCGTGTGGTAATAGTACCGATACCTGGCTACCCAGTTTAATCAGGCCGATGACATCGCCTTGCTTAACGGGTTGGTTATCGGTAGTAAAATCTACAATGCGGCGGGCTACAAAACCGGCTATCTGTACAACCTTATATTTTTTGCCGGTGGTAGTTTCAAGTAAAAATTCGTTGTGTTCGTTTTCAAAACGCAAACCATACTCGTTACTCATTACCACAGCATTATTAAAATTACCTTTCTGGTAATGCTTACTTACCACTCTGCCACCGGTTGGGGCACGCTGGTAATGTACATTAGTAACATCCATTTGTATAGATATGATTGTGCCGGCAGTATCCACATCCTTTGTCCACACGTTGATAACGCCCATCATACCTTTCTTTACCATCAGGTTTTCGGCACTCCACTTTTTAACCGATACAACTTTACCATTGGCAGGCGCTACAAAAAGAGTATTGTTATTAGGTATAGTACGGGCAGGCTGACGCAAAAACCAAAGTTGGTAATAGGCATACAAAAAAGCACTGACTACCATAATGCCTATCAGTACGCGTTTAATAATTTTCATACAGCTAAACTAACCTATAGCAATGTATGTAATTGATAATTTTAGTTACAGCAATATGTCAGTAGAGTGCGTTCTGTAAAGCATTAAGTACAGAAAGGGTAGAAACTATCTGGAAGAAGCAGATTCGGTAGCAGGATCTATAAATTTATAGTAACCCTCGTTATCTACGTAGAAATCGGGTAAGCGGCTGGTTTTTTCAAACATGTTGTAACCCACCGCCAGGTTGTTCCACAGTTTCAGGTTTTTGGCGTACTGCGCATATTTGCCGTAACGCTGCATGTTGGCATCGTTCATTTTGAACGGGTAAATAAGCACGGGTATTCTGGTTTGCCCGTTACTGCGCGCTTTAACTGCGCAGATGTAGATATCCTCTATGTAGTAATTGCTCATAGCCAGGCAGCCAGCGCTGGCCTTGCCGCCATGTATGTATATATCGCCGCCTTTTTTAGGTGCCTCGCTTAACTTAAGGTCCGAATCGTTGGGGTAGTTAATTCCTAGTGAAAGATGATAGCTGCTAACAGGGTTAAAATCGCTGATGTAGTAATACCCCTCCGGCACCTGGCAATCGCCCTGCTGGCGTTTAGGGCCCAGGGTGCCCGACATGGCATATACCTTAAACTCGTTAAATTTTATGTATTTACCATCGGGCTTCTGTACCCATAATTCCATTATCTCTTCCTGCTTAAAAGCCCGTATAAACACGTTTCCAAAGGTTTCCTCCGGAATATCCTTCGAGCGGCATTTCATCTTCACATACTCCTCTTTACGCGAATAAGCGTCGTTTACGCGCTCATACGCCTTTTGGGTTTCTTCAAAAGAGAAGTTGCCCGGCATAAATGAACATGCCACGACAAACGCCGAAACAAAAATTGTAGATCTTATACCACCCATGCTTAAGTAATTGACAATTAGTCAGGTTTTATATGTGGGGCTACAAAACTCCTGTATTTTATACGTTTTTACCCTATCGGCGGGTTCTGAAAAAACTTGTATTTTACACAACCCACATACTGTATTAATCATAATTAGATTTTAAAAAATAAAACAGGTTATTATTAGCTGTGTGGATTGTTAGATAAACTTGGTACTGTAAAGTTTGGTTTTTAGGTTGCTGGTATAAAAACAGCACAGGCTAACATACCCTGTAGAAACGAAACCCGCGCCAGTACAGCAAAAGACAGGCTTATTAACAGGCTGTGGATTAGCATGTTAGCATTGTTAACGGAACAACTTTATGCTAACACAGTGTTGATGGAGGTGTTGATTATGTGCACTTTTAACCACACCCAATTACGCCCAACGGGGGACGTATATAACCACCACAATTCAAAAAAAATTTTTTGGGTAATTGCCCACAGTTATACACCCTTACCAACAGGGTATTTGTTAGTAATAGTAAACAATGCAAGTAATTGATTTTTAGTTATTTATAAAAATTCATTTCGTTGATGTATTTCCATACCTCTTCGGGTAGGAAATACTCCATAGAAATGCCCTTTTTTATGCTTTCGCGGATAAAGGTGGACGAGATATCGAGAAAAGGGAAGTCGAGAAAGGTAATGTTTTTGTGGTCGGGGTAAGGGTTTACGGCTGTACCCCTGCGGTTATACACATAAATAGGGTAGTTAGTCAACAATAGTTGATAATTCTTCCATTTGTGCAGTGTTTCCAGATTGTCGCTGCCCATTATCAAGCAAAACTGGTGCTGGGGGTATTTTTCGCTCAGGTAAGTAAGCGTATCTATAGTATAGTTGGGCTTGGGCAGCTTAAACTCAATATCGGAAGCTACCAGCCGCGGGTTTTTTTCAATAGCCAGGTTAATGAGGTTAATACGGTCATATTCGCCCAGCATGCTTTCTTTTTGCTTAAACGGGCTTTGCGGCGAAACCACCAGCCACACTTTTTGCAGGTCGGTAACCTGGCACATATAGTTGGCTATAATTAAGTGCCCGTTGTGTACGGGGTTAAACGAGCCGAAAAAGAGACCAATTTTCACGGGTAACTATTAGTGTGGCAAAGAAAGAATAAAAGGTAGTAATTGAGAACCGGAAACTAAAAGTCCTTTCGGCTAAAAGCCCGGGTACTTATCCAGTTGCGGGTAATGGCAATAAATAAAAGAATAGCCGAAATTACACCCATACCGCCCAGCACTTCCCAAAACCCCCAGGGGTCATCTACCCGTGGCATGTATTTAAAATTCATACCATAAATAGTAGCAATAAACGTTAGCGGCAGCAATACAAACGATACGGTGGTCAACGTTTTCATTACGTTGTTCATTTTATGCGTTTGTAGGCTGTAGTATAAGTCCATCAGCGAGTTTATCTGGTCGCGGTGAAAATCTATTTCTTCTACATTGCGGGTCATGTGGTCCTGCAAATCGCGCAGGTAGTATTTGTTTTCATCTTCAAAATACTCCACCTCGTTGCGTGTCAGGTTATTTATCAGCTCGCGTACCGGCAGTATATTTTTACGCAGGTACAGCACCTGATTTTTTAGCTGTTGCAGTTTTACAAACTGGTTATCGTTGGGCATTTGCAAAATACTGTGGTCCAGTTTTTCTATATCATCATTTATATGCTCCAGTATCAGGTAGTAGTTATCTATAATCACATCCAGCAGGGTGTACAGCAGGTGGTCTTCGCCCTTGCGGCGTATATTGCCTTTGTTGTTATGTATGCGCTCGCCCACTTTACGAAAAATGCCATAGTCTTCTTCGCGAAACGTAAGCAGCACATTGTCGCGCAGTACAAAACTTACCTGCTGATCTACAATTTTATCGCCCATCAGTGCAAACAAGCGTAGCACCACATACAGAAAATCGCCATAGTCCTCTACCTTGGCACGCTGGTGTGTGTTTATAATATCTTCTAAAGCCAGCGGGTGAATTTTAAAAATTTCGCCGGCCTGTTGCAATAACGTAGGGTTGTTGCCTACTATATCTACCCAGCTTACATGGTAGGCATGGTCTTTAGTGGCGCAGTGTTCCAGCGTAACGCCCTCGCTGCTTATGTAGTCGGTAGCGTTGTAATGGTAAAAAGTAATTTTAGTGCTTTCCTTTTCCATCTTTTGTAAGCTGCAAAATAATAATAACTGGTAGATTAGCCCCGCGATGGATAAAATAACCAGCCTTCAGAACCCGAAGATTAAAAACCTGAAGCGCCTTGAAAAAGCAAGCGAACGCAGAGAGCAGGGCCTTGTATTGATAGAAGGCCTGCGCGAAGCTGTTTTAGCCAAACGTGCCGGATATACTATAGAGACTGTTTTTGTTTGTGAGGATATACTGAACGACCAGCTAGATTACCCACTGGCCGAACTGAAAAATGTAAGCGAACAATACAGCATTACCAAAGCCGTGTACGACTCGCTGGCTTACCGCGAGACTACCGAGGGGGTTATAGCCACCGCCCGGCCCAAACTGCATACGCTGGATAGCCTGCAACTACCCGCAGACCCGCTGATACTGGTAATAGAAGCCGTTGAAAAACCCGGTAACCTGGGCGCTATGCTGCGCACCTGCGATGCTGCCGGTGTAGATGCTGTGATTGTGTGCGACCCCAAAACCGATGTATATAACCCCAATGCCATCCGCTCGTCGGTAGGTACGGTGTTTACCAACCAGCTTGCGGTATGTGAAACTACCGAAGCAGTAGCCTTTTTAAAAGAAAGAGGCATTACTACTTATGCGGCAGAGTTGGGCGCAACAGAACCGTACTTTGAAAAAAATTTTAAAACAGCCAGCGCAGTTGTTGTTGGTACTGAGGCAACAGGATTAAGTGACGAATGGTTACGTTGCGCCGACGAAAAAATAATAATACCCATGCTGGGTAAAATAGATTCGCTGAATGTAAGTGTAAGCGCGGCTATACTTTTATTTGAAGCGGTGCGCCAAAGAGCAATAACCAGCCCCTAAATCCCCGAAGAGGACTTTAAAAAGGCGAAGCAGATATATATTATGAGTAATATTAATAATGAGGAGAACACTAATTCCCCCTTTGGGGGTAAGGGGGCTATAGACCCATACGCCGCGTTACGCATACCGGCATTTTTAAATTTTCAGCTATCGCGGTTTATGCTAACGTTTGCCATACAAATGGCCGAGGTTATTATAGGCTGGAAAGTGTATGAGATAACACACGATAAACTGGCGCTGGGTTTACTGGGCCTGGCCGAGGCCTTGCCGTTTATTCTTACATCGTTGTACAGCGGCCATGCGGCCGATACCTTTAACCGGTACAAAATTGCGCGGATTACTATAGTGGGCGTTACGTTTTGTTTTGCGGTAATAGGTTTTGAAATGAGCGGCACCACTACGCTGTTGCAAACCTACGGGCCCATGCCTATATACCTTATGATAGGGCTGAGCGGAATTTTCCGTGGTTTTATGGCACCGGCGTACCAGAGTATTTTTCCGCAGCTGATACCGCGCCACTTGTATGCCAATGCCGCTACCTGGGGTAGCAACACCTGGCAAACAGCCGCCGTGCTGGGGCCGGCGCTGGGTGGTTTGTTGTATGGCTTTACCAATGTGCAGATTGCTTTTTCTACATCGGTGATGCTGATGGTTATTTCGTTTGTTATTTTTCTGCGGGTGCCCATGCAGCAAACACCGGCAAAAGAAAAAACCGAATCGTTGTACGAATCGCTTACTGCCGGTTTGCGCTTTGTGTTTAATAAGCAGGAGATGCTATCGGCCATATCGCTCGATTTGTTTGCGGTGTTGTTTGGCGGTGCCGTGGCGCTGCTACCGGTGTTTGCCAGCGATATATTACACGTAGGCCCGCAGGGGTTGGGTGTGTTGCGCGCAGCGCCTTTTCTGGGCAGTGTAATTATGGGTTTTTACCTGGCGTATAACCCGCCAACCTATAACGCCGGCCGCAACCTGCTGGTAGCGGTTACAGGTTTTGGGCTGGCCACTATTGCCTTTGCGTTTTCCGAAAACTTCTTGCTGTCGTTTGCCATGTTGTTTCTTACCGGTGCGTTTGATAATATAAGTGTGGTAATACGCCAGACTATTTTACAAACCATGACTCCCGATAATATGCGTGGCCGTGTAAGCGCCGTTAACCAGATTTTTATTTCATCGAGCAACGAGATTGGTGCCTTTGAAAGCGGGCTGGCAGCCAAGCTGATGGGCACCGTACCCTCGGTAGTATTTGGCGGCTGCATGACCCTGGTAGTAGTGGCGGGTACATACATTTTTGCGCCGAAAATGCGCAAGCTGCGACTTTGAAAACGGGTTAAATAACCGTTAACCCCGCTATACCCTAAGGTGTATTAACTAACTTGCCGCTATGAACAAAAAAGTACTAATACTGGGAGGCACCATGTTTGTGGGCCGTATACTGGTAGAAAAACTACGCAGCCTGCCACAATACGATGTAACCCTGTTTAACCGCGGAAAAAGCAATACCGGTTTGTTTGCCGATGTGAAACAACTGCACGGCAACCGCGAGACCGACGATATACAACAGGTGTACAACCAGCACTGGGATTGTGTGATTGATTTTAGCGGTTACTACCCAGTAACGTTTGAAAAGCTGCTGGGCAACCTGAAAGGAAATGTAGGGCGGTATATTTTTATTTCAACCATATCGGTGTTCGGGCTCGAAAAATTTGAAGGCCGCGCTGTGACCGAAACTGATGAAATACTGGATTGTACCGATGCGCAAAAAATTTCGAAACTGCCCGATGCTTATGGTGAGAAGAAAGCCGAAATGGAGCGTATACTGCTACAGCAAACCTGGCTGGATAAAATAATACTGCGCCCAAGCTTTATATATGGCCGGTACGACTGGACCGAACGATTATACTACTGGCTATACCGGGCAAAATTCAATAACCAAATACTGATACCCGACGATTTTTCGATTGCACTTACCTATGCCGAAGACCTGGCGCAGGCTATTTTACATGCTATAGAAACACCGGTGCACCAGGTGGTGTACAATACCATTTCTGAAACCAGCATACCGGTAAAACAAGTAGTAAATGAAACAGCCGCACTATTGGGCCGGCAGGTTGCATTTGTAGCTGCCACACCAGCGCTGATGGATAAACACGGGCTAAACCCTGCACAGTTTCCGCTGTACGTGCCGTTTAAATTTAGTGTAGCCGGTAGCCAATGGCTGAGTGATTTTAACGTAGCGCATACCGGCTTAAAAAAATCGCTGGAGCAAACCATAGCTTACCACGATAGCCAGAATTGGAAAAGCCCCGCCACCGGTTTAACAACAGAAAAGGAAAAAGAAGTGTTGGGTAACTGAGTTATTGCAGGTCGCTGGTTTTTACCTTTATAATACCGGTGATGTGCTTAATGGTATAATCGGTAAAATTTTCGTTGGCTATCATGCCGTTACCGTACAATATCTCATCGGCGGTAGAAATTTTTACAAACGAGTTGGAGTAGATAATTTTTTTGTCTTCATCCCAAATCAACTCATCGGTGTTCAGCACTTCGCCCTTTACGTTTACTACTACCACACTATCGCGGGCGGTCATAGTATGGCTGTTTTCTACAGCGGTAGCATAGCGCGAGGTAAGGGTGCTTTCTACCTGATGCGCATCGTTATAAAATAAAATTTTAAAACCATCCGAAAATTCGAGGTAAGGTTTTTCGGTATTGAAACGGGTAGCGGTGGGGCCCATGGCCTGTATGCGTACCACGCCGTTATCGGAGTAGTTTATCACCACATCTTTACCGCGCTCTATTTTTACGTTAGCCCGCGATACTACCTGGTTTACTTCTTCCATGCTGTTATTGCACGAAGAAAAAAAGAACATGGAGCCAAGAACCAGGAACACAGAATAGATGCAGGAAGGCATAACGACCTTGCAGCCGTTTACTTTGTGCTTTACTGTTGGCGCAACCAACGTCATTAATCGAATTTACGTTTAATAAACCAGATATCGTTGATTACGAAACCAACGGTTACGCGGTAGAATGTTTCGCTGATAGCGGTAGCATCGCTGGTGCTGCGGCGGCCAAAATCGCCGGCCAGGTTCAGGCGGCCCGACATAAAGCCGGCCCGTTTAAACGGAAAGCCCAAACCGACAGTGCCACCGGCCTCGGTAAGTTGTTTGCTGTTGTACACTATTTCGCTTTTGCCCACGTAGGCACCCAGGCGGTACTGTACCAGGCTCAGGTATTTTTTGCGGTTGGTTTCTTCGGCGTTAGGTATAATTTGTGCACCTACCGAAATGCGCCAGCTATCGGCCAGGCCACCATTGTTTAGCGGCGAGGTATAGCTTTTCCAGTTCATGTATTTAAAATCGGCACCAATCATCCAGAACATTTCGTTACCAAACATAGCACCGGCAGCTATATTGAACGGCAGGTTGATAGTTGCATTTTTATTAAAGCTGGCCGAAGGGGTATCTACAGGTAATACGCCATAGGTGGGGTCTATATAAAAGCGGTCCCAGTAGTTAGAAATTTTAGCACCCATTTTTATACCGCCCGAGCCATAAGCGCCCAGTATCATGTTTATATCCTGCCGGCGCTCGGCACCGCTGTGGTGGTATATCTGGTAGGCGTATTGTACCCCTATGGTGTAGCTAAAGCTACGCACGTTCATACTGGTAATGTTGCGCGAGCTAAGGGCATATACGCTATCGGGAAAAGTAATGGTTTTCTGATAGTCGAGCTTGCCGAACATAAAACCAAAGTTGGCGCCTATAGAGAAGCCTTTTATTTTATACGCCCCACCGGCATATACATTGTACAGCGAGCCTTTGCCGGCATGTACCATACGGTAAGCGCCCAGGGTGGTGTCGTTAAAATCCTGAATAAACGTATAGTTGATATTGGTGTAGGGCAACAGGCCCAGGCTTACGCCCCAGTTGCGTTTTTTAGCCTGTTCGTTAGGCGCAAATGCCAGCGCCAGGTGGCTGATGTTAGGCTGAAAAGCGGCATAGTTAGAGTCGCCACTGTAAATATTGGCACCATCCAGACGCATGCCCAGCTCAACGGTAGTGCGGGTAAGCGAGGCATAAGATGCGGGGTTGGCGTAGTTAATATGCACACCGCTAACGTAAGGTGCGGCCAGGTCGCCCATGGCGCGGTTAGCCGAAAACACCGGCGAGTACACCGAGCCCAGCCCATAGCGCGAGTAAGGCGATGATGATTGAGAAAAAGCCTGCAGGTAAGTACCTACAACCAGCAACGCAAGCATGCTACGCATTATAAAACTACCAGCCAGTGCCTGTTTACTGTAAAATTCTCTCTTTTCCACTTTATAGGTTATAGTTCAAAATTCGGTTTAGCCCTTCCAGTACAAGATAAGGGCGGGCAAATATCTCACATTTGAGCAGAGTAACAAACAATGGGGCATTACCCCCTGTAGCTACCACCCGCAGGTTTCCCAAACGCTCATCATATTCTTTTATTATACCCGTTACCTCGTGTTTTATACCATTTACCACCCCGCTGAGTATGGAGGAGGCTGTATCGGTGCCGGTAAGGGGGTATGTATTATACTGCAAAGGGTCTATAAGCGGCAACTTTGCGGTGTAGTTGTTAAGCGCTTTAAAGCGCATGGTCATGCCCGGCGAAATAGCCCCACCCAGGTACTGGTGTTGTGCTGTTACCACATCGTAAGTAATACAGGTACCAAAATCAATTTTTAATACGTTTTGGCCGGTAAATAAAAAATGCGCTGCCACCGAGCCGGCCAGCCTGTCGGCACCCAGGGTATGCGGGGTGGTGTAGTGCAGGGTTATGGGCAGGTTAAGCTGCGCCGAAAGTATAATGTAGGGAACCCCGTGCTGTTGTAGAAGTTTTTCCACACTTTCGTTCATTCCGGTCTTAGAAAGGATGGCATTTGTTACGAAACCGGTCTGGAGCGTTGTAGAGAGTGCTTCTTCGCCGGTATGCATGGCCACCATTTCGGTGCCGTTAAACAGCCCGAACTTGGTATTTGTATTGCCAATGTCTATTGCCAGGTTCATTTAGAGCGTTTACCATCTACAAAGCGCACAATAAAACTTTGTTTATAGCGCGGCTGTATCTGTGTTTTCCAATAACGTTCGCATTCATCGTAATTGCGGAACAGGCCCAGCATATACTTATACAGGCTTTCTTCGTACCATATATCGTACCCTTTTAAGTGGGTATAGTAGTTAGTATCGAGCGGTATGTAGTTTTTAAGTGCATAAAACTGAATACGGTAAACCGTATCTTTGGGCAGTACAAACTCCGGCGCTTTGGCTATGGTGGTATTGGCCGTTATGCCGCCACCCGAAGCCGAGATACCCGAAACAGTAGCAGAAGTAACACTAACCGGCTCGGCTTTTACCGGCGTGCTATTGGTAGCAGTAGCTGGTTGCGGGTCGAAGAAAGCTTCTTCTGCCCGGCGCTTTTGCGACAGGTACGAGTTATCTTTTTCGTTTTTACGGGCGGCTGCATTGCGGCTGGCCGAAGAGGTAGAAGTAGTTTCCCTGGCTACCGGTTTTACTTCGGGCTGCCCATACAGTAGTGCCAGCGATGGCGGGTTGATGCTACCGGTAGAATCGGTAACCGGCAATACCGGTGCGGCACTTGGTTTTACATCATCTTCGCGCTTGGGGTTGTACTTGTTGTTAAGCGGTGCGTTGGTAATGTTTATGCTTTCCTCTACGTTGTTTACTATCAGCTCGTTCAGGTTGTACTGTATTTCATCGGCTATGTTGCCCAGCATTTTGCGTATCTGGTAGGCGCTGTTTACTGCCCGGCGTTTTTCTATGTATGGTATATTCGGAAAAATATCGCCGCTCTCTACGTTGGCGCACGGCACACTGTAAATGCTTGTTTTGCCCTTAACGGTAGTAGTGTCGTAATAGGTATATACCGGTATTACGCCCCAGTCGCTTACACGTGTTTCGGTGGTAAAATTGTTTTTCTGAATTTCCATATCAATAATAAAACCGTTGCGGTTTTTAATATCCTCGTTACTGGCCAGCAGGTTGCCCAGCGAGTAAGCAATAATGCCCTCCTGCTGGGTATTGTTATAGCTGTAGTTCATGGTCTCCAGCCGCATGGGCATATTGGGGTGTGTACCTACCACCAGGTTGGCTCCTGCCTGAAAAACATACTGTGCCAGCTCCTGCTGTGCATAGCTGGGCGCATCCTGCTGGTTGGAGCCCCAATCAAAATACACAATGGTAAAATCGGGGTGGTAGGCGCGCAGCAGGCGCATATCGCGGTCTATCTGTGTTTTATCTATTTCGTTTATTATAAAATCGCGCGATTGCGAAGGGCGGGTGGTAAGGTTGGTATAGTTAAGTATGGCAATTTTAAACCCCTTCTTATTCATTATCATGGGGTAGTTGCCCTGGCGCTGGCGGCTATCTAAAAAGGCTCCGGTATGAAAAATATCGTAATCGTCCAGTACCTCCTGGGTGCGTTTTAATACATCTTTCTGCACATTGGCGCTGTGTACGTTGGCCTCTACCACGGCGTTAATGCCAGCATATTTCAATGCCAGGCCAAACTCATCGGGCGATGAAAACATATTGCGCGAATCGTTGCTGAAAAACGTTTTAAGGTTTACAATACTAATATCGCCCAGGTTAAGCAGGGGTTGTACGTACTTAAGCTGGCTGCGGTAATCGTAACGGCCGGTGGCATTATCGTAGGCATAGGAAGCGTGCTTTTCGGTTTGGTACACGTTACCGGCAATCATCAGGTGCAGCTTGCTGAACGAGTCTATCTTTTCTACAGAGTTGCCGGCATCATCGCGTTTTTGCAGTAACAGGCGCTGGCGGAAATTGATAAACGTGTTTTCTTTTTCTTTATCCTGCGCCGATAGTGGCTGCAGGGTGGCGCCATATGCCAGCAGGCAAAGCAAAGCGGTGCGCAGGTTTTTGTAAAAAATAAATGCGCGGTTAGTACCAGGTATAGTGCTTGTTGTGCTCACGGGTTGTATATGCTAAAGATGTATGCGGTTTGTTAGTTCATTATCTCATCGTTCTCTACAATGCGAACGCCGGTAATGTTTTGCTGTGCCATGGCTACCATTTTTTTAGCCAGCAAACCAGCCGGTGTGCCCTGGTATTTTTTAAACGGGCCACTGAATAAAAAAGGCATTTTTTGCGCTACGGCCTGTGCTATGGCTTCACCACTGCGCTTTTCAGTTCGCTCGCCCAGTAATATAGATGGCCTGAAAATAATAAGCGATTGATAGCCTTGTTGTTTAAGTGTTTCTTCCAGCTGGCCTTTAACTTTGTTATAAAAAACCATAGAGCCGGCATTGGCCCCTAACGACGATACCAATATAAACCGGCGGGCGCCTTTTACATGAGCCAGGCGGGCAATCATGGCGGGTATTATCAAATCAACGTGTTTAAAAGCCTCCTGGCTGCCGGCTTTGGCTATGGTGGTACCTATGGCACAAAACACATCATCGCATTGTACCTGGCGAAGCAGGGCATCCTGATCGTCGAAAGCAGTAACTACGTTGTGCAGCTTTGGGTTAGTAACTTCAAGTGCCCTGCGGGTTAATGCTATTACCTTATCATACGCCGGCGAAGCCAGCAGCTCGTTCAGGCAATGGCTGCCCACCAAACCGGTAGCACCTATAATTAAAGCTGTTTTAGCCATGCTTCAAAAATAAGAATTGCTGTGAGCTATACAGTAGCCGTGCAGTGGTTTACAAATTATTAAGTAAACACTTTTTACCTATGTGTAGCAATAAAACTATGTTTACATACCATGCGTGTTATAGCCGCCGAAACCCAACTAACCATTAATGCGCCACTCGAAAAAGTTTGGCAGGTAATGCTGCATACCGATGCTTATGGCGAATGGAACCCCTTTGTGTACCGTGCCGACCGCATGGGCGATGTAAGCCAACCCGGTACTACTATGAAGCTATATGTGCGCTGGCAAAATGGTGGTACCGCCACCAGTGGCGAAGTAATTACCGAAGTACAGGAGCCCGTTGCCGATGCCAGTGGAACTATACGCGCCCACTGGGCTTACCGGTACACCGATATACTGGCAACGCTGGGACTGGTTAAGGCTACCCGCTACCAGTGGCTAACCCAACAGCCCGGCCAGCCCACCCTGTACCGCACCCGCGAAGAGTTTACCGGACTGCTTAAATACTTTATACCCCTTAAGGCTGTGCAGAATGGTTTTGAAAGGCAGGCAAAGGCGCTGAAAGAATGGGCTGAAAAAAATACATCTCCCACCTAACCTTCCCCATGGGGAGGAACCAGGGTTGCCGATATTGTTGCAGGCGCATTATCCTAAAGTAGGTTTACAGGTTTTTAGAATAAATCCTGCTATTAATTTACAGGGGTTGTTACTGTATTACAATAGTGAGGTGTTGGTATGGATATAACCGTTGACGACAACAGTTAAAATGGTCTGGCGAACTAATCCCTCCCCTTGGGGAGGTTAGGTGGGGGAGGCTGTTTTGTGTACATTTATGAAATGACGGAACACAGCAACTATAATTATAATAAGGATCTAAAAAATTTTGCCCGAAAGCAAAGGAAAGAGGGAACACCTGGAGAAAGAAAGCTGTGGCAACTAGTATTAAGCAATAGCAAAATGATGGGATACCGGTTTAGCAGGCAACGGGCGATAGATAATTACATAGCCGATTTTTTCTGTAAAGAACTAATGCTACTGATAGAAGTTGACGGTGTTAACCACGACCATAAAATAGAGGAAGATGCCCAAAGAGATAACCGGTTGAAGAAACTAGGCTATTATACATTACGCGTGCGGCACTATATGGTAATGACAGATTTGATAAACGTAGTAAGAATGATTGAAGAAAAGATTAGAGAGATAGAGGCCGAGCAAAAAGCTGAATAGCTAAATACATCCCCCACCTAACCTCCCCAAGGGGAGGAACCAGGGTTGCCGATATTGTTGCAGGCGCATTATCCTAAAGTAGGTTTACAGGTTTTTAGAATAAATCCTGCTATTAATTTACAGGGGTTGTTACTGTATTACAATAGTGAGGTGTTGGTATGGATATAACCGTTGACGACAACAGTTAAAATGGTCTGGCGAACTAATCCCTCCCCTTGGGGAGGTTAGGTGGGGGAGGCTGTTTTAATGGAACAAGGAAACGAACTACTTATTCTTATTAGCCAGCTGCCCGCAGGCGGCGTCAATATCTTTACCGCGGCTGCGGCGGATGGCCACGTTTACCCCTTTATCGCGCAGGTAGGTAACAAAGGCATCGCGTTTTTCGCGTTTGGCTTTATGCAGCTCTACGCCTTCTACGTTGTTGTATTCTATTACGTTTATAAATGATGGTACTTTTAAGGTGAGCCCGTACAGGTGTTCGGCATCTTCCAGGCTGTCGTTAAACTTATCGAACAGTATATATTCAAACGTTACCTTGTTGCCGGTTTTCTGGTAGAAATAGTTGAGCGCGTCCATCACCTCATCCAGCGGGTTGCTGCGGTTAATGTCCATTATTTTATCGCGCTTTTCATCGGTAGGTGCGTGTAGCGAAAGGGCCAGGTTAAACTTCATGCCCTCCTCGGCCATGCGGCGTATGCCGCGTATTACACCCGAAGTGGAAACCGTAATGCGTTTTTGCGCCATGTTAAGTCCATCGGGCGAGGTAATGTAGCGGATGCTTTGCATTACGTTATCGTAGTTAAGCATAGGTTCGCCCATGCCCATGTAAACAATGTTGGTTAGCTGTTTGCCACTGTGCGCCAGTGCGTGCTTATTAAGCAGCACCACCTGGTCGTATATCTCGCCGGCCTCCAGGTTTCGCTCGCGCTTTAAAAAACCGGTAGCGCAAAAACTACAGCTAAGCGAGCAGCCTACCTGGCTCGATACACAGGCCGTGTTACGGTCTTCATCGGGTATCATTACACCCTCTACCAGCCTGTCGTCGTGCAGTTTCATGCCCAGCTTTACGGTGCCATCGCTGCTTTTCTGCACTATGTTTTCGGTAACCGAAAAAAAAGCAAACTGGTCGGCCAGCTTGGTGCGCAGGTCTTTGCTCAGGTTGGTCATTTCATCGAACGAGCGCGCCGATTTTTTCCATAACCACTCATGTACCTGTTTGGCACGAAACTTCGGTTCGCCCATTTTGGCAAACTCGGCTATCATCTCTTCTTCCGAAAACCGGCGGATATCGCTCTTAATTACTTCTTCCATTGCGGCGTAAAGGTAGGTATTAATAGCATATAGTTACAGGCAAGTCTATGGCCCGATATGGTTATAAAAACAAAAAAGCCCCTCGCATTGCGAGGGGCTTTTTTGTTTAACCATGAGAAGATACAAATATCAGAACACGATCATTTCGTAGCCATAGTCATATTTGGGAGTTTCAATACCAGTAACTTTTTGGGCTATTTTTTTCATTCTTGTTCTATAAGTAATCAAATCTTCGCACGTATAGCGCATTGCTTTGGCGTAACCCTGTAAATCGTCAGCATCGGGTAGTACGCAAACGGCATCGGGATATTTAACCCATGGCCACTCAATATTATCTTCAAGTGCTGGTTTTTTGCTTACACTATCTAGTATGAAATAGGTGTCTTTTTTGCCTAGCGATTGTGCAAACCGGGCTTTTACAATAACGCCCTTGAACGGAAAAGTAGAAACCATAGGGAAAAAAGCATGAGATATATATAAATTGTAATCAGGGTCAACATCCAGGTCGGTAGTTAGCCAAAGCTCATAGCTGTAGCCCATTGTATATGTCGATGGGCATTTTCGTGTTCTGGCTAATTGGGTGCTGATATATTTTTCGCAGTTGTAGCCGTTAATTACCTGTTTTTCGCCGGTGGCTTCTAATCGTGTATCGGTGAAGTAAACAGAGTCAAGAGATTCAATTATATAACCGTGAGAGCGGCTGTTGAAAGTCATAACCAGTACATTGTTTTTCTTATCAATATACCTTAACGGGTTGCGGCTATGGGCCGGTTTTGTTTGTATAGAAACATAGTTTTTAAAATAAACTACATCTACAGATTCAGATTTTTTATTGTCTTTAACTGCAACCAGTTTATAGTGCAATTCCGATACCTTATCCTGCGCCGATAAAAAAACAGAAAAGAAAACTCCAAAAGCAATTAGTGTTTGTTTAATCATGTTAGGTTGTTTTTAAATGCGATAATAGCTAAGTTTTAAAGCAAAAAAAAGCCCCTCGCATTGCGAGGGGCTTTTTCAATATCAGGTCAGGCACTTTCTAGTGGCCACCAGTTGGAGCCGGAGTAGCGGCTGGAGCAGCTTTACCTGCATCCGGATCAACTACAGTACCGGTTATTTTCAACGTTTCGTTGCTGTTTTTAGCGTTAGAGGTAACAGTTACCATTTTGGTAAAAGGTCCTACGCGGTTAACATCGTAGTGTACCGATATGGTACCTTGCTTACCTGGCATAACCGGTTCGGTAGGGCAGGCAGGCACTGTGCAACCACAGCTACCACGGCAGTTTGATATGATAAGCGGTGACTTACCGATGTTTACAAATTTAAATTCGCGGGTAGCAGCTTTCTCATCTGCCTTGGTTACAGTACCGTAATCCAGGGTCGTATTGTCCCATTTAATTTCTGGGGCATTAGGATCCGGTGCTGCTTGCTCGGCAGGTGCGGCAGCCGGGGCTGTCTGCGCCATGCCTAACATGGTGCTACCTGCAAAACATAACATTAAAAAGAACCTTTTCATTGTTGTTTTTTTTGTTGGTTTTAAAAAATTGGTTGTCGTTTGATGATAAATCAAATGTAATGCCTTTTATCGTCCCAACAAGGTATTCGGTTATAAGGTTTAACGTTTTTTACAAGCTTATACCTTTAACAAAATCAGCTTTAAACGCTTGTATTTAACCGGCAACACTTCATGTGTAATTGCCAGGTTACAGGCCTTATTTCACTCTCATACCATAGTGGTTCCAGCTTGGGTAATAATTCTTGTATAGGGTCGGTGTTATGCCTGGCAACATAGTTATTATAGGCGCTCCAGCTCATTATGTAATTTAACCATTGTTCACGGTTCCATTGCCGGTGGCAGTAAAAAACCGGTGTTTGTATGGCAGTAAACGGAAAGGGCAATGTTTCGTATTTACTGCGTACATACCAGCGCCCCTCGGGCCAGTAGCTATACAGGTAGTCGTACATAAACCATTCCATCAGTTCGTCAATGGCCGGGTTTATGGTGGCTTCGCCATAAGCCCATAGTGCCAGTATGCCATTGGGTTTGGCTACCCGTTGGGCTTCTTTGTAAAACAAATCGTGGTTAAACCAGTGGGCTGCAGTAGCCACGGTTATTAAATCAATGCTGTTATCTGCCAGGCCGCTTTGTTCGGCTACACCTACCCTATACGCAACATTGGGCGCCGCCATGGCTTTTTCTATTTGCTGTTGGCTGCCATCGGTGGCTATTACCTGCTTAAAGTAGCGCGACAAGGATACAGCCGCCTGCCCGTTGCCGGTGGCGCAATCCCAGCAAAGGTCGTGCGCAGGCGATATAACCGACAGATAATCAAATAGTTCATCGGGATATGTAGGCCGCGCTTTCAGGTAAATACCGGCCTGGCGGCTAAAGTGGTCTTTAAACTCCATATATACGGTTACACCGGCTATTATGCCGGTTTGGCCAGCTAAATATACGGTTTACCAAAACTCGCCGGAAACTTTCAGAGTTTTTTTGGTTTCCAGTGGTTTTATGGTTTACATTTGCGCCGCTTTGAAAAGCCAGCAACATATATACCTGCTGCAGAAATGCGGAGAACTGTTCAAAAAGTATGGCGTTAAAAGCTATACCATGGATGATATTGCCCGCGAGCTGGGCATGAGCAAAAAAACCATTTACCAGTTTGTAGAAAATAAGGCCGAACTGGTACGGCTTACCCTGCAAAATTACCTGGACGAAGAGCGTACACAAATAGAGGCCATACTGAAAGCCCCGGGCAACTCGGTTGACGAGATGATACAGATGATGCACTATTTTTTTAACCAGGTACAGGAGCTTAACCCCAGCGCATTGAACGACCTGCAAAAGTATTACCCCGAAACCTGGGACATATACAGCCGCTACCGGTTTGAGTTTATGCTGGGCATGATAACCGACAACCTGCAGAAAGGAATAACCGAAGGCCTGTACCGTGCCGACCTGAATGCCGATATAATAGCCCGGGTATACATAGCCAATACGGCTGTGCTGATAGACCAGGAGCTGTTTCCGGGCAAAAATTATGTATTTATAAATACGTATAAAGAATATTTGAACTACCACCTGCGGGGCATACTTTCGCCACGCGGCCTACAATACCTGGAAGAACACAATTTATTTAAACGTTGAACGACATAACTTCAACTGCATGAAAAAGAAATTTATACTCCCCATATTAGTGTTGCTTGCAGCGCAGCTGTTTGCCCAAACCACTAACAGCCCTGCAACTACTACTGTAAAGGCTTTTACTGTGCAAGAGGCCGTTGATTATGCCCTGCAGTTTAACACGCAGGTAAAAAATGCCAAACTGGGCGTAGATCAGGCCAAGTGGCGCAATGTAGAAATATACACTACCGGCCTGCCGCAGATATCGGGCAACTTTGATTATACCTACTATTTTAAGCAACCTATATCGCCGGCGCTTGGTAAAATATTCAGCGAGGGAACTTTGGCTAAAGTATTTCAAACCCTGGCCACCGGTAACCCGGCGCTAGGTGTAGCACCCAACCCTGCCATAGCACAGGTATTGATGGAAAGTGGTAATGAAGCGGTATCGTTTGTACTGCCGCACAACATCAGCACCGGTTTACAGGTTAACCAGTTGTTTTTTGATGGCCGCTACGTGTTTGGCGTTAAAGCAGCGAAAGAGTTAATGCTTACTGCGCGCCTGCAATCGCAAATGAGCGATGTAGATGTAAAGTATGCGGTAATAAAAGCCTACTACCAGGCTGCTGCTGCCAAAGAGGCTATAGCATTGCTACAGGAAAACCTGAAGGTAATTGAAAAGCTTACTGCCGATACCCGCGCCACTTACCAATTGGGCTTAATAGAAGAGCTGGATGTAAACCGGCTGGAGCTGGCGCAGGCTACCCTGGAAAGCCAGATAGCCCTGCAAAAACAGATGGCAGAAGTAGCTATGGCCAACCTGAAATTTCTGATAGGCATGCCGCTGAACGAAGAGCTGATACTGAAAGATAAACTGGATGAACTGAAAGCAACCGTACAGGTACAGGACGCCGTTAAACAGTTTGAAGCTAAAAACCGCGTAGAGTACGACCTGCTGCAATCGGCCATTAAGCTAAAAGGATATGATATGCGCCAGAAACGCGTGCAGTATTTTCCATCGCTGTATGGTTTTTTAAGTTACGGTTGGAACTCGCAATCGCAAAAGGGCGGCGACCTGTTTAAAAAAGACAGTTGGTTCGATCAGGGCCTGGTAGGGCTTACCCTAAAGGTGCCTATTTTCGATTCGGGCAGCAAACTGGCACAGGTAAAGCAAGCTAAACTGGAGCAGCAGAAATCGGTAAACGATTTCGAAAATTTTAAAAATGCAGCCGACCTGCAATACCGTGCCGCACAAAGCAGTTTTGCCGCTGCACTTACCGATGAAACCAACACCCGCAAAGCACAGGAGCTAAGCAAAAAAATATTTGACCGCAATACCATTAAGTACAAAGAGGGTGTTGCCAACAGTTTTGAACTGCAACAAAGCGAACAGGAATTTGTTACCAATCAGTTAAAATATATTCAAAGCACGCTGAACCTGCTTAACACCAAAGCCGACCTGGATAAGGCGCTGGGTACAAAATAAGCAGCAGGCACGCTGAATTAAGAAACAATAAAAATACACAGTATGAAGTTTGAAAGATTATCGGTGATAGTACTGGCAGCAGCCACACTGGCGGCCTGCGGCGGCACAGAGCTTGAAAAAAAGAAAAAAGAGCTGGCCGATTACAAAACCGAAGTAAAAGACCTGACCGGCAAAATAGAAAAGCTGGAAAAAGAAATTGCCAAACTGGATACCTCTTTCCACGTAGAGCCAAAGGTTAAACTGGTACAGGTAGAAGAACTGAAAAAACAGGACTTTAAGCACTACATAGAAGTGCAGGGTACGGTAGATGCCGAAGAGAACGTAATGGCACTTAACCAGCAGCCCGGTTTGGTTACCGCCGTATATGTAAAGGTGGGCGACCGTGTAAGCAAGGGCCAGATACTGGGCACAACCCAAACTACGGCTGCGCTGGAAGACCAGGTAAAAAGCACCGAAACACAGGTAGAGCTGGCGCGTACAGCGTTTGAAAAACAAAGCCGCCTGTGGGAGCAGAAGATAGGTAGCGAAATACAATACCTGCAGGCCAAAACGCAGAAAGAAGCGGCCGAAGCTGGTTTAGCTGCGCTTAAAAAGCAACTGGAGATGACCAAAATTATTGCACCGATAAGCGGTGTGGTAGATGCGGTTAACCTGCGTGTAGGCGAAATGGCTGCCCCCAGCCAGTTAATGCCCGGCATACGCATTATTAACCCCGACCACCTGACCGTTAAAGCCAAGCTGGCCGATAGCGACTTTGGTAAAGTAAAGCAGGGAGATAAAGTAGAGCTGGAGTTTCCGGATATAAACGAAAAGGTAACCGCTACGGTTAGCTATGTTTCTAAAACCATCAACTCGTTCTCGCGTACGTTTCAGATAGAGGTAAAACTTGGCAGCAGCAATAAATACGCCGCCAACATGGTTGCCAAACTGAAAATAAACGATGCGGTATATAAAAACGCACTGGTAGTACCTACCAACATTATACAGCGCAGCGCCGAGGGTGAGTATGTATTAACTGCCGATGGTGCCAAAGGAAAAGCCATGGCCCGCAAGCACATGATAACCAGTGCCGCTAACTACGGTGGCCGTACTGTAGTAACCGAGGGCCTGGAAGAAGGCCAGCAGATAATAACCTTTGGCTACAGCGAGGTGGTTGACGGACAGAAGATTGACTTTTAAATAACAAACCCCACCGGTACTATACCGGCAGGGTTCTATTACTTGTTATGAAAACAGAGAAACTCAAAGAATTCTTTATAACAAGCTGGTGTATTAACAATGCTACCAGCGTGTATGTGTTTACTTTTATAACCCTGCTGGTGGGTATGATGGTGTACAACGGCTTGCCTAAAGAGCTGTTTCCCGATGTGGTGGTGCCTACCATTTCGGTAGTTACCATTTACCCCGGTGCCACGCCCGAGGATATAGAAAACCTTATAACCAAGCCGATAGAAAAACAGGTAAAGGGCCTGAACGGTGTAAAGAAAATAACCAGTAACTCGCTGAGCGATGTATCGATTATTACCGTAGAGTTTGCCACTAACCTTAAACCGGCCGATTGTAAACAGAAGGTAACCGATGCGGTGGACAAGGGAAAGAAAGACCTGCCCAACGATTTGGATAACGACCCGCAGATACAGGAGTTTGATATAAACGAACTACCTATTATGAACATAAACCTGGCGGGCGATATTCCGCTGGACCAGATAAAGGGCTATGGCGAAGACCTGAAAGACCGCATAGAGAGCCTGAAAGAAATTACCCGGGTAGATATAGTAGGTGGCCTTGACCGCGAAATACAGATAAATGTAGACCTGTATAAAATGACACAGGCCGGTATTGGGTTTATGGATATAGAAAATGCCATACAACGTCAGAACCTGAACGTGAGCGGTGGCGAAGTACGGGTAGATGACCTGCGCCGTAACCTGCGTGTAACCGGCGAGTTTAAAGACCCGAAAGAACTGGAGAATATCATTGTTCGTTCGTTTGTGGGTACAACGGTTTTTTTAAAAGATATAGCCGAGATAAAAGATGCCTTTAAAGATAAACAGGACTTTGCCCAGCTGGATAAGAAAAGCGTGGTAACGCTGAACGTGGTAAAACGCAGCGGCGAAAACCTGATAGAAGCTACCGACCAGATATACGCGATACTGGACGAGTACCACGACACAAAATTTCCGCAGGGCCTGAAGGTTAAAGTAACCGGCGATACCTCGGAGAAAACACGTGTGCAGTTGCACGACCTGCTGAACACCGTAATCCTGGGTTTCATTTTTGTAGTGTTTATCCTCATGTTCTTTATGGGTTTCAGCAACGCGTTTTTTGTGGGCCTATCGGTGCCACTGGCTACGCTGCTGGCTTTCTGGTTTATGCCGGCACTGGGTATGACCATGAACGTAATGGTACTGTTCTCGCTGCTACTGGCCCTGGGTATAGTGGTAGATGATGCGATAGTGGTAATAGAAAACACCCACCGTATTTTACATAAGTACGATTTTGATGTAAAGCAAAGTGCCAAGTATGCCGCCGGCGAAGTTATTATACCGGTACTGGCCGGTACACTAACCACACTGGCGCCATTCTTCCCGCTACTGTTCTGGCCGGGCATTATAGGTAAGTTTATGAAAAACCTGCCTATGACACTTATTATCACATTAGGTGCATCGCTGTTTGTAGCCTTTGTAATGAACCCGGTGTTTGCGGTTACCTTTATGAAAAAAGAGGAACACGGTGGCTCTAAAATATCTGATTACAAATGGGGCTTTATTGTATTTGCACTGTTTGCTGTAGTAGGCTATGCCAGCGGCAGCATGGGTATTGGCAACTTCTCGGTGTTCTGCCTTATACTGATAGTGCTGTACCATTTCTTTTTTCACGGAGCTATCATTTGGTGGCAAACAAAATTCTGGCCTAAGGTTGGCCGTGTGTATAGCCGTATCCTGCGTTCGTTTATACAAGGCAAACGCCCTATAGCGGTGGTGCTTAGCACGGTAGCGTTACTTATACTTAGCTGGGGTGTTTTTATTGCCAGCAAAACACCGTATGTGTTGTTCCCCAGCGGCGACCCTAACTTTGTATATATCTACTGTAAGCTGCCTATGGGTACCGATGCCGAGGTAACCGATTCGGTTACGCGCCTGATAGAGGGCCGCGTGTACAGCATTATAGGTAACAGCAACCCCGACGTAACCTCGGTAATTACCAATGTGGGCCTGGGTGCCGGCGACCCGCAAAACCCCGATAAGGTTGCTACGCCGAACAAGAGTAAAGTAACTATTGCATTTAAAGAGTTTGCACAGCGTAAAGGCGTACACGAAAGCTATCCAGCCACCTCGTACTGGTTAGATACATTACAGAAATCGTTCCGCGCGCGTGGTATAGCCGGTGCCGAAATTTCGGTAGAGCCGGAGCGTAACGGCCCGCCAACCGGTAAGCCTATTAACATAGAGGTAAGTGGCGATGACTACACAGAACTGGCCCGTATATCGGCCGACCTGAAACGTAAAATAGACGACAGCGGCATACAGGGTATAGATGAACTGAAGAGCGACCTGCAGATAAGCAAGCCTGAAATAATAGTGGATATTGATAAAGAGAAAATGCAGCGCGAAGGTATATCGCTGGGGCAGGTAGCTGTTGAGTTACGCACGGCGCTGTTTGGTAAAGAGGTTTCAAAATTCCGCGATGCGGATGATGATGCGCCTATACAATTACGCCTGCGTGCCGAAGACCGCGTAAGTGTAGAGAAACTGATGAACGTGTACATATCGTATATGGACTTCAGCACCGGTTCGTTCCGTCAGGTGCCTATATCATCAATAGCGCGCGTACACTATGGCAATACCATCAGCGTAATTAACCGCAAAAACCAAAACCGTGTGGTAACCCTGGCCAGCGATATAAGCGCCGGCTTTAACCAGAGCGAGGTGGTGCCTAAAGTAAAAGAGCTACTGGAAAGCTACGAAGTGCCCGAAGGCTACAGCGTAAAAATGACCGGTGAACAGGAGCAGCAGGAAGAGACCGGCGCATTCCTTGGTCTGGCGTTTGGTGGTGCGTTGTTCCTTATGTTCTTTATTATGGTTATCCAGTTTAACTCGGTAGTTAAACCGCTTATCATATTTACAACGGTTATGTTCTCGCTGATAGGGGTGGCGCTTGGCTTTACCTTTACGCGTATGACCATGAGTTTGATTATGACCGGTGTGGGTGTGTTTGCCCTGGCGGGAATAGTAATACGTAACGGTATATTGCTGATAGAGTTTATTGATGAGCTGCGCGAGCGTGGCGAGAACGTATATGATGCCGTAGTAGATGGAGGCTCTACCCGTATGACACCGGTAATACTAACAGCATCGGCAGCTATACTTGGTTTAATTCCGCTGGCAGTTGGTTTAAATATGGATTTTGAAAAACTGTTCAGCGAGTTTAACCCTGAGTTTTATTTAGGTGGCGATAACCTGGCTTTCTGGGGCCCGCTATCGTGGACTATGATTTACGGGTTGATAGTAGCCACTTTCTTAACCCTGCTGGTAGTACCTACCATGTATATGCTGGGTTACAAAACCCGCGAGTGGTTCCGCCGCAAATTTTTTAAAGGCCAACCGGTAGCACCGGTTGAG
>CAYREY010000008.1:5051-8585 GCA_964423405.1 uncultured Chitinophaga sp. | reverse complement strand
CATAGCCGCCGTGCAATACCACGGCTGGCAGCAAACCTATCGGGGCATTATTGCCGATAGCTACCTGGATAACATGACCCTTGAGAAAGGCCATAAAAACTGGCAGTACAATCTGCAAAACCCCAAAGGGACCATAAACGTAATGGAAGACCCGCAGGGCCGGGTAATAGCTTTTAGCGGCGCTGGTCGGTGCCGCACACAGGAGTTTAACTGCGATGCCGAATTGTATGCCCTGTACCTGCTAAAAGAGTACCAGGGGCAGGGTTTGGGGCGAAAATTATTTATGCATGAAGTACAAAACCTTATAAAATCGGGTTATAAATCGTTTTTTGTGTATGTGCTGGCAGCTAACCCTTCGGTAGGTTTTTACCGCAGTTTTAAACCCGATAATGAGCGGCTGCTATCAACCAAAATAGCTGATAATGAATATGATGAGCTGTGCCTGGGCTGGGGCAGCATGCAGCCGTTTGAGGTTTATTAAATGCATTTATAAGGCATACTGCTGTACAGAATTATTAATTTTACCGGTATTACATGCTGGCAGGTAAAATGCATATCTCTTCCTCACTTTTTAACCGTATCTGGCTAGCTGTTTTTTATGTAGTTGTATCGCTGGCTATTGGCGAGGTACACCCCTTTTCTAGCTTACCCATGTACCGGGTTATCACGTATTATTCAGATGTTTTTTACCTGGCCGATGAACACGATAAAGTGGTGCCATTAAAGAAAGCCTCGCTGCTACCCAGTGCATTTATCAATAAGCATTACCACACATATTTAAACGAGCATGGGTTAAGCTACGATGATATTAAGAACAACGCCGCTGAACGCGAAAAGCTGGGTTATTATGTATTTAACCGAACGGTAGATTTTAAAACCGCAAAGGCCAATAACTATACCTACTTAAAACTGGTTTTATCGCACGGCACTATGGATTCATCGGGGTATATAAATATTGTATTGTATGAGCACGGTATCTAGTTCATATTGGTCGGGCTCGTATAGCCAGCAGGAATGGAAGCTGATGAAGTTGTTCTTTATTCCGGGCTGGTTTTTTATTACGGCGTTTATTTACAATACGCTGGTGCATATTGGCGATGGTAAAAGTGTTTGCGCATTTTTCGATTGCAACATTATTCTTACCGGTGCGGTAAAGGTATTGTTGTTTAGCTGCATGGCGGTGTTTTCGGTGTTGTATATCCTCGAAAAGCAGATGCTGCTATCGCTTACCGTTTTAAGTGCATTGTCGGTACTGGTGTTTAGTGCCGGCGAATCGAACGGTATTGCCGGGCGCTGCGAAATACTATCGGCCGTGCTGATAGCCCAGTTGGTGGCGTATATCAAACATAAAAGAACCGGCGATAACGAAGCATTGGCGCAGGATAGGATACAGTATAGCGTACAGATAATAGCAGCGGCCTATATACTGGCAGCTATCAGTAAATTAAGGGGGGCCGGTATAGGCTGGGTATTACAAAACAAGCAACTGGCAATACATGCCAAGTCGGGTTTTCTGCGGCCTGGAGTGCACTATGGTACCGATGTGCTGCAACAATATGCCGATATGATTTTTTCGTTGTTCTGGAACCACCCGGTACTTACCGCTGTGTTGCTTACACTGGCACTGGTAATAGAAGGTGCTGCTTTTGTTTGTTTTTGGGGCAAACGGTACACACACCTATACGGTATTCTACTTGCTGTATTTCATTTAAGCCTGTTTATACTGATGTTTGTTTTTGTGCCACCGGTGCTGCTTTGTGTTTTTGTATTTGTTTTAAATGGGCCACTGCTTATTTACAAGGGGCTGGGTAGTGTGTATAATAAAATCTGGTATGCAAAACAGTAGCGCCATGGCTAGTACTACCGGTAACCGGAAACTACCGGTGCAGATACTTGCCGGGCTTGTTGTGTTAGGCTTGATAAAGATGATGGCAAAACCTGTTATGGACAATGGGCTGTACCTTAGCTTAGTAAACTTTTTATTGTTGTTTACACTGTTGCATTTACTGGTTACACTTGTTGCAAAAAGGGTACATGGTGGCTGGCATTATTGGTTGTTGCGCATAATACAGGTTAACTTTCAACTGGGTTTGCTAACCGGTACCTTGTTTTTTATCGAGTTCATTTTTCAGGTATTGCTGGTAGTTAACCGCCCGCAACAAACATTTGATGGAGAGTTTACCCAACCCTCCGAAATTGTGGGCTGGGCACCGTGGGCCGGGCATAGTGGTAAATCGGTGATGGTGGCGCATGGCGATACGGTTTATAATGTAGCGTATAGTTTCGATTCGGCAGGGCGCAGAATATATGCAGAGCCAGGTAGCTACCCGTATAAAATGCACAGCCTATTTATAGGTTGCTCGGTAACCCTGGGCGAGGGCCTGCCTGCCGATGCCACATTTGCTGCACAGCTAGCCGCACTGGATAGCAACATACATAGTTATAACTACGGTATGCGTGGCTGGGGCCCTCACCAAACGCTTTTTCTATTTAACCGGTTAAGCCGCATTAACAACACTACTATAAAAGAAGATACCGGTGTATGTATTTACACCTATATAGATCCCCACTTATCGCGGGTATATGGTGGCTTGCGTTATTTGCAGTGGGGCAGCAGCTCACCTGAGGTATGGATAGATGAAAGCGGAGCACTTCAATACCATTCACGTTCATCGTTCAAGTTCCGGTTGCTTAAATTATTATCGTCCTCGGCAACATTGCGCTATTTTAATATTGATTACCCGAACCGGTTTGACGATGCCTTTTACAACCGGTTTGCTGCTATTGTTAACTACAATGCAAAGGAGTATTACCGGATATTTCCGAAAGGCAGGTTTTATATAGCCATGTACCCGGGTATAGCTACAGATACCACCTGGCTGAAATATCTAAACAGTACGATTACGGTGCTACAGTTTCCGGAGCTGGAGCACCAGTTGAAACAGGAGAACAGCGCCTACCGGATGAAAACCGACGGCCACCCTACCCGAGAAGCGTACAAATTGTTTATTGAAAAGATATACAGCAACATTTTTAAGTAATACCGTAGCCATAAATGCAAAACCCCATAGCGGGCGCCATGGGGTTTGCTGCTGAAATGGACAAAACTGACTATGGTACGGTTACGGTTATGTTGTAAGAAGCGTTAGGATCGAGCGTAACACCGGTTACGGTTGAGTTGTTTGGCTGCACCACATACCAGGTAGAGCGGGTACCCGTTGCTGCCGCACAACTTCCGCTGCTGGTATTGCTTTGGTAATTGAAGGTGCCCGATTGAACAGTGGCAGCCTGATCGACATATATAAGACCTACACCCGGTGAGTAGCCTACTATGCCCGGACCTATACTTGAATTGGTGCTGGATACTACCGAAGTACCTGAGCAACCGGTATTGGCATAGTAAGTAGGTATAGAAGGGAAGCCAGTACGGTTGGTAACAGTTACCAGATAGCCTTTGCTGCTTACGAAAGTAAAGCCGGCACCGTTGGTACCCAGAAACTGTAAATTGTAAGGAGCCGGGCTGCTAAGAGATAC
>CAYREY010000008.1:0-4951 GCA_964423405.1 uncultured Chitinophaga sp. | reverse complement strand
GTCCTTGTAAGCCCTGTGGTCCGGTGTTACCCTGCGCACCGGTAGGTCCGGCTACGCCTTGTGTACCCTGTGCACCTTGCGGACCGGTAGGTCCAACAGCACCTTGCACACCTTGTGGGCCTGTTTCGCCTTGCGGTCCGGTAGCACCCGCACCGGTAGGTCCTTGTAAGCCCTGTGGTCCGGTGTTACCCTGCGCACCGGTAGGTCCGGCTACACCTTGTGTACCCTGTGCACCCTGCGGGCCGGTTGGCCCAACTGCACCCTGTACGCCTTGTGGTCCGGCATCGCCGGTGGGGCCTTGTAAACCTTGTGCACCGGTATTGCCCTGTACACCCTGTAAGCCTTGTGGGCCGGTGGGGCCAGCCTCGCCTTGCGCGCCGGTATTACCCTGCGGACCGGTAGGACCTGTAGCACCACCACCCGGGCCGGTAGGGCCTGCATCGCCGGTAGGGCCTTGTAAACCCTGCGCACCTGTATTGCCCTGTAAGCCTTGTACTCCTTGTGGGCCGGTAGGACCCACTTCACCCTGTGCACCGGTAGGTCCGGCATCGCCTTGTGGGCCGGTGTTACCTTGTAATCCTTGCGGGCCAGTTGGGCCTACTTCACCTTGTGCGCCGGTAGCGCCCTGCGGGCCGGTTACACCAATATCGCCTTGCGGACCTGTGGGGCCTGTTTCGCCCTGTACACCGGTATTACCCTGTAAGCCTTGTGGCCCGGTTTCGCCGGTGGGTCCTGTCGGTCCACCACCGCTACCGGTTGGGCCGGTAGGGCCTATATCGCCTTGTGCACCAGTAACACCTGCTACACCTTGCGGACCAGTAGGCCCAGCATCGCCCTGTGCACCGGTATTACCCTGTAAGCCTTGTACACCTTGCGGGCCGGTTGGGCCTTGTGCCCCATCGGTGCCATTGTTACCGGCAGGCCCCTGCGGACCAGTAGCCCCTGCAGCACCAGCTGGCCCCTGTGGGCCGGTGGCGCCAGCAACACCTGCGGTACCTTGTGCGCCTGTAGCACCTTGCGCGCCTGCTGCTCCCGCTACGCCGGTGGGTCCGGTAGGGCCTTGTGGCCCCTGTGCACCCGTGGCACCGGTACTACCGGCACCGCCGTTTTCGGCATATAATGCATACGGTACGCTTAATAACTGCGAGGTACCCATATCGTTAAAGTTAACACCACCGGCAGGGTCTATTTCTACCTGCAGGTATTTGGGGCCACTGCCCCAGTTAACAATGTTAAGCGGCAGGGTGCCGCCTATAACCTGGGTAATTAAACCAAACTGATTGGTAACGGCTACGTTGGTTTCGGTAAACACTACCGGTCCGGTAGGGGTGCCGTCGTGAATGGTAAAACGTACGTTTACGTTGGCACCAGCCTGTAGCGGCTGGCCCTGAGCATCGCGTACTATTGCCTGGTAGTTCAGCTTTTGGGGGGCCTGTGCCTGTGCTAATGCAACACCCAGCAGTAGCCACAATGCTGTAAGCCGTAATGATAGAGTAACCTTTCTGTGCATGGTATTTATTTATTGGGGATTTAAAATCACTTTTCTGCGTACCGGAATTACTCAATAGCAACCTCAGATCCGCTTGCTTTTATGGTAATGGTTTGGGAGTAATAAGCCGCCAATTCTGGTTTGTTTAACATAAACAGTTTGATAATGCTATGTTTTGCAGGTAAGTTCAATATTAGGTTTCAGAAAACTTGTACCCTATTCCTGCTGTGTTTTGTTTGCAACAAGGTTGGCATAAAATACAACTTCAGAGAGGCTACTTGCAACGCGTTTTGCCCTATGAACGAACTATTTTTTAAAGCCCAGATTCAGTTTATAATCACTTTTTAGAAATTGTTATTTTGTAACGCAAACCAAAACAGCTACATGGCAGCACACACTAAACGGAAAGCCCGGGAAGGGTCGCCGGTGGTATATCAGTTAATACAAAAGATGACCAGCGATGAGAAAAGGCACTTTAAAATATATGCGCAGAAGTACGATAATACCGACAATTTGTGCCTTACGCTGTTTGATGCTATTAATACAGAACTGCGCAAGGGTAAACCGGTAGATGATGCACTGATAAAACAGCACCTTAAGGGCTTGCCGGTGGCGCGCTATTTTGTAAGTGCCAAAAACAAACTGAAAAACCTGTTGTACGATTCGCTGTATGACATGCATGGCCGTAATACAGATGAGTACCAGATTATAAAACAATACCACGTAGCCGATATACTACGCGATAAAGGTTTACAGGCTGAAGCACAAAAGCAGCTACAAAACACCATGAAAGTAGCGCTGCAAAAAGAGTACTATACCTTGTGGCTGGATGGTTTCCGGTATAAAGTAAATTATAGCATAGAAGATATGGCCACCCCACTGGCCACTCTGCACGAATGGATGGATGAAGCTGCAGAGGTAAATAACCTGCTTACCAACTATACACAACGGGTGCTTTTAAACCGCCTGATGTACACCGCTTACATTACCGGAGAGGATAAAATTGACAGTAAAACGCGCAGGGTTTTTAACGAAGAGTATTTGCAGGCGCTGGTACAACAAAGCCGTTCGGCATACGGAAAATACCTGGCCCTGAACAGTCTTTTGTTTTATGTGGCGAGGTACAAAACATCTAACGAAGCGATAGCTATAGCCCAGCAACAGAAAGATGTGCTGCAACAAACGCTGCAGCATACACGGCGCTACACCGGTGAGTTTTTTGTGGCATACCAGAATTACCTGAACACCCTGCGCCCGGCCGAACACCTGAAACAAATTGTGGAGGGTAGTAAAGAGATGGAGGCGCTGGCACAAAAACACCTGCGCTATGCCGGCGATAAACGTATAAGTACCAACGCTGTTTGTTCGGCTACTATGACCCGGCTGAACGCATACATAGAAAACAACGATACCGCAGCCCTTGCCCGCGAGGCAGAACATGCAGTGGCGGTTTACAAAAAAGAAAGAATAGGATCTGGAATACCCAACGAGGTAGTTTTTCTTGCGCTTATAAAAGACAGCTACTTTGTATTGGGTAAACACAATGAAGCGCTGAAGTGGGTAAAACAGATAAAGGAGGTGATACCGGCGGGGCTATTGCACCACTACCGCTTATGTAACCTATTTACCGAGCTAATGTTACTGATAGAAACCAAAGCTACAGCAAGGGCCCTGCGCAACAGCGAAGAGAACCTGCGCATTACCATAGCGCGCTGCAATTATTCGGCCGAACAGCAACAGCTGTTACTTGCTTTACTTAAGCTGATAGCATCGGTAGCGGTGGTACGTAACCATAAAGAGCAGCAACAGGCCCTGCAACAACTGGCAGCGTTTGCCGAAGGAATTAAAAAAAGCCAGGACCGGGCTATGCGTGCACTGGTATCGGAGAGCAATGTACGCCAATGGGTAGCCCGCAAACTGAAGTAAGCAACCTGCTACACAATAATTGAGCGGCCATACGGTTATATATATACAACCCGCAACCAATAGCTATGCAACACCGTGTACCTAACCCAAACCGGTATATATGGAGAGAACACGACTTGCTGCACTCTGTGCACTGGTAATTACTATTACCAATTCGTGCGGGCTGGTAAACCGTATGGCCAACAACAGCCACGAAGAAATGCCCGGCGCGCCCTACGATGTGATAATAGTGCCCGGTGTGCCCTACAGCACCGGTAAAGTAAACCCTATATATAAAGCCCGTATGCTTTGGGCCAAATGGCTGTTTGAGCGAAAGATTACCCGCAACATCATATTTTCTGGCGGTGCTGTACACACGCCTTATATAGAGGGATATGCTATGAAGATAATGGCCGATTCGATGGGCATACCTGCAGCCCACACGTTTATTGAAAAACGCGCGCAACACACTACCGAGAATGTGGACTATGGCATACAACTGGCGCGGCAACTGGGCTTTAAAAAAATTGCTATTGCCACCGACCCTATGCAATCGCATTACATCCGCCGGTTTTTAGATAAATGGAAACTGAATGTGGCGCTGGTGCCTTTTCCGCTACAACTAATGCCGGGTTATTACAAACAGAAAGTACCGGCTATCAATCCTTCGGCAGCGTTTATTACCAACTTTGTACCGGCAGATAAGCGCGCAACCGCTTATGGTAATTAGTTGGTGCGAAATGAATAAGCATAGTATGTTTGTGTAGCAATGCTGGCATATGTATGTAATTAAGGGAATCACTTTTGTTTTAATGGTTTGTCTGCTTTCTTCCTGTGCGGTAGATGCGCCTGTTTATACCGGCCGGCACGAGTGTAATACCGCCGTACCGGTGCACGATACAATAGTGTTGTTGGTAATGGGCCAGTCGAACGCGGCCAATGCCGGAGAGGTAAAGTACCAATCGCACTGTACCCATGTGTTTAATTTTTATGCCGGTAATTACTATCCGCTCAGCGACCCGCTGTATGGCGCTAACGGTAGCGGTGGCAGTGTATGGGGCCGGCTGGCCGATAAACTGGTAGAACGCAATTTTGCAGGTACTGTAATAGTAGTGCCCTGTGCCGTTGGCGGAACAAAAATTGAACAATGGATACCCGGCGGCAACCTGAACCCAATGCTGGAGCAGACATTGCAATACATAGATAGTGCGGGCTTGAATGTAACACACGTGCTTTGGCACCAGGGCGAAAGCAACCATGTGCTGTATAGTGGTGGCTTATCGGCGCAGGAGAATGCAATGGTTTACACGACCAACTTTAATACATTGGTTAGCTACCTGCGCAGCAAAGGTATAGAGGCACCGGTGTATCCAGCTATAGCTACCTATTGCATACGCGAACCCGATACGGTGCTGCAGCAGGCACAGCGTAACCTGGCAAACGATTCGCTTAAAATATATAACGGCCCCGATACCGACCAACTGGGTGGCGAATACCGGTACGATAACTGCCACTTTAATGAAGAGGGATTGGATAGGCACGCCGAACTATGGCGGG
>CAYREY010000007.1:67377-102936 GCA_964423405.1 uncultured Chitinophaga sp. | reverse complement strand
AAGCGATGCTACCATAGTAGCCCCGCTGATATTTGCTTACCTGCTTAAATGGTAAGGATTGTGGTGTTGAAGTGTTAGCGTGTTAATGTGTTAACGTAAAATACGGTGTGCTATGCGCTTATTGTTTTTAATAGTTGTGGTTTTTCTTACTGCATCATGTAATAGCAACCAGCATAGCACCGATAGTAAAAAGCCAGCTACGCCTAAAGGCGAACTGGCTTTTTTATTGCAATACAATAGCCGTATGCCATCGGATGTTGGGTTTGCTACTAACCATATAGTAGAGCGCCGGCTGGCTAATTTAATGAAGGAGAACTTTCAGCCCTTCCGCGATAGCCTGGGCACCGAATATCCTTTGATAGTTGATACGGTGAACTATATAGTAAAGGCACACTATGGGGGTAAACTCATACATCAGGAAATAGTAATTGATGTAGCCAACGATGCCTTTTGGGTAGATTATATGCTCCCCGATACTACGCTGCATTTTGCAGATAATAGCTGCTTGAAGCGACCACTGTAGTACGTATACTTGTCGTCATTGCGAGGAGTGAGGCTCTGCGAGTGACGAAGCAATCTATCTCGCTCAATACTAAATAAAGAGATTGCTTCGTCGCAAAGCCTCCTCGCAATGACGAACACGGCAACCCGGCTCGAGCATCCACTCGTGCACCACGCGAAAGGAGTATTACTTTTCTTCTTCCTGCTCCTCCCGTTTCTGCATTTCGGGGTCAACTATAATGTTGCTTGGCTCTACCGACTCAATATTCATTTTAGAGGATACTACGCGGAAGGTAGTACGGCGGTTTTTCTGGTGTTCTTCTTCGGTACACTTAACGTTGTTGCCGCAGTTGTTTACCAGTTTGGTTTCGCCATAGCCACGGGCTAACAGGGTTTCGGCAGGTACGCCTTTGCTTATCAGGTAGTCTACCGCGCTTTGTGCACGCGCTTGCGATAGCTTTAAGTTATAGGCATCGCTACCACGGCTATCGGTATGCGAACCCAGCTCAATTTTAAGGTCCGGGTTTTCTTTAAAGAAGATGGTGATAGAGTCCAACACCAGTTTCGATTCCGGGCGCAGTGTGGCTTTATCGTAATCGTAGTAAATGTTAGGTATAACCAACATCTTCTCCGGAAATATCTTCTCTAGTTCTATCTGCACATATACCCGTATAATTGCCGAGTCCTGATTGCGCAGGCCTTTGGTTGTGGTGTAACCGTTATTGCTGAAATAATCGTTTTTGCTGCATGTAATTTTATAGTCGGTTTCGGCGTCCAGCTTAAATACAAAGTTACCGGCCGTATCGCTGGCGGTGGTAGCTATTACTTTATCGTCGGCAGTTTTAAGTTCAACCCTTGCTTTAGGCAGTGGCTTTAAACCCAGCACGGGGCTTTCGGGGTTGTTGGGGTCGGTGTAGTTTTTCTCTACCACTTTGCCACGCAGTACAAACAGGTTAATCCATTTTTCTTCTACACGGTAAATATCATCGCCGCCTTTGCCACCGGCACGGTTGCTGCTTACATAGGCCCCAAACAGGACCGTATCTTCGCCATTAGCAGGTTTGTATTTATCTATACGGTAAGCAAAATCATCGGCACCGCTGTTGGTAGGGTACTTTAAGTTAACAGGGTCTTTAAATCCGTTTTTGGTACGGGTGGCTTTAAACACATCCAGTCCGCCCATGCCCGGTAAACCCGATGATGAAAAATACAAGGCCCCTTTTTCATCTAACCATGGTGAGCGTTCGCTGCCCGGTGTATTAATAGCACCACCCAGATTTTGCGGGGTGCCCCAGGCTGTATCGTTCTTAGCTATAATGTATAGGTCAGTTTCGCCAAAACCGCCCGGTGCATCGGCTGCTACAAACAGGTATTTGCCATCTTTGCTCAGTAGTGGGTCGTACACGTTTACGCTATCGGCAAAAGGGTCTACGCGTAAAGGCTCGGTCCAGTGTTCGTTATTAAAAGCCGTGTAATAAAGGTGGCAGTACTGGTTGCTTTTTTGTTCATCGGCTACACAACGTACAAAGTACATCTCTTTAAAATCGGCGCTAAAGGTGGGGCTACTCTCGTGAAAGCCTGTATTAACCGGTGGACCGAAATTTTGTGGTTGACCAAATTTGTTGCCGTTCTTATCGCTTACAAACAAGTCGAAAAATTTCTCGCCGGTCCACTCATCTCTCTTTTCTCCCAATGCCTCTCCACGCGATGAACTGATAACTATTTGTTGTTTGTAGGGCACTACGCCAAAGTCGTTAGCCTGGGTGTTTAGCTGTTGTACATTCGTAGCCTGATAACGGGTAAAAGCCTTTTTCCACTCAATGGCGCTTTTGCACTGGTTCATTTGTTTACGGCCTTCAAAACCGGTGCCGGTTACCCGCTGAAACTGATCGAATGCTTTAAAGGCTTCTTCGTACTTCTCCTGTTTTTTAAGTGCCATACCCAATTGCCATAGGGCTTTTTCGGTAGCGTTTAGCTCTAACGATTGTTTGAACCATTTCTCGGCATTGGCATAGTCGTTAAAGTGGGCGTACGAGTCACCTATCTGGTAGGCAATATCTTTTTTCTTTAGCGGGTCGCGCTCTGCGTTAAACTCTTTTTGTAAAAACTCTATGCTTTGGTTAAAGCGGTAAAGCTCGCGCGCGGTTTTACCATCCTTTACCTGAAAGGGGATTGGTTTACAAGAGGCTATAAAAACAATAGCTGCAAAAAGAAAGTAATAACCGCGCCTTAGCAATTAAATCTGTTTTGTACGAAAGTATAAAAAGTTGACAGTTAATACTTATCTGCTATGCTTTAATAGCTAACCGGTTTGTAATAACTAATAACCTTTAACAATTTCAGATATTTAGAATGGTGGCGCGTCAAAATCATCCGGACGGTGCTTTTTCTCAAATGGCGAATCGTCATCGTCGGCTATATCGTTCATTTTAGATGGCTTGCTAACATACTGCTGGTTTCCGCCACGGTTGTTGTTATCGCTTCCACGCATATTGGCGTACTGGTCGCTAACGCCCAGTTCATCCAGGTTTTCAAATTTGGCAAGCTTATTAATAAAGCGGGTGCGTACGCTGCCCACGGGGCCGTTACGGTGTTTGGCAATAATTACCTCGGCAATATCTTTGGTTGGGTTGCCTTCGCTATCCTGCTCCAGGCCGTAGTACTCGCCACGGTACAGGAACAATACCATATCGGCATCCTGCTCTATCGCACCCGATTCACGTAAGTCCGAAAGAATTGGTTTTTTATCGCCACCGCGGGTTTCTACCGCACGGCTTAGCTGCGAAAGGGCTATTACCGGCACCATCAGCTCTTTTGCCAAACCTTTCAGCGAGCGCGAAATCTGGCTGATTTCCTGTTCGCGGTTGCCGCCTGCCTTGCCATCGGTGTTGCCACTCATCAGCTGCAGGTAGTCTATAATTATCATCTGTATATCGTGCTGTTGCTTTAAGCGGCGGCATTTGCTGCGTAGCTCAAACACGTTAATAGCAGGTGTATCGTCAATAAATATTTTCGAGTTTTTAAGGTTGTCGATCTTAGAGGTAAGAATATCGTACTCGTATGGTTCCAGACTACCACGGCGTATTTTGTCGGCCGCAATCTGTGTTTCCATAGATATAAGACGCTGCACCAACTGTACATTCGACATCTCCAACGAAAACACAGCAACCGGTTTCTGATGGTCAACAGCCGCATTACGTGCCAGCGCCAGTGTAAACGCTGTTTTACCCATGGCCGGGCGGGCCGCTAAAATGATAAGGTCAGATTTTTGCCAGCCACCGGTCATTTTATCCAAATCGAAGAAACCTGAAGGTACACCATTCAGGTGGTCATCTTCGGTATTGTTCATGCGCACCTCCAGCTCTTTCAGCTCGCCCAGTATAATGCTGGCAATATCTTCCGAGTTTCGTTTCAGGCTGTTTTCTGCAATGCCAAACAGGTTTTTTTCGGCCTTGTCCAGTAGTTCAAATACATCGGTAGTATCTTCGTAGGCTTCACTTATAATTTCGGTGCTGGTAGTAATAAGCAGGCGCTGTATAAACTTTTCGGCTATCAGGCGCGCGTGGTACTCTACGTTAGCCGCCGAACCTACCTTGTTGGTAAGCTGGGCTATGTAAAACGGGCCACCGGCAGCCTCCAGGTCGTTGTTCTTTTTAAGCTGTTCGGTAACAGTCAGCAGGTCGATAGGGGCCTGGGTTTGGTACAGCATGCGTATAGCCCTCCATATACGCTGGTGGGCATCTACGTAGAACGACTCATCTTTCAGTATATCGCTAATGTCGTTAATGGCGTTCTGCTCAATCATTACGGCACCCAGTACGGCTTCTTCCAGCTCGCGTACCTGTGGCGGCAGTTTGCCATAATCAACACTGTTATCGTTGTTCTGCTTACGGTTTATCGTTCTTTTCGCTATGTCAAGTGGGTCAGCCATATTCTCTTACTCCTCTATATTTCTGAACGGATTACTCATCCGTATGTTTTAAAAAAGGGAGGCAAATATGCCTTTTACAAAGGCATATTAGTGCCTGTAGCCACGTATTAATTTCTTAACGTTCCACACACGTTCCCCAGCCACTTATCCACAATTTTAGGCAGTGGCAACTGCTATAAAGATATAACAAAAGCCGCGCAACCTATTTGCGTGCCAATAACAATTAACACTACTGTGCAGATAGTGTTAATTGGCTATAGTATAAGTGGTTGATTGCTTACTTAAAAGCATCCAGCCCTGTAATATCGTGGCCGGTTATAAGCAGGTGTATATCGTGGGTACCTTCGTAGGTTACTACGGTTTCCAGGTTCATCAGGTGGCGCATTACAGGGAACTCGCCGGTTATACCCATGCCACCCAGCATCTGGCGGGCATTGCGGGCTACCTCCAGCGCTATTTCGCAACTGTTACGTTTAGCCATGCTTATTTGTGCCGGTGTGGCTTTGCCTTCGTTTTTAAGCACCCCCAGGCGCCATACCAGTAGCTGTGCCTTGGTTATTTCGGTAATCATTTCTGCCAGCTTTTTTTGCTGTAACTGAAACTGGCCAATAGGCTTGCCAAACTGCATTCTTTCTTTCGAGTATCGTAATGCTACATCGTAGCAATCGAGCGCGGCACCAATTGCGCCCCAGGCAATACCATAGCGTGCGGTAGAAAGGCAACCCAGCGGCCCTTTAATACCCGATACGTTTGGCAGCAGGTTCTCTTTAGGTACTTTTACGTTATTAAACACCAGTTCGCCGGTTATAGAGGCCCGCAGGCTCCATTTGCCGTGTGTAACCGGCGTGCTGAAACCTTCCATACCGCGCTCTACTATCAGGCCGTGTATTTTGCCCTGTTCGTTTTTAGCCCACACTACTGCTATATCGGCCAGCGGCGAATTGCTAATCCACATTTTGGCGCCATTAAGCAGGTAGTGGTCGCCCATATCTTTATAGTTGGTAACCATACCGGCAGGGTTGCTACCGTGGTCGGGCTCGGTAAGGCCAAAGCAGCCAAATAGTTCGCCTTTGCCTAATTTAGGCAGGTACTTTTTGCGTTGTTCTTCGCTACCATATTTGTAAATAGGGTACATAACCAGCGAACCCTGTACTGATGCGGTAGAGCGAATGCCTGAGTCGCAACGCTCCAGTTCCTGCATAATAATACCATAGCTTATTTCATCCAGTCCGCCACCACCGTATTCGGCAGGCAGGCTGGGGCCAAAGGCACCAATTTCGCCAAGCTCTTTCACTATGTGTTTTGGGAACTCGGCACGCTGTGCGTAGTCTTCAATTATAGGGCTCAGGTTCTTTTTTACGTAGTTACGTACGGTTTCACGTATCAGCTTATGCTCGGGTGTAAGCAGGTCGTCAATGTTGTAGTAGTCGTGTCCGTTGTATAAATCGCTGCGCATTGTATTGTATTTAAGTGTTTAGCAGGGCGAAAATAGAAGATTTTTGATTTTGCCCGTTTTTATACTCTGCCTATTGATTAACGCTTACCTGCCGGTGTGTATACTGTAATGAGATAAGTTGATTGTACCGAATTGATATTTTAGCGCAAAATTATTGATGTATGGGCTTAATAGCGGTAGAAGGTTTGCAGTTTTATTCGCACCATGGTTATTATAAGGAAGAACAGGTGCTGGGGGGGAAGTATATAGTAGATATATACCTGAACATAGATTTTGACGAAGCTGCCGAAACCGATGATTTGAGAAAGACCATTAACTACGAGGAAGTATACCAGTTAACCAGGCTTGAAATGGAAGTACACGCCCGGTTGATTGAGCATGTATGTAAACGCATACTGGATAAAATAAAGCAACGCTACCCCAACCTGCAGTATATTAAAGTGCGTGTAAGCAAACACAACCCACCGCTAAAGGGTAATGTAGAGCGGGTATATGTAGAGTTGGAAGGGTAGGGGAGTCGCCACCGGTTGACTGCTTAACCAGTTGTATCACTACTATTTATGCAGCCTTATTTTGAGAATTTAAAAACCTGAATATATTTGCACTCCCTTGCTACAGCAGGTATTACAAAATGGTCGGGTGGCCGAGGGGTTAGGCAGAGCTCTGCAAAAGCTCCCACAGCGGTTCAAATCCGCTCTCGACCTCACAATAAAAAAGGCGTTCAGTAATGAACGCCTTTTTTATTTCTTCTTTTTTAAGGTTTTTATTTCCCTGCCGGCACCTCGC
The DNA here is from genome assembly GCA_964423405.1 of uncultured Chitinophaga sp. Lineage (GTDB taxonomy): Bacteria > Bacteroidota > Bacteroidia > Chitinophagales > LD1 > Bog-950. The sequence goes on along the minus strand of CAYREY010000007.1, from coordinate 96,262 downwards.
CCAGGGTTGGAGTTTTAATCTTCTCTTTACCGGTAAGCCCTTCGGTTACTTCAATTTGTATACCGTCGCTAAGGCCGGTTTTAATTTCTTTCTTTTCCAGTTTGCCGGGTGCTGTTTCTATTTCTACCATTGTTTTGTTGCCTTCAAACAATAGTACACTTTCGGGTACCGATAGCACGCTATCTTTATGGGCGAGTATAATATCGGCATTGGCACTGTAACCGGCCCGTAGAAACTTACCTTCTTTCAGGTTAATGGCAGCCTTAATTTCGAATTGTATAGCGCCGTTTTCGGTTACGCCTTTAGGGCTTATGTATTCCAGTCTGGCATCAAATTTATCTTCCTGCAAGGCACCCACGGTAAGTATAAGCGGCATGCCTACATGTATTTTACCTACTTCGCTTTCGTCTACTTTGCCTACAAATATCATTTCGCCCATATCGGCAACGCTGGCTATGGTGGTACCTTCGTTAAAGGTATTGCTTTCTATTACCGAGTTGCCTTCTTTAACCGGTACATCCAGCACCATACCGCTAATGGTAGATTTTATAAGCGTGTTGCTAACCTGCCCCATTTTGGCGGTAGTACCTTCTTTAATCAATTGCAGGCTGTTTTGTGCGGCGTCCAGCTCTTCGTTGGCGGTTTGCAGGCGATTGTTGGCTACCTGAAACTCTTGCTGCGATATTACTTTATCGGCCAGTAGCTTACTTAATCGGTCATATTCAATCTTTGCATTGTCAACCGCTATTTTGGCCTGGTTAACCCGGTTCTCGGCATTGCTCAGGTTTAGCATGTTGGGTATAATTTTTATACGCGCTATTACATCGCCCTGGCGTACTCTGTCGCCGGCTTTAATAAACAGTTTATCTACTATACCGCTTACCTGGCTTTTCATGGCCACCTCGCGGCGCGGGTTAATAGCACCGGTGGCGACGGTTTTTTGTACTATGTTTTGCACCGATGGTTCAACGGTGCTTATTTTTTCTGGTTCCTTTTTCGATTTGCCATAAAGAAAATAAAGTGTCCAGCCGAAAACGCCCAGTACCACAAGTACCAGTAGTATTTTAAAAATCTTGCCTGCCATATTAATCTGTATTTCTTGTTTTATGTCTTTTCTATGTTCCCTGTTCTGTGTTCTTGGTTCATTTTTATTCCGCTCTTAATGCCTCTACCGGCGAAATTTCTAATGCACGTTGAGCCGGTATTAACCCTGCCAGCAAGCCCGAGAAGATGAGTATGGCAAGTGCCTTTAGTGCCACTGTTAGGTCTACGCCGGGGTTTATAAACATACTACCGTCATCTTTGGGTATTGAGTTGCTAACCAGCTCAAGCAAGCCAATGCCCACCACCAAACCGGTGTAACCGGCTACAGCCGTTAACGTTACCGATTCCATCATCAGCTGCCCCACTATAGATGCCGGAGTGGCACCAATGGCCCTGCGTACGCCAATCTCGCGGGTGCGTTCTTTTACTACTATCAGCATAATATTGCTTACACCTATAATACCGGCTAGTAAAGTACCTATGCCCACAAACCAAACCAGCATTTCTATACCGCTAAACAGGCCGCTCATTTTTTTAAACTCTACCTCCATGTTCCAGTGGCCAATGGCGCGTTTATCATCGGGGGCTATTTTGTGGCGCTCGCGTAAAAGCGCCAGCGTTTTTTGCTCTGCTTTTTCGGCCGATACGTTTTCGGCAACCATTACCGAGAACCAGCCCACCTTGTTGCCCATATTAAAAGCCTGTCCGAACGAGGTAAATGGCAGAAATACCGACCTTGCCTGTTCGCGTGCCTGGTGCTCCTGACCAACTCCGCGAATAGTGCCAATTACCATAAAGTTTACGCCGTTTACTTTTATGTAGCCGCCAACAGGCTCATCGCTGCCAAATAGTTTATCAACTACCTCATCGCCTATAATGGCTACTTTGCGGCGCTCGCGTATGTCTATATCATTTAAAAAACGACCAGCCGTAAGTTTAAATTGCTGCATCTGTTTTAGTTCTGGGTAAATGCCCGACACCTGAAAAGCGGCTGTTTTTAAACCGCGTACTACATTGTTTTGCCCGCGGTAGCCACCTAACTGATTCATTGGAGCAACTATTTTCAATTCTTTCAGGTTCTGGCGCATAGCGTCGCCGTCTTCTACCGTAAAGTTAAACTGCCGGTTGGGCTGTAAACCTTTATACGCTTTGCTGGTGGTTTGTGCCCACATAAAAAAGCTGTTGGTAGCAGTGCCGGTAAACTCCTGCTGTATGCCGTTGCGCAGGCCATTGCCAGAGCCTAACATTACCACCAGCATAAATATGCCCCAAAACACACCAAAGGCAGTAAGCCCGGTGCGAAGTTTGTTTTTGCTCATAGCAGCGCCAATTTCCTGCCAGTTGTCCAGGTCAAAAATCATACTTCATCTTTTAATGCAACAATGGGGTTAATACGTGCCGCGCGCATAGCCGGAAAAAAACCGGCCAGTAATCCGGCTACTATCAATACAATGGTAGCACTTATGGCTACACTAAAATCTACATCGGGGTTTTGAAAAAAATCACTGTCGGGTACATATGTTTTAAACAATTCAAGTACCAATACACCTAGTACCATACCAGTGTAACCTGCAACGGATGTTATGATAAGCGACTCCTGCATAATAAGCCATACAATAGAAAACGGATTGGCGCCAAGTGCTTTGCGTATGCCAATTTCTTTAGTCCGCTCTTTTACCGATATCATAAGTATGTTGCTAACACCTACTACGCCTGCTATAATGGTACCTATGCCAATTATCCATATAAAAATGCCGATGCCGGTAAGCAGTTGCATAATGCGTTCGTAGTTTTCGCGGTTGTTATAAGCACTTACAGCGTTGGGGTCATCCGCGCTAAAGCCGTGGCGGGCGGCCATTAGCTTTACTATTTCTTTAGCCAGTGCTGAACCCTGCTCAACCGGCAGGTCGCCGGTACCCAGCCATATCACATCCAGATAATTTTGCCCGTTAAATACTTTTTGTGATGTAGATGCCGGTATATAAATGCGGTCCATATCGCCGCGGCCGGGGTCGTAAAAAGCGCCTATTACTTCAAACGCTATGCCCTGTACATCCAGGTATTTGCCTACCGGATTTTCGTTTTTGAAGAAAGCTTCTTTAACCGGTTGGCCTATTACACAAACCTTGCGGAACTGGTCCATATCGGCCTGATTGATAAAGCGGCCTTCGGTTACTTTCAGGTTTTCCAGATAGTTATGGTCGGCGTAACCACTGCGGCACATAAACGAAGCCTTTTGGTTGCCATAGCGCATGGTCTTCATCATGTAACCCTGTGCTGTGCCCGATTTCTTATCAATATCAGTACCCAGCCTTTTCATTATCAGCTCCATGTCCTCGTTAGTAAGGCGTATTTGCCTGCCGGGCTGGTAGCCGTTATAGGCCATCGATGTTCTGCCGGCATCTACCCAAATGGTATTTGTGGCATCTGATTCAAATTGCTTTTGCGCACCGTTTTTTAAGCCACGCCCTGCGCCCAGTAACACAATAAGAATAAAGATACCCCATGCCACGCTAAACGCTGTGAGCGCTGTGCGCAGGCGGTTGTTCCGCACCACATAGTATATCTCTATCAGGCTGTCTAAATTCATTGTGCAGCGGCTACCGGGTTTACTATCAGTCCGTCTTTCAATCGTATTACACGCTGGGTCATGTCGGCTATATCCTGTTCATGGGTTACAATTACAATGGTCATACCCTGGCGGTTCATGTCTTTAAATATGTCCATTATCTCGTGGCTGGTTTGCGAGTCGAGTGCACCGGTAGGTTCATCGGCCAGTATTACTTTGGGGTTGCCTATTAGTGCACGGGCTATGGCTACGCGCTGTTTTTGCCCGCCCGAAAGCTCGCTGGGCAGGTGGTTGGCCCAGTCTTTAAGCCCTACGCGGTCCAGAAACTCCATGGCCATTTTAGTGCGTTGGCTGCGGCCCACGCCCTGGTAATAAAGCGGTAGGGCAACGTTATCTACCGCGTTTTTAAACGATATAAGGTTGAAGCTTTGAAACACAAAACCCAGAAACCGGTTGCGTAGTTTGGCTGCTTTGGTTTGCGAAAGGTTTTCGATAGCCTGTCCGTTAAGCAAATAGCGGCCTTCGTCATGGTTGTCCAGTATGCCTACAATATTCAGCAGGGTTGATTTACCCGAGCCAGAAGAACCCATAATAGACACAAACTCACCCTCACGTATGTGCATATCAATACCCTTGAGCACCTGCAATTTGTTGCTGCCCATTTGATACGATTTCCGGATTCCCTCCAGTTTTATCATGGTACGAATTAAGTTATTCTGTGTATAACAACGGTGGTTAATAAGTTAAAGAAGTGTGAAAGCCAACCGGTAATCCTGCACATAACTAAAAAAGACTAATCCCTTGTTGGAATTAGTCTTTTAGTAATAAGTTGCAGGTTGCACAGTATTGCTTTAACGTATTAACGTTAAAGTACCCTTATACATTTTATCGGTATAGTTATTCAGGTAAACTAATTTTACAGTGTACACGTACACGCCCGGGTTTTGTAGTTCGCTTTTAAACACTCCATCCCATTTAAAATTCATATCGCTGCTCTCAAACACCTTTTCGCCCCAGCGGTTAAATACAGCTACTTCAAATTGTTTCCAGGCCTCTTTGTTGCCAAATACTTCAAAGTAATCGTTGGCACCGTCGCCGTTAGGGGTAAATACGTTTGGTACAAATATTTCGTATTTACCGTTTACCAGTACGTTTACCACAGCAGTAGCGCGGCAGCCTTTATCATCTACCGATTCTACTACGTAGCGCATATTGTTATACGGGCCGGCTTCGGTGGTAGGGCAGGTGGCGCAGCTAAGGTCATTGGCCGGTGTCCATAGCCAGCTGGCCGGGTTGCCGTTTATTGCCTGTGCGCTGAGTGTAACGGTTTGACCCAAAAATACTTCGGCTACCGTGTCGAGCAACAGCGTGTATTGCGCCGGCTCATTTAATACTACGGTGGTACTTACTGAACAGTTGTGCGAATCGCTTACGGTTACCGAGTAAATGCCATCGCCCAGTTGAGAGTTTACCGCATCGGTTGCGCCGTTGCTCCACAGGTAGGTATAGCCCGGTGTGCCGTTTTGCGCTATTACTGTAATAACCCCATCGGTGTATTGGTAGCAGGTAATTGGTATTACTACTGTATCGATGGTAAGTTGTGTGGGCTCGTTTACGGTGTAACTACCGGTGCCGCTACAAGTGTTGGCATCGGTAAAGGTTACATCGTAGGTGCCTTGTGTTAAACCGGTTATTGTTCCGCTGCTTTGCGATACAGTCCATACATAGCCGAATGGTTGCTGGCCGTTAACCGTTGTTAGGGCTATGCTTCCATCGTTGCCGCCGTTACACAATACATCTGCAATAACCGATGTAACCGTAGGGTTAACATTTACTATTACAGTTTGTGTAGTGGTATCGGCACAGCCGTTTGCAAAAGCTGCTATAATGGTGGTTTGGTAGCTGCCAGCGTTGGTGTACGTATAGGTAGGGTCGGTAGCAGTGCTGGTACCTGCACCATCGCCAAATGCCCATGCAAAACCGCTAACCGGGTAAGTAACTACATCGGTTGTATTAGTAAACTGGGTGGCATTGCCCAAACAAACCGGCGCAGCGGTAAACTGTGCATTGCCTTTATCGCGTACGTTTACCAGTTTGCTTACGGTATCTTTACAACCTGCGTTGGTTGTTACTACCAGTTCTACCGTATGGTCTCCGGCGGTATTATAGTTGTATGTACCGTTTTGGGTTTGTGTGGTTACTCCATTGCCCAGGTCCCAGTTCCAGGCATTAATATCAACTGCAGGTGTGCTGGCATCGGTTAGCTGCATGTCTTCTCCTATGCATGGGTTGGTAGAGTTGAAATCTGCTACCGGATTGCCATATACTGTTATTGGTTTAGCTAGACTATCTGCACAGTTGTTGTTGTATTGCAGGCGTAGCTGTACCGTGTAATTACCGGCAGCGGCATATATGTGTTGGGTGTTTTGCTGGTTGTCGGTACTGTTGTCGCCAAAATTCCAGGTATAACCGGTTATGGTAGTATTGTATGGGTTTTGGGTAGCATCGTTAAACAGCGATATGTTTCCCTCGCAGAGCGATGGAGATGTAAAGTCTATTACAGTTGGAGCAACAACTATTACCGGGTTGCTGGTAGTATCGGCACAGCCAGCAGTGGTAGCGGCAATCAGTGTAACGGTGTAGGTGTTGCTTTGCTGATAGGTATGTGCAGGGGCTTGTCCCGAGGCAATGGCTGTCCCATCGCCAAAGTTCCAGGCGTTTACAAGCGCACCAGCCGATACAGTAGAATTGTTTACCGGTGTAACCACCGTATCGTTACATATGTCGCTTACTGTGAAAGCTGCTACCGGATTTTCGTTTACGCTAACCGGTTTGGTAATACTATCGGCGCAGTTGTTACCATAGTCAAGCAGTAATTCTACATTATAGGTGCCGAAAGCTGCGTATGTATGCGATGGGTTTTGTTGTATAGCTGTATTGCCATCGGCAAAATCCCAGGTGTAGCTGTTAATGGTGGTATTGTACGGGTTAGTGGTAAGGTCGGTAAATTGAGTTACGTTGCCTTCGCAAACTGAAGTTGCACCGAAATCTTTCAACGTTCCTCTTATCACATTTACCGGGTTGGTAACTGTATCGGTACAGCCAGCTACATCGGCAATTAGTTGTATAGTATAGCTTCCGCTTTGCTGGTAAGTATGGGTAGGGGCGCTGCCGGTTACACTGGCTGTGTTATCGCCAAAGTTCCAGGTGCTGGTAATGCTACCGGCAGAGATGGTTGAGTTATTTGCCGGACGGGCCACGCTATCGTTACATAAATCTGCCACTGCGAAAACTGCTACCGGATTTTCTTTAACTGTAACCTGTTTAGTCAGGCTATCCATACAGTTATTGCCATAGTCAAGTTTTAGTTCAACATTGTATGAACCAAAGCTCGAATAGGTATGAGTAGTGTTTTGCTGTGTCGATGTGTTGCCATCTCCAAAATCCCAGGTGTACCCGTTAATAGTAGTATTATACGGGTTAGTGGTCTGGTCTGTAAATGTAGTAGCCGATCCTTCACATACCGGTGGCGCATTAAAGTCAATGGTTGTTCCGCGGATTACTATGATAGGTTGTGTGGCGGTATCGGCACACAACGAGTCGGATGTAGCAATTAGCTGTATGGTATAATTCCCCGACTGAGCGTAGGTGTAGGTAGGGCTTTGCGCTGTACTGGTACCGGTATTATCGCCAAAGTTCCAATTGTAGGTAGCTGTGCCTGACGATATGGATGTAGTATTAGTGGGCGATGTGGTACCGCTGTTACACAAATCGGTAACTGTAAATGCAGCGGCCGGTATCGGGTTAACGTACACAGTACGCTTTATGCTATCGTAGCAATTGCTGCCATAATCGAGCAATAAAGTAACCAGATAACTGCCGGTAGTACTGTACGTATGTGCAGGGCTTTGTTGGGTACTACCCGATGCATCGCCAAAGTCCCAATTGTAGCTTAGTATAGCAGAACCAGAGTTGTTTATTGTAAGATCTGTAAACTGTGTGGTACCGTTAAAGCAGACGTTATTTGCTGTAAAGTTTTGCTCTGCACCAATATTAATGTTGGTACGTAACTGGTACGAATCGCGGCAGGCACCGCCACCGGCGCTAACGGTCAGGGTAATATCGTAGCCACCCGACTGGGCATATTCATGCGCGGGGTTTTGTGCAGTATCTAATGCAGTGCCATCGCCAAAATTCCAACTGTACGACATGGTACCCGTGGTAATAGTTGAGTTATTAACCGGCCTGAAAATACTATCGTTACACACCCTGTCGGCAATAAAATCGGCATTGGGCTGAGAGTAAATGGTTACCACCTTTGTAATACTATCGCTGCAACCGGCAGGGGAGGTAAGCCGTAGTTTTACCGTATAAGTGCCATCGGTAGCATACAGGTGTGTAGGCGACTGACTGATGGATGTACCGCCATCGCCAAAATCCCAATACCAGTTGTACAGTAACCCAACAGCGTATTTAGATGTATTGGTGAAGCTTACCGGTGTGCCGGAGCAGGCATTGTTTACTACAAAGCCTGCGGTATCGCTGCCCACGTATATGCGTGCAGTATCGAAACCATCGCAAATGGCGCTGGTTATGCGCATGTACACTACCGTGTCTTTATCAGCATAAAAATTGAGTGTGTAATTTATATCGGTAGTAGCAATGGTATTCCCTCCAATCGTCCAGTATATTGTGTCGGGCTGTATACGCGCCGTTGCCTGCAGGCTTACGTTTTGTGGCACACAGAACTGGTACGGTCCGCCTATTTCGGGCTCCGGACCCAGTATTTTTACCGTATCAATCACCATTGTATCTTTCTTACAGGCCGATTGCAGCTCGTAAATAATCGTTATTGGGTACTCTCCATAGTCGGTATAAATATGCCAGAACTTTAACGAGTCGAAAATATGTGGTGAGCCATCGCCGAGGTCCCATTCTAACGATACCAGACGTGCAGTATCAGGAGTGTTCAGGCTAAGATTTACTGTATCGAAGGGACAATACAAACGGCTGGTATCGTAAACGCTAAGAATGGGCACCTGTACACGTACACCAGCCGAGTAACCATATGATTCGTAAGGCCCATAGCCGTAAACGTACGTAATAATACCCTGGTTGGAAGTGATGGTATGGTCGCCTTGTGTAATAGTACGTTGCAGGTACGAGTAGGTGGTGTTTTGCGGCACTGGTTGGAAAGTGCCTCCTATACCAACTCCGTCAAGTGTAACAGTACCCAGGTCGGCGGTTTTGGCTACAATGTTGGCATAGTACGTAAAGCTGGGGTTGTTATTGGCAAAGGCGTTAAACGTAACTGTGTTGATAGATTGGTTAACCGGACTAAGCGCAATCATAAACGGGTCGCCTATATCATCCATATTTGCATCGCAATCGGTACCGGTGCTGTATTGCATAACCGATATGGGGTAGTTAGATGTGATGTAGGATACCGCGCTGCGGTTAAACTGGTTAAACTGTCCGGCATTAAGGTTAATAACGGGGCCGCCATTAATTCTGAACTGGGTGCCGTTTTGTTGTGCCAGTACCCTGAAAACATCATAATCGCGGGTGCTGTAGGGCACGGTTACAAACTCGGTCCCCCACGAAGATATGGGGTATAGCTGGTCGAAGAGGTGGTCGCAATAACCGCAACCTACTACGTTAGCGCATACGTGGCCGCCAAACAGTGCAAAGTTTTTGTTGTTGGTTCCCCTTACACGTGTACCGGTTAGGTCTGTGCTGCCGCTTTGCAATTGATACACTTCGCCGCTATCTATGGTAATGGTGTAGGTAACACCTGCCGGGTGTACGCCAGCCGTTACCGAAGGGGTAATGTCAATAATGGTGTTGTCTTCGGTAGCTGCAATTAAAAACTCGGGGCTACCGTTGTTCATACTGGCGTTGTACCAGGATGTAACAATATAATCGCGGCCTACCGAGTTGGTAGGGAATATTACAGCAGCATCGCTGGTATATTGCTGATAGTAATGGGCAAATACACTCACACACTCGGTGGTAGATACGTGCAGGGCTTTATTGCTGATGTTATCGGTACTGAAGTTTTCGCCTATGTTGTATGGCACTACAACTAATGTAGATATGCCGGGCGTTACGGTAAAGGTTTGCGACCAGTTTTGCAGGGGCGAAGATATGGTGCCGCTACAAGGGGCTTCGCTGGTAATGTACACCCGCATTTCGCCGGTTTGCTGGTATATGTTTTCCATAAAACCGAACCAGAAATCTTTTCCTTTCGAAATCTGTGCAGTAGAAATGGCGTATACCAGCGATAACACCAATAACGTGTAAAGTTTTTTCATGTGTGGAGCGTCAGGGGTCTGCTTGTTCAGATATGGAAAATAGTAATATTGGTTGTATGCTGCCTAATATTTTTTTAAACAATTTTTAAACCTTAATTGGCGGATTTTGAAATAGTTGCGATTTAAAGGGTACCTGGCATGTATCATTATTGTGCAACCTGGCTGGTGGTGCAGTGTAGTTTGCGTAAATTCTGCTATGGCAAACTACCAAATATTAACTATTAAATTGAATTCTATTTGGCAAATTAGCGGCCTAACATCCCTTAATTTTACCAATGAAAAAAATGCTGTTTTTACTAGCCCTTGCTACAGGGCTGAATGTATTTGCACTTGATAACCCATCGGGCCACAAGATGGTTTCTTACAAACTATGGAAGTCGGTAACCAAAGAGGAACTGACGAAGAAGATGAAATCGAATAAGGTGCCAACCGCCCTTATTAAGGTAAGGTACGATGTGGATATTTACGATGTGACATACGTATCGCACTGGCACGATGGCACACCGGTACTGGCCAGTGGGCTGTATTATGTGCCTAAAGGTATAACGGCCCCTATGCCGCAGGTGGTGTATCACCACGGTACCCGCACGCGGAAGGGCAGGGAGGAACACCTGGGCGGTGAAAGCTATTTGTGTCTGGGTTTTGCAGTAGATGGCTACACCGTACTGATGCCCGATTACATTGGTCTGGGCTATGGCGAAAAATTTCACCTGTACCAGCAGTATAAATCGTTGGGGCAAGCCTCGGTAGATTTTTTGTTTGCCGCCCGAGAGTTGAATGATTCGCTGGGTATAAAAGCCAACGGACAGCTTTTTCTAACCGGATATTCAGAGGGTGGCTATGCATCTATTGCCACCAACAAGGTAATACAAGAAAGCTACTCTAAGGAATTTAAGGTGACCGCAGCTGCCGGAAACAGCGGTGCTTACGATATGGGCGGTGTGCAGAGCGAAGTAATGTTTAAAAAATATCCGAACCCGCATTACCTGCCTTACCTGTTGCTGGGTTTTAATGAGGTGTATAAAATAGTGCCCGATATAAATGCGATATACAACCCGCCATACGATTCATTAATACCCGAGATGTTTGGCAAGGGTAGCCACATGGGCGACATAGACCGTATACTGCCGGAAGTACCTAAGGATATGGTGAAAGATACGTTTGTGCAGTTGTATGTAAACGACCCTAAGTTTCCTATGCACAAAGCGTTGGCCGATAACAGCCTTTGCTACTGGAAGCCTGAGAACCCCATACAACTTTGCTATTGCAATAAAGATGAGCAGGTAAATTATAAAAATGCCATAGTGGCACACGAGAACATGAAAAAGCTGGGTGCAAAACATGTTACCCTACGCAATGGCGGACGTAAATACGGCCATTATAAGTGTGCTATATTTTCGGGTATGTACACCAAGCTATACTTCGATAGTTTCCGTAACGGTAGTAAGTATGGCCGTAAGGGCAACCTGAATAAGCGCTTTTTACTGGCGCTGGCTAAGTTGGCAATAAAGCCATAGTTGCTTTTGGTATAAACAGAAACGGGTAACATTTGTTACCCGTTTCTGTTTATGTAAGTATGCTACTTAGTTTTTTACGCATCTTACCGCAAATCCGTTGTTTTTCTGTGCGTGCCCCTTAAATATAGCTGCATCAAGGTAGTTAAGGCCATACATTATACCCTCGCCTGCATTGTAGGTGTTGGCACACCAGAAATACGCATTGTTGCTGTAGTTGGTAAAACTTGGTCCGGTAATATAAAATCTGCCTGATGGCAGTGCTGAAAAGCCGCTTTCGTTTGTTGCTCCTCCATTTGGCGAAACCCAGTGGGTTAGTCCTGCCTCCTTAAGCTTACCGCCGGCGTTGCTCACGCTGCCAAGGTTTGCGATAAGTGTATCCCACTCGGCCTGCGTAGCTACATGCCAACCGGCCGGTGCCAGTTTGTTAGATGAAGCTGCCTGCCAGTTATACAATCTGCCCATGTTGCGGATGGTGTCGTTGCTTTCTGTACTGTTATAACTATCGTAGCTGCCGGTAGTTGCGTTGTATAGCGCAGAGTCAACCAATGTTCTTAAGATACTTGTACCATCATTATATTTGGTTACCCGCAGGTTTTCTGCCATCCATGTCTGGTTCCCTAATTTTATGGTTTTGTATGTGTTCCCCTCCATATCGGTGGTGCTGCCATAGCTTAATGATGGATTAAAAACGATAGTGCTGGTGTTGTCGGTATTGCTATCAGAATCATTCTTGTTGCACGCATTTACTGTAATTAAAACAAGTGCAATAGTCAACGTCTGAAGTGTCATTTTAAGGTTGGTCATATTTTTTTGTATTTGGGTTCAATAAATCAGCGCAAATGTTGGCGTATATGGCCCGGTGGCGTATGATTAGTGTCAAACTGTATGGTGATACGCATCAGATGAAAAGCTTAACCCGCAATACCAGAATGGCTCGCTATTCGGGCTGCTTTGTTAGAGTATGTATTATGTGTGGAAAAGTATTTTCTTAGCGCACACAATAAAAAAACAGGCACGCGTTTAACGTGCATATTATACCACAATACCGGAGATGGAGATTACTGCGAAGGATTTAGCTGTTTTGCTGAATGCAAAACTGGAAGGTAACCCAAATGCAAGGGTTAACAAACTGGCCAAAATAGAAGAAGCAGATGCTGATTCTTTCTGCTTTTTAGGCAACCCCAAATATTTTCACTATGCGCAAACTGCAAAGGCGGGTATTTTGCTTTGTGATGAAACGCTTGAATACAACTCAGCGAATATCGGTGCTGCGCTTCGTGTTAAAGATCCGTACCAGGCGTTTCAGGTACTTATGGAGGCGTATGCTGCCATGAACGGCAATAAGAAAAGTACCGGTATAGAAGCCAATTCGCACATAGGCAAAAACACTACCTATGGTTCTGGCTTTCAGTTAGGCAGCTTTAGCTATGTAGGCGACAATGTTAAGATTGGCAACAAAGTAACTATTTACCCCAACAGTTATATTGGGGATAATGCCGAGATTGGCGACGACTCTGTCATTTATTCCAACGTATCTGTGTACCATGATTGTAAAGTAGGCAAGCGGGCCATTATACATTCGGGTGCTGTAATAGGCAGCGATGGTTTTGGCTTTGCCCCCCAGCCGGATGGTACCTACAAAAAGATACCGCAGACTGGTAATGTGGTGATAGGTGATGATGTGGAGATAGGGGCTAACACCTGTATAGACCGTGCGGTGATGGGTTCTACCCGTATAGGCAGCGGTGTAAAACTGGATAACCTGATACAGGTGGCCCATAATGTGGATTTGGGGGACAATACGGTAATTGCCGCTCAGGCAGGTATTTCGGGCTCAACCAAATTTGGTAAAAACGTAATGATAGGAGGGCAGGCCGGTATAACAGGCCACCTTACCATAGCCGATAACGTAAAAATACAGGCACAGGCCGCTGTAATACACGATATACCCGAGAAAGGCAGGGGAGTATCGGGTGCCCCGGCTATAGATGCCAGAGAGCACTACCGGATTCTGGCCTCAATGAAAATACTACCGCAATTGATACAGCGTGTTAAGGAATTAGAGAAAAAACTGGGCTAAATACCTGATTTATTGAAAGAAAGTGCTGATTTATAGTTAATGTCGTGTAAAATAATAGTTTTGTCACCCCTTAGTAATTGTTAATGACGCACTCTTTACAGCAGACAATTAAACAACCAGCCTCTTTGTCGGGCGTGGGCCTTCATACAGGGCAAAATGTAACTGTTACATTTTTGCCGGCACCTCCTAACCACGGAATTAAGTTTCAACGTATAGACCTGCCTGAGCAACCTTTAATTAATGCTGATTGTGACCTTGTTACAACTGTGCAGCGGGGTACTACCCTTGAGAAGGGAAATGCCATGGTGGCTACTGTAGAGCACCTGATGAGCTCGCTGGTAGGGTTGCAGATAGATAACTGCCTGGTGCAGGTTAATGGTATAGAAATTCCGATAATGGATGGTAGCGCGCGCTACTTTGTAGAAGCGCTGGAAAAAGCCGGTATACAAGAGCAGGCAGAAGAGCGTGATATTTTTGAGCTACGCCAGAACATACACTATGTAGATAAAGAAAGCGGCGTTGAATATCTGGCGATGCCAAGCAACCGCTACAAAGTAACTGCCCTTATTGATTATAAAAGCGAGGTATTGGGCCAGCAGCACGCTACCCTTGATAAGGTAACCGATTTTAAGAAAGAGATAGCCCCTTCGCGTACGTTTTGCTTTTTGCACGAACTGGAAATGCTATACGAAGCCGGCCTGATACGCGGCGGCGACCTGAATAATGCCATAATAGTGGTAGATAAACCGGTAAGCGAAGAAGAGCGGGTTAAACTGGCGGCGCTTTTTAATAAGCCCGATATTAAAGTAGTGGAAGAGGGGATATTGAATAATGTAGACCTGCACCACCACAACGAGCCTGCCCGCCATAAACTGTTAGATGTTGTGGGCGATCTGGCGTTGATTGGTACTCCCATCAGTGCTAATATTATTGCCACCAAACCAGGGCATAAACACAATGTAGAGTTTGCCAAAGTACTGAAACAGCATATTAAGCAGGAGAAAATGAAAGACCCTGCCCCTCAGTACGACCCTAACAAGCCGCCTATTTATAATACCGTTGGTATAGAAAAGATACTTCCGCACAGGTTTCCTTTTCTGATGATTGATAAAATTATACACCTTACCGAAACAGAGGTAGTAGGTGTAAAGGCTGTAACGGTTAATGAGGAGTTTTTTAAAGGCCATTTTCCGGGAAACCCTGTAATGCCCGGTGTGTTACAGTTAGAGGCTATGGCCCAGACTGGTGGCATACTTGTATTGCATAAGCTGCCCGACCCGCACAACTACGATACGTATTTTGTGAAAATAGATAAAGTGAAGTTTAAAAATCTGGTTGTGCCCGGCGATACTGTGTTGTTTAAAATGGAGTTGTTATCGCCCATACGCCGTGGTATAATTGAAATGAAAGGCTCGGCTTATGTTGGAAATAAACTGGTGAGCGAAGCTGAAATGATGGCTAAAATACAGCGTAAAGAAGGTAAATAGGCAAACTGCAACGAATAGAATTTGATAATGAAATAATGATATTGAAGCAGCTTTACTTGTAATCAAATTCTACAAACCACAAATTATACCGTTCAATGAACCAGCCTTTTTCGTACATACACCCACAGGCCGAAGTAGCAGATAACGTTGTAGTAGAACCTTTTGTAACAATCAGTAAAGATGTGGTAATAGGTGAGGGAACCTGGATAGGTCCGCACGTTACCATTATGGAAGGTGCCCGTATTGGCAAAAACTGCAAGATATTTCCGGGTGCAGTTATATCGGCTATACCACAGGATTTGAAATACAAGGGCGAAAAATCGACCGTGGTAATTGGCGATAACGTGGTAATACGCGAATACGTTACTGTAAATAAAGGCACCGAGGCAGCTATGAAAACCGTAATTGGTAATAATACCTTGCTGATGGCTTATGTGCACATTGCACACGATTGTGTGATAGGCAATAACTGTGTACTGGCAAACAATGCCAACCTGGCCGGCCATGTAGAGGTAGGTGATTATACTATTCTGGGAGGTTCAACCAATTTCCAGCAGTTTGTAAAAATAGGGCGCCATGTAATAGTAAGTGGTGGTTGCCTGGTTAATAAAGATATTCCGCCTTTTGTTCGTGCGGCCCGCCATCCTACCACCTATGCCGGTGTAAACTCAATAGGCTTACGCCGCCGTGGTTACAGTACCGAGCAGATTAATAAAATACTGGAGGTTTATCGTATTCTTTATATCCGTGGATTTAATACCAGCACTGCCTTAAAATACATTGAGGCCGATATAGAATCGAGCCCCGATAAAGATGAGATCGTAAACTTCATACGCGAGAGTGTTCGCGGTATAATGAAAGGCTTTAAAAGCTCATCGGAAGAATAATAATCTACTTAAGGTTTTTGGGGTAGAACAGGTAGTACTTGGTTACCTCGCGCGATAGTGCTGAACTATCCAGTTGGTCGCTGGCTTTGGCAATATCCATCACTTCTTTTCCTATCATTATTTTTATACTCTCTTTACCCGGGTTATAGGCGTGGTTAGATGTTGCGTCTTTAAACACCAGATAAGACGCCTCTTCGGCAGATAGTTTGTATTTTTTAGTGGCTACACTAATCAGTTGTTTCAGTGTAGCGTTGCTGAATGGTTTAGCCGCTGTTTCTGTTTTGAACAGTTTACGGTCAAGTATGGCGCCGCTAAGCAGGCTTAATACTTTGTCGTTTGATTGCTGCCAGCTTTTTAATGCGCTTAATATATCGGCATCGTCTAATTGCGAGTAGTGGGCTAGTACCTGTGGGTTGGTTTCAAAATCGCGGATGGTAACTTTGGTGGTGAGGAAGAACGATAAGGCAGGTGATGCATCCAGCTTTACTCCGTTAGCCGAAAGATATTTAGCCCGCTCTATAGCTTTTACCAGCATTTGCTCTACACACAGCACGGTTTTGTGCAGGTACACCTGCCAGTACATCAGGCGGCGGGCTATAATGAAACTCTCTATAGAGTAAATTCCTTTTTGCTCTACAACCAACTCATCGTTACGTACGTTCATCATCTCTATAATACGTTCGTAGCTGATAGCTCCTTCATTTACACCTGTGAAAAAAGCATCACGGCTCAGGTAATCAAGGCGGTCCACATCCAGCTGCGATGATACCAACTGATGTAAGAATTTCTTTTTATAAGTGCCTTCAAAAATTTCTATGGCCAGGCTTAGTTTGCCTTTAAAGTGCTCATTAAGTTTATGCAGGTATATTTTTGAAATATCCTCGTGATGAACGCCGGTTATCAGGTATTTTTCGAGGGTATGAGAAAAAGGCCCATGGCCTATATCGTGTAGCAGTATAGCTATTTCGGCAGCCAGCTCTTCTTTCTCGGTAATTTTATTGCCTTTGAGTTTTAAAATGGCCAATGCCCGGCGCATTAAGTGGAAGGCCCCCAACGCATGATGAAAGCGGGTATGTATAGCACCGGGATATACGTAATCGCTAAGGGCCAGCTGTTTTATACGGCGCAGGCGCTGAAAATAGGGGTGCTCTATAATATCAAAAATCAGCTCGTGTGGTATAGTAATAAAACCGTGTACCGGGTCGTTAAATATTTTTCGCTTGTTCATACCTTGGGCGCTAAGAAACAAGTAATTGCCTTATTGGCAAAATGCAGCAGGTAGCAAACTGTCATTCTGCATAGCAAATGAGCTTAATTATCAGCTTTTTAGTTTTGTTAACTAAGCATTATTTCAACCCTGCACAATATTTACTGGCTTTTAGCCTTATACTTGCATGGGAGCAACACAATACAGACAACAACCAACTACAATGGCAAACATTACCATACTATGGGCCGACGATGAAATTGATTTATTAAAGCCGAGCATTATGTTTCTGGAAAACAAAGGCTACACTGTAATACCTGTAACCAATGGCAAAGATGCTATTGATAAAGTTACGGCTAAAGGTATAGATGTGGTTTTTCTTGATGAGAGCATGCCGGGCCTATCGGGTTTAGAGACCCTTTCGCGTATTAAGCAGATTAACCAGCACCTGCCTTGTGTAATGATTACCAAGAATGAGGAAGAGAACCTGATGGAAGATGCCATTGGTTCGCAGATTGCCGATTACCTGATTAAACCGGTTAAGCCACAGCAGATATTATCTACACTAAAAAAGATAATAGATGTAGATACTTTGGTTTCGGAGAAAACAACGTCATCGTACCAACAGGAATTTCAGAAGCTGTTTATGCGTATGCAGGACTCGCTAAACTTTAATGAGTGGGCCGAGTTGTACAAAACACTTGTGTACTGGGAGATTCAGCTAAACAAGAGTGACAGCAGTATGGTAGAGGTGTTTGATGCACAGAAACAGGAAGCCAACAAGGAGTTCAACAAATTTGTAATTAAGAACTACAAACGTTGGGTAAACAGCGAACCCGGTGATGATGCGCCGGTGATGAGCCATACCCTGTTGCGCAATAAACTGGTGCCTATGCTTAAGGATAATAAGCCTACTTTTCTGGTAGTGATAGATAACCTGCGCTATGACCAATGGAAAGCCATTCAGCCGCTGGTGATGGAGAACTTTAAGGTAGATGAAGAAGAATCGTTTTACGCCATATTGCCTACCGCTACGCAGTATGCCCGTAACGCTTTATTTGCAGGCATGATGCCGTTGAAGATTCAGGAAAAGTTTGGCGACCTGTGGAAGAACGATGATGAGGAAGGTGGAAAGAACCTGCATGAATCTGAATTTCTCGATGATTTTTTAAAGCGTACGTTCCGCGACCCTATTAAGCATAAGTATGTAAAAATTACCAACCATCGCGATGGCGAGTTGCTGGAGAATAACATAACAAACTACCTGGATAATAAACTGAACGTGATAGTTTACAACTTTGTAGATATGCTTAGCCATGCACGTACCGAAATGGAAGTGCTGAAAGAGCTGGCCAGCGATGAGGCAGCCTACCGGTCGATAGCTGTTTCGTGGTTCGATCACTCGCCACTACATAATGCGTTGAAGAAGCTGGCCGATAAAGACGTAAACATACTTATAACAACCGACCACGGTACGGTGCGCGTACAAGACCCTTCGCGTTGTATTGGCGACCGCGAAACTACTACCAACATACGCTACAAAACAGGTAAAAATCTGAATTACGACGATAAGGATGTGTATGCGGTTAAAGTACCAGAGGAGATTGGCTTACCTAAATCGCGCCTTAGCTCTACGTATATTTTTGCCAAAGAAGATAAGTTTCTGGTTTACCCCAATAACTACAACCACTTTGTAAACTTCTATAAAAACACCTTTCAACACGGTGGCATATCGCTGGAAGAAATGATAGTACCGGTTGTGAAACTTAGTAAGAAGTAATGAATTAAAAAGGGAGGCCATGGCCTCCCTTTTTAATTTAAGATGGTAGTGTGAAGTAAAAAGTAGCACCTTTATCTTCATCGGCTTCGGCCCAAATGCGGCCACCGTGTTTGGTAATTATACGGTGTGCTATAGCCAACCCAACCCCAGTGCCTTCAAATTCATCTATCCGGTGCAGGCGCTGAAACACGCCAAACAGTTTTTCGGCGTATTTCATGTTGAAGCCAACGCC
This sequence comes from uncultured Chitinophaga sp., assembly GCA_964423405.1. Lineage (GTDB taxonomy): Bacteria > Bacteroidota > Bacteroidia > Chitinophagales > LD1 > Bog-950. The sequence goes on along the minus strand of CAYREY010000007.1, from coordinate 77,145 downwards.
GTTATCTTTTACGTAGTAAACAGTTTCATTGTTTGCCTGGTAGGAACCAACCTCTATTGCCGGGTTGGCTGTTTTGCTGGTGTATTTAACTGCGTTAGAGAGCAGGTTTATCCATACCTGCTTAATCAGTTGCACATCGCACCGTGCCTCGGGTAATTGGTGTACAGTAATGCTTGTTTGGTTATCAGCCGTTACTGTATCCATCTCCTGCAATACCGCAGCAACAATATTGTTCATGTCTGCTGTTTTAACCGATAGATTTACACGGCCTGTTCTTGAAAACTGCAGCACATCATCTATCATCTGCGACATACGCAGGCTATATTTCTTTACTTCCTGCAATAACTCCTGTCCGTCTTTATCTAAACTCTGGGCGTGTTTTTTAGCAAGGATAGAGGTGTAGCCATTTATTATTTTTAAAGGTGAGCGTAAATCATGCGATACGGAATAACTGAATGTTTCCAGCTCTTTATTTAAGCCGCTTAGCTGGGCGGTACGCTCTTCAATTTTTCTTTCCAGCGATTCATTTAGTTGTTTAATCTCTTGCTCAGCGAGTATCATCTCTGTTATATCCTGATTGAAACCTGTAACGAGTACCGGTTGACCCTGGGTGTTACGTTTTACTTCCAGTTGTGAGCGTATATATCTTAAAACACCAGAAGGGGTAATTAAACGGAAATCTATACGGCTTTTGTTGTGCCGGCCTTCTTTTGTTTCAGCTATTTGTTTTTTCAGGCGTAGTATATCATCGGGATGTACATGCTTTAGCATGTTCTCTGAATTTGCTTCAACCTGTCCGGGATTGTAGCCAAATAGACGATATGTTTCTTCAGACCAGCGGGTGACACCATTTTCTAGGTTGGTTTGCCAACTACCTATATGTGCCAGTTTTTCCGTTTCTTTTAATAGTTCTTCATCGGCCAGCGATTGCGTAACAACGCGCTTGTGTTCATAGTCAAGTTTATGCTTTTCAAGCGCATTCGTCAATGCTCCGGGCAGCCGTTTTAGCCTGTCTTTTAGTATGTAATCATCGGCACCCTGTTTCATAACCGATACAGCAAACTCTTCTGATACGGTTGCAGTTACCAGTATGAACGGTATATAGGGAATATGCCTGCGCGCCAGGCGTAAAGCTTCCATTGAGTTAAATGCCGGTAACGAATGGTCAGACAAAATGATATCGGGCCTGAATTCCTTCAGGGCCGATATAAATTGTTCCGGTGTATCTACCAGTTTTTTTTCGAAGGTAATACCCGATTTTTCAAGTTCTCTGTCAACCAATTCCGAGTCATACAGAAAATCTTCGAGGTGTAGTATTTTAATCTTATCACTCATCATTTCATAGTTATGAATTATGTGGGTGGTTGATTAATTAACATCCAGTATAAGCCTACCTCGCCTATAGCTTTCATAAATCCATCAAAATCTACTGGTTTTACTATATAACTGTTTACGCCCAGTTCGTAGGCTTTATCAATATCCGGGCCTTCTTTAGATGAAGTAAGTACTACAACCGGAATTGTTTTAGTTAGTTCGTTCTCCTTTACGGCTTTCAGTACTTCCAATCCGTTAATTTTGGGCATTTTAAGGTCGAGTAGTATAATGCGCGGTTTGTTGTTGATATCGCGGTTTTCAAATTCCTTTTTGCCAAATAAAAAATCGAGCGCCATGGCTCCGTCTTTTAAATGGATAATTTTATTGCTGATATTGCTTTTTCGTAATGCACGAATTGTCATCTCAGCATCATGAATACTATCTTCTACTAATAATATTTCAATTTCAGAGTTTGCCATTTCTTCAGGTTTATGTCGGAGTATTGTTATCACGAATTACTAGTTTCAAGCGGTAGCGAGAAATAGAAGTTAGCTCCTTTATCAACAGAGCCTTCTGCCCATACCCTGCCACCATGTTTATGGATAATGCGCTGTACAATTGCCAATCCTACACCGGTACCCTCAAACTCATCGCTGCTGTGCAGCCGCTGAAATACACCGAACAGTTTGTCTTTGTATTCCATATCAAAACCTACACCATTGTCTGCAATTTTTACAACAACAGCATTGTCTTGTATATACGAAGATACGTCAATTGCTGGTTTTTCTACCTTAGATGAGTATTTAATTGCATTGCCAATCAGGTTGGTAAATACTATAGCCAGCAGGCCCGGATCGGCAACAACCTGGTGTAATTTACCGGTGTGTATTTCGGCTTTATAATTAGTGTTATTGCGAATGTTAGTGAGCACTGTTTCAACCAATTGTCCCATATCAATGTTTACACATTTAATTGATTGCCGCCCTAACCGCGAGAATGTGAGCAGATCGTCAATCAGTATCCCCATTCGCTCTGCATTACCCCGTATTATTCCCAGCAGGCGTTTGCCTTCATCGTTTAGTGTTGGCCCCAGGTCTTCACTAAATATGCGGGCAAAACCGCTGATAGCCCGAAGTGGTGCACGAAGGTCGTGCGATACAGAGTAAGAGAAAGCCTCCAGTTCTTTGTTGGCTGCTTCTAACTGCGCTGTACGTTCTTTTACTTTTTGTTCAAGACTGGCGTTTAGCAATTCTATTTCTTCCTCTGCAATTTTCTTATCGTGTATATCGCGGAAATTAGATACCAGGCTTTTTACATACGGGTCGTGTAACAGATTATGAACCGTTGTTTCGCACCAGCGGTACTGGCCGTTAAAGTGTTTTAGCCTCAACCGCCTGTAAACCATTTTGCCCGGGGTATCCATAATGCTACTTACCGCAGCAAATAATCCCTGCGCATCATCGGGGTGTACAAAATCCGGCCCTCTGTTGAAGAAATCTTTCTGACTATACCCCAACACTTTAGTTACAGATGGGCTGCAATACAGAAGTTTTCCTTCGGCGGTTGACATGGTCATCATATCCGCATTGTTTTCTATCAGCGCTCTGAACAACTGTTCGTTCTTTTGTAATTCTTCGGTCCGTTCTACTACTTTTTGTTCCAGCACCTGGTTTAGCAGGCGTGTTTCTTTTTCGGCTTTGCGGCGCGCCAGCAATGTATGCCGCACTGTTACTGTTACAATTACCAATAGTGTAAGTACACTTAGCAGAGCCGTAAGCATGATAGTTTTAAACAACTTTACACTGGCTTCGCTTGCTTGTTTACGGCTGGCCAGCAATTCGTTCTCGTGTTGCTGAATTTGCCCGACCAATCGTCTTATCTCGCCCAGCATGTTCTCTTTTTGGTAGCGGGTAAGGTAGTGGCTGCTCGAGTCGAGGCTAAACGAATCTTTAATTTGTATAGCCATAGCCGATACATCAATCCGCAGATCCATGTAGTGTGCCAGTGAGTCTACCTGCTTTAATTGGAATTCATTATCTGAAACAAGTAGCCTGAGCGCGTTTAGGTGTGTTTGTAATTGCTCTTTACCTTCATTGTAACGGTTAAGCGAACGCAGGTTGCCGGTAAGTATGTAGCTACGGCTGCCGTTAATGGCATCTTTATAAACCGACATTACCTTTTCTGACTCAAGCAGTACATTTTTTGTATGCTCAACCTGCATAGATGTGCTAAGCAGCCTGTCGGTATTATAGCCTACCAACACACTTATTACAATTAGTGCAATAATTGTAATAATAAGACCTGTCAGTAGCTGGGTCTCAATTGCAATTCTGAATGAATTTTTATCGGACTTTGGGGGTTCGTTCATTTTTTAATGGTACCGGTACCCCAAATATATAAACTAGTTTTGTATTACCCGTTATATATCTATTTTATCAAAATCTTTAATGTTATAATGTGAAAAAGCTAATATAATGGCTCGTTTATCTACCACGGAGTGTAAGGTTGGCTGAAGTAAGATAAGTCCCTTTACTATTATATAATTTCACTCTATACATGCCTGGGTCGTACATTACTATCTCTTTCCACACAAAGCCCCAATCGGGCTCAATGTTTTGTGCCATCCGGGCAACTTCTTCTTCAATGCCATTATCGCCTACAAAATATATGCGGAACTCTATTTTGTCTGTATTAAAATTAGCATCTGTACGTGCCAACATACGCAATGCTCCACCGTCACGGTCAACCATAAACTGGTTGCTAACAGTAACCGGTTTGCCTTCTTCTGTTACATCTTCGCAAAACACAAGTGAATATTGGCTGTAGGCTGTTGAGCCTAACATAAACAGTGCCATTACCAGCAGGTACTTTTTCATGGGGTTAAATTATACTGTAAATATATACCTTAATTACTAATGCTTTTACAATGACCGGATTGTGCGCTGTGAAAAATCCTGTATTTAGTACAGATAGCCTATTCAATCCGTATATAGTCAATTATCGCTTTTTTATCGTACTTAAGAAATGGGATAAATGATTGCAGGTAATACGTGCCATCCTGATACATAGGGGTACCTATCCATAAAAACAAGTGTTTATCGGGTATTTGGGCCATTGTGTTTGGTATAACAGCCTTTTCCTGTCCGTCTACCAGAAATCGCACTTCGTTTGGATACCAGTATAATTCGTAGGTGTGGAAATAGTTGAAGTAATCGCGGGTGAATTCTTTGCCTATTACACTTGCCTGACGTTTGTTGAAGCGTTCAACATCGTAAAAGCCGGTATTTTTCTGCTCACCGGGTTTAAGCTGCACGTTAGGGTTGCGCATATAATCAACAATAGAGTAGTTGATGAACGATTCATCATCCCATAAAGTAAGTGTGTCGTAAGGGGTGCTGCTCCAAATCTCAAAGTCAATTTCGTAGGGTTGTTTGTTACGCGAGCCTCGTAAGTAACTGTATGGGTTGGTGGTATCTACCTCGTCAAAATCGCGCTGATACAGCCACAGGTTATGTACAATACCGTTGCTGGTGGCGTGTTTGTTCATCATTTGCGGAAACTTAGCCCGTACGGTAAGGTGGCCATATTTAAATGATGGGCCAAACAGAAACTCGCCCCATGTTTTGTTATAGTCGCCGCGGCGCGATTTGGGTACCGTTAATGTAATGCCGGTGCTATCTATATGGTAGTTTTCTTTCCGGTTGCCATAGCTTGCTTTTACAAAGGGTGCTTTGCTGATGTAGCCCTCAAAAAACTCTTTGTTGTTATAAGCCTCATTGATTACACCGCGGTACCAACCGGTGCAGGTATCGCATAGTGGTTTCTGGTCGTTATCTTTGGCCAGGTAAATGTGGTTTAGGCCCAGGTCGTTTACACCGTCAAAGTACTCATCCAAAAAAACGAATTTGAAATGCTGCGGCGCGGTATAGCTTATGTAGTTGTAGTACTTATTGCCTTTGTTATATAACTCATCCCATTTAGCCTCGGCAAAAGGGTTGGTTACTTTAAGGTCTATGCTATCGTGCAGCAGCAGGTCTTCCTGGTTTTGTTTTGCTATGAGCATAAACTCGTAATTGCCGGGGCGGGCAGGGTCTTTGCTTGGGTCGAATGGAAACTCATTTTTAGGGTCCATACCGATGGTGTAGGGTATTTTTACCAGAGCAGAGTCGCCGGGCTGAATGGTTACCGGTACTATAGCCGAGCAACCATAGTAGTTATCCAGATACTTTTTTGTTTCGAAGTTTATGCTGCTATCGGTAGCGTTCCAATAGCTGGTGTTTTGATAAAACAACCGCACATAGTAAGTTGTTGGCTGCCTGTTTAAGTTATGCAACACAGCTGTAGCGTAGGCGTAATCTTTAGTAAGGCAGGTATTGGGGTAGCATACCTCGGCATATTTCCAGGTATCGGGGCTGGTGTGGTACACGCACTTATCGCTGTACACATGGGTGTATTGCAGGTTAATTGCTGTGCTATAACCAAGTGGTTTAAAATCTGTGATTATATTGGTAAGTGTAGTCTCAAAACTTCTGTTTAGTTTTTGGTTGTTATAATAGTTATCGGGTAAGCGATACAGCAAATACTTCTTATCAAAATATTCCGTTAGTGTACGTTTAGGTTTCCCGGGGTCTATTACAGCGGCGGGTTGTTTTTTGCAGCCAGCGGCCCCTGCCAGTGCGATGGTTGTAACTATCAGCATATGTATTACTGTAAACCGGTAACCGGTAACTATCAACTGTGTTTTCATCCAAATATTTTAAAGCCAAATACCCAATTACCCAGCGTAAGCATAAATAACAATAGCAAGATAATGCCGACTATATCCAGTACAATTCCGGCACGAATCATATCGCGTGCGTTTATATCGCCGGTGCCGTGCACTATCGTATTGGCCGATGTAGCAACCGGTAGCATATAACCCAGCGAGGCACTGAATGTGGCGGTAAGCATTAGTAACAACGGGCTAACGCCCAGGCTGGTGGCCAATGGTATTACAATGGGCAGTACCAGTTGTATGCTGGCCGTGTTGCTGGCAAACTCACTAAGCACGGTAACCAGTACTGCTATGCCCAATAGTATGAGCGGAACAGGCAAGCCCTGCAGCACAATTAGTTTAGATGCTATTACATTACTTAAACCCGATACTTCGAAACCTTTGGCAATGGCAAAGCCGCAACCAAACAGCAGTATGATGTTTAACGGCAGCCGGCTAACATCTTTCCACTCCAGCAGGTTTTCGAAATCGGCATCTGCTTCAAAATCTTCGGTAGTGGCATCTACATTGCCGGTTGTGTTTTCTGCCGGTTTGTTGCGCGATGGGATAAGGAATAGAAAGAAAGAAGTAAATACTACTATAGTACTATCCTTAACATATGCACCGGCTTTGCCAAGCAGTTTTGTCCAGCCCGGTATAGTGGCAAAGCCCAGGGGTATGTTTTTGCGGAAAAACCACAGCAGCACCGTTAGTACAAATACAGACAGCACTACCTTCTCTTCATATTTAACTGGCCCCAATTTTTTATGCTCCCGTTCAATGTAGCTCATATCAAACGGGGTATTGAGGTGCGCAGGTATAAACATCCACTTAAGTATAAAGTAGCAGGCTATTAACATGCTGAATGATAACGGTATGCCAATCATCATCCAGTTAAGAAATGTAACCGGTTGGCCGTTTGGGAACAGGTTGGCATACATACCGGCAAATATCATATTGGGTGGCGTGCCTACCAGCGTACCCATACCACCTATTGTAGCGCTAAACGATAGTGCAATAAGTATAGCGGTTGCAATGCTTTTGCGGTTCTGCTCGTTGTACAATTCTTTTTGCGAAATGATAGCTGTAACGGCCGGTATAAGCATGAGCACCGTTGCTGTATTACTTACCCAGTTGCTGAGTAAATAGGTGGTTGCCATTATACCCATCAGTACTTTAGATGGGGTGTTGCCGGTAAGCATAATTATGCGGAATGCCAGCCGCTTGTGCAGCCCCCATTTTTCCATGGCATAGGCCAGAAAGAACCCACCCATAAAAAGGAAGATGATCTGGTCCATGTATTGCATGGCCACCTCTTCGGTTTTCATAATTCCAAACAGGGGTATAAGTATAAACGGCAGGAGGGAAGTAACCCCCAGGTGCAGGGCTTCGGTAAGCCACCATACGGCTACCCACACTACTACAATGGCCATAAGCCGGGCGGGTTCCGGTATGTTGTACCGGCCCGTAAACCAATACATGGCCATTGCCAATACCGGTGCCGATAATATGTACAGCCATTTTTTAGCCATGGCTTAAATGTAAAAAAGTTTAATCGAGTAAAAAGAAGGGCAAAAAAAAGAGGCCTGTATGTTATTACAGGCCTCTTCATAAAATTCAGCTGTAGCTATTTTAACTGGAAGTTTGGTAATGAGTTGTCTGTACCATCATAAACAATGGTTTGAGATGAGGCTGTTTGAGTGCCTTTTTTTACAGTGAATGTATACTTGTTGCCTTTTATAAGACCTTTGTAAGCATACTTACCAGAGTCGTTTGTTGTTGCAGTTGCAATTGGTTTGCCATCCAGGGTGGCAGTTACGCTTGCATCAGAAACAGGCCCTTTTAGTTCTTCCCAAACCTGGGCAGGCACAAGCCCCGCACCGCTGTTATCAGAAGTTGCTGGTGGGGCGGGCTCTTCAACAGTTGTTGTGGCAGCAGTATCGGTAGAAGGAGTAGTTTCTGAACTTGCTGGTTTGTTATTGCAGGATACCAACATCAGAACAGGAACGATTAACAGGAAAATCTTTTTCATAATGTTTGGGTTTTGTTTAACCGAAATTAGATATTAAATTCATTATAGCTAATTTAATATGTATTGATTTTGAGTGATCCGAATTTACCTTCTGCTATACAGGAACAGATAAGCCTTGCCAGAGCCAACATTTCTACCGATACTGTTTTGGCAGAACTGGCGTGCAATAAGGCTATTGAATTGGCAGAAACCGCACAAAGCATGGCTGCCGAAGCCGAAGCCCGGCACTTGTATGCTCAGCTTTTGTTTACCACCGGACGTAATGTAGATGCAGTTGGCCAGATGCGAAAGGCGTTGGACATACGCGAAGCACTTAACGATTTGCCCAAAGTATCGGTATCCTTAAACAGCCTTGGTATTATACTTAACGAGATAGGTGATTTTACTACTGCACTTGATTGTTGTTTTAGGTCGTTGCAAATAAAAGAAGACCTTAACGATAAGCGTGGGATTGCAACAACCCTGATAAATATCGGCAGTATTTATTTCAGGCTGAATAACCAGCAGGAAGAGTTGATGATGTATGAACGGTCGTTGCAAATTGCTGTTGAAATTGAGGACAAACGCCTTATAGCCAACAATCACCTTAACCTGGGTTTATTGCATACTAAACTTAATAACTACGAAACAGCGCTACACTATTTAACCGGGCTGGATGAACAGTTGATTGAGTTGGGAGATAGTCGCAACGCGTTAAGTGCCCTCAATACGCAGGGTTGGGCATTTTTAGGTTTAAAAGATTATGCGCGGTCGCTGGATAAGTATAACCGCTATCTGGAGCTATCGCGCGAAACGGGTAATACATCTGCAATTTCTAATGCATTGATGAACATAGCAGAGGTAAAGCTGAATATGGGCCAGGCCCTGGAGGCCAAGCCATATATTGATGAAGCCATCAGGCTTTCGGAAAACAGCGGGTTGCGTATTAATGTAAAAGATGCAAAGCTTATTCTATCGGATTATTATGCCGGAATTGAAGATTATAAACGTGCGTTTGAAGAGTATAAACAACATGTAGCATTGAAAGATGAACTGCTAAATGCCCAAAACCTGAAACAACTTGGTGAGCTGCGGTTGGAATATAACTTAGATAAGAAAGATAAGGAAGCAAAAATCAATTATCTTAAAAATGTAGAACTGAAGGAGGCATTGGAGCATGTAGAGTTAGAGAGAGACCGGTCGGATAAATTATTACTTAATATATTACCGGAGGAAGTAGCTGAAGAGTTGAAGCTAAACGGTAAGGCCAATGCCAGGTATTACGAATCAGTATCGGTGATGTTTATAGATATAAAAAACTTTACCATTATAAGCGAGAAACTTAGTCCGGAGGGGATAGTGGCTGAAATACATGAATTGTTTTCGGGTTTTGATAAAATAATACAGCAGTATGATATTGAAAAGATAAAAACCATAGGTGATGCATATATGTGTGCATCTGGCCTGCCGGTGGCAGATACCGATCATTGTTTTAAAATGCTATTGGCCGCCATTGATATACTGAAGTTTGTAGAAGCGCTTAAGGTAAAGAAGGTAATGCAGCACCAGCCAGCCTTAGATGTACGAATTGGAATAAACAGCGGCCCGGTTGTAGCAGGTATTGTAGGTATATCGAAATTTGCATACGACATTTGGGGCGATACAGTGAATACAGCCGCACGGATGGAGC
>CAYREY010000007.1:64176-67277 GCA_964423405.1 uncultured Chitinophaga sp. | reverse complement strand
AAATTTGCATACGACATTTGGGGCGATACAGTGAATACAGCCGCACGGATGGAGCAATCGGGTGAGGTGGGCAGGATAAATGTATCGGGAAGTAGCTATGCGTTGTTGAAAGACAAATTTACGTTTGATTATCGTGGTAAAATTGGTGCAAAGAATAAGGGCGAGATAGATATGTATTTTTTATCGCAAACTGCATGATATGAAAAGGCTACCCGTTTTACTAGCGCTGTTAATGCTACATCAGGTTGCCGATGCCCAGTTCTTTTCCAGTATCATCAATAAAATTTATAAAAAGGCAAGTTCTGTTTTTTCTGATGAGAAAGATTATAACAGTACTGTAAGTGCCGGAGCGCCATACCTGAATGGCGATTTGCCCACCGAAGTAGATTTTGAACCCTATATGCCACCAGTTGGCAATCAGTTGCCGCAACATTCGTGTGTAGCATGGGCCATTGGGTATGGTTGCCGCAGTTATTATGTAGCCCGGCAAACCAATACCAAATTTGTTGCCAATAACACGATTGATTATTCTGGTATAATATCTCCGGCATTTATATATAACCTGATGAATAAGGGCGAAAACAAGCCCTCCAGCCTGTATTGGGCACTGAGGTTACTGCGCGATACAGGTGCCTGCTCGTGGCAAAGTATGCCTTACCATAACTACCGATGGAAGAAGAAGCCTGTAGGCTGGCAGTTTGCCGAAGCAAGAGAGTTTAGAATTGATGTGTTTCAGCGGGTAGATAAAAACTACCTGGTAAAAAATATGAAAGCCCAACTGGCTGCCGGTACTCCGGTGATAGTAGCAACCGCATATGATAAAACCTATTACAACGCCGGCTTTGGTAAAAACGATGGTTATTACAAGTGGGATGTGCTGAATAAAGCAGAGGGTGATATGGGGCATGCGGTGCTTATAATGGGCTATAGCGATTCGCTACAGGCGTTTAAGTTTATGAACTCGTGGGGGACCGGGTGGGGTAACCGTGGCTACGGCTGGATTAGTTACCTGCTGGCACCGCATGTAATTACAGAGGCATACATCATTAAGCCTAAAAAAATCTCATTGGATTATCTTGAAAAAAACCGGCCCGGGCAAAGCACCGCCAATACTGCCAATGATGTGCTTTCAACATCCAGTGTTAATGCAGTAACCCTTTTACAGCGGTTAAATAGTTCCGGCAACGATGCCATAACCGATAGCGGTGCAATAAATCTATATGCCAATGAGATTGTGTTGAAGGAGTGTACCGCGCATGATGCGCATGATAAGTGCAATGTAGATATTGCTATTAGCGGAGGTGTTTCTATACCTGCTATGCTTTGCGATAGTTTTCAGGTAGTGGTGCAGTTTTATTTAGAACGTTACGGTAGTAAAGGCCCGCCTGTGTTTAGCCTGGATAAAAACTACCAGCTTGGTAACGAGTTTGCAGCTACCAGTACCATTAAACTGCCGGCATCTGATACTACTGCTATACAAAGCAACTGGGAGGTAATTATACCAGTAAATGCACTGGATATACCCACTGGAATTGTGGTTGGAAACAACAAGGCTGCCAACGTTAAAACATTGATTGCAGAACCGGTACTAATTGCTGATGGTTATTCAATTTATAGTGGTAAGTATGTACGTTTTGATTTGAGAAATTAGAAATGAGGAACGCTGTAACCTGCCTGCTTATTCTTTTACATGTAGTACTGCCGGCACAAACTAATTCAGGGCTTGTGTTTGTTAACGATTCGGTGTATAACCGGTTCGGGTTGGCAGTTGCCCCGTTTCATGTTGGGCGTATTCCTGAGCGGGCCGACCTTTCGGGTATGTTGCCACCACCGGGTTTTCAGGGTAACCAAAACTCATGCGTAGGCTGGGCATTGGGCTATACCAGCAGAACATACTACAACCTGCGGAAAAAATACAACACAGGTACATATAAACTATCGGCTACCAGCAACAGCGAGGTGTTTTCTCCGGCATTTATATACAATATGCTGAATGGTGGTAGCAACGATGGTATCAACCTATACAAGGCCATCCGGTTAATGATAGATACCGGAGTATGTACGCTGAAGACAATGCCCTATCAAGAGTATAACTGGCGTGTTTTGCCCGGCGAGAAAGAAATTAAAGAAGCACGAAAGTTCAGGATAGATACTTTCAAGCGCGTAGAGTTGGATTATCCGGTGGTTAATTTAAAGGCCTCACTCATAGCCAGGCATCCGGTGGTGTGTGCTGTAAAATTTGATGATGTTTATTTCAGGTATGGTAATAATTGTCGTTCGCCCTATTATTTGTGGGATACCTTGCATACGGTTAAACAGGCTATGGGCCATGCTATCGTGCTGGTGGGGTTTAACGATTCGTTGCAGTCGTTTAAGTTTGTCAATTCGTTTGGCGCAGGGTGGGGAACGCAGGGGTATGGCTGGATTAGTTACAAACTAATACCACAGGTTATACGCGAGGCCTATATTATAAAGCCCAGAAATGAAGTGCGTAAGCCACACCGAAAGCCCGAAAACAAAATAGCAGCGCCGCCCGTGCTGCCGGTGGCCAATTATTTCAGGTGGGAGGAAATCTATACACAAGCGCAGTATAAGCGTGTACAGCAGCAGTTGTTAAGCCTTAGAACAGACACTAACACAGGTGTGATGATAGAGAATATACGGATACGCACGGACACTAACTTTGCCGCCGACTTAATAATAATGAACGGATATGCTGCTATACGCAACATACCCTGCGATAAGTATAAAATAGTACTTCAGTTTTTTTATAAAGATAGTTTTGACAGAAGGGGGCCTGTGCTAAGTTGCGACACTACTTACCAGTTGGCAAACGGGCAGGTGGCGGCAGCTTGTAAAACCGAGTATCTGCAATTTGACAATACCGATTGGGATATGTGGCAAGCAACTATACCTGTATCGGCATTTATGCTGCCTAAAGGTAAAAAGGGGCCTGTTTTTTATGAACCACAGCCAACCCGGCTGATGGTAGAACCGGTACTGTTTGCCGATGATTTTCCGCTGTTAATTGGAGTGCCGTTTGAATTTGAGGTAAGATATTGAAACGTAATACGGCTACTTATTGGTTGCCTGCTTTACGT
>CAYREY010000007.1:46846-64076 GCA_964423405.1 uncultured Chitinophaga sp. | reverse complement strand
CCTGCTCCTGGTTTACCTGTTGCGGTGCAATGGTGGCCACTTTGTTGCTGTAGTTTTCTATTTGCCCGTTTTTTACAAACGTAAATGCATCGCGGAAAACCTGTGCCGATGGAAACTCGTGCTTGCCGTTCCACTCAACAAGGTAATGGATGTGGGGCGAGTTTTTAAGGCCCATATCAAACTGCACCAGATCGGTGTAATTCATATCGCGGGTGCCGGCAAAGCCAAGTATATCTAAATTGCGTTTTGTGTTTAATGGCAAAACAGCGCCACAATAAATTAGTTTGTTTACCTGCGGTAGCTCCGGGCCACCTACCAAAGCTACTTTGGCACCGCCACTAAAACCACAAAAAGCCAGTTGTTTATTGTAGGTGTGAAAACGCTCTGTTAGCTCCAGCGCCATGGTGTTGGCGTTGCTAAGGTTATTTTCAAATACATTTTGGTTGTTTGATACGTTTGAGCCTGCCAGTATAAAGCCAAATTCTTCGGCGAGTGTTTTGTATTTCTCTACCGGTAATGTACCATCGCCATGCGGATCGAAGAATAGTATGCAGGGTAGGCTGGCAGTAGGTGTATATGCCTTAGGCAGGTATAGTGCATAGGTTTCTGCGGGGTATGTTTTGCACGAAACTGCCGGTATAACCACGCCCGTTTCAAAGTTATCTTTAACTTCTACCGTTTTGGGTGTTTCGGTAGCAGTAGTGGTATTGCCGGTGCTGTTTTCTTTACAGCCGGCAGCTAAAAACAAACCAACCGCCGCCAGTGTATATATAAGCCTGCGCATAGTACAGGTATGTTATACGGTTACAGATGAATTAAGCTCTTTGGTTAACCGGTCGTATTCGGCCATTTTAATCTCCTCATCGCGTTTTTTGCGCAGGGCATATGGTGTTTCGTAGTGCAATTCGGCCACGTTGCCCAGCTTTTCAAATTTTAGCGATGGGTCGTTCAGGAACTGAACTTTGCGGCGTACCGCTTCGGTTAGTACAAAGCCAATGGTTACCGAGTTGGCATTATTGTTCAGCTCGGGCATAGGGCGCAGCATAGATATGGTGAGGTACTGGTCTTTTTCTTCATTCTCGCTTATAACCGCATCTACAAAGGTTTTGGTGCCTTCTGTTTCATGGAATTTATCGTCGAGGTGTTTAACCATGGTTTTGGTTATCCAGCGGCGGTAGTTCTGCTCGTTGATGATATACTCCAGATCTACCTGGTTGCGGCTCATGTGCAGCTCTTTCGAAATTTCTTTCAGGTGCTTGCTGGGCTCTTTGCTGCTGTAACGGATAAAGTAAAGCTCGTTAAAGCCAAAGTACTTGGGCAGCAGGTTCGATATTCGCTGGAATAACATTTCGGGCGATGCATTGTATTTCTCCAACAGGGACAGTACCAAATCGGGCTGCCAGGTGGTTTGGGCAAACAGGTGCTCCAGATCCTGTATCAGCGATTCTTTATTAATGTGCATTGCCTGCGCAAAGTAGGCTGCTTTAAAGTTGTTCATTACATGGTCGAACGATTCTACCTTTAACCACGAAGTAGTAATAGGGCGCTTTTCAATTTTCATGGTAGCAAAGCCCAGTTCTTTACCAAACAGAAATATTTTTTGCTGCTCGGTAAGGCGCGTGTTATATAGTAAGGTTGGTTGCTCGCCTTTTACATATACCGAGCGAAAACCACGCAGCTTAGGGAAATCGGAAAAATCTGACTCCTGTACACGGTAGTTAAAGTGGTCTTTTAATAACTGCTTGTATTGCTCTGAGGTAAGTTGCTGCGGTTGGTTAATGCCGGCATCGGCTTTAAATTTCTCAACAGCCTCTTCTATATCTTCAAAATAGTTATCATTCATTTCCTGATAGCTACGCAGGCAGGAGAAGTAGAAGTGCTCTTCCTGCAGGTTGTAGTTGCGGGCTATTTCGAATACCGAGTTGATAAGCGCCGATAGCGAAGTAGGGGCGTTGGCCATCATACTCATCAGCAAGCTTTTGTCTACCCCAAAAGTTTCGAAAAGGAAGTCGTTGATAATACGCAGGTTTAGTACCTGTACCACCGGCGTAAGGTTTTTGTTTATTTTAAGCGATACCAGCTGGTCGTAGGTGGTGCCCAGCGCTTTGGCCAGCTCGTTTATCTTATCTGGCTTGGGGTATTTTTTGCCGTTTTCAATTTCGTTCATATACGAAACAGAAACCTTGCTTAGTTCTGATAGCTGTTGTAAAGAGAGGCCTTTATCGGTGCGTAATTTTTTGAGTTTTAAGCCGAAAATGATGCGGATGTTTTCTTCGGTGGTTGTCTCCATATTTTTGTGCGTAATTGTTTGAGCTTTTGCAAATATAGCGAAAAACAAAAAACAGGCGAAAATTCGCAATAAATCATTTTTTCGCACGTTTTGAATGCCAAATAAGACACCTATTTTATCACTTAAATTAACGCAGCGAAATTTCGCTATTTCGTTTTTTTATTCTCATATTTGCGGCGAAAATCAAAAGCATGGCATCAGCAACCGGCATTAACGGATTAGAGATTAAAGCTCCCATCAGCGAATCTTTTTCGGAGATTCTTACTACCGAAGCACTTGAATTTGTTGTAAAACTTCAACGCACCTTTAATAAACGCCGCCTGGAATTACTGGCAGCCCGCGTAGAGCGCCAAAAAGCCATAGATAGCGGTAAATTGCCCGATTTTTTACCAGAAACCAAGGCAATACGTGAAGGCGACTGGGTAGCTGCCCCTATACCTGCCGACCTGCAGGACCGCCGGGTAGAGATAACCGGACCGGTTGACCGTAAAATGATCATTAACGCCCTTAACAGCGGCGCCAAGATGTTTATGGCCGACTTTGAAGATTCAAACTCGCCTTTCTGGACTAATAATATAGATGGACAGATAAACCTGCGCGATGCTATCCGCCGCACCATTTCGTTTAAAAACGAAGCCGGTAAGGAGTATAAGCTGAACGAAAAAACGGCTGTATTGCTGGTTCGTCCGCGCGGCTGGCACCTGCCAGAGAAACACGTTTTGGTAGACGGCGAAGTAATGAGCGGCTCGCTTTTCGACTTTGGTTTATTCTTCTTCCATAATGTTAAGCAATTGCTTGCAAATGGTTCAGGACCATATTTTTATCTACCAAAAATGGAGAGCCACCTGGAGGCCCGTTTGTGGAACGATGTATTTGTGCTGGCACAACATGAGCTGGGCATACCACAGGGTACTATTAAGGCCACCGTACTGATAGAAACCATTACCGCTACCTTCGAACTACACGAGATTATATATGAACTGCGTGAGCACATGGCCGGCCTAAACTGCGGCCGTTGGGATTATATTTTCAGCTACATTAAAAAGCTACGCAACCTGGATGGCTATGTGCTGCCCGACCGCGGACAGGTTACCATGGCGGTACCGTTTATGGCCAGCTACAGCAAACTGGTTATACAAACCTGCCACAAACGCCGGGTGCATGCCATGGGTGGTATGAGCGCGTTTATTCCAATTAAAAACAACGAAGCGGCCAACAATGCAGCCGTAGATAAAGTAAAACAAGATAAGCTGCGCGAAGTAACCAATGGCCACGATGGTACCTGGGTAGCACACCCGGGCCTGGTAGGTGTGGCTATGGATATATTTAACGAGCACATGAAAACACCTAACAACTACGCCGTAACACGTGAGGGTGAGGTGTACACACCGGCCGATTTACTGACACCACCGGCAGGTACCATTACAGAAGCCGGTCTGCGTATGAACATTAACGTAGGTATACTTTATATAGAAAGCTGGCTGCGCGGTGTAGGTGCTGCGGCTATACACAACCTGATGGAAGATGCGGCTACGGCCGAGATTAGCCGCACACAGGTATGGCAGTGGATTAAAAACGGCAGCAAACTGGATGATGGCCGCACAGTAACCTATGAACTGTTTAAAGAATTATTGCCCAGCGAGCTGGAGGCTGTGAAAGCCTATGTGGGCGAAAACGCTTACAACACCGCTACCATGAAACGCGCGATAGAGATATTTGATGAACTGGTGCAACAGGGCGATTACAAAGAGTTTTTGACCTTGCCGGCGTATGAAGAAATAGATTAAACGGACCACTGACGACTGACAACGGTTAATGCAAAATACAGTTTATGGCATATAAGTTCGAAACGTTGAGAGTGTGGCAAGATGCAATGGAGTTGGGAGAGGAGTTGAATGATATAGCAATAAAGTATCCAAAACACGAGATGTTTAATCTAACGTCTCAAACAATGCGGGCGGTAGATTCAATTGCATTGAATGTTTCGGAAGGTTCGATAGGGCAAAGTAACCCAGAGAACAGGAAATTTGTAGGATATGCTATAAGAAGTAATTGTGAGGTGATAACCTGCTTGTATAAAGCAAAAAACAGGAAGTATATAACCGAAGAGAAGTTTACAGAATTGTATAATAAAACTGAACTACTATTTAAAAGGCTAAACGCATACAGAAACACAATGGACTAAATGGCTGTTAAACCGTAGTCCGTGGTCTGTTGACCGCCGTCAAATATTCATTAATCATCAATCATTTATAAATAACCAATCAAAAGAATGGCTACAAAACAAGAAAGAGCGGCAGCCCTTAAAAAAGAATGGGAAAGCAACGCACGTTGGAAAGGTATTAAACGTCCTTATACTGCTGAAGAAGTAATCAACATCAGCGGTTCGGTACAGGTTGAATACAGCCTTGCCCGTAATGGTGCTGAAAAACTTTGGAAACGCTTACACACCGACCAGTGGGTGGCCGGTCTTGGTGCCCTTACCGGTAACCAGGCTGTGCAGGAAGTTGCTGCCGGTATGAAAGCTATTTACCTATCGGGCTGGCAGGTAGCTGCCGATGCTAACTTAGGTAGCGAAATGTACCCTGACCAATCGTTATACCCTGCTAACTCGGTACCTGCTGTAGTTAAGCGTATTAATAACTCGCTGATGCGCCGCGACCAGATTGAATACATGGAAGGCGAACCACAGCGCGACTGGATGGTGCCAATTGTAGCCGATGCTGAAGCAGGCTTTGGTGGTAACCTGAACGCCTTTGAATTAATGAAAGGTATGATTGAAGCTGGTGCTGCCGGTGTACACTGGGAAGACCAATTGGCTTCGGCTAAAAAGTGCGGCCACTTAGGTGGTAAAGTACTGGTGCCTACCCAGGAGGCTATCAACAAACTGGTTGCGGCCCGTTTAGCTGCCGATGTGTGCAACGTACCTACCCTGGTAATTGCCCGTACCGATGCAGAAGCTGCAAACTTGATTACTTCTGATATAGACCCACGCGACCACAAATTTATTACCGGCAAGCGTGCCCCAGAAGGTTACTACTATGTAAAAAATGGTCTGGAGCAAGGTATTGACCGTGGCCTGAGCTACGCAGAATATGCCGACCTTATATGGATGGAAACCGGCAACCCTGATTTAGGCCTTGCCCGTGAGTTTGCACAAGGCATACACGCCAAATACCCTGGCAAAATGTTAGCCTACAACTGCTCACCATCTTTCAACTGGGCTAAGTTTATGGATGAGAAAGCCATGCTTACCTTCCGTGAAGATATAGCTGCTATGGGTTACAAATTCCAGTTCATCACTCTGGCTGGTTTCCACGCCCTTAACTCATCTATGTTTGAGCTTAGCAAAAACTATGTTGAGCGCGGTATGGCAGGCTTTAGCCAAATGCAACAGCGCGAGTTTGCTATGGAGAAAGACGGCTTTAAAGCTATCAAACACCAGGCGTTTGTTGGTACCGGCTACTTTGATGCCGTACAGAACGTGGTACAACAGGGCCAAAGCTCTACTACCGCTCTGGCAGGTTCTACCGAGGCTGAGCAGTTTCATTAGTCCCCTCCCAACCCTCCCCGAAGTGGAGGGCTTAAAGGCAGAAATACAACCGCCCTTTTCGAGTAATCGGAAAGGGCGTTTTTTTTATAGCTATTTATTTTGTATATTATAAATGTGTAATATTTATTGTTAAATTGGCTGGAAGGGTGGGTTAACATGAAATTTTTGTAATTAATTGATTTTTAGTTATTTGGTGCAGGGGTGGGTTAACGTTTTTTGGGGTGGTGGGCTGCTTTGGGGTGAAAAAATGTACGTTTAAAGTCGTGGCTTTTATGCTTCTTTGTGGCATACCCCATTTAGTATGAACCGGTTATTACTGTGTGTGTTTGTGTGCTTATGCAACTGGCTTTATGGCCAGAAACTGGTGTATGAGATGTCGGCCTTTGGTATCAAGTTTGGTACTATGACGGTGACCAAAACAGTCGAGAATGATAGTACGGACCTGTACACCCTGCATGCCAAAGGTTACCTGAAAGTGCTATGGATGGAGCGTAATGATGAGACAAAATACACTGTACGTTACCGGCACGGTAAACTGCTAAGCAGCAACTATACGCAGGTAGAGAGTGGTGTTACTAAAAAGTGGACCAACATAGCTTTTAATGGTACCCACTATGTGGTTGACTCGTACAAGGGCAAGCGGGTGTTTACAGAGGCACCGGTATATTCCATACTCAGCCTTTACTTTAGCAGCCCGGCAGGCATTAACCGTATTTTTTATGAGGCAGAAGCTAATTATGCCAAAGTGAAACATACTGACAACGCGGTAGAGATACAGAGTAATGATGGCAACCGGAGCATATATAAATATGTAAATGGCGCCTTGCAGGAGATGGAGTTTCATATATCTATTGCCACGGTGTATATGAAAAGGATTGGATAACTATTGTTCAATTATTGTTTAGGTATTGCTGATAGTGGCATTAGATTTATATGTTTACGCCAAATAAAAAACTACATGAGAAAATTTTTGACAGCGATTGTTTTAGTAGCATTTTTAGCAGCCTGTAATACTAAAACCGGTGTTACCAGTAAAGATCTGGTAGGGGTATATACCGGTAGTATTAAACTGGATTCGATGCCAACCGGCACCGACGAAGCCAGTGTAAAGACACGCGAAATGTTGCAGTCGATAAAGCTTACCTACGAGTTTAAAGAAGACGGTACCGGTAAATCATCTGCCGAAATGATGGGTATGAAAAACGACCTGGATGTTAAGTGGGCATTGCAGGGTAAAGACTCGCTGAAAGTAAATGTGCAAGGACGTGATGAGATGTACCAATTGGCAAAAACCGAAAAAGGTATCGATCTGAAAGCACCCGGCGCGACACTGGTACTTATAAAGCAATAAGCTATATAGTTTCTATGTATTTAATACATAGGTCAATAGTGGCCTGTATGCCTTTTTTATGTGTGCGCTCAACGCCATGCGAGGCAGCTACGCCCGGCCCTATAAGGGCTACTTTATAATCTTTACCGGCACGTAATGCGGCACTGCCATCGCTACCGTAGTAGGGGTACACATCTACCGCATGTGGTATGTTGTTAGCCAGTGCCAGGTCTACCAGTTGTTTACGGAAGTTGTAATCATAAGGACCCGAAGAATCTTTGGCGCAGATAGAGCATTTAACCTCGCTGCCTTCACAGGCATCGCCCAGCACGCCCATATCTATAACCAGCAGGTCTTTTACCGTATTGCTGTAGCCAACAGTGCCGCCGTGTCCCACTTCTTCGTAATTACTGAAGAATAATTCAACCGGTGGCGCTATGTTTTGTTCTTTACACAAACGGGCTATTTCAAACAATACAAAGCAGCCGGCTTTATTATCCATAAAGCGCGATTTGATAAAGCCGTTTTCATATTCGCGGTAGCGGGGCTCGAAGGCTACAATATCGCCCACGCTAATACCCAGCTTGGTTACATCGTCTTTTTTATATACTTCCTCATCCAGCCTGATATGCATATTGTAGGTGCTGCGGTTCTGGCTTTCGCGGTCTTTATTGGCGTGCGCCGATGGGTTATCGAACAGCAATGTACCGGTGTACACTTTACCGCTGTGGGTTATAATGTTTACATACTCGCCCTCGGCACTGGTTAGCAGCAAGCCGCCCAGGGGGCTAAAGTTGAGTGTACCGTTTCCTTTAATGCCGGATACAATGGCCCCCAGTGTGTCTACGTGTGCGGCTATTGCCAGCGTAGGGTTTGGGCCCAGGGCGCATTTAACGGCGCCTTTATTGGTGTACTCCGGCTGGTAGCCTATGCGGGTAAGTTCTTCAACAATAAAGCGGCAGGCGTTATCAGTATAACCGGTTGGAGAATCGATATTTACCAGTTGCTCGAGGGATTTGTAGTTGGCCATGATGGTTGTTTAACGCAACAAAGGTGATATTTGTTTTGAAAAAACAAATACCACCTTTGTGATAATATACCTATTGGGATTTGCCTAAGCGGCTTTCAGTACTATGCTGCTATTAGCATCCGCAACTTTTATCTGCGGTGCCGGTTTGGCCTCCGGTTTAGCCAGCGTAAAGTAGAAGGTAGTGCCTTTGCCGGGTTCGCCTTCAAACCAAATATCGCCGTTGTAGAAGGTGATGATTTTTTTGCAAACAGCCAGGCCTATACCGGTACCTTCGTATTGGTCTACCGAGTGCAGGCGTTTAAACATCTGGAACAATTTGCTTTTGTAAATGGCATCTATACCAATGCCGTTATCGGCCACGGTGAAGGTAAATACGCCATTATCCAGGGTATAATCTATACGTACCTCTGGCTTTTCGCTGTTATTAAATTTTAACCCGTTGGCTATCAGGTTTTGAAACACGTGGTGTAGCATACTGCTGTGTATTTCATTTAACACCGGCAGTGGTTTAACTACTGTTATCTCTGCATTCTTCTCCTTTATTTTTTCGTTTAACTCCATTTGTATTGTGCGTACCAT
This sequence comes from uncultured Chitinophaga sp., assembly GCA_964423405.1. Classification (GTDB taxonomy): domain Bacteria; phylum Bacteroidota; class Bacteroidia; order Chitinophagales; family LD1; genus Bog-950. The sequence goes on along the minus strand of CAYREY010000007.1, from coordinate 55,294 downwards.
GTGGTTTAAGTCTACCGGTGCGGAAGGGGGGAGGTTACGGTCAACCCGGCAATAGCTGAGCATATCTTCAATCTGTTTGCTCAGTCTGTCGGAGCTTTGTTTGCTCATCTCCAATAGCTCTTTCGAACCTTTCGGGCCTGTGTCGCCAAACTGTTTTAGCAGCAGGCTCATAAAGCTGCTGATATTGCGTACCGGTGCTTTCAGGTCATGCGAAATGATATAACCGAACTGCTCCAGGTCTTCGTTCGATCGTTTCAGTTCGATAGCCTGTGCGTTTAGTTTTTCGTTGGTCTGTGCCAGTTCTACTTCGGTTTTGTAATTGTAATAAGCCAGTATATATATGCCTATGCCCAGTAGTATAAACTTCATCAGGGTGTTTATCTGCACCATGCCCAGTTGGGTAGCCATATCCAGATTATATGATGTGAACAGAGGGTATATGGCTTCGTACACATAAAATAATATTACCGATGAAAGCACACTGCCTACTATATGCTTGTAATCGCGCACATTGAAAAGCAGAAACGGCACTATATAGGTGATGTAGAAAAACTCGTGTATGCGGCTTTCGTGGCCTACAAAACAGGCATTAATTAATACAAAACTGTTTACCACCCACAGGTAAACATGGCGCGATGCTTTGTTGTAGCCTATGTGGTTAAGCCCAAGCACCGACAGGATACACAGTACATCAATAGCCTGTAATATACTAAGTGCATAATTGCCGGTTAGCAATGAATGAGGTATGTAAGATGCAACAGCAATGGTGGTTAGCACGGCCACCACATTGGTGTGGCGAACATATTTTGCTTCTTCGGCAGACACATTTTTATCAGCCCCCACGCTGATGAGGCATGTCCAAAAGTCCTGTATATATTTTTTCACAATCCAGAAGTTTAATCTGAACCATATACGGAAGAAAACAGTAAACAGTTTACGCTTTAAAAATAATTACTTGTAAAATGGTGTTAAGTACCTGTATTGGCAAAGGTTACACAAGTATTTGTTTTTTGCCGGTGCTACTATTTTATATTAGCGGCACTAAATACCGGCAGATGAACAAAGTACAGTTTGTAATAGTGGGTTTGTTACTTTTTGTGGCATCGTGTAATTTTAAACACGACCGTTTGAAAAGTGCTATTGAGAAAAAAGAAGCCGCATTAACCGACAAGGCAAAGCTGGGGGAGGTAGATTCGGTGGCTGTAGTAAACCTGCTTAAAGACTATGAGGCTTTTGCCGAAGCATACCCTGAAGATACCAGCAGCGCTATATACCTGTTTAAGTCGGCCGATTTTTACCGTTACCTGCACCAGCCCTTACGCAGTATAGAGATGTACAGAAAGGTATATGAAGGGTATCCGACTTTTGGCCGCCGGCCATACGCTTTGCTGCTGCAGGGTTTTGTTTTTGAAAACGAAGTAGGCAACCCACATGCTGCTAAGGCCATTTATGAAAAGTTTCTTGAAACGTACCCCAATCACCATATGGCTAAGGATGTGAGGGCTACTCTTAGCTATCTGGGCAAAACCCCTGAGCAGATAGTGGCCGAGTTTCAGGCAAATGCGCTGATAGACTCGCTTGCCAAAGCAGACAGCTTAAAGCAGGCAAGCGGTAAGTAGTAATTGATAGGCTAACACTCCGGCACGTTTATAGATACGTTGATGGCCAGTCCGCCGTCGGCAGTTTCTTTGTATTTGGCGCTCATATCGCGGGCGGTATCCCACATGGTTTTTATTACCGTATCCAGCGATACTTTCATCTGCTCGGCATCGGCCTGCATGGCAAGCTGTGCTGCTGTTATTGCTTTTATAGCCCCCATGGTGTTACGCTCTATACAAGGTATTTGTACCAATCCGCCAATGGGGTCGCAGGTCATACCCAGGTGATGCTCCATGGCTATTTCAGCGGCTTGTAACACCTGAGCGTTGTTGCCACCAATACAGGCGGTTAGTGCACCGGCAGCCATAGCACTGCTTACGCCTATTTCGGCCTGGCAGCCACCCATGGCAGCCGAAATGGTAGAACCCTTTTTAAACAACGAGCCAAGCTCGGAGGCTGTAAGCATAAAATTGATAACCGCATCATCATTATTACCGCCGGCAAACAGGTAGTAGTACATTAATACTGCCGGTACTACACCGGCTGCACCATTTGTTGGTGCGGTTACCACGCGGCCGAAAGAGGCATTCTCTTCGTTAACTGCCAGTGCAAAGCAGCTAATCCAGTTCATGGTGTTGGTAAAGCTTTGGTCGGTTTGGCGTATAGCCTGCAGCCAGCCCTCGAAGCCAGAGTATTGCGCATTGCGCAGTAACATACGGTTCATTTTAGTAGCGCGGCGGGCAACGTTTAAGCCACCGGGTAATATCCGCTCATCGCTGTGGCAACCGTTATAAATACAGACGAACATCACATCTTTAATGTTTAGTATGCCCTGGCGGGTTTCTGCCATGGTGCGCCAGGCTTTTTCGTTTTCCATTACCAGCTGCGAAATGGTAAGGCCAGCACGCATGCAATTTTGCAGGAGGTCGTCGGCATCGTTTATTTCGTATTTAAGTTTGGCGGGTGTTTTATGCACGGCATCTTCGCCTTCTTTTACCACAAAGCCACCACCTACCGAGTAGTAAGTTTCTTCTTTTACTGTTCCATTGGCAAATGTTGCTTTAAACTTTAGTGCATTGGGGTGGTAAGGCAGGCTTTCGCTTTTCAGAAAAACGATATCGGTATCTGTATTAAATGCTATCGGCAATTTACCCGCAAGGCTTATCTGCCGGCCGGTTTTAATACTATCTATAGTTTGGTTTAGTATGGTCGTATCAAACGTTACAGGGTCTTCACCATTAAGGCCAAGTATAACTGCAATATCGGTGCCGTGGCCTTTGCCGGTTTTAGCCAGCGAGCCATACAGGCATACGGTAACAGCGGTTACCTGTGGTAGATTACCGGCTTCGTTAATCTCGTTTAAGAAACGTTCGGCGGCCCGCCATGGGCCCAGGGTATGCGAGCTGCTGGGGCCTACGCCTATTTTAAAAATATCGAAAACACTTAGTTCTTCTTTTGCCATAGCATACCGAAGTTAGTAATGTATTTTTTGTAATCAGCCGACTGTTAATCATCATATTAACAGGGCTAACGAATGTTGTCTGTTTGTTGTTTATTTGTACAGTTATGGAAATAGCACGGTTAGAGGGTGCCGGTAAAGTTTATAAAAGCGGTGATAGCGAGGTGATAGCCCTGCAACCTACCGATTTTAAGGTAAACACCGGCGAGCTGGTACTTATCATTGGACCATCTGGTTCGGGTAAAACTACCCTGCTTTCGTTATTGGGCTGCGTTATTTACCCCACCCAAGGTAAAGTATGGATTAACGGCACCTACACCAACAACCTGAACGATGCTGAGATGGCAGGCGTACGGTTAAATAATATTGGTTTTGTGTTTCAGAGTTTTAACCTGATAGCACCGTTGAATGTAGAGGAAAACGTGATGCTGCCATTAACGCTGCAAGGTGTATCGAAGGCGGCAGCAAAACCAAAAGTATTAAAGGCGCTTGAGTTGCTGGGAATGACCCACCGGTTAAAATCGTTGCCCAAAATGCTATCGGGTGGTGAGCAACAGCGGGTAGCTATAGCCCGTGCGCTGGTATCGGACCCACCTATGTTACTTTGCGATGAGCCAACGGCCTCGCTGGATGTAAAGTCGGTAGGGGTGGTAATGAAACAATTGCAGGACCTGGCGCAAATGGGCAAGGGGGTAATAGTAGTAACGCACGACCAGCGGCTGGTGCCTTATGCCAACCGCATTGTTGAAGTACAAAACGGCGCAGCCAGCGAGGTATCGCAATCGGATTATCTTAAAAACTTATCGCACCATTAAATAGTAAAGTAGATGAAACAACTTTGGTTATTTGTGCTGCCGCTGGTGTTACTGGCGGGCTGTAAAGGCAAAGAGGAGGCGCCGGTACAAAGCAATGAAAAAGTAAGCGTAGCGCCTGAGCGCATAGTGGCTATTGGACGGGTAGAGCCAGAGGTTAAAATTACGCCCATAGGTAGCGAAGTAAATGGTGTAATAAGTAAAATATATGTGCATGCTGGCGACTCGGTTAAGAAAGGGCAATTGCTTGTTGAGTTTGACCACGATTATGAAGATGCCAAACTGGCCCAGATAAATGCTAAAGTAGCTACACAGAATGCCGAGATTAAAAATGTACAGGCACAGATAGCTACCGCAACCGTTAAGGCTGCAAATTTGAAAACCAAATACGAACGCATACAAAAGATTTTTGAGCAGGGTGCCGAAACCAAACAAAACGCCGACAACGCAAAGGCAGATTATGACCAGGCTACTACCGATGCAGAAAGGTTGCAGGCTGCACTAACCAGCGCACAAAGTAAGCTGAATGAAATTGCTGCCGATGTCCGCGTAGCTGCGGTAGATGCGGAGCGGCGCAAGGTAAAAGCACCAGCCAATGGTGTTGTACTAACTATGGATTTGACCGAAGGTAGTGCAGCTACTACCGAAAAACCGTTGATGGATTTTGCGCCAGAATCGCCACTGAGTGTGTTGTGCGAGGTAGATGAGATGTGGGTAGATAAACTGGTATTGGGGCAAAAAGCATTTATACGCACGCAGGGCACCGATGATAAACTGGCTGATGGTGTTGTGGTTTATCTTAGTCCGTATTTGAAAAAGAAATCGCTGTTTAGTGATGACAGCGCCAACATGGAAGACCGCCGCGTACGCGAAGTAAGAATACGCCTGAGCGATGCGGCAGGGTTGCTGATTAACTCGCGGGTAGAAGCTGTGATTGAATTAAACGGCAATAAATAAAGGTATGCTTAAAACAGCCATCCGTTTTATTGTGTACGATAAGCCGAAAAGCATAGGTGCTTTGTTCGGGGTGGTAATCTCTATTTTTTTGATAGGGCAGCAAACGGGCATTTTTATATTTCTTACAGGAATGATGTCGAGCCTGGTAGATAATACCGATACGGATATATGGGTGGTAGATAACCGCACTACCAATGTATCAGCTTTGGGGCAGATAGATGCCCGCTACCAGCGGCAGATAGAAGCTCTGCCGGGTATAGACCATGTTTATCCGCTGGTAATAGCCGGTTCATCGGCTAAGTTTGCCGATGGTAAGTCGGCCGGTATTACACTGGTAGGCTCGCAGGCCCCTGCCTTTGTGGGTGGGCCATGGAAGATAAGTGGTGGCAGTACCAGCAACCTGTTGTTTGATAATGCGGTTACCACCGATGCCTTTGATAAAAAACTACTGGGCGGTGCGCAGATAGGTACGCAGTTTGAAATAGGAGGCAAGCAGGCTAAGGTGATGCTGCAAACCAACGGGGCCAGAGGCTTTGGCGCCTCGTTTGTGTTTACCACTATTGACAGGGCGCGCTACTATGGTAATTTTCCGCACAACAAGGTTAGCGCTTTGCTGGTAAAGGTAAAGCCCGGCACCGATACCAAACAGGTAGTGAAGATGATAGACGATAACATGTTTGGTGTAAAAGCATGGACAAAAAAAGATTTTTCGTCGGCTACGGTATCTACCATATTAGGGTCCAGCGGTATTGCCACCTCGGTGGGTACGCTGATAATATTTGCCATTATAGCCGGTAGTATTATTATTGGCTTAACGCTGTACTCGGCTGCTACCGACAGGCTGAAAGATTATGCCACCCTGAAAGCCATAGGTGCCACCAATGCCTATGTACGCAAACTGATACTTAGCCAGGCTTTAATATTTGCCATAATAGGCTACCTGATAGGCGTACTGCTGATGTATGGCTTTAAGATGGGTATAGCCAAAGCGGGTATTATGTTTAGTTATAGTATAGAGATGTATATAGCCTTTGCTGTGGTAACACTGGTAATATCTATGATAGGTGTGGTGGCTGCTATCAGGCGTATTACACAGGTAGAGCCCGCTTCGGTTTTTAGAGGGTAAACAGACGCTTGAAACCGGAAATTCAACGGTTCGGCCAAGTAGGTTTTTTTACCATGCTGCCATTTAGGTTTTTTGTACTTGTAAAACCCGTTTATGAAAAAGTATTTGCTACTAATTGGTTTATTTACGCTTATTCAGTGGGGCTATGCTCAAACCCCGGTTAAGTTAAGTCTTAACGAGGCTATTGACTATGCCATGCAACACCAGCCGGCTTTTCAAAACTATAAAGTTGACCAGCAGATTGCGGCTGCCAAACAGTTGGAGAGTACTTCTAAATATGTACCTAAGCTAAACGGTAATGTTGATTTTAGAGATAACCTGAAACTGGGGCAGATAGCGCTTAAGTTTCCGAACCCTATAACCGGTGTAGATGAACAACGCACCATACAGCAGGGTACAAAATACTCGGCCACTGCGGGGGTAGACCTTACCGTGCCGGTGCTGGATATGGGAGCAGTAACCGACATACAATACAGCAAACGCCAGAAAGAACTTGCCGCTCTACAGGCTGAACAGGCAACTGTTGATTTAAAAGTGAATGTATCGCGGGCGTATTACCTGGCATTGCTGAACACCGAGCGGGTAAAGAAAGCGCAGAAGAGTGTTGATCGTTTTCAGAAGGCGTACGACGATACCAAAGTACGGTACGATAACCAGAATGCTATTAAATCGGATTTAAACCGGGCTTACCTTAACCTTAGCAATGCCAAATACCAGTTAAAGGTATCGCAGGATTCGGTTAAAACCGCCAAGCTTACGTTGGCACAGGTGTTGGGTTTGGAGCAGGATGCAGAAGTAGAACTGACAGATGCTTTGCCTGCCGATATACAAGTGCCGCAGCTACCCGAATACCCCGACTTTAAAGGGGCTGAGCTTAGCCGCGTAGAGTTACGTACCGAGAATATGAACCGTACCATGGGCCAGTTGCAGTTGCGTAAGGTAAACATGCAGTATGTGCCTACGCTGAATGGCTATGGCTACATAGGCGGTCAGGGTATAGATAACGATAACCTGTTTAATAAAGACAAATGGTTCTGGACATCGTATATAGGTTTAAGGCTTACGGTGCCTATTTTTGATGGTCTGCAAAAGGTATCGCTGGCAAACCAGCAAAAGCTGATAGTTACTAAAAGCGATAATAACCTGGCGGTTATCCGCAATAATATCAACTACCAGTTACGCTCATCACTTATCAACTATGCCAATGCCGCCAGCAACCTGCAACTGATAAAAGAAAACGTAGCCCTGGCCGAGGAAGTAGTGAAAGATGTAAATGTGCGCTACGCCAACCAGGTGGCAACCTATCAGGAGGTTATAGATGCCGAAACTACTTTAAAAGATACCGAGTTTAACTACCTGCAGGCACTATACGCCTATCTGTTATCGGAACTGGACTGGAAGAAGGCAAACGGGAAGTTGTAGGGGTGAAGGGCCGAAACAACCGTCGTAGCATTTATAGTCTAATTTCTATGTTCCTGGTTCTTTGTTCTATGCTCTGCTCTCCACCGCTTTCTTTACGCTTCCCTCTTTAAGCAATAGTTGGTTGGCCTCCTCGTAACTTAGTCCGGTAAGTTCCATTACCATTTTGGTGCCGCGGTCAATCAGCTTTTCGTTGCTAAGCTGCATGTTTACCATTTTGTTGTCCTCTACACGGCCCAGTTTTATCATTACGCTGGTGCTTATCATATTCAGCACCAGTTTTTGGGCGGTGCCGGCTTTCATGCGGGTGCTGCCTGTTACAAACTCGGGGCCCACTATTACCTCTACCGGGTAATCAGCCTGTGCGGCTACGGCGCTACCAGTGTTGCAAACTATACAGCCGGTAACTATTCCCTGTTCGCGGCATTTTTGCAGGGCACCTATTACATAAGGTGTGCGCCCGCTGGCAGCTATACCTATTACTACATCTTGCGTTGTTATGTTATGTTCCTGTAAATCCAGCCAGCCTTGTTCGCGGCTGTCTTCGGCAAACTCTACCGCTTTGCGTATGGCGCTATCGCCACCGGCTATCAACCCTATTACCAAACCATGCGGCACGCCGTAGGTGGGCGGGCATTCGCTGGCATCTACTATACCCAGGCGGCCACTGGTGCCGGCACCCATGTAAAACAGCCGTCCGCCGGCCAGCATTTTATCGGCCACGGCATCTACCAGTTTTTCTATTTGTGGTATGGCCGCTGCTATAGCTTTTGGTACGGTGCTGTCTTCTTTATTTATGTTGGTCAGCAACTCGTGGGTGCTCATTTTCTCCAGGTGGCGGTAGTGAGAGGTAGATTCGGTGGTGCTCATTGGCCACGAATTACACGAATTATCACTAAAGAGGCAAAACTATTTGTGTCAATTAGCGAAATTCGTGGCTTATATTTATATTGCACGCATGAACATTCAAAAGCAATTACAATCAGTCGTGGTGCCTTCCGGAAACAGGGGGTAGCAGCGTTATGCATAAAATTTATAAAGCCCTCTGATACTTCGGAGGGCTTTTTATTTTAGCG
>CAYREY010000007.1:44050-46746 GCA_964423405.1 uncultured Chitinophaga sp. | reverse complement strand
AAGTACTGGCTTGATTTGAACCTGTTTCACAGCGAGCCGGACGAGCGCGAGCCATTTACTATAGTAATACCACCGCCAAACGTTACGGGTGTATTGCACATGGGGCACATGCTCAATAACACTATTCAGGATATCCTTATCCGTAAGGCGCGGATGGAAGGCAAGAATGCCTGCTGGGTACCGGGTACCGACCATGCCAGTATAGCTACCGAGGCCAAGGTGGTACACATGCTGCGCGAGCGGGGTATTAAAAAGAGCGACCTAAGCCGCGAAGAGTTTTTGAAATATGCCTGGGAATGGAAAGAGAAGTACGGCGGTATAATACTGGAGCAGCTTAAGAAGCTGGGCGCCAGCTGCGATTGGCAGCGTACCCGCTTTACTATGGAAGATAAACTTAGCGATGCGGTTATTGAGGTATTTATAGACCTGTACAAAAAAGGCCTTATTTACCGTGGCCTGCGTATGATAAACTGGGACCCATCGGCCAAAACCACGCTAAGCAACGAAGAGGTACTGTACAGTGATGAGAAAAGCCAGCTTTGCTTTGTAAAGTATATGATTAAAGGCAGCGATGAGTACCTGCCCGTAGCAACGGTACGTACCGAAACTATAATGGGCGATGTGGCAGTTTGCGTTAACCCTAACGATGAACGCTACAAACACCTGGTAGGTAAAACAGTAATAGTGCCGCTGGTAAACCGCGAAGTACCGGTTATTGCCGATGAGTATGTTGATATTGAGTTTGGTACCGGTGCCTTGAAGATTACCCCGGCACACGATATTAATGACTACGAGATAGGCAAGAAATTTAACCTGGAGGTGATAGATTGCTTTAACGAAGATGGCACTGTTAGCGATGCTGCCAAAGTATTTGTAGGGTTAGACCGCTTTAAGGCGCGTAAACTGGCTACCGAACAGCTAGAGGCCGATGGCTTGCTGATAAAGAAAGAAGACTACCTGAACAAGGTAGGCCGCAGCGAGCGTACTACGGCTATAGTAGAGCCCCGTTTATCGCTACAGTGGTTTGTGGATATGAAGAAGTTTTTTGAGAAAAATCCTCAGGTGCTGGATGATGTAATGAGTGATGATATTCATTTTTATCCCGAAAAACTGAAGAATACCTATAAGCACTGGATCGATAATGTACGCGACTGGTGTATAAGCCGACAGTTGTGGTGGGGCCAACGTATACCTGCCTGGTACGATGAGAGCGGTAACCTGGTAGCCGTGGCGAAAACAGAAGCCGAAGCCCGTATGCAACTAGCAACAGGCCAGCCCAAAACGCTTCATCAGGATGAGGATGTATTAGATACCTGGTTTAGTAGCTGGCTGTGGCCTATCAGCGTGTTTGATGGTTTTGAGAACCCCGATAACAAGGATATTAACTACTACTACCCAACCAACGATCTGGTAACAGCACCGGAGATTATGTTCTTCTGGGTAATGCGTATGATAATGGCCGGTTATGAGTGGAGAGGAGAGAAGCCGTTTAAAAACGTTTACTACACCGGTATAGTACGCGATAAGCTGCGCCGTAAAATGAGCAAGAGTCTGGGTAACTCGCCCGACCCGCTTGATTTAATTGAGCAGTATGGCGCCGATGGGGTGCGTTTAGGTATGCTGTTATGCTCGCCGGCCGGTAACGATATTTTGTTTGATGAAAAGCTGTGCGAACAGGGCCGTAACTTTAGCAATAAACTATGGAACGCCCTGCGCCTTGTAAAAGGCTGGGAGGTGTACGAGGGTGAGAATGCTGAGAACAAAGTAGCGATAGACTGGCTGGAAAGCAAGATAAACAAAACGATAGTAGAGCTGAATGATTCGTACAGCAGTTACCGCCTAAGCGAATCGCTGATGACGTTGTACAAACTGATATGGGATGATTTCTGCTCGTGGTATCTGGAGCTGGTTAAACCCGACTACCAGAAGCCGATAGACAGCTACACCTATAACCGTACGGTTGAGTTGTTTGAAACCCTTATTAAGCTGTTGCACCCGATAATGCCGTTTGTTACAGAGGAAATTTGGCACCTGTTAGCTGAACGTACCGAAGGGGCGAGCATTTGTGTGGCCCAATACCCTAAGGCGGGCGAGGTGAATGAAGCACTGATTGCGCAGGCAGAACTTACGTTTGAGTTGATAACCAACATACGCGAAATACGTGCCCGTGCCAGTAAAAAGAATACCGAAACGGTAGATGCTTTCTACAACGGCAGCGATGCGGTTTCGTTCAATGCCTTTGACGCTAAAATTATTAAGCTAGCCCGGTTAGGAAAACTAGAGGCGGTTAAAGAAGATGTAGCCGGCACTAAAACGTTTATCAGCAAGGGTTATAAGTTTTTTGTAGCCACCGGCGAGCAGGCTAACGAAGGCGAAGAGCGCGAACGTATACTAAAGGAACTGGAGTATGCCAAAGGCTTTTTAGCATCGGTAGATAAAAAGCTATCGAACGAAAAGTTTGTAGCATCTGCCAAGCCAGAGGTAGTAGCCAGCGAACGCAAAAAGCGTGAAGATGCACTTGCCAAAATTGCCATGTTGGAGCAGAGCCTGGCTGGATAATCTGCCAGAAGTTACACAATAGTTACAGAGCGCCCCGCTATAAACGGGGCGCTTTTTTTATTTGATGGCACCGCTTAAGGATATCCGGTATAGTATTATTGATATAGTGTTAAGTGTTGTAACATTGGAAACTTTGT
>CAYREY010000007.1:0-43950 GCA_964423405.1 uncultured Chitinophaga sp. | reverse complement strand
GGAAACTTTGTAAAATAATTTTTGCTTAAAAATTTGTCCAGATATTATTAAAATCTAAATTCGTGGACCAATTACAACCCATGATAGATAACCCTACTTACACGAAAAGTGCGTCGCAGAAGCAGATGCATTATTCTCCCAACCTGTTGAATACTATTGTTAATGCCGTGGAAAATTGCAAAGTAGCTGTTATAGAATACGACAGCAGTTCTAAAGGTGTTTCGGTACGCGAAATAGAACCAATGGCAATTGTTTACAAAGAGCGCAAACGCCACCTGGTAGGGTGGTGCAGGCTTCGTGGCGATTACCGTTCGTTCCGTTTGGACCGTTTGAATAGTATTAAGCTGAAAAAGGAAGAATTTAACCGTCGCAACGATTTTAATGTAGCCGAGTTTGAAGACGGCAGCAGCCACAATAACGACGAACAATACGACGAACAGGATTAAACCAACGATACTATCACACGCTAACAGAGGAAAAAGGGCTGCCGAGAGGTGGCCCTTTATTTTTCGCCCCGTTCCTGTTTTATCTGTTCGTAGGCTTCTTTAATCTGTTGCAGGCGCTGGGCCAGCTTTTTCTTTTCAGCTTCGCTCAGGTTGTTGTTGCGGTCGGGGTGGTATTTTAAAACCAGTTTGCGGTAGGTGGTTCGTATCTCTGTCATGGGGGTAGTGCCGCTTACGCCTATTATATCGTAATAGCTGGCCGTAGCACTGGTGGTGGTAACTGTAAGCCCGTTTTTAAGGCGGCGGTAGTCCACATCGTTAACATTCAGGTAGCCGGCTACTTTAAATATGAAGAAATGCTCCCGTTCGTTTTGGTCGCCATCGCTGGCGGCCAGTTCCAGCAAAAACTGAATTACCTGCAGTCGGGTAGCATGGCTGGTGTACATGCGTATCTGCTCGCAGGCAGCGTTAATGTCGTACTCTTTTTGCAGGCAGTGTTGTAGTATCTGCGCCCGCTTTTCGGCGTACTTATCGTTAAAGTGGGTGTTTAAAAAGCGGTTGGTAAAGGCTATTTCTTCAAGTGCTATGCGGCCATCTATTTTAATCAGGTAGGCCGAAAGTATCATCAGGTTAACTTCAAAATCGGTAATACCGGGTTCGGTACTGGTTGTGGTATTGTTGCTGCCTGCACTACCCGCCAAATAGCCTAACAGTCCACCCAGCGGATTGCCTGTAAGCAGCCAGCCTAAACCGGCACCCAACCATTTTTCGTATGTAGCCAACTTGCAGATTTAAGAATTAAGCGGGGCCGATTGTGTACCATAGCTAAGTTTACCATTTAGCGTATACCAGGCCAGTACCAGTCCTGTTACTATAAACGGCAGATTTAACAATTGTGTTTTGCTGATGGTATTAAAAATTAATCCGCCATCGGGTTCTTTATAAAACTCAAGCAAAAACCGGATGGTGAAAACAGTAATAAGGAACGTACTAATGTATATGCCGGGCTTACTCTCCTTATATTTTTTGAAGAGCAATAGCATTACAATCTGTATAATGAAATAAGCGATGCTTTCGTACAATACTACCGGATGGCGGGGTAGCATATCTTGCACTTCGTACGAGTTGGTAAAAATAAACGCCCAGGGTACATCGGTAACTTTGCCACACAGTTCCGAGTTCATGAGGTTGCCAAAGCGCACTAATGAGGCTATGATAAGGGTGGCTATAATGCCAATATCCAGCAGCCAGAAAAATGAATACTGTTTATGGTGGCGGCAAAAAAAGTAAAGGCCTATCAGGCCGCCTACCACGCCGCCGTGGCTGGCAAGCCCACCTTTCCAAACGGCGATAATATCGGCGGGGTTGGCCAGGTAAAACGAGGGGTTATAGATAAATACGTGTGCCAAACGGGCCCCGATAATGCCGCCCAGAAATATGTACTGGATAATCAGGGTAATGTCGTTGTCGTCGCGGTTTAGCTGGTTAAACAGGTATTGGGCAATAAAAAAGCATAACATTAGCGATGCGCCCCACAGCAGGCCGTACCATTGTATAGCAAACAGCCCGAAAGAAAATGCATTGGCCGAAGGCCCCCACTCTATAAATAATTGCATAGAACAATAATAAACAAAAGCCCTTACAGCTTGTTAGTATGGTGTTTAGCTAAGTTAAAGTTGTATTTGTTTATTTGCCACCATAAATTAAAACAGAGAGATTATGTTACCAACCAATGCCTATGCGGCCCATGCGCCCAACCAACCTTTAGCACCATTTAAATTTGAGCGTCGCGAGCCCGGTACTTACGATGTACAGATAGAAATACTTTACTGCGGTGTGTGCCACTCTGATATTCACCAGGTGCGCGACGAATGGGGCAAGGGGGCTTTTCCCATGGTACCCGGCCACGAAATAGTAGGCCGTGTGGTGAAAGTAGGCGATAAAGTTACTAGGTTTAAAGCCGGCGACCTTGCCGGTGTGGGTTGCTTTGTAGATTCGTGCAGAGAATGCGAAAACTGTAAGAAGAGCGAAGAACAATATTGCGAACAAGGAATGACCGGCACGTATAACTCGAAAGAAAGAGGTACGGGGGCCCCAACTTACGGTGGCTACAGCACCCAGATAGTGGTAGATGAAAACTACACACTTAAAGTATCGGATAAGCTGGACCTGGCGGGTGTAGCACCGCTACTTTGTGCAGGTATTACTACTTATTCGCCGCTGCGCCACCTGAAAGTAGGCAAAGGGCACAAAGTAGCTGTATTGGGCCTGGGTGGCCTGGGCCACATGGCTGTTAAGTTTGCCGTATCGTTTGGTGCCGAGGTAACCATGCTAAGTACCTCGCCATCTAAAAAGGCCGATGCTGAGAAACTGGGTGCGCACCATTTTGTACTGACCACCGACCCTGCCGCCATGGAGGCCGCCAAAAATCAGTTTGATTTTATATTGAACACTATTTCGGCTGACCACGAATACAGCACGTATCTGCCGCTGTTGCGTACCAACGGTACTATGATAGTGGTAGGCATACCAACTAATCCATCTAAACTACCGGCGGGACAGCTTATTATGAAGCGTAAGAGCATTATTGGTTCGTTGATAGGGGGTATTAAAGAAACCCAGGAAATGCTGGATTACTGTGCCGAGCACAATATTGTGAGTGATGTAGAGGTGATACCTGCCCAGCAGATAAATGAAGCCTACGAACGTGTATTGAAAAGCGATGTAAAGTACAGGTTTGTGATTGATATAAACTCGTTAAGAAACTAATTGTTACCAGATAAGTTAAGCGCCACACCTACAGGTGTGGCGCTTTTGTTTGGTAATTGTAATGGTTACTGTATATACTTGCGGTATGACACTCGAATTTTTGAACACACAAATACGTAGCCTTGCCATACACCGGGTAGGTAACAAACTACGCGATGAAGGCTATTTTTTATCGAAACGCGAAACGGATATACGCGATACCGATGCACAGGCATTATTGCTGAAATTTTTTACCAGCGAGTTTAAAACGCCGGAGTTTTACCAGTTTACCCACCCCATAGATGTGAGCCATAATGAGGTGTTTAACCTGAGCACCAGCCTGTTTGATCATAAAATAAACTTTCTTGATTTCAGCAGCGACCTGGCCAAATTGCTTTACAACTACACTACCCACCCCAAGGTAAACGGTGGCGAAATGTATGTGGCGCATTTAAATGGAGTTTCATTGAATGGAGAGTCTATCAATGCCATTGGTATATTTAAAACAGAGGTTAAAACCTCGTTTATGAAAATTGAAAATAAGACCGACGTTTATGAGTATGAATTTGATGAAGGGATAGACCTGAAGGCGGTAGATAAAGCTTGTATAATATTAAACACCGCCGACGATGATGGTTTCAGGATTTGCATACACGACCGGCAGGGAAAAGGAGAGGAGGCGCTGTACTGGAAAGGAGAGTTTTTAGGTGTTAAACCTTGCTCGGACGATTACCATAAAACCCGCCAGTTTCTTAGCCTGGCAAAAGACTACATTAAAGACCAATTGCCACAGGAGTTTGAAGTGGTAAAAACCGACCAGATAGATATGCTGAATAAATCGGTGGCATTTTTTAAACAGAATGAACAATTCGATTACGAAAGCTTTAGCCGCGAAGTGATACAGGAGCCGCACATTATGAAAAGCTTTTCGCGGTTTAAAGAAGAGTATGAGGTTAAAAACTCCGTTTTTCTGGGCGATGATTTTGAGATAAACCCAATGGCTGTAAAAAACCAATCGCGCATATTTAAAAGTGTGTTAAAGCTGGATAAGAATTTCCACGTGTACGTGCATGGCTCTAAAGAGATGATAGAGCGGGGTTATGATGAGGAAAAGGGCATGAATTACTATAAGCTGTATTTTAACAACGAAGCCTGATACTATCGTTTCTGAATTTAGTTTGCTGTAATTTACGGGCCTGATAATCAGCTTTTTTAGCTTTTAGGTCAAAAAAAATCATTTACTTATTCGTTTTTTTTAATACGGCTTCATAATTTTAGGTAAAACCAATCGCCTATGAAGTCTTATTTACCCGTTATCATTTTTGGTGTTTTTCTGGCTATTACCGTATTGGGATTTTTGTATTTCCATTATAAGGAAACAAAGGAAGAGGAGCAGGGAGAAGTGCATACTGCCGGCGAAGAGGCTGGTAATAACCAGTAATGCCGTTAAATTAGATTGTTTCTAAACTGTGTTTTTTAACATAGCTGCTAAAATATTGCCTGTACATATACGTCGTATGGTGTATGTGAACAATTTTCCACCCTCCCGAATTAGTACTCCCGCAAGCGGGACGAATTCTCAAGCTTAGATTTAATAGTGTTTTAACCAACACAGCCCAACAGTTCATCCCACAGGTGGTGTTACTACCATTCAGCGTTACAATTTATTTAAGTGTATTGTGCAGGTTATAGTACTTGTACAACCACTATTTATTAAAACCAATTAAACTATGTGGGCAGTTTTAGAAATATGCCTTGTGGCAGCTATTGTATTGATTTTTATTACCGAATTTTTTGTGCCATTGCTTTTTAATAAGCCTTTGTTCGGTTCGTTCAGAAAAGTGAAACCGGCTTTGCCGGAACCGACAACCGACAGGCTTGAAGACAAGATTGCCAAAGCAAAGCAAAAGGCCGACGAAACCAAACAGGTAATAGAGGATGTACAGCAGCAGGCTTACGATAATTACAAAACAGCCGAACAGCTTAAAGACGAAACAGAAAAACTTTTATAAACCAATAAACCATGAAGAACCCATTTAAAACCATGACACGACCAGAATTGACCTTAAAGAAAACATTATACCTGGGCTTAGGCTTACTAGCCCTCATCTTACTCATATTTTCGGGTAAGATGGTAGAGAACGTAGATAACTCGGAGATTGTAATTATACAAAGCCCGTTTACAGGTGCCGTAACCATATATACCACACCCGGCCCCGTTATGCAGAACTTTGGTACAGCTACACACTACAAAAAATCGAACCAGTTTTGGTTTAGCAAAAAAAATGATGGTGGCGCCAATGTGGACGAATCGATAAAGATACGATTTAACGATGGTGGACATGCCCAGATGGCAGGCTCAGTACGATGGTACATGCCTGCTGACGATAAAGCCATACTTAAACTGCATACCGACTTCGGATCGCAGCAGGCGGTAGAGCAGCAATTGATACGCCAGGTGGTTACCAAAGCTGTGTATATGACCGGCCCGCTGATGAGTAGTAAAGAATCGAGCGCCGAAAAGCGTAACGACCTGCTATCGTATATAGAGGACCAGAGTATAAACGGTGTGTACCGTACAGTGCAGGAAGATATAAAGATACACGACGACCTGATGAATGCCGACAAAACAGTAACCGTAGTACGAATAGAGCAGGATGCCAAAGGCCCTATCCGTCAGGAGGTATCAGCTATTAAAACCTATCATGTATTGCTACAGGGCTTATCTATCAACGCTATTGATTATGATGAAGAGGTAGAGCGCCAGATTAAAGTACAGCAGGAGGCTTATATGCAGGTGCAAACCGCTATTGCCAACAGTAAAAAGGCCGAGCAGGATGCTATTACCACCGAGTTGCAGGGTAAAGCTGCCGCTGCCAAGGCTAAATGGGAGCAGGAGGTGGTGAAAGCCCAGGCCATTACACAGGCGCAACAGGAAAAGGAGGTAGCTGCCCTGGAAGCGCAGACCGCTGTGCTGCAAGCCCAGAAAGTGAAAACCGATGCCGATGCTGAATCGTATAAAAACGCCAAGCTGGTAAACGCGGGTTTAACCCCGCAACAGAAGGCCGAGATAGAAAAGGAAACCAAGATTGGTGTAGCCGAGGCCCTTTCTAAAATGCAATTGCCCAGCACTTACATTGCCGGAAACGGCAACAATAAAGAAGCCAGTATGCTGGAAAGTATATTGGGTGTACAACTGTTAGAGTTGAACAAAAACAAACAGTAATAGAATATAAAGCATTGTTTTTCAGGTCTGCAGAGATTTTCTGCGGACCTTTTTTGTTATATTACCTACCAGCGTATTTTACGTTTATTGTTGTATTGTGCATAACTAACTTGGTGATTTGCGATTGTTGCGTATTTTTCGCCCGAATTAAAACAGAGAAAATGAATAAGATTTTACAATTGGTGTTGGCCCTGATGGTAACGCTCAGCCTATCGGCCCAAACCACCATTACAAATGGAAGTTTTGAAAGCTGGACAGGTTCTGGTACTACCATAGAACCCACACAATGGAACTCAAATAGAACCGGTGGAGGTAATGCTACATCCGGCCCGCAAACCTGTTTTCAGGAAACCACTAACCCGCATAGCGGTACCTACTGTGCAAGGGTTAAAACTGGGTTGGCCTTTGGTATAGTAGTGGTAAACGGTTCGCTGGCTACTGGTAAAATAGAGGCACCCTCAACTAACAAATCTGAGGGTTATATCCGAACTATAGCAGGTAACGCCGATTATGGTATGACTTTTACGGGCCGTCCCGATAGTCTGGTATTCTGGTATCGATACGATTCGTACAGTTCTGATTACCCAAGAGTGGAGGCCCGCCTGCACGTAGGTTATGCTTATGCGCCAGAAACACCTGTTGGCGGCAACCATCCGGATAGTACACAAAACATAATAGCCCGCGCAGCCTGGACAAACGTACCTAACTCAGATGTTACGAACTGGACCCGTGTATCGATGCCGTTTACTTATGTAGATAACCGCACCCCGCAGTACATACTTATTACCACCACCAGCAGCGGTGACCAGACAGGTGGTTCAAACAACACCACCCTATGGTTAGATGATTTTGAAGCTATTTATAACCCAACAGTTGCTACCGGCACTGTTACCCCGCTTAGCTACTATGTAAGTGCCAGCCAGGGTGCCAGTGTTAGTGTGCCTTATACTTTAACAGGTACTTTTACCGCCGGTAATACGGTTACTGCTGAGTTATCGGATGCCAGCGGCTCATTTGCTAACCCTGTAGTTATCGGCTCGGCTACTTCAACTACGTCGGGTACTGTTAACGCAACTATACCAGCCGGTACTGCAACCGGCACCGGTTACCGCATACGCGTTAAAACCAGCACACCAGCCTTAACGGCTGCTAACAATGGTAGTGATATTGCCATTACCCTGGTAGGTAACAGCATCAGCCCATCGGCAACCGAAACACTGGGAGCTAATATTAATGGTACTACTATCAACGTAACCGAAACCCCTGCAGCGGTTTCGCGCGAATGGAAGTTTACCACTACCAGCGGCAGCAACTACCAAAGCTTTGTACCGGCCCAAACCGGCACCGGTTATGTGCCCAATTTTACCAACGCGGGCACTTACTATGTAGTATGTGTATCTACTTATCCCGGTGGTTTAACGGTAGTATCTAACGAAGCACCGTTTAATATAGTTGCTAACAGTATAGCCCCTACCGCATCGCAAAGTATATTGGTGGGCGTAAACGGTACCACACTTACCGTAACCGAAACACCAACCGGTACCGATCGTGAGTGGATGTATGCTACCACATCGGGTGGTTTGCTTAATGCCATAGCACCAGCCCAAACCGGTACTGCCTATACCCCTAATTTTAATGCAGCCGGCAATTACTATATAGTATGCAAAAGCACTATTAATAACCTGGAAGTATACAGCAACGAGGTGCTGATAAGCGTAGGCAGTGCAACAATTGCTACCGGCACAGTAAACGGCTCTCCTTTCCAGTTCAGCCCATCGGCGCCCGATGCACAGATTTCAGTACCTTACACTACCAGCGGTACCTTTAATAATGGTAACGTATTTACCGCCCAGCTTTCAGATGCTGCCGGTTCGTTTGCCAGCCCTGTTAATATAGGTACTGTAACAGCTACTACCTCGGGCAGCATAAGCGCTACCATACCTCATACCACTTTAGCTGGTAACGGCTACCGTATCCGGGTGGTATCTAACAGTCCGGTTGTATTGGGGGGCGATAATGGCGCTGACCTGGCTGTTGACCAGTTTAATAACTCGGTTGCACCGCCAAACGACCAGGCAATTGCACTTAATACCAACGGTACCGCACTGGCTGTGTTTGCTTCGCAAACTACCACACAGGATGAATGGAAATATGCTACTGCCAGCGGCGGGCCTTATACCAGCTTTAACCCTGCCCAAACCGGCAGCAGCTATATCCCTAACTTTGCCACACCAGGTACTTTTTATGTAGTGGCAGTATCTACCAATACCTATAGCGATAATGTTACCAGCAACGAAGTACGGATAGATGTAGCTAACGGCACCACTATTACTACCTCAGCTATCAGTGGTTCACCGTTTGATGTTTCGCCAAACCTGAATGCACCGGTAACAGTTAACTTTACCAGCGATGCGGTATTTAATGCCGGCAACGTGTTCACGGCCCAGCTATCTGATTACACCGGCAGCTTTGCCAATCCGGTTAATATTGGTACCCTGAGTGGTTCTACCATTGGTGCTATCAGCGCTACTATACCGGGTGCTACGCCGGGCGGTACTAACTACCGTATCCGTGTAGTATCTACCGACCCTGCAATTACCGGCAGCGATAATGGTACCGATTTAGTGTTGAACCCTTTTACCAGCTCTATAGCCCCTACCGATACGCAGTACATTGCGCGTAATCAGGATGGTAATGCTATTACAGTTACCGAGTCACAAACAGCTACCCGTACCTGGAAATACTCTGAAGTATCGGGCCTGGGTTATACCGGCTTTAGCCCTGCACAAACAGGTACCAGTTTAACCCCACGTTTTGCACTGGCCAGCACCTATTATGTGGTGTGCGAGTCGAAAAATACGGCTAATGATGCCATTACCACACAGGAGGTTGTAATAGTGGTTACCAATAGTACCGTAGGCATTAACGAAGCCGCCAATGAGTATGTAAAAGCATACTGGAACGGTAACAACTTTGTAGTTGACCTTAGTGCGTCTAAACTAAGCAACCCCGTAGTAGAGGTTGCCAATACCAACGGACAGGTGCTTGTTAAAGAAACCCTTAATGCCGGTAGCCTGAATGCACTTGCTACTAACCTGGCAAACGGTGTTTATTTCTTTAAAATTACCGATGGTGGTGCTAGCTACAGCGGTAAAACTGTAAAACAGTAAGCAGTACTTATTTTGGCGATAATAAAACGGGCGATTGGATAACCAATCGCCCGTTTTGTTTGGGGAGCTACATAAGTAGTTATTTTACATACACCAAGGTGCCTAACCGCTGGTTGTCTTCGCCGGTTAATAAACCCTGATTGAACAAGGCGTGGGCATACATCAGCAGCTCTTTGTCATCGCGGAACTCCATTTGCCAGCTACCCCAGCCCCGTATGTTTTTAGCCAGCGTTTTTATGTCTTTGGCCTTTTCAAAGGCAGCCAGTTCCGCTTCGGTATAACTATTGTCGCCCAATAGCTGTATGGCGGTGGTATCTTTAAATTCAATAATCCGGTCAAGGCTCATTAAGGCCATGTGTTGTACCATGGCTACCGACTGGTCGTCGTAGTCGTATTTTAGCTCTTTGTGCAGGGCGCTGCGGATGGCACTGCCCGGGGCGCACACCTCGTACATGGTATTCCGCGAAATATCCACCACCTTTATTACAGCAAAATATTGCATGCCGCTTTTGTTTTTTATAGCCGCGGCATAGTGGGCAAACACCTCGGCCGGATTAACCCAACTGCCCGACATAAGCAGCACCGATAAAGCTAAAAGAAGGTTAAAACACAGTACTCTTTTCACAATAAGATGTATTTGTAAGATAGGTGCAAATTTGGCATTTCTTATTTTATTACAGAATACCTATTCTTGCTGCCATTATATATTTAAAATTACCGAAATGGCAACTAAAAAGAAAACTGTTGTTAAGAAGAAGAGTATTTTGACCGATGAGGACAGGAAGTTTTTTGAAGCTTACATTAACAACCCATCGCCAACCGGTTTTGAAGCCGAAGGGCAAAAGCTATGGCTTAGCTACCTTAAGCCCGCTATAGATAAGTATGAGGTGGATAATTATGGTACGGTGTATGGTATAGTAAACCCCGAAGCAAAATTTAAGGTAGCCATAGAGGCACATGCCGATGAGATTAGCTGGTTTGTATCATATATAACTCCCGATGGGCTTATTTATGTGAAACGCAATGGTGGTAGCGACCATCAGATTGCCCCATCTAAAAAGGTATGGATACACACCCGTGATGGTAAAAAGATACCTGCTGTGTTCGGTTGGCCGGCCATACACACCCGCCGCGACAGCAAAGAGCAATCGCCGGAAGTGAAAAACATATTTCTGGACCTGGGCTGTCTTACCAAAAAGGAAGTAGAAGATAAAGGCATACACGTAGGTTGTGTAATTACCTATCAGGATGAATTTTTTGTATTGAACGAGCGGTACTTTGGTGGCCGTGCACTGGATAACCGTGCCGGTGGCTTTATAATTGCCAAGGTAGCCCGTATGCTTAAAGAGAACAACAAAAAGCTGCCTTTCTCTCTGTATATAGTAAACAGTGTGCAGGAAGAAGTAGGCCTGCGTGGTGCCGAAATGGTGGTAGAAACCATACACCCTGACTGTGTAATAGTAACTGATGTATGCCATGATACCACTACCCCTATGATTGAAAAGATTAGCGAGGGTGACTTTGCCGCCGGTAAAGGCCCTGTACTAACCATAGGCCCTGCGGTACACAACAAACTGCTTGATTTTATCATTGACACGGCAAAAGATAAAAAGATACCATACCAACTGGACGCTGCTTCGCGCTCAACCGGTACCGATACCGATGCGTTTGCTTATGCAAAAGGTGGTATTCCATCTGCCCTTATATCGTTGCCGTTGCGCTATATGCATACCACGGTAGAGTTGGTTTCTATCGACGACCTGGAGAATGTAGTTAAGCTTATTTACGAATCGCTTACCAAGCTTAAGCCAAACTTTAACTTCAAATACTTATCATAATAAAAATGGCCCTGACAAGGGCCATTTTTATTTGAATAGCCTGCGTGTTTATTGCAAAAAGCCTCATACTTGCAGTATGAGTACTGTAATGTACCTGCCATATTTGCCCGATATAAACTGGTTGCAGAAGTTTGTAGCCAGTAAGCCCATAGTAATAGAGCGGTACGAAAATTTTGTAAAATCTACTAACCGTAACCGGTGCCGCATTACCGGTGCTAATGGCGTGCAGATGCTATCTATACCTTTGGGCGGCGGGCGCGACCATCACAGGTTGTACACAGAGGTTAAAATATCGAATACTGTAAACTGGCAGCAGAAGCACTGGCAGGCTATATGTAGTGCCTATGGTAGTGCGCCTTACTTTGAGTTTTATGCCGATAGGTTTTTGGCCTGCTATGAGAAGCAGTATGAGTATTTGTTTGAATTTAATGCCGACCTATTGCGGGTAGTACTAAAAGCTTTAAAGCTACCTGCTGAAATAACATATACTGAAGGCTACCTACCAGCCGGGGTTTATAGCAGCGATTTGCGGAATGATAAGCAGGAGAGTAGTGTACGCTACTATCAGGTATTTGATGCGCGTAACGGATTTGTGCCTAACCTTTGTGTACTTGATTTGCTATTTAATGAGGGGCCGCAGTCGCTGGCTATTTTACGCCAAACTCAACTTTCCAACTAAATACCGGCACTATGCCCAAATTGGTTTTTGTTTCTATCATTTGCGTTTCGGGGTTGTAGATGCGCGCCGCCACGTTATTGCGGTTAATAATATTCTGTGCATCAAACGACAGCATCCAGCTATACTTCTTTTTATTACGGCGGAAACTTACCCCGAAATCTATACGGAAATAGTCGGGTAGTTTTTCGCTATAGGCTTTATCTTCCTGATAGACCGTTTTATTGGCTGCAATAGATTTTGGTAGGTCAACCGGGGTTACCTTATTACCGCCCCGCCATATTATTTTGGCATTAATACCTATGATGTTGTTCTTTTTTTTGCCCACCACAAACTCTTTCCCCCCCAGCGCATTCAGTACGTAATTTACATTATAAGCTGTGCTACGCCATTGGCCATCGGCTGCACGGTATTGCGAGTTAAACAGCGAGGTGGTGAACATGAAGAAGTAATTGTGCGAGAAAAATTTTTCTACCGTTAGCTCCAGCCCGTAATTATAGCCGATACCCTTACTTTTAAGGGGTATGTTTACAAATCCATCATCGTAGTTAACTATTGAAAACGTATGGCCGCTGCTATCGGCACCAATAGGCACATTAAACAAATATTGGAAATATACTTCTGTTTTAAGGCGGAAATCTTTATAAAAACTGAAGTTATAGCCGGCTACCACATGCAGTGCCCGCGAAAAATCGAGGTTGCGGTTGCCGCCATTCTGCCCTGCTGTGTACGATACATAGGTTGACATGGCGTCTATACGGCTATGCAATCCGGTACCCAGACTAATGCTTTGCTTTTCGGTAATCCGGTACTCGGCGCCTATGCGGGGCTCTGCGTAAAACTTGTTATTTATAAATGAGAACAGAAAATGCATACCGCTATTTATCTGGAAACGTTCATTAAACCGGTGTTTCCATTGGGCATAGCCCTGTAGCAGGTGGGTATTGCCGGTATGGTTTACCAGGCCCTCTACCCGTTGGCTTAGGTAGGAGTATCGTTCGCTGAAAAGTTTAAAATCGATATTACTGTATACAATACCCAATCGTACCACGTTGCGGCTATCTATTTTGGTATTTACCATAGTAGTTGCCCGCAGGGTTTTATAGATAAATTTATCGTTACCGGTTTCAAAACGGTTGAAGTTATAGTCAACCGTATCATCGCTGCTGCCGTTATCGGTATAGCTGTAGCTAACAGCTGTTTTAATGTAGGTTTTATTATCCTTTAATGGAAAAAGATGTGTGATGCCTGCTACCCCTACCAGTTGTTTTTGGGCAAATTCGCTTTTATCGCTAAGCGTTTTCCATTTCGATGTATCGCTGGCTACTTTGTTGCCAAGCGAACTGATGCCCCCCAGCCCGTACACAGTAAAACTACCGGCCTTACCGGCAGGAAAGTAAAAGTTGAAGCAAAGGTCCTGGTACTTTGGTGTAACACTTCCCCCAATCTGAAAGCCCATTAGCGAGAATAGTTCGAGTGTAGAGTAGCGGTAGTTGACCAGGTAGGAGCCTTTATACTTTTTATTGAATGGCCCCTCTATGGCTGCTTCGGCACCCAGTACACCAGCTTTAAGTGCAAACTCCCAGCGTTCGCTGTTGCCCTTGCGCAGGTTAACATCAAACACCCCGCTCAGGGCATTGCCGTATTCGGCAGCAAAGGCACCCGAAAAAAAATCGGTGTTGGTTATCATGTTAGATGACAGGATACTTACCCCGCCACCGGTTGAGCCCTCGCTCCCGGCAAAGTGGTTGGGGTTGGGTATTTCAAGCCCCTCTAACCGCCATAAAAGCCCGCGAGGCGAGTTGCCGCGAACTACAATCTGGTTGTTCTCATCGTTGGCAGTAACTACCCCGGCGAAACTTTGTGCCATACGGGCTGGGTCGTTTTGGGTGCCGGCATAGCGGTTCATTTCTTCGGCAGAGAAGGTGCGTGCGCTAACAGTAGCAAAATCGTTATTGGCTTTTGTTTTGTCTTTTTGTGCCACCACCTCTACTTCTTTCAGGTTGCTTATTTTTTCCTGTAACTCAATATTTACAGTCAGGTCTTTTGAAGAAATTACCAGCACCTCGCTTACAGTAGCTTCTTCGTAACCTACATAAGTAAATCTGAGCGATTGTCGGCCCACGGGTACGTTCGGTATTGAAAAATTACCATCGGCATCGGTACTGGCGCCGCGAGGTGGATTAGAATTTAGCAGGAACACAGTTACCCCGAAAAGCGGCTGTTTAGTGTCTTTATCGGTTACTTTGCCTTTAACGGTAGAGGTTAGTTGTTGGGCAGCCCCCGCCAGCGGCAACAGCAATATGGCAATAAGCAAAGCGGCCAGGCGCATTGGTAAACGTATGATTATTAGTGCGCCGAAGGTAAAATATTTGATTACAGTTTGATACATTAGCGCACTGATGAAATTCATACTTTACTGCTTTTTAGTGCTGGGGACTGCAATGGTTGTGTTAAACGGCTGCAAACCCGGCTGCAAGGATGTAACCTGCCTGAATGATGGCGAGTGCGTAGCCGGAGGGACCTGTAAATGTGTCGACCGATGGGGCGGGCAGTTTTGCGACTCGCTATGCCCGCAGGGGTACGAAGGCAACAGCTGCAACATACCATCGCGCAATAAGTTTATCCGTGCCTGGAATGCTACTACAACTTCTAATGCTACCGGAACCAAACAGCATACCTTGTTTATTACCAACGGCCCTATTATACAGCAAATAATACTTACCAACTTTAACGACGACCATTTTACAGTGGTGGGTACTATAACCGGCCCTAACCGGTTTGAGATATACTCGCAGAATGCCACCGGAAGCTATACTGGTATTATTACCGGCTCGGGCTACCTGAATGGCGATAACCTGGCTGTAAACCTAACTAAAGACGGGGTAGATTATTTTGCCAACTGCAACCGATAGTATGAGAGAACAGGTGCAGGTGATATACAGCGATGATGCTATTGTGGTAGCCAACAAACCAGCAGGTATTACCGTAATACCCGAGAGGCAACACCCCGATTTAGATACTGTACAGACGATACTGGAGAAACAATTTGGCCGGTTGTGGGTGGTACACCGTATAGATAAGTACACCAGCGGTGTGCTGTGCTTTGCCCGTAATGAGCAGGCACACCGGCACCTTTCCCTGCAATTTCAAAACCACGAAGTAACCAAAATATACCTGGCCGTTGCCGGTGGCCGTATGCAGGCTACACAGGGCGAGATAAATGAGCCGATAGCCGAAAACATGGCCCACCCGGGTACCATGCTGGTGCACAAAAGAGGTAAGGAGGCCCTTACCATATACCAGGTAGTAGAAGAATTTAAACACGCCAGTTTGCTGAAAGTGCAGATAAAAACAGGCCGTACCCACCAGATACGGGTGCACCTGGCTTACATAGGTAACCCACTGCTGGTAGATGATATTTATGCCAAACGCGAGGCTTTTTATTTTTCTAGTTTAAAACGTAATTATAAGCCCGGTGCAGAAGAGGAGCGGCCCACCATTGCACGGTTAACCCTACACGCATCGGAAGTTACATTTACCCACCCGGTTAGTGGATTGAAAGCTACATACACTGCACCGTTGCCAAAGGATATTGAAACCCTGCTAAAGCTGCTTCGCAAATACGACGTATAGTTGTATGTGGTTTAAGAAATTCTTACCATGTTTGGTAGGTAAATATCTTATATGAAAAATATTGCACTTGTGCTATTAGTGCTATTGTTGGCCGCCGGCTGTAAAAGAAAGCAGGGCGCCGATAGTAACGTAGCTATTGCCGATAATGCCACTATTGCTGCATTTGAAGCCTATAAAGGAAAATTTGTAGAAGACCTGTGGCGTACCTTTCCCGGGTGGGCTACCGGTGTGGGGTATCATAAGTATGATTCGGTATTGGTAATACCTGATGCTGTTGAACGAGCTGCCGAACTGGCATTTGCCGATAGTGTGGATGCCCGATTGAAAGCAATATCATTTGATAAACTGGATGCCAATAATAAAACCGATTACAGGCTTATTCAGAATTTTACCAGGGGCATCCGTTTTAGTATTAATGAGTTTAAGAGTTACGAATGGGACCCTTCTAATTACAACATTGGCGGGGCTTTGTTTGATGTAATAGACTACAAACAGTTACCGCTGGATGATAAACTACGCGCACTTACGGCTAAACTGTCCCGTGTACCTGCTTATTATGAGGCCGCAAAAGCCAATATTGATAAGCCTACCCGTGAGCATACCGAGCTTGCCATAGCGCAAAACAACGGCTCTCTTTATTTTTTTAGTTCGGTGTTTCCTGATTCGGTAAATGCATCGGGTTTAACGGTAGCCGAAAAAAGGGCTTTTGAAAATAATGCGGCGGCTGCTAAAAGTGCCATGCTGGGGTATATTGACTGGTTAAAGAAAACATATCCGCTAACCAACAATTCCCTGTTTCGCGATTTCAGGATAGGGGAGAAGCTGTATGCACAGAAATTTTTGCTGGATGTAGATTCGCGATATACCGCAGCAGAAATGTATGCCAAAGCGCAGCAGCGGAAAGAATTTCTGCATAACGAAATGGCCCGGCTTTCGGCAGAGCTTTGGCCGAAATATTTTAAAGACGTACCCATGCCTGCAGATAACCAGCGGCTGGAGCGTATTAAACGTTTGATTGATACCATAAGCCTGCAACATTGTAAGCGCGATGCTTTGCTGGAGACTATTGAGAAGCAGTTGCCTGAGTTGACCGCATTTATAAATACCCATCAGCTTATAGACCTTGACTCTACCAAGCCCCTTAAAGTGCGTAAAACACCCGACTATGCAGCCGGTGTGGCCGGTGCCAGCATTAACTCGCCGGGGCCATATGATAAGGATGCTGTTACCTACTACAATGTTAGCCCGCTAACCAACTACAGCGCTGAAGATGCCGAGAGCTACCTGCGCGAGTACAATGATTATGTGCTACAGATACTGAATATACATGAGGCCATACCCGGTCACTACACACAAGGTATTTATGCCAATCGTTCGCCGAGCATAATTAAAACCATATTGGGCAATGGTGCTACCATAGAGGGTTGGGCCTGCTACGTAGAGCGTATGATGATAGAGCAGGGCTACAACCCATCGCCGGAAATGACTTTGTTTTATTACAAATGGAACATGCGCGAAACCTGCAACTTTCTGTTAGACTACAACGTACATTGCAAGGGCTGGGATAAAGCCAAAGCGGTAGATTTTCTAACCCGCGAGGCTTTTCAGCAGAATAAAGAGGCAAGTGAAAAATGGCGCCGTGCTACACTTACGCAAGTGCAGCTTACCAGTTACTTTACCGGGCTTACAGAGATATATGAGCTGCGAGAGGAACTGAAAACAAAAGCTGGCGAAAATTTCGATATAAAGAAGTTTCATGAGCAGTTTCTAAGCTATGGGTCTGCCCCGGTAAAAGAAATACGCGAATTAATGCGTTAACAGTTCTGATTTTAATAAAATTAGTGTTGTTTAGCCAAGCAAAATAATATTGATAACACTCCCTGGTGGTATGACAGATAAGAGCGGACTATTGACTATCCAGAAGTTTATTTACCTGCTGGATGATTTTCATTATAAGGAGTTTGCCAACAATCTGGAGGCGGGCAACGCTGCGTTATCGCTTAAACTGGTAAGTGCCATACGAAGCAAATTACCCGAATTTGATAGCCATGAAGAGCTTTGCACTAAGATATACGACAGCGTAAAACAGAAGCAAAATTTTAATCAGCTTAGCTCTTATACTGTTAAGCTATCGTATCTATTAGGGCAGAATTACCCAAACTACCTGCACCACAACATTACCATTATAGAAAGAATGGTAAACGATGGTGATGTGAAAGGAGCTAATTTCAGAGCTGATTGCCTTCATGATATTGCTGAGGAAATAGAAGATTATCAAACACTATCTTTTGTATTGAAGTTTTTGATACAGCAGGCCTTTTTGACCCGCGACTCGGTTACCGGTTTTAAGCTGACTACCCAGTTAGAGAAGACGTTGATTAATGAGCAGACGTTTAACCGGATTATACATTCACTGCGCACTACCCTGTATGTACCTGCCGAATCGAAGAATGTGGAGACACTGGCCAAACTGAAAGAGTTTTACCGGTATTACCACAATCACGAATCGGTAGCTATACGTATCCTAAGCCTTTACTCATACCTGTACACCATTTACTATTTCAACCCGGGCATGTTCGATAGTGAGGATGACCTGGCCCTGATTAAGCAATTGGAGAAAGAACTGGTAAACAACAGCCATGTGGTGTTCCCTTTTCTGTTTGATATAAAAGGCATATTTGGTTTTCTGTTACTTAACTCGCCGCTGGCGCGTATAGAGAGCACTGAAGGTAAAAAGCACTTTAAAGAGCTTACCAGGCATTATAGCTCCATTAAATTCTGGAAAAACTATCTGAACATGCCACAGATATTTTCCATAGCCGTGCAAACTACCCGCTTTGTAGCCAGCTACCATTATCAGGTGCACCGGTCAGATTTTAATACGCTGGTAGCCCCCGGTGACCTGCAAACCATGAAACAACTGAGCGATAAATGCGCTGAGTTACTGGACCTTGACGTATGGAAGAGCGATTATAAAAACGACATGGTAAGCGTTCAGATGTTATATGGTGCGCTACTGGTTGTACAGGGTGGTCCCGGAATTAAGAAAGGCGTAGAGGTGTTGGAATCGCTGCTTACTTCATATCAGCAACTTAACCTTTCGGGCAGCACTGATAGTGTGTTTCTGGCATTGATGATTGGTTACTTTGCCACCCGCAAGTACGATAAATGTGCCGATACGTTTAAACGCTACCAGAAAGTTATTAAAGATAAGCCAGTTTACGACGGCAACGATATAAGCATACATACCTACTACTACCTGTCTCGTTGGTTAGAATCGCAAAGTAAACAGTACGTAACCAAACTAGAGGCTAACTATCAGCGTGCTAAAGAGACCGGCGGCCCGCAGCGTGCTATTGAAGAGCTGGTGGCTTATTTTAAAGTGCCATTAGAAGTAACAATTTCTTGATAAGGACTTACTCCATCCGTAGTACTTTTCTGTATTTTATAACCCCGCCACAATTTAGGCGGATAAGGTAGTTGCCGTTGGGTATGTTATTCTTATCCAGATCGAGCACACTTACATAGCTGCCGGGTTCGCGTGTGCCGCCGTTGTAGCTATAAACAATTTTGCCTGTTACATCCAGCACATCAATAGTTACCGGGCATTTATTAAGCACCGTATAGCCAACGCCCGTCCATTCACGAAACGGATTAGGGTACACATAAAAATGATCGAACGCTGCCTGTTCTTCATTAAGGCCGGTAAAACTCTGCTTTAGTATGGTAAACTTATCCAGTACCTGCCCGGTGTGTGTCAGGTATTGGCCATCCAGGCGATCGCCGTTTACATCAAAAATAAATGAGCCATAGCAGGTATCGCAGGTATGGCCATAGTATATGGCCGGGTGGTCGAATGATGAAACACCATTACCCCCGCTGGCATTACCCGAAAGTACATATACGGTGCCTACGCCGGCATAGGGCCCATCGGTGTACTTTACATAAGCACCATCAAAACTTTCGTTACCACTACCTCCGTTAATCATCATAGCAGGTGTAAAAGTGTTTTTGTAACCATAATGCCCGTTTATAAGGTAACTGCGCTGGTAGTTATGGTCGTGGCCGGTAAGTACCATATCTACACCGTATTGTTCTATAATAGGATTGAAGTGGGTACGCGATGCAATGCAGAACTGTTGGATGCCATCATCGGTAAAATTATCCTGACCGCTATAGGGACATTGGTGCCAGATGGCTATTTTCCACTTTTTGGTGGTAGCTGCCAGGTCGGACTTCAGCCATTCCAGCATGGGCGATGTAAAACTGCTGCTGGTGTTAAGCAGGCCCAGCCAGTTGTACGATGCGTTCAATGAGCCTAGTTCTGAGTTTAGTACTACAAAGTGTATATCAGCATAATCGAAGGAGTAAAACAGTTTACGATGCGAAGCAATTCCACCCAGTTCGCCTTCGGTAGGTGGGTCAATAATATTTAGGTAAGGGCCGGTATGGGTTGTAGGGTCCTGATTACAGAAAGATGGCTGCCAGGGGCAGATACTATTGTAATCATGGTTGCCTGATGTAGAGAAAAATGGCAGGTTCAGGAAAACATTGCCAAAGCAGTTAACCGTATCAAACACATTTTGCTGAAACTCTTCATCGGTACCATCCTGGTAGGCATTGTCGCCCAGCCATAACTGAAAATCGGCAGGGCGGTTGGCTGCAAAGTTAATATACGATTCGCGCACGTCGTGTTCGCCCTTGTTACCATGTCCGAAATCGCCTATGGCCCACACCCTTACCGGTTGGTTGGTGTTGGGTGCAGGGGCTGTAGTAAAGTGCATTTGCGGGTCGGGGCCCCGTAGCACCTGTGTACTGCTTCCTACCTGGTAATAATAGGTAGTGGCAGGCTGCAGATTTTTAAGCAGTACCCGATGTTCGGTGGTAGGGGTTAAGCTATCGGCCTGCCAGGTAGCCGCGCCCTGTGTAAGCCCATAGGTTACCCTGCTGTCAGTTAGCGAATCTGTCCTCCATCTTATTATTATGCTGTTAGGGCCGGGGCTTTGCAGGTAGGGCCCGCGCATAATCTGCTGGGCATGTAGCAGTACAGAAAGCAGTAGTAAGGTTACTACGTATGTAAACTTTTTCATGAGGCTTAGTTTGGTGTGTAACATGAAGTTATACATTTTGGATAAATTAATGATTGCACCCTGAATTAGCCTTTACTGCCGGGTTGATTTTTATCATTTGTTACCTATGGCACGCAACCTGTGCAACCTGTTTTACATCAAGAGATTAGAATCTGATTAACAAAAAAATGTTAGTTGCATTTTATTTAGTTAATGTGAACGCAATTTTCAATATTTACCACCGCCCTGTTTAACCCACAAGCAGATACACGAACAAGCCGATGAGAAGACATTTACCACTGGTAATTTTTCTATTTACCTTGCTACTGGCGATTAGCAACAATGTATCTGCCAGCCACACCATGGGTGTGGATATGACCTATGAATGTGTAGCACCGGGTCAGTACAACATTACCCTACAGGTTTACCGCGATTGTAACGGGGTGTCAATGTCGAGCCAGCACCTTATTTATTTTACTTCGGCACAGTGTGGGGTTAATGGTTCAATTACAGTAACACAGGTAGGCCCACCAGAAGATATTACCCCTGTTTGTCCGCAGCAAACCAATACAGCCTGTGGAGGCAGTGGCCAATACGGAGTAGAGAAATATACCTTTACCGGCACGCTGAATTTGCCTCCCGGATGTGGTAATGATTGGGAATTGAGCTGGTCGCTATGTTGCCGTAACGCTGCTATTACCAACCTTACAGCCCCCGACAATGAAAGCGTTTATATTGCTATCTGTCTGGATAATACATTAACCCCCTGCAATAACTCACCGTTTTTTCTCAATAACCCTATACCGTTTTACTGTGTAAACCAGCCCGTAAATTACAACCACGGGGTAATAGATATTGACGGCGACTCGCTTGTTTTCAGCCCTACAGCCTCGCTAACCGATGGAGGGGCCGTAGTGGGTTACCGCTCTCCTTACAATCAGAACGGCCCTTTTAATACTAACACCAGTAACCCCTATTACCTGGACCCTGTTAACGGCGACATTACCTATACCCCCGATGCGATACAGGTGGCTGTTGCTGCAATACGTATAGATGAATACAGAAATGGAGTACGGATAGGTTGCATAGTGCGCGATATGCAGTTTACCATTATTAACTGTAGTAACCAGTTGCCTACTGCTACCGGTATAAACGGCTCGGCCAATAACTTTGAAATAACGATACCAGCCTGTAGCGATACCTGTTTTACCATCAATTCTAACGACCCGGATGTTGGAGATAATGTAACAATGACTGCCAACAACGGTATTCCCGGTGCTGCGTTTACTACAGCAGGCAGCCCGCACCCAACCGGAACTTTCTGCTGGGCCCCTACATCTAACGATGTTGGTACGAACTTTTTTACTGTAACAGTACAGGATGACCATTGTCCTATTACAGGTAATAACACCTACTCGTACACCATACATGTAATACCGAGTACAGAACCACCTGTAAGTGCCGGCCCCGATGTAAACCTGTGCCCGGGCCAATCGGCTACACTTACTGCTACCGTAATAGGTGGTACACCTACCAATTACCGGTGGAGCGATGGTACCAACGTATGGACCACTCCAAGTATTACTGTAAGCCCCAACAATACCACTATTTATACAGTAACAGCTTACTATGCCAGTGGTTGCCAGAAAACCGATGCAGTGGTTGTGAACCGAAAACAGAAACCTTCCATCAGTATTTATCCTACTACCGCCACGGTATGTGCTGGTGGGTCTATAAACCTGTTGGTACAAACCAACTCAACTACACCAACCTACCATTGGAACCCTACGGCTAACCTGAGCTGTACCAACTGTGCCAATCCGGTAGCAACACCAACCAGCGCAACTACTTATTGTGTTAATATTACCGATGCCAGTGGCTGCCCGAGCGATACAGTATGCTCTGTGATAAACACAGCCGCACCTCCACCGCCACAAAGCTGTGCAGTGCTGTATGCAACTGTTAACGGTACAGGTAACGGTACTAAAGCCAGCCCTGCCAGTTTGCAGGGGGCTATTAACCTGGCACAATGCAATAACTCTATTATTAAACTGGGTACGGGTACTTATACTTTATCTAACCCGATAACCAATATTACCAGCTACACTACCATAGAAGGTGGTTTCGATCCGGTAACATGGGTTAAAACCAGTGCGCCCGGTGCTACCACTATTTACCGCAACAACCAAAACCCGGAGGGTGCGCCTACTGCCCCACGTATTGTTGCGGTGTACATGAACTCATCGGCGTATTTCCGTTTTCAGGATATAACGTTTGCTACGCAGGATTGTCCGGCTACTACGCCCGGTAATGTAGCTATGAGTAACTACATATTTCACATGACCAATTGCAGCGATTACCAGTTTGTACGTTGCCGTATGTTGCCCGGCCGTGCAGGTGATGGCTTAACAGGTAGTGCCGGCGTTGCCGGTGCTAGCGGTTCGCCAGGCCAGAATGGCTTTGCCGGTGCAGTAGATAATGACAACTACAATGCCCGTGGTGGCGATGGCGGCGATGGTGCCGGCGCTACAGCCGGAACTGGTGGTAACGGCGGTGCAAGTGCCGGTAATGGACAAGGTGGTACAACATCGGGTAACCCGCGCGCCGGTGGTGGTGGCGGTGGTGGTGGATCTGGCGGACAAGCCGGAACCGGTGGCGATGGTGGCCAGGCTGGTGGTGTAAACGGAGCCGGTGGCCCCGCAGGTGCCAATGGTGGTACTGTTGGTGGCGATGGAGTTTTTTCGGGTGATGGTAACCCGGGCGGTAACGGTACCCGTGTGAATGGAACACCGGGAACAGCAGGTGCTGCCGGTAGTGCTGGCTCCTTTGTGGGTGGCTTTTTCCTACCCGGCGGAGCAGGCGGTAACGGTACCGATGGTACCGGTGGCAGTGGCGGCAGTGGCGGTGGCGGTGGTGGTGGACAGAGTTGTACTTTTTGTACCGATGGTACCGGCGATGGCGGCGGTGGCGGTGGCGGTGGTGGTGAAGGTGGAACCGGCGGAACCGGTGGAACCGGTGGCGGTGCTTCGGTGGCTGTTTATCTTTTTAATAACGGAGCTAATGCAGTGTTTGATGATAATGAAATGTTTTTAGGCGTTGCCGGTATAGGCGGCACCGGTGGTGCCGGCGGTACAGGTGGTACCGGTGGTGCCGGTGGTAATGGTTACAATACAGGTAGCGAGGTAGGGCGCGGTGGTAATGGTAGCGCCGGTGGTAACGGTGGGGCAGGTGGTAGTGGTGGCAGTGGTGCTGCCGGTTCGGCGGGATTGGTATATGTAGACGGCGGTATATTTCCTTCGACTAACGATGTTGCTTTTAACCTGAGCGCACAGCCGGTAATTACTGTAGATGATGTGAGTTGTACTTACCGCAACGTTACGTTCTCTTCGGCCTCATCAGGTAGCTGGGATTTTGATGTTGTGGCTACCCCTCAAACCGGTACCGGTACCAGTGTGGTTACACAATACACTACTTACGGGCGCAAAAATATTACCTACAACAGCGAGGTTTATACAGGCTTTTTTAATGTAGCCATAGATGCTAACAGTTATATACCCGATATTGCTACCAATGCCCATCCGTATGGGGTAGATACATTTATTCTATGTCGTGGTTCATCGGCCAGCTTTACCGCTATTATTCCTGCGGCTGATATCTATGAATGGGATTTTGGTGGGGCAGTAACTCCCAACACTTACGTAGGGTCAACGTATCAAAACCTGAATAACCTGGTGTTTAATAACGTGGGTGTGTTTAAGGTTAAACTGCGCGTAAGTACTACGTGCTGCGGTTATACCCCCTACGATTCGATATGGGTAATAGTAGATGATAACCCGGTGGTGAATGTTACAGGGCTGTTTAGTTTCTGCCCCGGCGATTCGGTTACCCTTACCGCCAGTGGTGCATACACTAACTTTTATGCCTGGAGCCCCGGTATAGGCCTTGATACTATTTACGGCCCGGTAGTAGTAGCCAAGCCGGCTGTAACAACCAGTTACCTGGTAACCGGTTACAGCCAGTACAAATATTGTAAAGATGATACACTGGTAACTGTATCTATTACCAGCCCGCCGGCGTTGGCTTTTGCCAGTACGCCCGCAGTGTGCGGCGGCTCGGGTACGGCTACCGTTACGCCAACACCTTCCGGCAACTATTCGTATAGCTGGAATGACCCTGCTACGCAAACAACTGCTACGGCTACCAACCTACAGGCAGCGGCCTATGCCGTAACTGTTACCGATCTTTCATCTAACTGTTCATCATCGGGCGGTGTGGCTGTTGGCTCGGGTGGTTCAGTGCAGGCTTATATCGATAGCATATCCAATACATCCTGTGCCGGTTTTTGCGATGGTGCTACCCGCGTGCGTGCTATAAGCGGCACTGGCCCTTTTAATTATAGCTGGAGCAATGGAGCCACAACGGCTATCAACTCGAACGTATGTGCCGGTAACTATAGTGTAACTATAACCGATGCCAGCGGTTGCAGTGCATCGGCTACTGTTAGCATTACACAGCCATTGCCTGTGCAGGCGCTTATATCTGATACTGTAAATGTTACCTGTGCGGCCCTTAACAATGGCGAAGCCAGGGCAGAGGGAGTAGGTGGGGTTGGTTTGTTTGATTACATGTGGAATGACCCGGCCCAACAGGATTCTGCCCATGCGGTAAACCTGGGTGCCGGTACTTATACGGTTACCGTAATGGATGCTAACGGTTGTACTGCCAGTGTAAATGTGCCTATATTGGCTCCACCACCGGTAGTGCTTGATACGGTTGAGGTGATTGATGTAAGCTGTAACGGCGATGCGGATGGTGCTATTACGGTGAGTGTGACCGGTGGTACTGCCCCATACTATTATATCTGGCAACAGCTACCTGCCGAACTGGATAGCATAGCCAATAACCTTACTGGTGGGGCTTATACCATTATTGCCGGCGATGTGTACACCTGTAAAGATACGATAGTAGTAAATGTAGTAGAGCCACAACCGCTGGCTGGTCAGATTTTAAATACCGATAGCGTTAGCTGTTTTGGTGATACAGATGGACGGGCAGATATTGGCGCTACCGGAGGTACTGCACCTTACCGGTACTCGCTGGATGGTACTACGTTCCAGTCGGGTGGTACATTCACTAACCTGGCACCGGGTACCTATACAGCTACGGTACAAGATGACCACGGCTGTTTGGCAACCATACCGTTTACTATTTACGAACCGGCCTTATTAACCGCTACACTAGCAGGCACTACCGATGTGAAGTGTTTTAATGGTAACGATGGTACTGCAACTATTACCATTGCCGGTGGCAAACCGGCTTATACAGCTACACTGGGCAGCCAATCGGTTAACAGCGCGCCATATACTCTTACAGGTTTAGCAGCCGGTAATTATACTATTACTGTTACCGATGTTAATTCCTGCACGGCTACCGTTAATGCGGTAATTAACCAGCCAGCCCAATTGGTGCTTACCGAAATTTCGGTAACCGGTACCAGCTGCTACGGTGGAAACGATGGCGGTATTACCGTTAGCGCAGCCGGTGGTACGCCGCAGTACCTCTATTCGCTTGATTTTGGTACACCGCAGCCTGGCCCGGTATTTACCGGCGTAACAGGTGGTAACCGTATTGTAGGTGTTGTTGATGCCAACCTGTGTATAGATACCCTGCACATTAATGTACCAATGCCACCACAAACAACTTTCCTTGATACGAATGTGGTAGATGTAAATTGCTTTGGTGGTAGTGATGGTTCGATAGACCTGATAGTGACCGGTACCGGTGGGCCGTGGACCTACCAATGGAGTAACGGGCCCACCACGCAGGATGTTTCGGGCCTTGTTAGTGGCTATTATCAGGTAACAGTACTTGAACTAAACAATTGTGCTGCAGTAGGTATCGATTCGATATTTGTAGGTGAACCTACCGATCTGGTGCTTACACAGGTAACCGATAATGTAAGCTGCTTTGGTGGTGCCGATGGTTGTATAACTGTTACAGCTACCGGAAGTGTTGCCCCTTACCAGTATTTTTGGAGCCAGGGAGGCACTACAGCCCAGCAATGTAACCTTATTGCAGGTACTTATAGTGTAACCGTGTACGATGACCACCAGTGTGCCGACAGCCTGCTGAATATACAGGTTACTGAGCCACCTTTGTTAACCGTGAATACAGTTGCTACTGATATTACCTGCCCCGGTTTTAACGATGGTACCATTACCGCAACTGTTAACGGAGGCACACCGGGTTATACTTATACATGGTCGCCAACCGGCGGGAATGCTGCTATAAACGGTAACCTGGCACCCGGCGTTTACCGCTTAACTGTTACCGATACTGAAAATTGTACCGCAACTGCAACTAATACAATTATTGAGTTACCGGGTATTGCCTTAAGCGCTTATGTACACGATGTGTTATGCGACCCGCTACGCAATGGCTTTATTGATCTTACAGCAGTTACCGCTCACCCGCCGGCTACCTATAGCTGGAACACCGGCAGTGTTGCCGAGGATATAGTAAATCTGGGTGCAGGTGCATATTCGGTTACGGTAAGCGATGCAAATGGATGTGTGGTAGATACAGCCTTCACCGTTATCAACCAGAATGTATTCAGTATAGATGCCTACCCGGCAGATACTACTATAGACCTGGGTAACAGCGTAACAGTTACTGCTGTACCTACAGGGGGCAATATTTCCAGCATTATCTGGCAGCCATCTAACGGGCTTGATTGCAGCGATTGTATTACTTCACAGGCCTCGCCGGTTAATAGTGTTTACTATGTGGCTACAGCTACCTCCGACTCGGGTTGTGTGGCCAGCGACCGTGTAAACATTACAGTGATACCTAAGTACGTAATATTTATACCTAACGTGTTTACACCTAACGGTGATGGGGCCAACGACTTTTTTGAGGTGTTTGGTAATAAAGATGCCTGGAAACAATTTGAGGTACAGGTATTTAACCGTTGGGGCGAGCTGGTGTATGAGAGCAACGACATGAACTTTAAATGGGATGGGGTGTATAAAAGCACTAATGCCCCACCGGCTGTGTATGTTTATGTTGTCCACATAACCTATATAGATAACTACACCGATAAAATTTATAAAGGAAGTGTAACTTTGGTTAGGTAATTAAACCCCAAAACCAATAATTATGAAGAAGACAATTTTGTATGTTTTTGTTGTAGGTGCCCTTATGTCTATGGCATCTTGTAAATGCGAAACCTGTAAACATCCTACATTGGGTACCAGCAAACTTTGTAAAGATGATTTTAATACAACCGAACAATTCAATAATACTGTTTCGGGTTTAGAAGCAGTTGGTTACGAGTGCAAAGCAAGTAATTAATAATATGAGCACCCAGAAATTAGAAAGGCCTCCAATGGAGGCCTTTTTTGTTGTTATTAAACCGAAAGTTTATTAAAGCAATTTTTTGGGTAAACTGATTTAAATTATTGATAATTAGAATTTAACGGGTTATGCTATTTGGTTTTATAGTAGGTATTTTTGCTTCGCCCTGCTTGTTGTCGGTGGCAGGTATTACAATACTCGGGCTGTCCATTTTTACCCTTGCAGGCTGAATATACCTTGCTGAGAACGCATCGGCCATATCAAGCAACTGGCTGGTTTCGTGTAATATTTCGGCAAAAGTTGTCATACTAATTCTTACGGCAACATTTGATGTTGGTTGCATAGGTAGTGCCAGATAATAACAAAGTGCATTTTGTTTCGTATGAATAAGATGTACCGTACCAGGGACCTGAGGGATATTTGGGCTTTATGTATTACCTTAGCTTGAATAAACTGATAATATGTTTAAACGTTTTCTGCTGTTTTTTTGGAGCATAGTGATGGTATTTGCCGTTTGGGCACAAAAAACGCCGGGTAAATACAGCATGGTGCCGCAATATATGCGCCTGCCGGCCAATAGCCATGTTGCTGTTGAAGGGTTTGAGCAATGGTTGTTGCGGCAGTATAAACTGCCCACAGGTAGCGGGCTTAAGCTAATAGCAGTAGATAATGATAACATGGGTATGTTACACTACCGCTATGGCCAGACCTACAATGGTGTACCGGTAGAGGGTACCATGTACCTGGCCCATACCCGTAACGGTTTTGTGGAGAGCATGAATGGCGACCTTATAGCTATTACTAATGTTGCTACCACGCCTGCACTTAACAGCCAGAAAGCTATAGATGCAGCACTTGCTTATGTAAATGCATCGGTTTATAAATGGGAGTTACCTGAAGCAGAAAAGGCATTGAAAGAAAACACCGGAAATTCATTGGCTACTTATTATCCGCAGCCCGAGCTGGTTTACCTGCCTGAGAAGAATATGCTGAGTAGCGGGAACTATAACCTGGCGTATAAACTGGACGTATATGCTGTCGAGCCTTTTTCGCGCAGGTTTGTGTATATAGATGCCCTTACCGGTAAGGTGTTATATACCAAAAACCGTATTCACCATGCCGATGTAAATGCCACTGCTGTTACCCAGTATAGTGGCCAGCAAACTATTGTAACCGATAGCTTTGCCGTTGGTTACCGCCTTCGCGAGGCTGCCAGAGGAAATGGCATAAGAACATACAATGCACAAAAATCTACCAACCCGGCAAATACTGATTTTACCAATGCCACTACTACGTGGAATAATGTAAACGTTAACCTGGACCAGTATGCTACCGATGCCCACCTGGCCAGTGAAAAGACCTACGATTTCTTTTACCAGAATTTTAGCCGTAACAGTATAGATGGTAATGGCCTGGCATTAGTAGCCTACGTGCACTACGACGACCAGATGGAAAATGCTTTCTGGGACGGCGGCTCTATGAGTTACGGCGATGGTAACCAGACTAATGGTACCAACCCTTTTACCACGCTGGATATTGGCGGCCATGAGATTACACACGGACTAACCCAATACACGGCTAACCTTAATTACGAATATGAAAGTGGTGCATTAAACGAATCGTTCAGCGACATAATGGGTGTAGCTATACAGCAGTTTGTAGACCAATCGGCTGTGCCTGATTACCGTATTGGTAATGATAACGGTAGTACATTCCGCTCTATGAGCAGTCCTAAATCGTTTGGCCAGCCAGA
This sequence comes from uncultured Chitinophaga sp., assembly GCA_964423405.1. Classification (GTDB taxonomy): domain Bacteria; phylum Bacteroidota; class Bacteroidia; order Chitinophagales; family LD1; genus Bog-950. The sequence goes on along the minus strand of CAYREY010000007.1, from coordinate 14,035 downwards.
TACTTACCTGGGCACTTACTGGTATACCGGTACACAGGATGATGGTGGTGTACACACTAACAGTGGGGTACAAAACCACTGGTTTTATGTACTGGCGCAAGGCGAAGCCGGTTCAACCGACTTTGGGAATACGTACAACGTAACCGGCATAGGTATTGAAAGTGCACAAATGGTAGCTTACCGCACGCTGGTGGTTTACCTTACCCCTGCCTCGCAATATGCCGATGCCCGTTTCTTTTCAATAAAAGCGGCTGAAGACCTGTTTGGTGTTTGTTCGCCGCAGGTAAGGGCGGTTACCAATGCATGGTATGCCGTAGGCGTAGGCCCTGCGTTTGTACAGGCTGTAGATGCTGAATTTGCCGCTCCGGTAGTTAATGCCTGCTCGGTACCGGCTGTTATTTCGTTTTCCGATTCCAGTGTGAATGCCGAATTCTGGCAATGGGACTTTGGTGATGGACAAACCTCTTTTAACCAACACCCTAACCATACCTATACCGCCTACGGTACCTATACCGTAAAGCTTAAAGCGTGGAGCAGCAACTGTGGTGCCGATTCTACCACCAAAACTGCCTACATAAATGTAAGTGATTTTTCGCCTACGGCTACCGGTACTACCGTATGTGTAGGGTCATCGGCTGCGTTAAGTGCCAGTGGTACCGGTAATATTAACTGGTACGAGAGCCCTTCGGCGGGTACACCGGTGCACATAGGCGGTACGTTCAATACACCGGGCCTATCGCAAAGTACTACCTATTATGTAGAGAACCTGATACCCGGCCCTGCCGGTAATGCCGGCCCTGCAGACCGCAGCTTTGGTACCGGTGGCATAAACAATGCCGACCATTATATGGTGTTTAATAATACCAAACCACAAACACTTGTAAGCGTGCTGATGAACTGTAATACTGCCGGTAACCGCACCATTGAACTGCGCGATGCTGCCGACAATGTGTTACAAACCAAAACTGTTGCGCTGGCTACCGGCGACCAGACCGTTACACTTGATTTTCCGTTACCGGTGGGCAATGGCCTTAAATTGGGTATATGGACAGGTACAACCGCGCTATACAGACACAGCTCGGGTGCTACTTATCCGTATGTATCCAGCGATGGTAGCCTTAGTATAACCACCAATGATGTGGGCGACCAGGATCGTTATTACTTTTTTTATAACTGGCAGTTACAGCAGGATGCCTGCGTATCGGAGCGTGTGCCGGTAACGGTAACCGTAGGCTGTACCGGTGTAGATGACCTAAGCGATGATAGCAGCTTACAGTTATTGCCTAACCCTGTTGCCAGCCAGCTACAGGTGCGGTTTAAAAATGTACAGCTAGTAGCCGGCAGCAATGCCGTAATACGCAACATACTTGGCGAGAATGTTATTGAAAGAAAAGTGACAACCGGAACCAACGGCACTGTGCAGATAGATGTGAGCGAGTTACCGTCAGGTGCCTATTTATTTACACTGCAAAACGGAAGCAGCCGCATAACCAAACGGTTTGTAAAGAACTAATGATATAGTACCTATAACAACAAAGGCCATCGGAAGATGGCCTTTGCTGTTATAGGGTTATTACAATTATTATGGATTAAACGCTTTAAGTGTTTTACGGATAATCTGCACACAATCATCTATCTGCTCTTTGGTAATGCACAATGGCGGTGCCAGGCGGATAATGTAATGGTGCGTAGGCTTAGCCAATAGTCCGTTCTCGGCCAGTTTAAGGCATAGGTCCCAGCCACAGTTTTCATCTTCGGTGTTAAGCACAATGGCATTCAGCAGGCCCTTGCCGCGTATTTGTTTAATAAGCGGGTGGTTAATTTTCTCCAGTTCGTTACGGAAATACTTACCGAGATAGAAGGCATTGTACACCAGGTTCTCATCTTTAATAACCTGCAGGGCAGCCATAGCTACTTTACAGGCCAGCGGATTGCCGCCGTAGGTAGAGCCATGTTCGCCGGGCTTAATGTTCATCATAATAGGGTCGTCGCACAGTACGGCCGATACCGGCAGGGTGCCACCGCTTAGTGCTTTGCCTAGTATCAATATATCGGGGCGCACCTCCTCCCAATCGCAGGCCAGCATTTTGCCGGTGCGGCCCAGCCCGGTTTGTACCTCATCGGCTATAAACAGTACTCCGGCTTTTTCGCACAGGTATTTGGCTTTGGCCAGGTAGTTCTCATCGGGTACCATTACGCCGGCTTCGCCCTGTATAGGCTCTACCATAAAACCGCATACATCTTTATCATCTAACGCTTTGCTGAGTGCTGTGAGGTCGTTGTAAGGTATTACCACAAAGTTGGGTACATACGGGCCAAAACCTTTGTAGCTTGATGGGTCGGTAGAGGCAGATATAGCCAGCAGGGTACGGCCATGGAAGTTGTTTTCGGGTACTATTATTTTGGCGTTGCCATCTTTAATACCCTTTACCTCATAAGCCCAGCGGCGGGCTAGTTTAATGGCGGTTTCTACGGCTTCTACGCCGGTGTTCATAGGTAATACCTTGTCGTAGCCAAAATATTCGGTAATGTACTTTTCGTACTCGCCCAGTGCCGAGTTGTAAAAGGCGCGGGAGGTAAGGGTAAGCTTTTCGGCCTGCTTTTTAAGCACATCGGTAATTAACTGGTGGCAGTGGCCCTGGTTAACAGCCGAGTAGGCCGACAGGAAGTCGTAATAGCGTTTGCCTTCTACATCCCACATATATACACCGCGGGCGCGGTCTATTACTACTGGCAGCGGGTGGTAGTTATGGGCGCCATAGCGCTCTTCCAGTTCTATAAGTTGTTCGGCACGGGTTAGTTCTGTTACTGCGTTCATACGATTGTTTTTGCCCTCTTTCTCTCTATACGCAAAAATAGAAAACAGGGTGTGAAAAATGTTTTTTACGTTGATTATGTGAGATAGACAGGGAGCAGGTTGCAGATGGTTGCTTAAAAAAAATAAACTGAAAATAAAGTTGCAATTGCATACTAAAGCTGTTAACGGGGCGTTTTAGGGCAACTTTTTAGCAAAAAACAAGGTCAAATGGTTAAAAAAGCCATGTTTTTCTATTAGAGTAGGGTAAATAGTAGTTTATTTGCAGTCCCCTTTCTAAAACAACCCAAGTAAATGACTCTACTGGAAAAAATACAAGCAATTGATGCTGACGTAAACATTCTTAAAAAAGGTATTGACCGTGTTGTAGAAAAGTACCCATTGCCAATAGGCATACTGGTACGTGGCAATAAGTCGGGCCTATCGGTTACCGTAGAAAAAGACTTTGATAAAGTACCGGAGGCTGTATTTACACAAAAGAGGCTAAGTCAATCTTAATACCGGTCCTGTTCATAAACACTTCCACACTCATATCTACCCACACTTTCATAAGCGGGTCGGTATTCAGTATCAGCACCACGGTGTAGTGCGAATCGCGGAAACTCTGTAAGAGGTTCTCGGGCATGGTATTGTGTATATTGGCTTCGTAGGCTATTATGAAGTCTTTGCGCGTTTTTTTGTCGTAGGGTACTACCACAAATTCGCTCCAGTCAAATACAGATCCGTCTTTTAAAGTAATAGGCGCCTTGTGTTCGCTGCTCAGGTGGTTGCGTAGGCGTTTGGCGGCTGCCAGCGATGTTTTGAACTCTTCCATTATGGGCTTGAAAAATGATTAGTGAAAAGCGGTTCGGTGTGCAAAATTATCTAAACTTTCAGTTTTGACAATAGCTGTTTCACTTTATCCATCATTTCGTCGGTAAAATCGAGGTGGGTAACCATGCGCAGCAGGGTGGGCGAGAAGGGTTGTATCAGGATTTGTTCCTTTTTCAGCACTTCGGCTATAGCCTGTGCATCGGCTACTTCAAATATTACGATGTTGGTTTGTACCGGCAGTACCTTTTTTACCCAGGGTAGCCCTGCCAGTACTGCGGCTAACTCACCAGCCCGGTTATGATCTTCGGCCAGCCGGTCAACGTTGTTTTGCAATGCATAAATGCAGGCGGCTGCCAGCATACCGCTCTGGCGCATGCCTCCGCCCATTACCTTGCGCAGTTTGCGGCTGCGTTTAATAAAATCTTTACTACCAGCCAGTACACTACCGGCAGGGGCCCCCAGCCCCTTACTAATGCACACCGATATACTATCGAATATACCGTGCAGGGCAGCCGGTTTGGCATTTAATGCTGTAAGGGCATTGAATATACGTGCCCCATCCAGGTGGTAAATAAGGCCGCGGCGGCGGCACATATCGGCTATGCTTTGCATTTGCTCAATAGTATAAACAGCACCACCACCTTTGTTTACTGTGTTTTCTATAGCTACCATGCGTGTGTTGGGTAGCCAGTCGTGGTCGGGTAATATCAGTTCCTCGGCCTGTGCGGCGGTCATACGGCCCTGGTCACCATCGGTCAGGCGGATAGATACGCCGGAGTGAAAGGCCCAGCCGCCGGTTTCGTAATTATAAATATGGCATATCTTATCGCATATAATCTCATCTAGCGGTTGGGTATGCGCTTTAACGGCAATCTGGTTGGTCATGGTACCGCTGGGGCAAAACAGGGCCGCCTCCATACCAAACATAGTAGCTACCAGTTCTTCCAGTTGTTTTACAGTAGGGTCTTCGCCAAATACATCATCGCCCAGTTCGGCATTCATCATGGCCTGTTTCATGGCCGGTGTGGGGCGGGTAACGGTATCGGAACGCAGATCGATGAGCATGGTATAAGGTATTGAGTAATTTTATGGATATATCAGTTAAAGCCGCCGGTTAGCAATGAGAAAAAACGCATCAGCAGTTTTGGCTCGAAAATTACAGGAAACAGGAAACCAAACACCGAGCCCGACAGGTGTGCCAGGTGCCCAATGTTATCGCCACCACGTTTATCCATATAGATACAGTATAATAAATAGAGCGGGCCAAAAATAAAGGCCGGTATACCTATGGGAATGAAGAACAGGTATAACTTACCAAACGGGTTAAGTAGTATAAACGCAAACACTACAGCCGATATGCCTCCACTGGCTCCCAGGCTACGGTAATTAGGATTGTCTTTCTGTTTGAAAAAATTAAACATATCGGCTGTGATAACAGCCCCAAAGTACATGAGTACAAAAACTAACAGACCGTATGAGTTGTATACAGAACTAAAAGCGTGCTCTATGTACTCGCCAAAACTATATAGGGTAAACATGTTAAATATCAGGTGCATCATGTCGCCGTGTACAAACGAGCAGGACACAAAGCGGTAATACTCTTTTGTTCTCCATATTCTGTAAGGATAAAAGAGCATGTTTTCGAGCAACTGTTGGTTGTTGAAAGCTGCGAATGAAATAAATGAGGTAATTAAGATTATAAGAATGGTAATACTCATAGCTGCTAAAATAACAGGTTGGCGGATAGTTTACTCGTGGTGGTAAGGCTCGTTGCGCAATATGGTGAAGGCACGGTAGAGTTGCTCGTGAAAAATGGCGCGGATAATCTGGTGGCTGAAAGTCATTTTGCTAAGGCTTAGTTTGGCGTTGGCGCGCTGGTACACCTCATCGCTAAAGCCATAAGCACCACCTACCACAAAGCATACATTTTTTACCGATTGGTTAAACAAGCCCTCCAGATATCGGGCAAATTGTATAGAGGTATATTCTTTGCCTTTGTCGTCCAGCAATATCAGGTAATCGGTAGGGGCTATTTTTTTTAGTATCAGTTCGCCCTCTTTCTCCTTTATTTTAGCAATATCGGCCTGCTTAATTGAGGAGTTGTCCAGCACAATCTCTTCAAATTTTGTGTGGCGGTTAATACGCTTGCGATAATCATCGCAAATGGCCTTTATTTCTGCCGATGTAGTTTTGCCGGTTACAATAAATGTTAGTTTCATGACCAGGTTTTAGCACGGGTGGCAGGAAATTTTATTTTCGCCGCTGAAAGTTACGCGCATGAAAATAGCAAAGCAAGGCAAAGTGTTGCTGTTTGCCACTCTTATAATTACGTTGCTGGCCGGTTGTAAAAGCAAATCGGACCTGCTGGTTAAAACCTGGAGGCTACAGGGCCTTAGCTATTCTACCAGTGTGCCCGAAGATAAACAGGCGCAGGTAGACAGGGTGGTGGAAGAGATGCGCCACTCGTTCCGCATTACCTATTTTGCCGATGGTACTTACCTTACCCATATAAATGGTATGGACCTGAAAGGTAGCTGGAAACTGAACTGGAACTCATCGAAAATTACTGCCAAACAGGAGAACGGCAATGTAATAGACTATACTATTGAAGAACTAACAGCCGACAACCTGAAGTTTAAGGCCGATGACGGGCACGAGGAGATGATATTTGACATGATACCCGATACCCCCGCCAAATAAGTTATAGTTTGCATGGTTTGTGTTTAATGGCATAACCATTTCAGTAGTTTTATCCCTTATTCATATTTTAGTGGCATGAGAGTGACAATTATAGGCGCCGGTAATGTGGCTACTAACCTGGCACTGGCATTAAAAAAAGCCGGCCACGAGATAGTGCAGATATATAACCGCAGTAACGATGCCGGCGAGGAACTGGCCCGCACAGTTGGGGCTGGCTTTACGGCCAATGCCGGTGAACTGGCGGAAGCAGACGTGTACCTGGTAGCGGTAAAAGATGATGTGATATTTGATGTAGCCTCGCAACTTAAACTGGGAGGCCGCATTGTAGCACATACTTCGGGCACGCAAACCAAAGAGCAACTAAAGGGCAGTAATGGTACTGTAGGGGTGTTTTACCCGCTGCAAACCATGAAGAAAACACAGAAAGTAGATTTTAAAAATGTGCCCTTGCTGGTAGAAGGGGCCGACGATAAAACCACCCGTGTACTGGAGCGTCTGGCGCGCACTATATCAGATAACGTGCACCGCGTAGATGGCGTGCAGCGCCAATGGATACACGTAGCTGCTGTGTTTGCCAATAACTTTACCAATCATTTGTATGGTATTTCAGAGTCGCTGTTGCTGGGCCACGGCCTGGCCTTTGATATACTGAAGCCGCTCATTTTTCAATCGGTAATGAACCTGCAGGAACGTTCGCCGAAAGATTTGCAAACCGGGCCGGCCATGCGGGGCGATGCACAAACTATAGAAAAGCACCTATTGCTGCTGGGCGATGATACCCGCCTGAGGCAGATATACGATATACTAACACAGAGTATAATTGCTACGGCAAGTCAAAATCATAAATAAATTCGCGGCTCGTTATAGTATAAACACTGCATGAAAAAGATAACCGGATTTTTACAACTGATACGGGCAGGTAACCTGTTTATTGTTGCCCTGAGCCTGTGTTTGTTTTACTACCTGATACTGATACCCACCCACCATAGCAAGTTGATGACCGGCCTGTTGCCATTTAGCAGCACAGAGTTTGTGTTGTTTGTAATTTCTATAGTTTGTGTTGCTGCTGCGGGTAATATCATAAACGATTATTTTGATTTTGAACTGGATAAAGAATATAAGCCGGAGCGTCCGCTGGCGCAGGGTTTGTTTTCGTTAGATACTGCCATGTACCTGCATGCCGGGCTGGCTTTTGTGGGTATTGGTATAGGCTTTTACCTGGGTTACTGGGCCAATAGTATAAAGATAGGCTACATATATGTTATCTGTCAGCTGATGTTGTATGTGTATTCGGCATTTTTGAAAAAAGTACCACTGGCCGGTAATGTGCTGATAGCTGCCCTTACCGGTTTTGTGTTTGTGGTGCTTATGCTGTTTGAGTTACAGTTTTTGCGGTTGGTACATTTTGATAATGCTAACTATGTGCTGGATGTGCTGCTGCTACAGGTTAAGTTTTACGGCGGCTTTGCCTTTTTAACTAACCTGGCCCGCGAGATTGTAAAAGATATAGAAGATGCAGAGGGCGATGCGGCACACAACATTAATACCCTGCCTGTGCAGTTTGGTACCGGTGTGGCAAAAGCGGTGGTGTTTGTTGTGCTTGGTTTACTGCTGGCAGCTTTAATTTTCTTTTTGCGTAATTTCTGGCTGGCTGGTGCGGTACGTGAGTTTGGCTATCTGGCGGCAGCGGTTGTGCTGCCGTTATTTGTTGTGCTGGCTCTGCTGGTGGTGGCTAAGCAGAAAAAAGATTACAGCCGTATAAGCCTGCTGCTAAAAGCAGTAATGCTGATGGGCATATTATCTATACTGGCTTTTTACCTTTTCAATAAACAATAATTATGGGGTTTAGTACTGATAAGCGTATTATTCTTGCATCCAATTCTCCGCGGCGTAAAGAACTGATGCGCATGGCCGGTTTTGAGTTTGAAGTAAAATCGAAGAATATACCCGAGATACACCCTGCGGGTATTGCACCACAGGATATACCCGCTTACCTGGCCGGCGAAAAGGCCCGCGCCTTTTTACCAGAGTTGAATGATGATGATGTAGTGGTGGGTGCCGATACCATTGTAATATTAAACGGTACTATTTTTGAAAAGCCAGTTGACCGCGCCGATGCTATACGTATGCTTAGTGCGCTAAGCGGTAATGTACATACGGTAATTACCGGTGTATGTTTGCTTAGCAAACAGAAAGAGGTGGTATTTTCTGATACTACCCTGGTGCACTTTAATACGCTTACATTGCCCGAGATTGAGTACTACGTAGATACCTGTAAGCCTTACGATAAAGCCGGTGCCTATGCCTGCCAGGAGTGGATAGGTGCAGTAGCTATTAAGCGCTTTGAGGGCGACTACTTTAACGTAGTAGGGTTGCCGGTTAACCGCGTATATAACGAGTTGAAGAACTTTTGATGGAAAATCCAATTAAAGAGTCGCCGTTGCAGTTGCTGGAAAGCAAACTACTTGCTGATAAAGGTATAACCCTTTACATTAAACGCGATGACCTGATACATGAACACGTACAGGGTAACAAATGGCGGAAACTTAAATACAACCTGTACAACGCCCGGCTGGCCAAACAGAACACGCTGCTTACGTTTGGCGGGCCTTTCTCTAACCATATTTATGCAACTGCTGCTGCTGCCCGGTTGTTTCACTTTAGGGCTATTGGTATAATAAGAGGTGAGGAGCCTGCTGTTAAAAGCGCCACACTTGAGTTTGCCGATAAGCAGGGTATGGAGTTGTATTATATGGACCGTGCCATGTACGCGCAGAAAGATGACCCGGATAATATTGAAAGCCTGAAAGTGCAGATTGGTGACTTTTACCACATACCCGAAGGTGGCACCAACATGCATGCACTGGATGGCGTGAGCGAAATAATTGAAGAGATAGATGTTGAGTACGACTACATATGCACGGCTTGCGGCACCGGTGGTACTATTGCCGGTTTGGTGGCAGGCTTGCAGGGTAACCGGCAGGTGCTGGGTTTTAGTGCGCTTAAGGGCGATGATATGCTAACCGGCAGGGTTAACCAACTGGTAGAAGAGTTTACCGGCAGGGCGCTACCCAACTTTAGCATCAATTTCGATTACCACTTTGGCGGCTATGCCAAAACAAAACCAGAACTGGAAGATTTTATACGTAGCTTTAAAAGCGAGTTTGGCATCCGGTTGGACCCTGTATATACCGGCAAACTGTTTTATGGTCTGTTCGATTTAATTGGTAAGGATTACTTTAAGCCCGGCACCCGTATTGTAGCTTTACATACCGGTGGGTTACAGGGTTTGTGTGGCTACCCGCAGTTAGCCGATATTTAAGTTTTAGTATCCGCTTTACCGGTATCGGTTTTATCCGGTTCTGGTATCTCTTTCTTTTTGCTGTTAAACCCATACGGGCAATGCCTGCAACCGTTTTTGCAACAGTAGCCACGGTTAAGGTGGTATTTTTCGGTAAATACCATTAAGCCGTTTTCGAAGTAGAAAAATTCGTTTTTAGGAGGTGGGCAGGCCATATTGCAAATATATGGTGTGTTGCTTAATATTATGTAACCGGTAGCTAAACTAACAGCCATACACCCCGTCTGGTGCAAAGCCACCGGACACCCCTCTGTAGAGGGGAAATACAAACAGCCGGTATATATCTTTTATTTTATCCTGATTAATTCGCAGTAATAGTGTTTAATTGGCTAATAATTAACACTTTGTATTGTACTGCAGAATAATTATAAAGAACTTTACAATAATAGTTAATACAACCCGTCTGAATACACATACAACACATTACTACACATTCCAATGATCCCTCCATGAGTCTGCTGAATCTTTTTCAGCATTTATTTTGCCCCCTGCGGCAACTTTCATAGATTAAATTTTTATTGAACCCTTAAACCAACATTAAAATGGACTCAAGTACCATGGTGTATATTATTGCACCTATCGTAATTTTATTTCTCTGTATCATTTTTTACAGGCCCCTGTTCCGCTTATTCGGTGTAGTGATAGTACCCGAGGATAAGATAGGCCTGGTAACCAAAAAGTTTGTGCTGTTTGGCGAGCACAAGCAATTGCCCGAAGGCCGCATTATTGCCACCCGTGGCGAGGCGGGGTTTCAGGCCCAAACACTGGCGCCCGGTATCTATTTCTGGTACTGGTTCTGGCAGTACGATATTACCCTGCAACCGTTTATTGTAGTACCTAACGGTAAAATAGGCCTGCTACTGGCCCGCGATGGTAAAGAACTGGAAACAGGCCGTGTGCTGGCACGTAAGGTAGATTGTGACTCATTTCAGAATGCCGAATTGTTTATGAACAACGGTGGCCGCAAAGGCCGCCAGACGGCGGTGCTTACTGCCGGTACGTTCCGTATTAATACCTTTTTGTTTGAGGTAGTAATAAGCGATATGACTGCCATACATGATAACATGGTAGGTATTATTACCACGCTGGATGGCGCCAGTATTGAAGCCGGACAGATTGCCGGTAAGATAGTAGATGGCCACACCAACTTTCAGGATGCCGATGCGTTTTTAGAAGCCGGTGGTAACAAAGGTTTGCAACAGCAGGTTATACTTGCCGGTAGCTATAACCTTAACCCGTGGTTTGTAAAGGTAGAAGAGGTGAAGATGACCGAAATACCGATTGGCCATGTGGGTGTAATTATAAGCTATGTGGGCGAAGAAGGTAAGGACCTGAGCGGTACCGAATTTAAACACGGTAACATTGTAGAGAAAGGTAAAAAGGGTGTGTGGGCCGAGCCACTGGGCCCGGGTAAGTATCCGCTTAACCCCTTTGTGATGCGGGCCGAGAGCGTGCCTACTACTAACCTGGTGCTTAACTGGGCCAGCGCGCGCAGCGAAAGCCACCAGCTGGATAAGAACCTGAGCACAATTACCGTGCGTAGTAAAGACGGTTTCCCTTTTAATCTCGACGTATCGCAGATTATACACATACCGGCTACCGAGGCGCCTAAGGTAATAGCCCGTTTCGGTAACATGAACAACCTGGTAAGCCAGGTGCTGGAGCCTACTATTGGTAACTATTTCCGTAACAGTGCGCAGGACAGCGATGTGATATCGTTCCTGGGCACACGTAAGGAGCGCCAGAGCGCCGCAAGGCAACATATTGGCGATGTGCTGGAGCAGTACAACGTGCATGGGGTAGATACCCTGATAGGTGACATAGTGCCACCGGAAAGCCTGATGAAAACGCTGACCGACCGTAAGATAGCCGAGGAACAGAAGGTGACCTACGAAACCCAGAAGAAAGCACAGGAAACCCGCCAGGCGCTTGAAAAAGAAACTGCTATTGCCGAAATACAGAAGGAGATAGTAAAGGCCGACCAGGGTGTACAGATTGCCAAACGCATAGCCGATGCTACTGTAGAGAAAGCTACCGGTGATGCTAACTCGGTACGTTTGCAGAGTAATGCAGAGAGCGACCGTATTAAGATACTGGCCAGCGCCGAAGCTGAAAAGACGAAGTTGATAGCGAGTGCCGATAGCGAAAAGGTAAAACTGATGGCCAACGCCGAAGCCGAGAAGATTGCCAAAACGGGTAATGCCGAGGCGGAGAAGATATTGGCGATTGGTAAAAGTAATGCAGAGGCTTACAAATTATCGGTAACGGCTATGGGTGGCGATAACTTTACCAAACTGAAAGTAACCGAGGCCATAGGCAGTAACAAGATTAAAATAATACCAGAGGTGCTGATAAACGGTGGTGGCGACAACGCCAACGGACCTATAAGCGGACTACTGGGTATGGAACTGCTAAAAGAGATAACCAGGAAACAGCAGGAGGGGGAGAAATAGCCCCTCCCAAACCCACCCCGAAGGGGAGGACTTAAAATACTAATAAGCAACTGCCGGGCTGTGATAGTCCGGCAGTTTTGCGCTTTAGATACTTCTGAAGTTTATAAAACTTCGGAAGTCATTGTATACAAGTGAAGATTAATGCAGCAGCCTTTCTAATGATAGCGGCTTTTTTTTAATGAGATTAAATTTGAACCAAGAGAATGGAAATAATTTTTAAGCATTGCTGGATACTTTTTATTGTAGTAACAACAATCAACGGTTTTATATTTAGAAAACAAGTGCAAGATAATATTGCGTCCAATCCTGAATTGAAACCAGGGTACGATAAGTTAATACGGGGCTGGTTTATATTTGCAAATATTCCCTGGGTTGTAATGGGGTTGGGTATTGTTTTAGGCTACACAAACTCTGCATGGGATTATTTTAGACCAGCACTTATGAATCCTATGGTTTTGGCTTTTCATGGTTCTGTAATCATTATTTGGCTATTAGGTACCTACTGGATTTTTTTTAATAATGGCGCGGAGTTTCTTGTGTCACATCCTGGTTTTGTAAGGTACCGATATTTTGGGCGCACAGGAGATGTAAGTTCTACGATGAGTATTAAATTACTTTGGTTAGTAGGCATAGCAGGCGGAATTATGGGGATGGTAATGATGTGGTCGGGATGGCCGGTTCCTCATTAAGATTGTATTTACGTTTTGTATGCAAAAGGCCATGTATAAAGAGCAACTGCCGGGCTGTAATGGTCAGGCAGTTTTTGTTTAACAGGCTTCCTTATTTTCCTAAAAGGTAACGTTATAAGTTAAGCACCACCTCGTCTTGCTTCGCTCGACCACCTCCTCCTTAAAATGCCGCCGTGTTGCGGCGAAGGAGGAGAGCTAAAGCCAAATACAGCTTAACTTAAACTTAATACCACAGCCCCCAAGGTGAGGACTTTAAATACTAATAGGAAGCAGCCGGGCCGGAAGGTCCGGCTACTTTTGTATTGTGTAGACTTTCGAAGTTTTTTAGATAGCAAATGGGCCAAAAGGTACGGCTATTATTTTGTACCCGTCAGGATTACCAAATACACAACGGAAGATCACAACGAGATTATCTATCTATATTTGTAAGGAATAATCCCTCGTGATGACACTTTATTAAACGGGCGCGACTTTGGCGCGCCCGTTGTTTCTTGTAACTCGTCAATAGATACTTTTTTTGTATAGGCTACCTTTCCGATTTAATGCTCAACCTTTCGTTTATGGCATCCAGTTGGGCTTTCATGCTTTTAATTATATCGCTGTTTTCTATGCGCAGGGTGGTGTTTTGTTTTTCCAGTTCCTCTATACGGGCCTGTTGCTCTTCCAGCTTTTTAATAAGGGCCTGTGTTACGCTCACGTTCAGGGTGTGTATGCGGTCGTAGTCCACGGCTTTAAAGTCATCTACAAACCTGCCATATACAAACAGGCTGTCGTACTGGCCTTCCCACTCTGCTACTGCAAATGAGTTGTTGTTATACACGCGGGCCACTGTTTTCTCGGTTTCTTTGTTCAGGCGTATCAGTTTCACCTTGTCGCCGGCTTTCAGGTTATGTGGTTTGGTTACCGATATTTCGAGGGTTGAATCCTCAGGGCAGAAACCGGTTTGGTTGCTAAGGCAGTAAATATCGGGCAGCCAGCCGGTAGAGGTTATTACGGCCTGCGGAAATACTTCTTCTACCTGTTGGGCAATAAACCCTTTTTTAACGGCACTGCCCGATGCCACTGTATCGATGTGTGTATAGTCAGTAACCTGTATTTTTAAAAGTGTTTGCAGGTCGGCAACCGGGTTGCTGATGCCTTTAATGTTTTTAATACGTTTATCGGATATAGCATTAAACTCGGGGCAGCGGATACGGTTGCTGGC
>CAYREY010000006.1:91726-103980 GCA_964423405.1 uncultured Chitinophaga sp. | reverse complement strand
TGCGGTCAGCCACGAATGCACGAATAGTACATTAATTAAAAGGCAAAATACAGTTGCCACGAATTGCACGAAGAATGCAGGATAAAGGCGGAGATGCGGATGCCACGAATGTAAAAACAAAGGCTGAATGCAGGTTGTTTGGCTGTAATACTAGTAACCGGCAAAATACCCCTGATAGGTGCCATCGGTAAATATACGCTCGTTGTGTGCATAGTTTATACTATACAAGCGGCACTTAAAGCGGATAGTGACCATAATAAGCCGTAGCGGTACCAGTGTAGGCAGGCCATCTACACTAATAAAATTCACATCGGTGTTGCTGTTAAGTATTTCAAAGCTGTTTTCGGTATCCTGTGCGGCGGGCACCGGTGGGGTAAACTGTGGAGGTTCAAATACATACTGGCCCGAATCGCGGATGACAATATCTATAGTAGGATTGTTGCTGGTAGCGGGGTAGGTATAAACACCCGGGCTACCTTCTTTAAACAGGTTATAAAAATCATCGTTACTCTTTAAGCGGTAACCGGTAGCGGTTGAATCGAGCTGGTTGCGATGAAACGGTTTAGTGATAGAAACATTAATAGCATGCTGATTATCGGCATCTGTCAACGAGCTGGTAAAGCGCATTATTATAGTATCGGATGAAACAACATATGAAGCAACGGAAGCAGCCGGTGTTATATCGTACGCGGAGGCGTTGGTGTTATAGTCGACCTGTTTACTATAGCTATGGCCAGCGGCTGTGTATTGCATTATAAAATGCGGCTCGGGCCAGGTATCTTTTTTGCAGGTGCTAAAGCCAAGGGCATACAGTATGACTGCTACCAGATATAATCGGGCATATTTCATAGTATAAATATATCATATAATATTGAAGAATTACAGCAGGTAGCTGCCAGCCACATAAAATTATACATCAAAAGCAAAACCATATTTAAAACCATAAATAAAAAACAACATAGTACAGGCTGTTATAATGTGGTAGGGGGTGGGTTAACATCGAAATTTCACAATAAGCTAATAGCCAGCTATTTAATAAGGGGGTGGGTTAACATTTTTAAGGGGGTGTGGCAGTTTGGTGTGAAGTGCCCACCCCTATAGGTTAAGGGCAGGTTAATTGGCCGGAGAGGGGTTTAAGGCTACCACATTTTTAGTTAACATTGGGCACCAAAGTAAGACTATGAAGAATTGCGAACGTGTAGTAGCCGTTGCCCTGGTAACGGTGGTGATGGTATCGTGCAGCCAGAAGGCAGCTGTAAAGCTTAAGTACCCCGAAACAAAAAAAACAGATGTGACAGATGAGTATTTCGGCACCAAAGTAGCCGACCCTTACCGCTGGCTGGAAGATGATAACAGCAAAGAAACAGCAGAGTGGGTTAAGCAGCAGAATGAAGTAACATATAGCTATCTGTCGCAGATACCTTACCGCAGTAAGATACGCACCCGCCTTACCGAGATGTGGAACTTTGAAAAGGTATCGATACCCTGGAAGCGCGGCAACCTGTACTTTTTTTATAAGAACAACGGGGTACAAAACCAAAGTGTACTATACGTGCAGGAAGGGTTAACCGGCACGCCGCGGGTGTTGCTTGACCCTAACACACTGGATGCACAGGGCACTACCTCGCTGGGGCTTATATCGGTACGCCGCGATGGTAAGTATATGGCTTACAAGTTATCGAAAGCCGGTAGCGATTGGTCGCAGATACAGGTAATGGATATAGCCACCGGTAAGGTGCTGCCCGATACTATTAACTGGGTAAAGTTTACCGATGCCAGTTGGAAAGGCGATGGCTTTTACTACACAGCATACGATGCGCCTAAAGACGGGCACACCTACAGTAACAAGAACGAATACAGTAAAGTATACTACCATAAGCTTGGGCAAAAGCAGAGCGAAGATGAACGGGTGTACGAAGACAAAAATAACCCGCACTGGACCTCGGGGCTTAATGTATCTGACGATGGTAAAATAGGCGCGCTGTACACTTCTGAATCTACCAGTGGCAATGCGCTTAAGCTGCGCAACTTTACACCAGGATCAGCATGGAAAGATGTGGATACCAGCTTTAAGTACGAGTATGGTTTGGTAGAATATCTGGATGATAATTCGGTACTGGTACACACCAACAGCGACGCGCCAAATTTCCGCCTGATAAAAGTAGATGTAGCCAACCCTGCCAGAGAGAACTGGAAAACCATATTACCCGAAACCACCGACCTGATGCAGAGTGTAAGTGTGTGTGGTGGTAAAATAGTAGCTACCTATCTGCACAATGTAACCAGCAAAGTAGTAGTGTACGATATGGATGGCAAACAGCAAGGCGAAGTAGCTTTACCGGGCGTGGGCATCAGCTATTTTGGCGGCGATAAAGATGACAGTACTGCCTTTTACTCGTTTACCAATTACGTAACACCGGGCACTGTATACAAGTACAACATGAGCACCGGCAACCTGGAGGTTTTCTTTCAACCACGTGTAGATTTTGATGGTAGCCAGTACGAAAGCAAACAGGTGTTTTACACCAGTAAAGATGGCACCAAGGTGCCTATGTTTATTACCTATAAAAAGGGTACTAAGCTGGATGGCACAGCTCCGTGCTTTCTGTATGGGTATGGTGGGTTCAACATTAGCGTAACACCCGATTTTAAAATAGAGCGCGCCCTGTTTTTAGAGGCCGGTGGCATATACGCTGTAGCCAATATGCGTGGTGGTGGTGAGTATGGTTCGCACTGGCACAATGCCGGCATTAAGTGCAATAAGCAAAATGTGTTTGACGACTTTATAGCAGCAGCCGATTATCTGGTAAACGAGAAATACACCAGCCGTGAAAAGCTGGCTATACATGGCCGCAGTAACGGAGGCTTGTTGATAGGTGCGGTAATAGCCCAGCGCCCCGATATAGCTAAAGTAGCCATACCTACAGTAGGTGTAATGGACATGCTCCGGTATCAGAAATTCACGATTGGCTATTTCTGGTCGGAAGAGTATGGCACCAGCGATAATAAAGAACAGTTCGACTGCCTGCTAAAGTATTCGCCGCTGCATAACCTGAAAGATGCCAGCTACCCGGCCACCCTTATAACCACCGGCGACCACGATGACCGGGTAGTACCTGCACACTCGTTTAAGTTTGCAGCCACCTTACAGGAGAGGCAGAAAGGCAGCAACCCCACCCTGATACGGATAGATGTGAACGCCGGCCACGGTGGCGGCAAACCTACCACCAAGCTGATAGATGAGTGGACCGATATCTGGAGCTTTGTGTTTACCAACCTGGGTATGGATTACAACGCGCAAAAAGCAGAGAAATAGCCTTTTACCAACACTGGCGGGCCTATCTTTCAACACACATCCTGATTATGCTTAAAAGCCTCTTAAAAACTGAGGCCTGTCATTTTATTTCTCGTGGCGCTGGTGCATATTCGCGGCTCAATATTATTAATCATTTAAAAATCAATAGAAATGGCTGTATTAGTTGGTAAAAAAGCCCCTTCGTTCAAAGCCCAGGCGGTTGTTAACGGAGGTGAGTTTGTAGAGAACTTCTCGCTGGATCAGTATCTGGGCAAGAAGTATGTTGTATTCTTTTTCTATCCTAAAGATTTCACGTTTGTATGCCCTACCGAGCTACATGCTTTTCAGGAGAAACTTGCCGCATTTGAAGAGCGCGGTGCTGCTGTAGTAGCCTGCTCTACCGATACCGAGCAAAGCCACTGGGGCTGGTTACAGTTAGAGAAAAAACAAGGCGGTATTAAAGGCGTAACCTATCCACTGGTTGCCGATACCAGCAAAACTATTTCGGCTAACTACGATGTGCTTAACGGCAATTACTTTTACGATGAGAACGACCAGATGCAGGCTACCAGCGAACTGATAGCTTACCGCGGTCTGTTTATTATTGATAAAGCCGGTGTAGTACAACACCAGTTGGTTAACAACCTGCCACTGGGCCGTAACATAGATGAGGCACTACGTACACTGGATGCCCTTATCTTTTTTGAAAATAACGGCGAGGTTTGCCCTGCTAACTGGGCTGTTGGTAAACAAGGTATGAAAGATACTCACGAAGGTGTTGCCAGCTACCTTTCACAAAACTAAAGTGCTGCTACTGTTGGAACAAAAAACGCGGAGGTTAACCTCCGCGTTTTTTGTTTATAGTTATTACAATACCATTTCTTCATAAAGCTTCTGCAACTTGCGTTCGGCATTATCGCACAGGCCGGGGTGCACGCATGATGTTTGCACCACCGTACTACGCGAGGCCGTCAACCACCTGAAACGTTCAGCAGTTGAGTAAGCCCCTATAGGGCCGGCATCTGCACCACCCTTGCATATACTTTCAAATGCGCCCAGTATAGCGCGTACTTCATCTATACTCACCTTAGCCGAAAACGCTTTTATACGGCCTTCATCTATATTGTATCGTATCTGCAAATAGCGCTCCGTAGCACAATACAATATTACGCCCACGTTTATAAACTCTTCGCGTTCTACCTGCGGCACTACCCGCACAACAGCATATTCAAACAGTTGTTTAGCGGACATTGGCAATAGTATTTACAAGGGTTTCTATATGCAGCATACGGCCGGTTAAAAACTGATGGTATGCATTTCGGTGTTCCTCTATAGTTTCAAAGTAACGCTCATCTTGCAAAAACTCATCAGGCACCATCGCCACTATACGTTCAATTACCTCGGACGTAATAGCTGCTTTAAACAAAGTAGCAGCCTGCTCTACTTGTGTAGCATATCGTAGGAGTACATGGTTCTTTATGTGCTCAAAGGGCAGTGCAGCTTTATCTTGCCAGGTAGCCCAGTTATGGTGAAAATACAAGGCAGCGCCGTGGTCAATCAACCACAGCTCTTTATGCCACCATAGCATATTGGTATTACGGGCAGTACGATCCACGTTCAGCAGCAAGCTATCCAGCAGTACAATCTTCGATGCCTGCTCCGCATCTACCGTATGTATAGCCGCATCAAACGATATTGCACCCGAAAGATAATGCAGCGCCAGATTTAAACCGGTGCTGGCTTTCAGCAGGTCCTGTATCTCTTCATCACCTTCCATACGGCCAAAGGCTTCATCCAGGTTAGCAAACACCAGTTCGGGCACACGTAAGCCAACAGCACGAGCAATCTCCCCTCCTATCAACTCGGCAATAAGAGCACGCTTACCCTGACCAGCACCTTTAAACTTAAGGGCATACAAAAAGCCATCATCGCACTCTACAATAGCAGGCATACTACCTCCCTCGCGCAATGGGGTAACATAGCGGGTAACGTTTACATGGCGCAATGGTAAGGCGGCTTGCATGGTTACAAATGTATTATTTCTGTATTTGAGTAAAACAAAAAAGCCCCTCTCTTACGAGAAGGGCTTTGTATTAACTCCTGTCTTTAGTCTTCCGACTTCCAACTTTTCTTATCCCAGTAGTTCTACACCACCTTCTACCTTTTTGGCTTCAGCGCGGTTAAGATCTTCTGTGTTGGTTATAATCAGCTTTTTGAAACGACGCAGACCAGTACCTGCAGGTATACGGTGACCTACGATAACGTTCTCTTTCAAACCTTCAAGGAAATCCTGCTTAGCGTTGATTGACGCTGTGCTAAGTACCTTGGTAGTTTCCTGGAACGATGCAGCCGATATCCACGAGTAAGTAGATAACGATGCACGGGTAATACCTTGTAACTGTGGAGATGCAGTAGCCGGTATAGCATCGCGGTACTGTACCAGTTTCTTATCGGCGCGGCGCAGAATAGAGTTCTCTTCGCGGATAGCGCGTAGCGTTACCATCTGACCGGCTTTCAGGTTCTGGCTCTCTTCAGCTTCGGTAATTACTTTTTTATCGAACAGCTCGTCGTTAACACGTAGCAATTCAAATTTCTCTACCGAAGTACCTTCAAGGAATTTAGTATCACCAGGGTCGTCAATAATCATCTTACCCATCATCTGGCGTACAATCACCTCAATGTGCTTATCGTTGATTTTGATACCCTGTAAGCGGTAAACTTCCTGAATTTCGTTCACCAGGTATTCCTGTACTGCAAAAGGCCCTTTAATATGCAGAATATCAGAAGGAGTAATTGCACCATCCGATAGCGGAGTACCGGCGCGTACAAAGTCCTGCTCTTGCACAAGTATGTGTTTAGAAAGCGGAACCAGATATTTGGTTATTTCGCCATCGCGGCTTTCAATGATAATCTCGCGGTTACCACGTTTAATACCACCAAAGCGTACCACACCATCAATCTCGGCCACAGTAGCAGGGTTGCTTGGGTTACGTGCCTCAAACAACTCGGTTACACGTGGAAGACCACCCGTGATATCTTTCACTTTACCCATTACTCTCGGTATCTTGGCAATAATCTGGCCCTGTTTAACGTTCTCACCGTTATCAATAACAATGTGAGCGCCTACAGGCAGGTTGTACACCTTACCTTCTTTACCGTGTTCTACCAGTATCGAAGGTATTTTGGTTTTATCCTTGCTTTCGATAATCACTTTCTCGCGGTGGCCGGTTTGTTCGTCCATTTCATCGCGGTAAGTAATGTTTTCTATTACCTGTTCAAACTTAACCTTACCGGCATGCTCCGATATAATTACGTTGTTGTAAGGATCCCACTGGCAAATAACATCACCTTTCTTAACCGGCTTGCCATCTTTTACAAACATGGTAGCACCGTAAGGTATGTGGTTGCTGATAAGGGTCTTATCAGGGTTATCTTCTTTAACTATACGCAACTCACCGGTACGGCCGATAACAAGCGTTGTTTTCTCGCCGTTCTCATCGGTGCTGGTAGTTAAACGTACACCGTCAAATTGTACTATACCGTCAAACTTGGCGCGCATCTGGCTTTCAGTAGCACCTAAGTTAGCAATACCACCCACGTGGAAAGTACGCAGGGTAAGCTGTGTACCCGGCTCACCGATTGACTGTGCAGCTATAATACCTACTGCATCGCCTTCTTCGGCGGTACGGTTAGTAGCCAGGTTACGTCCGTAGCATTTTACGCAAACACCTTTGGTGCTTTCGCAGGTAAGTACCGAACGTATCTCTACTGTTTCTACACCGCTCTCGTCTATCTTACGGGCTGTTGCTTCGTTTATCTCCTGTCCTGCTTCTGCCAGCAACTCATCCGTTTCAGGGTGTGTTACATCCAGCAGACTGGTACGGCCAAGTATACGGTCGTATAGTGGTTCTACTACATCTTCGTTGTCTTTCAGTGCCGATATGCTGATACCACGCAGGGTACCGCAATCAGTATCGTTAATAACCACATCCTGTGCAACGTCTACCAACCTACGGGTAAGGTAACCCGCATCGGCCGTTTTCAACGCCGTATCCGATAGACCTTTACGTGCACCGTGGGTAGAGATGAAGTACTCTAATACCGACAGACCTTCTTTAAAGTTCGCAAGGATCGGGTTCTCGATTACCTCACTACCTGTGCTGCCTGATTTACGAGGCTTGGCCATCAGACCACGCATACCCGAAAGCTGCTTAATCTGCTGCTTGCTACCACGGGCTCCCGAGTCAAGCATCATAAAGATAGAGTTGAAGCCTTGTTTGTCTTCGCTGATCTGTTTCATCAACTGGTTAGTCAAACGGCTATCGGTTGCTGTCCAGATATCTACCACCTGGTTAAAACGCTCCTTATCGGTAATGAAACCTTCCTGGTAGCTATCGTAAATCTCATCTACTTTACGTTGTGCATCGGCGCATAGCTGCTCTTTGTTGGTAGGTACTACCACATCGCGCAGGTTAAAGCTCAAGCCACCACGGAACGAGTAGAAGAAGCCCAGTTTCTTAATATCATCAAGGAACTTGGCAGTGGTAGGTATGTTCGATTCGGCAAGTATACCGCCGATAACGTCTTTCAGCTGTTTTTTACCCAGCATCTTGTTTACATAACCAACCTGCTCTGGTACTACCTGGTTAAAGATAATACGGCCAAGGGTAGTTTCAGTAAGTTTTATTGCAAAAGTACCATCGGCGTTTCTAACGCGCAGGCGGCAATGTACCGGTGCGTGTAGCTCTACACGGCCTTCGTTGTAGGCAATCAATGCCTCTTCCGGTCCGTAGAATTTAAGGCCCTGGCCTTTTACTACATCATTGCCTATAGTACGTTTCTCTTTGGTCATATAATATAGACCAAGAACCATGTCCTGCGAAGGCAGGGTGATAGGAGTACCGTTCTGCGGGTTCAAAATGTTGTGCGAAGCCAGCATCAGCAATTGCGCCTCTAGTATCGATGCATTGCTTAGTGGCACGTGTACCGCCATCTGGTCACCGTCAAAGTCGGCGTTGAACGCCGTACATACCAGCGGGTGAAGCTGGATAGCTTTACCTTCTATCAGTTTAGGCAAGAAAGCCTGAATAGAAAGACGGTGAAGTGTAGGGGCACGGTTAAGAAGAACCGGGTGGCCTTTCAGTACGTTCTCTAATATATCCCAGATAACCGGCTCTTTTTTGTCAACCAGTTTCTTGGCGCTCTTAACGGTTTTAACTATACCTCTTTCAATCAGCTTACGGATAATAAACGGTTTGAATAGCTCGGCAGCCATATCTTTTGGCAAGCCGCACTCATGTAGTTTCAACTCAGGGCCTACTACGATAACCGAACGGCCAGAGTAGTCAACACGTTTACCAAGCAAGTTCTGACGGAAACGGCCTTGTTTACCTTTCAGTACATCGCTTAGCGATTTTAACTGACGGCCACCTTCTGCCTTAACGGCATTCGATTTACGGCTGTTGTCAAACAACGAGTCGATAGCTTCCTGAAGCATGCGCTTTTCGTTACGCAAAATCACCTCAGGTGCTTTTATTTCCAATAGTCTCTTAAGACGGTTGTTACGGATAATTACACGACGGTAAAGGTCGTTCAGATCCGAAGATGCAAAACGGCCGCCATCTAGTGGAACTAACGGACGAAGCTCTGGCGGTATAACCGGTAAAAACTGCACTACCATCCACTCAGGACGGTTCTCTATATGCGAGTTAGCTTCGCGGAACATTTCTACCACGCTCAAACGCTTAAGCGCCTCGGCTTTACGCTGGCGGCTTGTTTCGTTAGCAGCATCGTGGCGAAGTTTGAATGAAAGCTCATCTAACTGTATGCGCGACAGAAGCTCTTTTATAGCCTCGGCACCCATTTTAGCTATAAACTTATTAGGGTCGCTGTCATCCAGTGCGTAGTTGTTCTTCATGTTCTCATTATCGAACACGCTCAGGTACTCCTCTTCGCTCAGCAGGTCAAGGTAAGCCAGGTTTTTC
Organism: uncultured Chitinophaga sp.; assembly: GCA_964423405.1. Classification (GTDB taxonomy): domain Bacteria; phylum Bacteroidota; class Bacteroidia; order Chitinophagales; family LD1; genus Bog-950. The sequence continues at coordinate 94,701 of CAYREY010000006.1, read as the reverse complement.
TGCTCTTCGCCTTTCTCTGTCATTACGGTTACGCCTTCGCCTGCACGGCCCGGCTGTACCACCACATATCTTTCGTAGTAGATAATGCTCTCCAGTTTTTTAGAAGAGATACCTAACAGGTAACCTATTTTATTGGGCAACGATTTAAAGTACCAGATGTGAACGATAGGCACAGTCAACTTAATGTGACCCATGCGCTCGCGGCGTACTTTCTTTTCGGTAACCTCTACACCACAACGGTCGCACACAATACCTTTGTAACGTATGCGCTTGTACTTACCGCAGTAGCACTCATAATCTTTAGTTGGCCCGAATACACGCTCGCAAAACAAACCTTCCATTTCAGGTTTATAGGTACGGTAGTTAATCGTTTCGGGTTTTTTAATCTCACCATTGCTGCGGCCCAGTATTGCATCGGGCGAAGCAAGCATGATGGTGATTTTCGAGAAATCAAGCCTTTGCTTGTTGTCTTTTTTAAATGCCATTCTTTTTAAAAGTTAATGGTTAAACGAAAATTGAAACTGGTGAATAGCGAATAGTACTTAGCCAATAACAACAGCACGTATGCCATGGTTATTTTCTGTTTACTATTTCCCTGTTAGTACCTGTTCTGCGTTCGCGCCTGCCGGCTTGCATAATAGCAGATAAATGGTGAGGCCTTTACAGGGAGGCGCAAAGATAGCAGACTATACTACAAAAACAAGCCTTTTTAGCACTAGTTTACACAGGGGCTTTAAACCCCAAAACCACCATAGTTACCGCCCCCCTAAAAATGTTAACCCACCCCCTGTTTAATTAACTGATTGTAAGTATTTTACGAAAATTTGATGTTAACCCCCTCAAAATACCCCTTTTAAGTGACTGATTATCAAATGATTGCATTTCTGGTTTTGTGGGGAAAGATATACTTACCTAATCTATTGATTTTAAAATATCTAGGACAAATTTTAAGCTACGAATAAGCTACGTTAAGCACAGTTAGCCGGTCTTAATCCTAAGATATTATAGCTTTTCATTAAAAAGGCTTAAAGATTTCTGCCTGGCAGGTACGTTATTAAGTTCTACAATTTCAAACTTATTCCTTGGTAGCTCTGTCAAACCGGTATGTTGAAGATATTCCGCTATTACACTTTTATCTATCATTATTTTTCCGTTGCCATAAATATGGCGGTCAGTTCCATCTTTTTTAACTCCCGATATCCAATAAAATTGTCCGGTCTCTATATCAAAAGCTCCACGACTACCACTGCTTAATACTTTACCATCAAAATATGTAGTTCTGCCACTTTTTGAAAAAAATGCCTTACCAATCCATGCCGGACCATTATGCGCAAAGCCAGTTTTCAATTCCACATATGTTAGTCGCGATTTCATATTTCGAATTAAAAATAATAAAGCTTTATCGGTTTATATTTATTTTACGCATGAAATATTTTTTACAGGCAATCCGTCCCGTTCTTCTCTATGTTCCATAGCACCACTTAGAAGTTCCAATAAAAAAGCAGTCTCATGACTGCTTAATTAAAACCTCTGCTGCAACGCTATCCGGTTCCCTTCACTATCCCCAATCTCGGCTACTGCAACACCGTAATTGGCGTTAATAGTTTTAGGATACAGCACCTTACCACCATGCTGCACGGCAAGTTGCAGGGCTGTATCAATATCATCGGCTTTAAAATAGATAAGTACACCATTGTTGGTAGGCTTGTACACATCGCCTTTGGCCAGGGCACCGGTTATACCGCTGGCATCGCTGGCAAACGGAAACAAGGCCATCTCGTAATTATCAATTACCTCATCGGTAAAAGTAAAACCCAAAACAGCCGTATAAAATTGCTTTGCCCGCTTAATATCAGTAACCGGTATCTCGAAATATACAACAGGATTAGCGCCCATACTTTTAGTTTAACCGAAAAATATGCCTTTAAATTGACTTTACATCAACTCTTACAATCCAACTAATTTATCTACCCTACACTATCTAGTTACACAATGTATTTCTTAATGCTCTCAATGCCCTTAATGGTTAACCATGCCTTTCTGTATTCTTCTGTTTCCTATGTTCCTATGTGGTTAATCAATGCATTTCTTAATGCTCTCAATGCCCTTAATGGTTAACCATGCCTTTCATTCCAAAATCTGCATTCCCAAAATCCCACTTCTTATTACCTTTACCTTACACCAACCAAAACTACATGAACAATATTCTACGCAACATACTGGCCGGTATAGCCGGTGGCTTTATTGGCGGCTTAATTAACATGGCTATTATTATGGCAAGCGGCAAAATAATACCACCACCACCCGGCACCGACCTTACTACCGCAGAAGGGCTTACAGCAGCCATGCCCTTAATGGGGCCGCAACATTTTTTAATGCCTTTTCTGGCACATGCACTGGGTACAGTAACCGGTGCGCTTATTGCCGCTATGTTTGCTGCCACCAATAAAATGCGCGTAGCAATGGTAGTTGGCGTTTTCTTTTTAGTAGGTGGTATAATGGCTGCGCGTATGATACCCGCCCCCACCTGGTTCATTGTGCTCGATTTACTGGTAGCCTACATACCTATGGCCTACATTGGCGGCAAGCTGGGTAGTGGCAAAATGTAACCTACTACAAATTTGCGCTTAGCGTGTAAGAAAAACAAGTACTACCAACCGGCTAACCGGTAAACTCCATAGGGCAAACCACTTACTACTGCAATTGTCATGGCTGTGTAAAATGTAAGACGTATATACATTTTCATTGCACAGTACCACGTAGTGTACTTATCTTTACACTAACCTGTTAAACACAAGCTGTGAAAACACTTTTAGTTACTGAATAAGGGTTGGTAATTATGTAAACAGCCCGCAGGTTGGCGGGCTGTTTCTATTTAGGCTATATAAAAGTTATCTCCGGCTGTTACTTCGTACTTCCAGCTTCGCACCTCTAACTTTAGCTACCCTCTTCCACCTCCGCCACCTAAGCGTTCG
>CAYREY010000006.1:83003-91626 GCA_964423405.1 uncultured Chitinophaga sp. | reverse complement strand
GCTTCGCACCTCTAACTTTAGCTACCCTCTTCCACCTCCGCCACCTAAGCGTTCGTTACGTTCTTTCTCGCGGCGTTGCTGTGGCTTGGCGCCAAACTGGTAACCAACTGTAATCATCACCACCCGGTTCATACTATGCCAGCTACCCGCAGCATCCAGGTTAGTATTGCTGATAGTCCAGCGCCACTTCATGGTTTCTGCCAGGTTATTACCCGCTATCGATACGCTCAGTTTATCTTTCAGAAAGGTCTTTTTAATACTTGCATTAATAACACCCACCGGCAAACTAATGCCCTGGCTCTGCACCCCACCGGTATTAAACCAACCATTTATTTCAAACACGGTGTTCTTCCAGAATTTAAAATTGGTACTCATCCACAAGTTATACGTATGGCCGCTTATAGGTTTGGTATTTATACCGGCAGCATAGCTATAGTAGTTAAAGTTATAACTGTGGTTCATTTGCAGCTCCCACCACTTGGTTAGCTGTAGTTTAAAGTAAAAGTTAAACGCAAACAGTTTGTTATCCGACCCATTGCTGTTACCACCGCGGGTTATGCGGTTGCTATCTACCCGGCTCGATTCGATAAATCCGCCTCGCTGCAACTGACCTATAGCCTCCAGCACAAACATGTGCTGCTTAAGCATAATACTGTGGCTTATGCTCACCACATCTACAAACGATGGCTGCAGCAACGGGTTACCCTGCCAGGTACTGTACTGGTCGGTATAGCTAATGGTATTATTCAACTGCCTGAACTGCGGGCGGAACACCCGGCGGCTGTAACTTACACTCAGGTTATGCTGCTGGTTAATGGCAAACCCCATGCTGGCGCTCGGAAACAAACTGAAATACTTTCTGTTTACCGAGTTATTGTTACTGCGTATATACGTATGCTCTCCACGCAAGCCCGCCGACCAGGTCAACCATTCTTTATATACACCGCCGTAAGTAATATAGGCCGCTGCTATATTCTCGGTATAGTTAAACCCGTTACTCAGCAAACTATCTTTCTGCACCGCATTATTTACGGCATTATACACATCAAATACGTTACGGTTCAGGGTGCTTTCGTTCTTCATGCCGGCATCTATCTTATGGCCCTTTACCGGACCTTTACCAAACACATAGGTGTAATCAAGCTGTGCAATTACATTATGTATATCATTACTACTTTGTGTAATACGGTGCATACCCATGCCGGGCATTTCGCCGCCTGTACTATCATATGCCAGCGAGTTTAACATAGATTGCGACCCACCCGTTACCCAGGTATGGGTTACACTGGCGCTCACCTCCTGTCCGTTACTATCTATTTTATGTGTATAGGCCAGGTCGTTGCTTAGTGAAACATTTCTACCAGGTTCTACATTCCTCGAATCGAACCGTTGCGAAAGCGCTTTATCGCTGTTCAGGTTATCGCCAAGGGTGCGGCTGGTCCATGTACCATTCGAAAAATTAGTGCTGCTGGTGTAGGTAAAGGTGCCCTTATCGTTTACAAAAACATCTACACCGGCCTTAATATTGTGGTGGCGGTTACGCTCCACAAAAAGCGCGTTCAGGTTATAATACGTCAGTGTATCATCTACTGTAATACGCCGCTCCTCTACATACCGGTTATTAAACTTGCTGTAATGAAACGCATACCCGCCAAATACATTTACCTTACCCTTACGGTAATTAAGCGCAGCATTAGCATTGTACCGGTTTAGTATGCCATACCCGGCCGATACATTGGCATTAAATCCATCGGCCTTGCCTTTTTTCAGTTTAATATTGATAATACCCGCACCACCTTCGGCATCGTACCGCGCCGAAGGGTTGGTAATTATCTCAATACTCTCGATAGAGTTGGCCGGTATAGAAGTAAGAAACGCCTGCAAGTTATTCTCGGCCATGGCATTGGGGCGGCCATCTACCAGCACACGCACACCCTGTTTGCCAATTATAGATATGTTGCCTTTCTGATCTACACTCACCCCCGGCATATTGCGCAGCACATCGGCGGCATTACCCACCTGCCCGGTTGGCGATTGGGCTACATTGTAAACTGTTTTCTCACTGGTTTTGGTTATCAGCGCCTTCTGCGATACCACCACCGCTTCGCCAATAGTGTTGGCCGACGAACTAAGCTGCAACGTGCCCAGTTTTACATCGGCGCTAACCGCTACCGGTACCAGGCGCGGGGTATAACCAATAAACGACAAATGCAGATCGTACTCACCGGCTTTAATACCGGTTAACTCAAATTGCCCGCTGGCACTGCTATTGGTAGCTGTAACAATACTATCGCCGCCTTTGGGCTTTAGTATCACATTCACTAACTCTACCGGTGTATTAGCCGCAGAATCGGCTACCATACCGGTTACACTAAAACCCTGTGCGTTTACCCCCGAAACAACAAAACAGAAAAAGAATAATATCAATAATCGCATAATATAACTACGGTACAGTTGTGTCCGCCCCGCAAATATTAGATAAGTGCGCGCATTTCAATAAGTAACAGAAAACCTTAGGTTTTTTTTAACCTGCCGGTTAACCACCGGTTATAGAACGCACCGGCTGTTGTTATAATTGTGTAGTAAAGTATATTAGTTTATAAACCGCCGTATCAAATCCAATGGCTTGCTTAGTTGCAGTTTAAGTGTGAACGTAAATTTCTGGTACCATTTGTTTATGCCCAGTACTTTCTGGTTCTCGCTTATGTTTTTGGTGGTAACCAGCGGCAGGTGTATCTCTACCATATCGCGCAGTAGTATGGCGCTCAGGCCAAACTCGGCCGCCAGTTGCGGCTTGTTCAAATCATCTACTATAAAGGCTGCATTTACAAACGGGTTAATGGGAAAGAACCGGTGCGTACTGCTGGTAAGGTTTACCGACATTAAAAACTTATTGGTAGCACCAAAGTTGGTAAACGAACGGAAAGCCCCATCGGTTTTAGCCACCTGCCGGTTCAGGTAAGGGTCGCGGCCGTTGCGGTCCAAAAAATTCTCATCAAACATATAGTCCTTTTGTAACCAGTAGGCAAAGTTGTTCGTAGTACAGTTGCTCAGGTAAAAGCGCGGGTTAGGCGACGATATATCGCTGGTAGATTTGGTATTGATAATAAACCCACCGGCAAACACCCTTACTCTAAAACCTTCATCGCGGCGCTTATAGCTAACTATAAAATTACCCTCGGCGGCTATGTTGGCAAAACTATTACCCTGCCTGAACGTAAGCGACACATTAAACGGATGCAGCGTGCTTTTGCGCTGTACCTGATATTTAAACTCGTTTACAAAATAGCGTTGGGTTTCTTTCTTATCGTTATCGTACCGTATCCAGTCCAGCCATAGTATAGCACTACGCATGTTCAACGTATGCACATACGGGCTACGCGATTTCTTGTTCTTAAACTCTATGTTAATGTAAGGCTCCAGCTTATTAAACATCAGTGGCTGAGGAAACAGCATATAACTAAACCGTTTACCAAACACCCCCACTGTAAAACGTTGCAGTTTATCGGGGTAAAAGTTATAGTTAAACCGCGCAAAGCCATTAAACTGTTTGCTACCGGTACCTATTACCGGCACTACCAGATAGTTAAACTTTTTAGACGGTAGTATAGAGTTGTACAAAGCTATCCCCAACTGAAACTTATCGTAGTTGTTCCATCCAATGTATGGCATCCAGAAAACCTGTGTACGGTTCTGGTTCTCCAGCGAGCCTAAAAACTGAAACCGCAGGCGCTCCCACCGGTGGGCCAGCCGGTTTAGCTTATAAGTATTGTTCTTCCGGTTTATCTCCGGTATCTGTAGTTGTGGGTCTATCTTTACACAATCGCCATTGCCGGTATTTATTTCTACTGTTTTTGTTTTATCAAATCCCTCATACCACGCAGTACTTACCACACTGTCGCCTCTCAGTACCGATACCACCACCGGCGATTTTACATCACCGGTATTCTTCAGCACAAAAGTATTGGGCTCCATGCCTTTTTTACGGCGGGCTATTTTATAATCTATCTTCTTTTTTGTTTTAATCAGGTCATCAAAAAACCAATCCAGTTTTTTGCCGGTTTCGGTTTCAAACACAGCCCGTATATCTTCGGGCTGCGGGTGCTTGTATCGCCATTGCTGGTAATACTTTTGCATTACTTTATCAAATACCTCTTCGCCCAGGTAAGCCTGCAGGTAATCAAATATCAGCATGCTTTTACCATACACACACACACCATAATTAAAGTCGGTAAAATCCTGCGCCGGTTGTGCCAGTGGTTCATCGCGGTTTTCGCGCGCCATTATCTGGTACGCCACATCCATCAGATATTTGTGTTTGTAGTGCGCCACATTAAATGCCTTTGCCAGTCCGGTGGGTATCATACTGGCCATGCGCTGGTTGGGGTATTTCAGGCGGGTGTACCGGTTTTCGTAATACGAGTTAACACCTTCATCCATCCAGGTATGGTCGCGCTCGTTACTGCCCAGTATACCATAAAACCAGTTGTGGCCTACCTCATGCGCTATTACTACATCCAGCGAAAAGGCACTGCTCACCTCCCCTATCACTGTTACGTTAGGGTACTCCATACCACCGCCGGCACTCAGCGCCCCCTCTACAGCAGTTACCTGTGCATACGGGTAATCGCCCACCCACTTACTGTAGTAGTAAATAGCATCGTGCAGGTATTCCGGTGCCCTTTTCCAGTACTCCGCCTGGTTATTGGTAAACATAGCCCAGGTAGTAACTTTCTGCTTGCTGCCGGGCAGTTCAACCTCGCCTTTTAAAACATGGTAGCGCTTATCGGCAAACCAGCCAAAATCGTGTATGTTACTTTGCTTATAGGTAATTGTTTTACTGGTAGCCGATGATGGCGGAAACAACCGCACATCGGCAAACTCATTTATTTTGGCTGTAGCATCGGCAATAGAATCCAGCCAGCGTTTCTCTTCAGCATTCTGTAAATCGCCGGTAGCACCTACTACATAGTTTTGTGGCAGGGTAATGTTTACTTCAAAGTTACCGTACTCCGAGTAAAACTCGCCCTGGTCTAAATAAGGCATGGCATGCCAGCCGGTTTTATCGTACACTGCCGGCTTGGGGTACCATTGTGTTATCTGGTAACTCTGCCCCACATGCCCCATCCGCGAAAATGTGTACGGCAACTTAACATGAAATGGTGTAGAGATAGTTACTGTTTCGCCGCTTTGTAGCGGTGTGTTCAGATACACCTTACATATCTCTTCCGTTTTAGGTTCAAACTCCCATTTGCAGGCTTCGGCATTTACTTTAAAACTTAGTTTATCCATATAGCCTTTCTGGTAAGGCTTGCTGTAATAAAATTCGGTGCTGCCGTTCTCCAGCAACTGTTTGGCAAAAGGTGTGGTATGGTCTTTATAGGCATTGGGCCACAGGTGAAACATAATATACTGTAGCGGCTGCGGCGAGTTGTTTTTATACTGTAGTGTTAAAAAACCATCCAGTTCGTGCAGGGTATCGTTTAGTGTTACGCTTATCTTATAATCTACCTGTTGTTGCCAGTAGGTATTGGTTTGCGCGTGGCAAAACACTGATAAACAAATGCATAATAATGCGAGTGGATGTTTCATAGCAATAGTATGGTTGTAACCTGTACAAAGGTGCACAAGCTACAACAAAACATTAACAAGCTAAACAATAAATTACTTGTTGCCGACAAGCGAAACCTTTTAGCCACCGTGGCGTAAATACAGGTATAAACAAACCATAGATATGAAAAATATATCAACTATACTTATACTGGCGTTAGTGCTGCTTTCGGTAGAGTCGTTTGTGCTAAAACCTGCTGCCGAAAAATCTGCTGCTTACAGTTTTACTGTAGATGGTGCCGGTTTCGAAGCTAAAAGCAGTAACAGCTATACGGCACAACTTACCAATAATGCCCGCACGGCTTCTATAACCCTACAGGGTAGCGAAGTAATAGATAAACAGGGCCGTAGCCACCCCAGTACCATACAAATAGATTATACGTTTAAAGATGGGGTGTTGGGCGAGGTAAACGTAGAAAGTGCTACATACCAATACAACAACCAGAAATACAACCTGCTGCCCGGTACTGCTTACATGAGTGTAACCAAAATGAAATGGAATGCCGACCACAAAAGCTTTACGCTGTGCGCCGATGTGTTCTGCAAAGTTCAAAAGCCTTATATAATAGAAGAGAACGTACCGGTGTTTGTGGTGCGCGGACAATTGCAAAACATGGTGGTAAACGCACCGGCAATTTAAATATGGGTTCTCGGTGGTGAGAGTGGCAGGCGCACCGGCAACGGTGGCGCCTCCTTTCATTTGATGGCACTTCGTTAATTATTCTCTAATTATTTCCGGTGTATTAACAATGGCGTATCTTTGCCTGGTACACAGCATTACCTGCCACATTATTTACACAAATGCAGATTTTTGTGTTGAAAAATGTGATTGATAATAACAGGTGAGAAAATTATCTTCGGAATGTCGTTAATGTAAAAACATCGTTCTTTAACAGGCGGCACCCATAATTTGATTCTTTCACCCAAAACTTATGAGAATGGAAGAAAATGAATTTAACGAACCGGGCTTTGGCGAAATTGTTGACTTGGTTAAGCAATATGAAGACTCGGTAAAAGCGAAAGAAGATGTTTTTTTGCCGGAAGAAAGTTACGAACAGATTATAGAGTTTTACCTTAATAACCGCGAAAACAATAAAGCACTGCGCGCCACCGAAAGCGCTATCGAACAACACTCCTTCTCCTCGTTTTTCTACTCTAAAAAAGCCGAAATTCTGGCCAACCAGAAACACTTTGAAGAGGCCCTTTATGCCCTGGATGAAGCTGAAAAACTAGACCCCAACGACATTAACATCTTTCTTATCCGCGCCGATATAGCCCTGTGGGAGGGCCGGCATGAAGATGCCCTGGCACAGGTAGATTATGCCCTTACCATTACCGATGACGACGAAGATAAATGCGAACTATATCTGGAGTATGCCGATGTATATGAAGATATGGAGCAGTACGATGAAGTGATAAAAGCATTGCAGAGTGCGCTACAGCTGAACCCGCTGAACGAAGAAGCCCTTAACCGTTACTGGTTTTGCACCGAGCTTACCGGCAAGTACAACGATAGCATTAAGTTTCACGAGCAACTGATTGAAGAAAGCCCCTACTCCTTCATGGCCTGGTTTAACCTGGGGCATGCCTATGCCGGGCTTAATCAATACGAAAAATCGTTGGATGCGTTTGGCTACGTAATAGCTATTGAAGAGAACTTCGACCCGGCCTATATATGCTGTGCCGATGTGCTGTATAATATGGCGCGATACGATGAGGCGATAGCGTACTACCTGGATGCTATTAAAATAAGCAAGCCTAATAAAGAGCTATATCTTAAAACAGCCGAATGCTTCGAAAAAATGAACGAGTTGCCTAAGTCGCGGGCCTACCTGCGTAAGGCCATAGTGGTTGACCCCTACTACGACGAAGCTTTTTTCCGCATTGGCGAAACCTACCGCACCGAAGAGAAATGGAACAAAGCCATCTCATCGTACGAGCGGGCGGTAAAGCTGAATAAAGAAAACACCGACTACCTGGCAGCACTGGCCGATGCTTACATGAGTGTGGGCGAAGGCGAACTGGCGCTGAACATATTTGAGCGCATTTTTCAGCTGGATACACAAACCAAACAAAACTGGATAAACCTGGCCACTGCATATTTTAATGTAGAGAATTTCCGCAAGGCATTTCAGGTGCTTACCGAGGCTGAAGCCAAGTACGAAAACAGCGCCGACTTATTCTACATAAAAGCGGTGTTTTACATGCAGGCAGGCAACCGCCACGAGGCCCTGCTTAACCTGGAACGCGGCCTGCTTACCAATTTCGATGAGCATACCATGATCTTCGAAATGGACGATTCGCTGCTGGACGATGAAAGCGTGCTACAGGTAATAGAGCAATACAGAGATTAGTGTAAGACTGATATAAATTTAAAATGCCTGCTATGCTTAATAAGTATAGCAGGCATTTTTATTACAGCCCGAAAACAAAACTTCCGAAGTTTATAGATGATCGCAGCAGATTAAAATGACTGAGGCGGCACCATGCCACCCTACAAAAACCACTGCCGTCATTGCTTCGTCGCAAAGCCTCTCACGTGGCAATGCCTGAGACCTACAACTGTTCGAAACCTATATTTTAAAACTCTTCCATTTTCGGTTGCTCTTATCGCCCCTTATGAAAACGCCGTTAAGAAATTCCCTCGAAGCCAGGCAAGAAGTGAAAAACTGTTTGAGGCCAAGGGGAATTAACTAATAATGGGCAGACTGGTATGCCGAGTTTTTTTTCATGCGCGGGGGGAGGGAATTTTAGGCAGTTTTCATAAAGGGCTTGAGTTTTGCTCCACTTTTGGTCAAGCAAAAGTGGAAAAGCTAATTTGTAGCGATTAACCCTATCTTAACAGCTAATTTTGCTTATGAAAAACAAGGTTTCGAACACTTATGGCCCGGGACCTACAGCATGCAATAACGCCCCCTCTTACACATCCATACAAAATAAAAGCGCCACGAAGAATATCGTGGCGCTTGCGCTCCTTTGTTGGTGCGTGTGTATGTTCTGTATGTATTGTGCG
>CAYREY010000006.1:77265-82903 GCA_964423405.1 uncultured Chitinophaga sp. | reverse complement strand
CTTTCTTAAAGCCCACCTTGCTCTGGTTCATACGGCTGGCTATTACGCGCTCTATGCCTTCAAACGCACCACCGCATATAAACAGTATGTTGCTTGTATCTACTTTTACCAGTTTCTGCTCGGGGTGTTTACGGCCACCCTGTGGTGGTACCAGTACCTCGCTGCCCTCCAGCAGTTTAAGCATAGCCTGCTGCACACCCTCGCCGCTAACGTCGCGGGTTATGCTTGGGTTGTCGCCTTTACGGGCAATTTTATCAATCTCATCTATATAAATAATACCGTGCTGGGCAGCGGTAACATCGTAATTGCACACCTGTAGCAGGCGGCTTAATATACTTTCTACGTCTTCGCCTACATAGCCGGCCTCGGTAAACACGGTGGCATCAACTATAGCAAAAGGCACATTCAAAAACTTGGCAATGCTGCGTGCCAATAGGGTTTTACCGGTACCGGTAGGCCCTACCATTAATATGTTGCTCTTTTCAATTTCAACCTCGTCGTTACGGGTTTGATTAAGGCGCTTGTAGTGGTTGTACACTGCTACGCTAATGTATTTTTTGGCATCGTCCTGGCCAATTACATAACCATCCAGAAACTTCTTAATGTCCTGCGGCTTTACCGAGTTAGGCAGGTTGAACTGAAACTTTTTGTGTTTCTGAAACAACTCTTCATCTATAATCTGCTGTGCCTGGTTAACGCAGTTTTCGCAAATGTGCCCTTCAATACCAGATATCAGTATCTGTGTTTCACGTTTCTTGCGGCCGCAAAATGAGCACTGTGGTTCTGCTTCTTTTTTCATTTCTTACGTTCTGTGTTTTGGGGATTTTGGGTTATCAACATACAAACAGATGTACCCTAATCCTCGTACAAAATTGAGGACTAAAGATACAAATGTTTTTACGGTTGTATGGATAATAGTGGTACAAGTTACAAGAGGTATCTTGTAGCTTATTGGCTATTAAGTGTAAATACAGCTTTTTTCTAATCTTTCTTAGGGGTACGTATCAGCACCTCGTCAATCATGCCGTATTCTTTGGCTTCCTGGGCACGCATCCAGTAGTCGCGGTCGCTGTCTTTGGCAACCTGTTCTATTGGCTTACCGCTGTGCTCCGATATAATCTGGTACAGCTCGTCTTTTATCTTGCGTATTTCGTTTACCGATATTTCAATTTCGCTGGCTTTGCCACCAATACCACCCAGTGGCTGGTGAATCATTACACGGGCATGCTTAAGGGCTGTACGTTTGCCTTTTTCGCCGGCACATAACAGTACTGCGGCCATGCTGGCGGCCATGCCGGTGCATATAGTAGCTACATCCATGTTTACATACTGCATGGTATCGTATATACCCATACCGCTGTACACCTCGCCACCAGGGCTATGTATGTATATCTGCACATCACTACGGCTGTCGCTACTCTCTAAAAACAGCAACTGCGCCTGTATAATGGCAGCTATATAATCATCTATAGGGGTACCTAAAAATATAATACGGTCCATCATCAGGCGGCTAAACACATCTACCTCGCGGAAGGGCATCTGGCGCTCCTCTATTACAGTACGCGTAAGGTTTTGTACACCGCCCGCGCTATATACTTTTTGGGTGTAGTTCTCTAAGTGCATGCTGCTTAAGCCATGGTGCTTTACAGCGTAGTTTTTAAAATCCTGAGCTTCTTTAATGGTCATGGTTTCTTTATTTCTGTTGTAATAATGGGTTTGTTTTCCGAAAAAAACAAACCGGCTTTCACGTCTTTTGTTGACGAAGAAAGCCGGTTTATATTTTTTAGGACAGTTTTAAATTCTGCGGGTTTAGTAAAACCCACAGCCTGTTATGCGTTAGGCTGCTCTATCAGCGCCTTAAATTCATCCAGGGAAACCTCTTTATCGGTCAGGTTTGCTTTGCTTTTAATAAAGTCAAGTACTTTATCTTCCAGCAGTTGCTCGCGGGTTTGCGATACTACCTTTTTATCGGCCAGTTGTTTTTGTACAAACTGCTCTACCCACTCCTCTCCTATGTTTTTTAAGCCGTAGCCGTATAGCTGCTGTATCATGTTGGCACGTACGCGGTTGGCTACTTCTTCCTGGCTTACCTCTACACCCTGCTCGGCGATAACTTTACGTTGTACCAGGCTCCAGCGCAGCGATTTTGCAAAATTAGGGTAATCGTTTTCTATCTCTTCGGCAGTAACCGGTTTTTCGTTGGTTATCTCTATCCAGCGTTTTAAAAACTCGTCGGGCAACTCAAAATTAGCTTTCTCCAGTATCAGTTTGTAAATATCGTTTACCAGGTAGCTATCGGTTTGGCCATCAAAGTACGACTCCAGGTCGCTCTTAATGTTGGCGCGCATTTCCTCTATGGTTTTAGGGCCGTTTTCGCCGTAAACCTTTACAAAAAACTCTTCGTTAATAACAGCCGGTACCGAGCGGGTAATGTTGTTAAGCGTAAAGCGGAATTTATCGCCCACTTCAGCAAGTTTGCTCAGGTCGTTCATGTTCAGCACGTTTTTGGCAATGGCTTCGCGGTCGCGGTCCATTATATCAAAAGCGTTGTATTCAAAGCTGTTCTGCTTTTTAAGTGGCAGCACTTTCGCTTTGGCTTCGTCTTTCAGCAGGTCTGGTGTAAGGGTGGTTACTGTGCTAATGCCACCTTCTTTTACAGTACCATCGGCGTTCAGCTCTTCTACAGTAAAGGTAAGTACATCAGTGTGGTCAACTACCTCTGGGTATTCGTAAGTAGCAAAGCGTTTTTGTATGCGCTCAATTTCCTCATCCAGCATTTTCTCCTCGGCCTTAATGCGGTACTTATTAAAGTTGGCATTATCTACAAAGCTCAGGTCGAAAGCCGGTGCCAGTGCCATTTCATAGGCAAAGTCTATATCTCTCAGGCTGTTGATATCAATATCCAGTTTCTGGTCGCTGGCCGGTATAGGGCTGGCAATTATTTCAATCTTGTTATCGTTAATGTATTTGTACACCTCATCGTTCAGCACTTTGTTCAGTTCATCAACCAGTACGCTGTTGCCATACATTTTCTTAACCATGTCAACAGGCACCATACCCGGGCGGAAACCCTTAACAGCTACCTGCTTGGCCAGGCTCTTAATCTGTTTCTTAACATTTGGCTCGTAATCTTCTTTTTTAAGGTTAACGCGCACCTTTTTTACCAGGCTGTCAACTTTTTCTTCTGTAATTGTCATGAGATATGGTTATTGTATTAAAGTATTAACGTGTTTACATGCCCCGTAAAAACAAAGCATATAAACACGTTATCGCAAAAACTGTGTGCGGGCGGAGGGACTTGAACCCCCATGCCTTGCGGCGCTAGATCCTAAGTCTAGTGCGTCTGCCAATTTCGCCACGCCCGCGTCATCAATGAACATCCCCTGTTCGAAAAGGGAGCGCAAATGTAGAAAAAGGATTGAAAAAATAAACGCCCGGCGCATATTTTTATTTGCAGTCGCATTTTTGTGCAATTTTCACTCAAAATCATCCATAAATAAGAGGTTTTAGCTAATCATCCGTTAAAATCAAATAACACCGCATTGAAATATTGTAACTCTTTATTACGTTTGAAACTAAGGTATCTATGGCCCGCTGCTATGCCACGTACGGCAATGTAAATAAGCCCTGAATACGAACAACTTAACACTAAACACCCCGAACCTATGAACAAAAACACCCTTCTAAAGGCTGTTACACCCTTTCTTTTTCTGTTGCTGGTAACACATTTTACACAGGCACAATCCAAATTCGGCATTGTCAACTCTGGCGAGTTGATTAACCGTGGTATAGACCGCCACGACCACGAAGACTACGACGAAGCTATTAAGTACTACAACCAGGTGCCCGAAAACGACACCAACTACCTGCTGGCGCTTACCGAAAAGGCGCTTACCTACTACCAGAAAAAAGACTACCCCAAAACAATAGAGATGTGCGAAAAGGTGCTGGCCACCGGCTCCGATTACGACCAGAACCTGTATATCACACTCGGCTCGGCATACGACGATAGCGGCGACTCGCTAAAAGCTATTGAAGTGTACGACAGAGGTATCAAGGCTTTTCCTAAAAGCCACCTGATACTGTTTAACAAAGCAGTAACCCTGCAAAAAATGGGTAAATACGATGATGCCGTTGAAACCTACAAACAGGTGTTGCTCATAAGCCCGTACCATGCCAGCTCGCATTTTCGCCTGGGCAGCATTGCCGAGCAGGAAGGCGACCTGACCCGCGCTATGCTTTGTTACAATGGTTTTCTGGTGGCAGAGCCCACTACCGAAAGGGCACTAAACGTGCTACAAATGCTGGATAAAATGGTAGCCCGCAAATACGATAACAGCAAAGCAAAAGGTATAAACCTGGCTGCCGATGGCGAAGACTTTGGTGAGATTGAACAACTGATACGTAAGCAACTGGCGCTTAACAAAAACTATAAGCTCGAATCGAAAGCCGACTACCCGGTAAACCGGCAAAACCAGGCCCTGTTCAGTTACCTGGTTGACCATAAAGGCCGCAAAGGCTTTTGGGAAAATTTCTACGTACCGTTTTTTGCACAGCTATACAAAGAAGGACACTTTGAAGATTACAGCTACTACATACTATCCAGCAGCGATAACGAAAAGATAAAACCACTGGTAAATAAAAACAAAAGCGCTATAATGCGCTATGCCGAGTGGCAGGAAAAAGCTTACGCCAACGCAACCGGCCGCCGCAAAATAGATATCAATGGCCGCGAAACTGAAGTAACACACGACTACTATAAAACCGGTAAACTATATGGCTTTGGGCCTTACATACCCGCCGAAGGCAAAACACCTGAGAAACGTACCGGCTTATGGCAGTTTTTTTACACCTCGGGCCGCTTAATGTCAACCGGTGCCTTTGATGGCAACGGCGAGCAAACCGGCGACTGGAAATTTTATCACACTAATGGTAAACTAAAAAAAGAAACCACCTTTAGTACCGGCAAAGAAAACGGCGCGTACAAAGTGTACTATACCAACGGCAACCTGAAAGAGCAGGGCACTTTTGTAGCCGACCAGCTGGATAAGGAGATAAAGGCATTTACCTACTATGGAGGGTTGGAAGAGATACATAACTTTAAAGCAGGTGTGCACCAGGGCAAATACGAAGATTACTACCCCAATGGCCAACTGCGCTTTACATCCGATTATACCAACAACAAACTAACCGGCCAGTACAAACGCTACCACCCTAACGGAGCTGTACATATAGAAGGTACCCTGAAAGATGATTTAAAAGAGGGCCTGTTTACTTCTTACTACGATGATAAAAAGATCGAACTTAAAAAGACATACGTACAGGATAAAGAAAACGGCCCTTACATACGTTACTACAACAACGGCGCTGTAAAACAAGAAGGCACCTACAAAAATGGCAAGCCAACCGGTATATGGAAATCGTATTGGAAAAACGGCATGGTAGAAGAAATAACCAACTATAACGATGCTGGTAACGAACAGGGCACATCGCAGTATTTCGATATGGATGGCAAAATGTATTACGAAGCCGACTACAAGGATGGCCGCCTGCTGCAATACAAGTTTGTAGATAAAGCAGGCAACGTTATAAACGAAACCAAACTGAAAGGCCGCCAGGAAATGAAAAGCTACTATGC
>CAYREY010000006.1:58386-77165 GCA_964423405.1 uncultured Chitinophaga sp. | reverse complement strand
ACCAGCTTTGGCGTATTAGACCATACCTATACCCTACACAACAACAAACAAAACGGCAACAGCTACATATACGATGCTGAAGGCCGTGTACGTGTGCGCGAAGAATACGATAAAGGTTATTTTAAAGGCTTTGTATTTTTCGATACTACCGGTAAAGAGGTTAAGAAAATAGACATACAAAAAGAAAAGGTAGTATGTGATTTACCATTACCTACCGGGCAACCGCACCTTACCCGTACGTATATAAATGGCTCGCTGGAAGGTGCCAGCCCAGAAGTGTACCTTACAGGTAAACTAGAATCAGAAGGTAATTTTCTGAACGATGAAAGGCACGGCGAATGGAAATGGTATAATGCCGACAATACCCCGTATATGATACGTAACTACCGTAACGGCTCGCAGGAAGGGGTGAACGAAAACTATGATCAGTTTGGTAAAATGCGCAGCAAATTTGTTTATGTAGATGGTGATATAGACAGCCTTGCCTGGTTATATTACTATAACGGCAATAAAAAAGAAGAAATGATGTATTGGGAAGGTAGCCAGCACGGCCCTACCAAATACTATGGTTTTAATGGCGAGCATGTGCTTACTGCTATATACCAGCATGGCACAATTACACATGTGGTATATATAAATGGCAAAGGCGGCAAACCCGACACAGCAACAGCACCGGCAAATGGTAGTGTAGAAGCTAAATATACCAACGGCAAAACGGCCTTTATCATCAACTTTAAAAACGGCGAAATGAACGGCGCTTATAAAGAGTTTTTTGATGATGGCTCACCCAGCCGCGACTCTAAATATACCGACGATTATCTGGAAGGTGAACGTAAAACCTGGTACCGCAATGGCAAACTGCGCTCGGTAGAAAACTACACGTTTAACGACTACAACGGCCTTACAACTTTGTATAATGAAAACGGCACCCTGAAAGCAGAACTAAACTATAAACACGACAACCTGCATGGCCCCGTTAAATACTATGACGGTAATGGTAAACTGATTGCCCATTACATTTTTTATAACGACAAAATGATACAAAAAATACTATAACGCGTTATATAGTATGCTTTGCTTATTTCTTATAACTGTGCTATGAATAAACTACTGTTTGCAATACTTGTTTTACTGGGCAGCCACTACATGTTGGTGGCACAGCCCAAAGCCGACTTATACCGGCTACAGCAAAAATACCCCGACCAGCCGGCCCTGTTTACCGATGTTACCGAAGAGATTGTAATAAGCCAGGTAGATGGCAAGCTGGATATTAAAATGAAAATAGATAAGGAGAGTATGCTGCTGGATGACCGGGCCGCCCTGTACGATGAAGGCAGGGTAAGTTATTCTTCGCTCGTATCACTATCGGCCATAGAGGCATCTACACTATACCCCGGCGAAAAAAGATATAAGGAAATTAAGGTAGAGGAGTTTAAAGAAAAAGACCGCCTGGGCAGCTCTATATTTCACGATGATATTAAAGAGAAAAAATTCAGTTACCCATCGTTGGTTAAAGGTGCTAAACGCAGGTTGTTTATAGAGTACGATATTAAAGACCCTTTTCTGCTAAGCTCTTATCAAATTCAGGAGTATTGGCCTGTAGAAAAATCGACCCTTAAAATTGTATGCCCCGCCGATATGGAAATTGGCTACAAGGTATTTAACGGCGACAGTGTAACCATTAACTACGAAACAAAAATTGAAAAAGGCAAAGCCATACACACCTGGCACACAGCCGATATTAAACCACTGGAAAGCGAAGCCGGCAGCCCCGGCCACTTATACTATTCGCCACATATAGTGTATTATATAAAAAGCTATAATGCCAATGGTAAAAAGCAAAAAATTATAGAGTCGGTCGATGACCTGCACAGCTACTATAGCAACCTGATTAAAGACGTAAACAAAGACACCTACACACCCCTTAAAAAGGTGGTAGATTCACTTACCACCAACCTTAAAACCGAAGAAGAAAAAATCAAAACCGTCTTCTACTGGGTGAAAGACAACATCCGTTACATAGCATTCGAAAGTGGCTATGCAGGCTTTATACCCGCCGAAGCTAAAGATGTGTATGAAACACGTTATGGCGATTGCAAAGGCATGTCGAGCATTATTACTACTATGCTAAAATATGCCGGCGTTACCTCCTACCTAACCTGGATTGGTTCGCGCGAACTGCCCTATAAGTATAACGACAATCCAACCTCGGGCAGCGACGACCACATGATTGCAGCAGTTAAACTAAACGGGCAGTATGTGTTTTTAGATGCCACCAGCCGCAACACTCCTTTTGGTTACCCTACCGCATTTATACAGGGCAAAGAAGCTATCATACACCTGGCACACGATAAATACGAAGTAGCAACTGTACCAGTGTTGCCGGCTTCTAAAAACGTTATAATAGACAGCAGTGTGATTGAAATTACTGCTGATTATAAAATTACCGGTAAAGGGCAGGGTTACTACACCGGCTACGAAAGAAATGAGATGCTGGAAATGCTGGATGATAACACCCATGCCGATAACATTGCTGTACTGAAAAACTATTTTCAGAAAGGCAATAACAAGTTTATACTGGAGGGCTACGAAGAAAGCGACATGAAAGACCGCGACAGGCCATTTACCATTAACTATAAGTTTAACGTAAGCGATTATGTACTACGTAGTGGCAACGAGATTTTTATTAACATGAACCTGGAGAAACCGTTTGGCAAAAGCAATGTAGAAAAAGACCGCGAAAACGATATTGAGTACGACTACAAACGTCACCTTACCAATATAGTAGTGCTTAAAATACCAGCCGGCTACGAACTATCGTACCTGCCGCCCAACGACTCGCAAACCAAAGATGAATACAGCTACAGCATTAAGTACGAAAAACAAGGCGACACCATTATACTACGTACCGATGTTGAGCTAAACAGCCTGATGTTGAAGAAGAAAGATTTTAAAGCCTGGAACGATTTTATTAATGCTCTTAAAAAGAACTACACCGAAAGTATAGCACTTAAAACCCGATAAACACTATAAAACACTAAACACATGGCAAAAAAACAAAGCGCACTGGCGCTGCTTCTGTTACTCATTACCGGTTTCAACGCTTTCTCGCAAAGCAATACATACGTTCACCAGAATTATACCTGGGAGGAAAAACCATCGCCCTATAAGCCTGAAAAAAATGATACTTTTCCGGAGAGTACCTTGCTCGAAAAAATTTCGTATGAAGTATTTATTGATAACGAGGGCGCTTATGAGTATTACCTGCACCATACAAAAACGTTTGTAAACAGTGCGCAGGCTATTGAACGGAATAACCGCATTTACCTGCCCACCGGCCTGCGCAGCCAGGTGCTTAAATTAAAGGTACGGGTAATTAAACCTACCGGCGAAATAGTATTAATGAACGACAGCGACATTAAAGAGGCAGTTGATGAAGATAGTGAGCGCAAATACAAATACCTGGCGGTGCGCGGGCTGGAAAACGGCAGTGTTATAGAGCAGATAGTGGTACTAAAAATGCCCAGTGAGTTTTCGGGACGTATGTACAGGGTACAATCAGAGTATCCTACACATAACTGCACGTTCGAACTCATCTACCCCAAGTGGCTTATTTTCGACACCCGCTCTTATAACGGTTTCCCTAAACTGGAAAAAGACTCTACTTACAGCGAAGATGGTTTGGTATGCCTGAAAGCTACAGTTCAGTACATACCACCTTTAAAAGAAGAAAAATATGCCCTGCGTGTAGCACACCTGCAAAAGGTTGGCTACAAATTAACCGGCAGTGCGCGCTCGGGTAGTTATAACATCAACAGCTACGATAAAATTTCTGATAATATTTTTCAGCGCCTAAACCGCGAGCTTTCTAAACCTGAGAAAAAAGCACTTGAAAAGATATTTAAGAACGCTCAGCTAGACTATGCCAAAAACGATGAAGACAAAATCCGCAAGCTGGAAGACTACCTCAAAAAAACAGTTTTCAGCAACGAAGACTTACCTAACAATGCATTAAACATTGATGAGATTATACAGAAAAGCGTAACGGATGCCGGTAGTCTTACCCGCCTGTATGTAGCAGCATTTAACCAGCTAAACATAAAGCACGAAATACTGGTAACCTGCAACCATTACGAAACTACATTTGAAAAAGACTTCGAATCGCTCAACTATCTCGATAAATACTTCCTGTACTTTCCAGATTACAATAAATACCTGGCGCCAGAGTTCCCTCTGTACCGCTATGGCTTAATGCCTTACCAGTACCGCAATGGCTACGGGTTGATGATTAAAAAAACATCGCTGGGCAACCTGACAGCCGGCCTGGGTAGTGTTAAGTTTATTGAACCGGATAGCTACCTGGAGAACACCGACAGCCTGATAATACATGCCGACCTAACCAAAGGTCTGGAAGACATTACCTATACATACCGCATTACCAATTCGGGCCACGAGGCGGCTACGTTTCAGTGCCTTGCCGACTACATTAAAGAAGAAAAAGATAAAGACAAGCTACGCCGTAGCCTGATGGAAAACTTTTCGGATAATGCTGAGTTGAAAGACTTTAAAGTAGAAAATGAAGGCGCTGAGTACTTTGCTAAAAAACCATACGTGGTAAGCGCCTCTTTTACTACCAGCAAGTATGTAGATAAAGCTGGCGGTAAATACATTTTTAAAGTGGGCGAGCTGATAGGGCCGCAGGAACAAATGTACCAGGAAGAAGCGCGCAAACAGCCTATAGATATGAACTACGGCAAAAACTATATGCGTGTTATTACTTTCAAAATCCCACAGGGCTATAAACTAAGCAACGCCGATAAACTGAACATGGATATTTTCCATAAAGACAAAAAAGGCAACCGCGATATGGCCTTCCGCTCGTGGTACGAAATAAAAGGCGACGATGTAACGGTGTATGTAGAGGAATACTATAAAGCATTTTCACTGCCGGTAGAAGAATATGAGCCTTTTAAGGCTGTCATCAACGCTTCGGCCGATTTCAACAAAATAGTTTTATTGTTTGAGCCTAAATAAAACAACATGCTTAAAAAATTAATACCGGTATTGCTGTGCATACTATGTCTGAACATATCAGCACAAACCAATACCATTAAAACACTGTACGAAAACGGCAAATATAAAGAGGCACTTAAGCTGGTTGATAAAGAACTTACTCAAAAGCCGGACGATGCAGAGTTAAACTACCTGAAATGGGAAATCTGTTTCAGAAGTAACACCGACATTAAAGAAAACTTCAAATACATTAATAAGGCTATCAGCCTCAATAGCAAGTACTCTGAGGCTTACTCATCGCGTGCTGAGTTCTATATACTGGCGCTACGCTTTCAGGATGCACTGGAAGATGCTGAACTGGCTTTAAAAACCGCCGATGTAGATTCGTCTAAAATACGGGCATTGCTTTCTATAGGCTCCTGCTACTCTAATACGCGCCAGCATAAAAAAGCTATCGATGTTAACCTGCAGGTGTTAAAACTCGACCCTAAAAACAAAGCAGCCATAAATAACCTGGCTATGGGTTATCAGGAAATTGGCGAAAACGAAAAGGCACTTGATATGCTTTATAAACTGGAGGAGCAGGAACCTAAAGCGGCCTATCCGGTAATAAACATAGGGTTTGTGCTTACAAAAATGAAGAACTACCAGAAAGCGATAGACTACTTTGATAAAGCCGAAAAGCTTAACAAAGATGAGCCACTTATATACAGCAACCGCGCCGAGGCAAAATACAACCTGAAAGACTACAGCGGCGCGATGGCCGATATCAATAAAAGCATTAAACTATTTCCATCTAACTCGTATGCCTACCGGGTGCGCGCCATGATATATCTGGAACAGAAAAACACCGATAAAGCCTGCGATGATTTAAATACTGCACTGGCTCTTAAATACACCGAGCAGTACGATGACGATGTAAAACAAATGCGCGATAAAAACTGCATTAAGTAATACAACATACGTAAAAAGAAAAGGCGCATAATACTATGCGCCTTTTCTTTTTACACCGCTACTTCGGCGGCTATATGCGGGTGAGGGTTATAACCGGTAAGCGTAAAGTCGTCAAACTTAAATCCGAATATATCTTTTATATCAGGGTTTAGTTCCAGTTTAGGTAGCGGGCGGCAATCGCGTGTTAGTTGTAATTTGGCCTGCTCTACATGGTTACTATACAGGTGTACATCGCCAAAGGTATGTACAAAATCGCCCAGGCCAAGCCCGCACACCTGAGCTACCATCATAGTAAGCAGGGCATAGCTGGCTATATTAAACGGCACACCCAAAAACACATCAGCACTTCGCTGGTAAAGCTGGCAGCTAAGCTTACCCTCACTTACATAAAACTGAAACATGGTATGGCAGGGTGGTAAGGCCATATCTTCTATGTATGGCACATTCCAGGCACTTACTATTAAGCGGCGGCTGTGCGGGTTCTTTTTTATCTGCGCTATCAGGTTGGTTATCTGGTCTACACTTTTACCATCGGGTGAGGGCCAGCTACGCCACTGGTAGCCGTACACCGGGCCCAGTTCGCCCCATTGCTTGGCAAAGGCATCATCGGTTGCTACACGCTGGGCAAAAGCTTTAATATCCTCACCACCAAAGGCAGCGCTTTTTTTGTACTTATCGTACGGCCAGTCGTCCCATATACGTACCCCATTCTGGCACAGGTACTGTATGTTGCTATCACCGTTTAAAAACCACAACAGCTCGTGTATAATAGCCTTGGTAAACAGTTTTTTGGTAGTAAGCAGCGGAAAGCCCTCCTGTAGGTTAAAACGCATTTGGTAGCCAAATACGCTATAGGTACCCGTGCCGGTACGGTCATCTTTCCAAACCCCGGTATCAATAATGTGCTTTAGTAAATCGTGGTATTGCTGCATGGCGCAAAAATAGGAATATAGGGCCTACCGCCCGCCCACGATTTGCACTTTTGTGGAAAGTTATGAATCAGGCCTTCACCGCCATTTCATCAAAGCACTTTTGCAGGTTGGCCAAGCCAGTTTTAAGCTCCTCGAACCCGGGGTAACCAAAGCCTATACGCATGTATATCTTATCGTGCTCAAACCAGTGGCCGGGGCCAACTATGGTGCCGTACTTTTTAAAAAGGGTATCGTAAAAGGTATCTTTATCTACCGTATAGCCAGCTTTTAACCGCGGAAAGCATACAACACCCGCACCCGGCTCTACCCACTCTAAATAAGGCTGCTGTGCAAACCACTCTTTCAGGTAAGCAAAGTTGGCGCTTATGTTTTTATGGTTCTCTGCCAGTATAGCTTGCTTGTTGTGCAACAGGTAATACGCCACCTCTTCATCCAGCACCGAGTTGCAGATAGTTATCTGCTCTTTAGCCGCCAGAAAATCGTTCATCAGTTTTTTATCGCGGTTCACTATCCAGCCAATACGTACCCCTGGCGCGCCAAACGATTTAGATACCGACGATACCGATATTACCCGCTCCGATAATTCGGCGTAGTAAGGCAGTAGTTCGCTTTTAAAATTAAGGTCGCGGTAAGTTTCATCTACAAGCAGATGGCAGTTATGCTTTTCTGCCAGCTGTGCCAGTGCTGTAATAGTTTGCTTACTGTACAGTTTACCACTCGGGTTATGCGGCGTAGTAACGCTGATTAGTTTTGTATTGGGTTGTATGGCTGCTTCTATAGCATCCACATCTATCTCAAACCCGCTTTCAAAGGTAAGGTCTAAAATGCTCATCTGGCATTTAAATGCACGCGGAGTTTCCAGGTTAGTACCATAGTTGGGGCGAATCACTACCAGATGGTCCTCGGGGTTTAGCAAGGTAGTTGCTACTATAAACAGTGCCGTAGCGGCACCAGTGGTTACCAGTACATCATCGGCAGTAAGCAAAGCGCTATCTTCTTTAATTGCTTCGCGAAGTTTACCAAGCCCTTTATGCTCGCCGTAAAACAACACCAGGTTTTTAAGGTCAACATCCAGCGTGTTCATATTTATATCGCGGATAGAACTCTCGGCCAGGTTATAGCTAATGTTGCCGTAGCCCATCTCTTCCGGCGATTCTACCTCTATGGGCATGCGTACGTATTTCATAGTAAGAATTATAGCGCAATAATACACTCGTATAGTTGTATTTGCTATGTCATCATGAATTTTCAGATTTAGCTATGTCTATAAATAAATCAGTTGTAGCTATTATCAGCTATAAAAATGGACCTGATATGCTTTCGAGGTTAAGCAACCGATAATAATTGAGACATTGAAGTCCATAACTCGCAAATGTCAGAGAAAAATTAATAGACAGCATGCTCAATATTGAATAACAGAAACATTCAAAAAATTTGACTTTCAATATACTTCTATACTGGGAACCACTTTAAAAATTGATTAATCATTTTTTGAAAAGCCGGATCAACACAATCCCGATATGATACTCTTGTGGCTATGTTTTTATATATAGAAGCAGATTTCGATGTTTCAGAAATCCTAAGAGCTTCCTCAAGAGTTTCTTTAGGCCTGCTTGGCTTTATTGCACCTTCTTCCAAATAACCATTTTCTCTTGCCCAATCATATAATGACATTTGCTTTTCCCAACCGATAGCTCTCTCCACATTAATATTATTAATCCACATCCAATTTTCAAGTTCTGGATTGATTACAATTACACAACATCTATCACCCCAACCACTAGTACTCAACAAACCTTGAACTTCACCCTCAATCTGCTCTCTGGTCTTAAGGTGCTCTACACCTGAACCCTCAAAATCGAAAACAACTAATGCGTATCTATATTGATTAGAAAATGATCTTAGTAACTCATGACTATCATTATAACTCCCCGGATCATGCCCTGGATTTCTTATTATGTCATAAGTAAATATGCTAGTACCAGAGGCAAATGGGATTCTCGGCAAAAGGGCTTCCAATACCTTTTCCTGATAGCTATCGGCGACAGAAATTACTAAATCTTTCATGATAAAATTCCACTTGCAAACAACAAATTAAGATTCGGATTACCTTTCCAATCTTTTAGTTTAGGATGATTCTGCCCCAGGACAACATCAGTAACTCCGTCACTTGTTTTAGCAAAACATAATAAATCTTTCGGCGCCACCATTCCCAAAACAATTGGTGAATGAGACGCCAATAAAATTTGAGCTTTGTACACGGAGGACAGAGATAAATACACGCTTTCTATTGCTTTAGGGTGAATCCCATTTTCCGGCTCTTCAATTAGAAATACACCATTTAACTCTCGTAGATATGCAGGAATAGTTAAAGCAAGTAATCTTAATGTTCCATCAGACACTAACCAGCTAGGAACCTCCATTCCACTTTTATACCTAATCTTAATATATCGTTTCCTATCTTCATCACGCTCAACAGTAATAATATCTTCAACATCAGGCAAGGCGGTTTGAATGTGTTCCAACCATTGGTTAAATCTCTTGGAGTCTTTTTTTAAGTTATCAACTACCCATGGCAAGTTAGACCCATCAGTTTTAAAATTGATTGATTGGCCTGGGGGGCTCGGATTACGCATCTTTAAACTATCTAGAACAAAAAGCTGTACCCCGTTTTGTAGAAATGACTTTAGCCAAGTAGATGCTGGAAATTTGGTCTCGTCTTCAGGCAAATTTCCGAGTGCAGATTTTTTTATACCCAGCTTAAAAGTAGGGATCCATCCACTTCCTTTCCCTTCTTTAGTTGGCTCTACAGCAAACACGTCATTGCCACCAAATTTTTTTGTTGCAATTGACTTATATGGCGATTTAAGCTTTTTATTGAAAATTGGTGTAGTATTAGTGTAGTGAGGGAAAAGATCTCTCTGTATTTGAGGTTTTTGAACTTGATTTGTCGATACAAACAAAGTTACCCTTTCATCTTTTATTGCTATCTCACGGGTATCTTCTATTATACCAATTCTAATTTCATACCGTATTACATCGTAGCCACTACCGCTAAAGCTATCTCTAATACTATTTGGCAATTCTGCCTCAACAGCTATCTCAATATCCCCCCCGGCTCCAGCAAATGTAAGCTCTTCAAAATGAGAAACTCTTTCAAATATTGTTTTATCAACTCCCAAACTAACAATATCGGCTAGTAATTTAATAACATCCAAAAAAGTAGTTTTACCAGTTGCATTCGCACCAATTAAAACATGAAATTTGTCAAGAGGTTGACTTATGTATTTTAAACTACGAAAATTACTTGCCTCGATCAATTTTATCATATTCCAAAGTTAGTGCAAATCAAGATGTTTTCTCTTTGACGGCATATTTTTTCTATTCTACAAGCATTTAATAAAGATAATCATCTAAAAACGCCATAAACTACTCAGAGTCAAAAACATAGCCCCCGCAAGAAGTACCATCAATCCATTCAATTCTTACCGGTTATCAAAACTCACCATCCAGTTGATACCAAATTTATCGGTACACATACCAAAATATTCGCTCCAGAAAGTTTTAGCAAGCGGCATGGTAACCTGTCCACCTGCCGAAAGGCCGTTGAATAGTTTGTCCGCTTCTTCTTTTGATGAAGTATTGACAGAAATTGAAAAATTGTTGCCTTGTTTAAAATGTGCAGCCCACTCGCTGCCGGTATCGCTACCCATTAAAATGGTTCCATTGCCAATGGGTAGTGAAACGTGCATTAATTTATCGGCGTCTTCTGCCGGCATAGGATGCTCTCCGGCAGGCATTTCTTTAAAGCGGCCTACATACGCAAACTCGCCACCAAATACCGATTTGTAATAATTAAAAGCTTCTTCGCAGTTACCGTTAAAGGTAAGATAGATGTTTACTGATGCCATGGGGGTATGTTTAAGTTTTGACAAGTTAATAACAATGTTTCTTTATATAGGTAGCTTTTTACCGCCCCGACCGCCTTGAGCGGTCACCCCGCCTAAAATAGGCGGGGTGCTGAACAGCCATCTACACCGCCGGATAACTATCCGGGTCTACCTCGCTCATCATGTTGTAAATAACTTCAAACACTTCTTCGGCGTTTGGTTTGCTGAAGTAGTCGCCATCGGTGCCGTAGGCGGCACGGTGGGCCTTGGCGGTAATGGTGCGCGGCTCGCTATCCAGCCAGCGGAAAGCCTGCTGGCCTTCAAACACCTTCTGGAACATATAAGCGCTGGCACCACCCGGCACGTCTTCATCAAAAAACACTACGCGGTTAGTTTTCTTTACCGATTCTATAATGCTGCTGTTTATATCAAACGGCAACAGGGTTTGTACATCTATTAACTCTACACTAATGCCTGCTTCTTCCAGTTGTGCTATCGCTTCTTCGGCTATGCGCACGCAGCTACCATAGGTAACCAGTGTTACATCGCTACCCTCGCGCAATACCTCGGGCACGCCCAGTGGCACAGTAAACTCGCTCAGGTTATCGGGCATACGCTCTTTAAGGCGGTAGCCGTTCAGGCACTCTATTACCAGTGCCGGTTCATCGCTTTGCAGTAAGGTATTATACATACCGGCGGCCTGTACCATGTTACGTGGCACACACACATACATACCGCGTAGTGAGTTTATAATCATACCCATTGGCGAGCCGGTATGCCATATCCCCTCTAAGCGGTGGCCGCGGGTACGTACAATAAGCGGTGCTTTTTGTATGCCGCGGGTGCGGTATTGCAGGCAGGCAAGGTCGTCGCTAAGCGGCTGTAAGCCGTATAACAAATAATCTAAATACTGTATCTCGGCTATCGGGCGGAAACCACGCAGCGCCAAGCCTATGCCCTGGCCCATAATGGTAGCCTCGCGTATACCGGTATCGAATATGCGGTTCTCGCCATACTTATCCTGTATACCGCTAAAGCCCTGGTTTACGTCGCCTATTTTACCTACGTCCTCGCCAAAGGCTACTACGTTAGGGTATTTGGCAAACATTAAATCAAAGGCATTGTTCAACACCTCAAAACCGTTCATCACTTTCGAATCATCTGAATACTCTGCCGGTACAACTTCTACCTTCAATGCATTTTTATCGGTCTCGCTGTGCAGATGGCTGCTGTACGTGTGCTGATATTTCTGCTCAAATTGCTGTAACCAGTCTTTCAACTCGTTTAGTGAATTAAACTGCTGGCCACGCAAACGGCGAAGCACCGTTTTACCGGTTTTAAGTATATCCTTACGCACCGGGTCAATAGCACTTTGCAGGGCACTTACCAGTTCGTTCAGACTATCATCGCCGCTCTCTTCTGCTACGCGGTTTATCAGTTCTGCTACTTCGCTTATCTCCTCTTTAAGCGGCAGGGTAAACTTACGCCATGCAACCGATTTGCTACCCAACACATGCTGGCGCGCCTCGTTCTGTATCTCGGCCAGTTCTTCGGCGGTAGCCAGTTTGCTTTCAATAATCCACTCGCTCATTTTTTTAATGCAGTCAAAATCCTTCTCCCACTGCATACGCTCGGGCGTTTTGTAACGCTCGTGAGAGCCCGAGGTAGAGTGCCCCTGCGGCTGTGTAACTTCTATAATGTGGAACAGCGCCGGTATGTGGGTCTTACGGATTTTCTCTACCCCCTTACGGTACGTTTCTACCAGCTTAGGGTAATTCCATCCTTCGCAAACATAAATATCAAAACCGCGGCCCTGCTCATCTGCCTGAAAGCCTTTGGTTATCTCGCTGATGCTCTCTTTGGTGGTCTGGTATTTTTTAGGCACCGATATGCCGTAGCCATCATCCCATACCGATATCGCCAATGGCACACGGGTAACGCCGGCGGCGTTCAGGGTTTCCCAAAACAGACCCTCGCTGGTGCTGGCATCGCCTATCGATACAAACGATACCTCGTTACCCTTGTTGCTGAAAATGGTAAAGTCTTCCAGCTCGCTATTCTGGCGGTAAAGCTTAGACGCCATTGCCAGGCCCAGCGAGCGCGGCATTTGTGCCGCCGTAGGCGAACCATCGGCCGAAGAGTTATAACGGGCCGTTAAATCAAGCCAGTTGCCATCGGCATCTTGTGTAGGGGTAGCAAAGTGGCCGTTCATCTGGCGGCCACCGCTCATAGGTTCTTCTTTCTGGTCGGGGTTGGCGTACAGCTGCGCAAAAAACTGCTCTACAGTCAGTTCGCCCAATGCCATCATCCAGGTCTGGTCGCGGTAATAGCCGCTGCGCCAGTCGCCGGGTTCAAATGCTTTGGCCAGTGCAATCTGTGCCAGCTCTTTTCCATCGCCAAATATTCCAAACTTGGCCTTACCGGTAAGCACCTCTTTACGGCCCATCAGGCTGGTTTCGCGCGATATAACCGCCACGCGAAAATCGCTCAGCACCTCGTTTTTAAAATCCTCAAAACTCATACGCGCGTTGGTTCCTTTGCTCATAACATTTTCAGACATAGCCTATAGTGTATGGTGCGAATATAACCCCGAATGGCCCTAAACAGGCTTGCCGGAACCGTAAAAAGAAACCCGTTGTGGAAAAGTTGTGGTTTAATTGCCCAAAGCCGCTATAAATGCCTCAGGCTCATCGGGTGTAAGTACTGTTTTTTTGCCCCCGGCCACCAGCAGCACATAATTACTGCGGCGGGTAGCGTACCAGGTCATAGGGCCAATGTTGCTGTTGGTAAAGCGCCCCTGGTAACCAAACAGGCCACCCACCCCAAAAGTGCGGATACTCCATTTCATTTCCTCGTCGGTTAACACGCGGTGCTCAGTAATATCGCTGCGCTTAATTTTAACATTATAAAGCGGCCTATTGATAATAACCATATCAGCCTCTACCGTGTAACCTGTTATACTAAACAGGTAGGTAGCCACCAACAAACCCACAAAAGTGGTAATAAGTACTGCCCGGTAGGCTGTAGTTAGCTCGGGAGTAGTGATAATAGTGTATACAGCTACCGGAACCAGCAAAAATGATATGGTGGTAATAACCTTTACAGTATTGCTGGCCGTTGCCTTGAATTTCATTTAGCTGTTTTCTGCAATTTGTTTTTTGCGACCTCTCCACCAAAAATAGGCAATAGTACCTATAATGATATAGGGAGTAAAAAACAGGTACATCACCCCCTGGTTTATACCATCAGAGTTTGATGAACCCGCATCGCGAGAAGTTTCGGCAGTAGCCTGACACATAGAGCATTGCGCACTTAGTTCAGGGCTTACAGCCATAGCTAAAAAC
Organism: uncultured Chitinophaga sp.; assembly: GCA_964423405.1. Lineage (GTDB taxonomy): Bacteria > Bacteroidota > Bacteroidia > Chitinophagales > LD1 > Bog-950. The sequence goes on along the minus strand of CAYREY010000006.1, from coordinate 63,032 downwards.
AGTACCGTTAAAATGATGAACAACCGTTTCATACAACAAAATTAATAAACTATATGGTAGGCGTATAATAAGGTGATATAAGCAGGTACACTATTACCCCGGTAACAGATACGTATAACCAAAGCGGGAAAGTATAACGGGCTATTTTTTTATGCTTGGCAAACTCGCCGGTAAGGCTGCGGTAAGCCGTAAACAATATTACCGGCAGTATAATAGCCGCCAGTATAATGTGCGATGCCAGCAACACCAGGTAAATAGTGCGGATAGCGCCCTCACCACCAAATTTGGTTTCGCCGGCAAACAAGTGGTGCGCTATGTAGGTTACCAAAAAGCCCGCCGATAGACCTATGGCTACAAACATTACATTCTTATGTGCCTCGTAGTTTTTCTGGCGTACCAACACATAACCCAACACCAGTAGTACCGATACTACCGAGTTGATACAGGCATTGATAGTGGCAAATATGTGCGCATCGAAGGGCAATTGCACGCCTATGTGTATCTTAGGCAGGGCTGCCACTACAGCAAACACTACCACAGACAATACACCTATTATCCATTGTACGGTGGTATCATTTTTGGCTATTAATGCTTTAGGATAACTCATCTTTCCAGTAATTTTTTGGTTGTCTTTTTCTGTTCGCTAAAATCAAATCCCTTTTCAGTTTCGCGCAGTAATAAAACGATGTCGGCCATCATTTTGTTTACCGACTGGCTATCTACACCGCTGTAATAATTGCGTATGTTACCATTCTGATCTACCAAAACCAGTTTCTCACTATGCACAAAGGCCTCGGGGCCGCCATCCACATCGTCTTTAGCAGTTACGAAAAAACCATCGCGGGCGGTTTTAAACACAACATCTTTGCTGTTACGCAGAAAATACCATTTGCCGGCCACAGCATCGTGGTCGCTGGCATAGCGGCGCAGTACATTTACTGTATCGCGCTCCGGGTCAACTGTAAACGATACTATTTTGAAATTAGGGTCTTTAATAAACGCCTGCTGCACCCGCTCCAGGCTATTACTCATTTTAGGGCAAATACCGGGGCACGAAGCAAAAAAGAAATCGGCTACATATATATTTCCCCGAAGTGAATCCAACTCGATAGTATCGCCGCTTTGTGTTTCGAAATAGCCATTGGGAATTACGTGGTAAACCGAGTCCACCACCTTACTCCCATCAATATCTGTCCGTTCCTTAACGCCCAATGCAAACAACTTACGCGGCGCATGCGGGCGGTTTTCGCGCATGTTATAATTAAGCTTACCCGATACCAGCTGGTTGATATACTCGGTAAACGACATTTTTAGCTTGGGATTAAATAACTGCGGGATGTACCAACTGGAAAATAACACACCAAAAACCGGTACAAACAATATAAGCACTATGCCTAACCAACTGGGGAACCTGCGCTCTTTTTTCATAATTACGGTGCAAGTATATAACAGAAAAGCAGAACCGAGGTTCTGCTTTTCAAAAAAGTGTTTCATTTAACTTTTAGTAGTACGTACGCGCCACCCTGAAACCCACACTATTCTGCCTGAAATCGGGCGAATTATACTGGCGGGTGTATATGGTAGTGTAGTTGGGGTAATTATACCAGGCACCACCACGGGTTACGTGGTAATCGCCGGTTGCAGGGCCTTTCGGGTCGCTTTTCTCCGAATATTTATAATAATAGGTATCGTATAAATCCCAAACCCACTCCCACAGGTTACCATTCATATCGTACAAGCCCAGTTCATTGGGTTTCTTTTGAGCCACCTGGTGGGGGGCTTCGCTGCTGTTGGCTTTGTACCAGGCTACTTCATCTACATTATCGCTACCGGCAAAAAGGGTGCCTTTTGCCTTGTTGCCACCACGGGCAGCAAACTCCCACTCCGCCTCCGTAGGCAGGCGATAGCCCTTCGCAGTATCCAGGTAGGTTACTTCTTTGCCGTTAATAAGGTAGCATTTAGATAGCTTCTCCTTTTCGCTCAGCCAGTTACAGTATTCTACAGCCGTGCGCCAGCTGGTCATGTGTGCCGCCATTTTACCACGGCCCCAGTTAAGGCTGGGGACTGCGCCGGTATCGCGTTTGGTATCGGCCAGCCATTTATCAATATCATCAAAGGTCACCTCAGTTTTAGCCAGGTAAAAACTTTTAACGGTTACATCGTGCACCGGACCTTCGTGTATTTCTACAGCTTTGTCGGTACCCATTTTAAAGGTACCACCCTCTACCAGTACAAACTTAGTAGTATCAATAGGTGCGCGTTTGGGGGCTTTTGTTTTTTGCGCATAGCAGGCTACACTTGCCAGCACAAAAAGCAGTATAAATGTCTGTTTCATGGGTAATGCCATTTACGGCAATTATACAGGTTTATTAAAGAGCAGACAAACCGGTGTTCTTAAAGAATTTTAAAAGACTACTTGATATAGCTAAGCCCTTCCAGCGCCGATTTATCGCGCGGCGATAGCCACAGTACTTTCTCGAATAGTAGTTTTGCCTCTTTGGTTTTACCCAACTGCAGGTTGGTCCAGGCGTATAGTATCAGGCCATCGTAATCAAACGGATACAGGTTTACCACTTTCTCCAAATGCTTAAGCGCATTGGTATAATCCTTACGACCATAGTAAATAGAACCCAACCGGTAATTGGCCTTGGTATTCTGTGGGTCTATTTTCACTATTTCAAGGTATTGGTTCATTACTTTATCCCAATTGCCCAATGCAGCAGCAGGCAGCACATAGCCAAACTTAGCTTCTAAAGAGTATGGCATCAGCGATATAGCACGCTCGTAATAAGTAGTAGCCTCTGTAAACAAACCTGCCATATAGTGCAGGTAACCCAGGCGCATGTTTATCTCGTAATTCTTTTCATCGTACACATCTTTTAGTGCCTTGATACCATCGGTGTACTTGCCGTTTTTTTCTGCTACGTACGAATTAGAGAATACAGTTTCGAGGTTTGATTGGGCAAAGCCGGTAGCCGAAATAAACAGAAACATAGCTGCGGCAAATAGTTTGATAGTTGGTTTCATACTTAATGTATTTTAAAATCTGAGTTTGGTTCCAAATGAAATACCGTGCGATAAATAGTTCACTTTTGTTTCGCGGGTTGTTTTAAGCTCAAGCTGATACATTGCATACAGGCTATAACGTTTTTTGATAATAAACTCAGGTATTACCATCACATTATGCCGCAGCAAATCGTACCCGTTTTGCACTAAATAACCGTTATACAAATGAAAATTGTAGATGTTGGCATAGGTATAGACGATACTGGTTGCAAAAAACTGCGGTGCATTAAATTTAATTCCGCCCTGTAGCACCGGAGCTATGCTTTTGTAATAGTTATCGGTGTACAATATGGCGTTAGCCATAATAGAAAATTTCTGATTAGCCAGCGGATATACGGTTATACCCAGCGTATGCTGCAACTGGTAGGTGGTATCCAGATTAGAGAAAGCATTGGTAATATCTAAACGCACATACGGAAACACCTTGGATACATTCAGCGACCCGATGAATGAAAAATAGCCATGCTTCCTCGTACCCAGAAAAGGCGGCCGCTGAGGTGGCATGGGCTGACCAAAAAGACTATCGGTATAGTGGTTATAAAGCATACTAAAAGCCGGGTTGATAGAAACCCCTTTAGGCAGTGTTAAGTTGGCTGAAAGATAGTAGCGGTGCTCCTGATAAATACCGCGGGTATATTTTTGCGAGCTATACGAGTAGGCATGAAAAGCCGAAAACCCTTTACCCAAACGGTGGTTTAGCCCAACCGTAACAAAATAAAACGGCAGGCCTACACTTTTACTTTCGGGTACTTTGACTGTAAACTCAAACTGGGCGATGTTTATGGGTGCCGGTTTGGTAGTGTAGGTTTTCTTTCTCAGTTCGGGCGAAAAATGGCGGCTTAGTTTAAGTGCTTCATTATACCGCCCATCAAATGCATAGGAGTAAAAAAGATACTCGCTATTTAACTCATCGCCGCTGTTAAACCGGTAGGCCTTCTCAAACTGAGGTGCTGCCAGTTGGTATTTTTGTTGCATATAATAAGCTATGCCCATCCTCTCGCGCAGGTAGTAATAATCTATCCCCTGTTTTAGTGCTTGCTGGCCATAGTGTTGCAGTTGCTTCCAGTCGCCACGCAGGTACATGGCATAGGTAGAATCTTCTACCACCAATGAGTTTAACTGCTGTGCTTCTGCACCTATCGGCAGCAGGGCAACCGTTACCAGCACCAGCCCATAGTATATGTATCGTACTAATCTATACATGTAGCTGTTATGGTTTTATTTCCGCTGGTAGCCTTAAACATCTGTATGCGGTTTTTAGCTATCTCAAATTCAAAATTCATTTGCTTAAGCACTGTGCTGCCAGAGTTTACCTGTGCCGTGCTGGCAATAGTAAGCTGCTTAGGGTAATTGGCATCGTCTATACCGGTAAACCTCGATTGGTAATTGCCTTTCAGGTAAATAGTAAACGGCGCTGCAAAATCCTGCACAAAGGTTGAAACACCCGAGTAGAAACCGGTCATAGGCAGCACATCGTGCAGAGTTAAATCGGTATAGTAGCCCAGCAGTATTTTGCGGGCACCAATATAAAAATGCCATAGCAGCGAGCTGCGGTCGCCGGTAAACTCGGTAAAGTAATG
>CAYREY010000006.1:50073-58286 GCA_964423405.1 uncultured Chitinophaga sp. | reverse complement strand
TTTAGAGTACAGGTAATCGCTATGCTTTATAATAATGGTATTGCCCCAGTTGTTTATTACATCCATACCACCCACCGGGTTATCATCTACCTCATCAATAATATTATACACATAGCCGGGGGCAGGTGCCAGCACCGGTGCGTTATAGCAGTAAAAATCGTTTACGGTAGTACCGGGCAACCGGAAGGTTTTCTTCATATCATCGGTTACTACAAAATCAAGCGCTTCTTTCCATTCGCCCAGGTGGGTAATGCCGCCATCGTACCCCTGCGATACATACCACTCGCCAAAAAATGGCAGGTGGATATGGAAGTAGCTTTGATTACTAAAACGCTCAATATTGTTTTTGTGCTTGTACAGGTTTTTCTCTGGCGAAAACTGCTGATACCAAACCAGCTCCAGCTTATTGGGAAAGCTGCGGTACTTTAACGTAAGCAACAATACTATCAGCACCAGGTTAAACGGCAGCGAGTAAATTGGCAACTGCAAAGTACCCATTAACGTACCCAGCGCCGAATGTAACACTGCTATAACCGGCGCCACCAGCAACACCAGCAGATACGATTTTTTTGATGGTATAAGATAAAAACCACCTATAGAGATGGATGCCAGTATGTAGTTAAAACCTATAAAGTTGTAGTTGAGCGTTTCGGCAGTACCATTCATATACTGAAAGAAAAAGTAACCCGATGCAAAGCCAATAACCGAAAGTGTAAATGCTATGCGCGAGTAAATAAGTAACCCGATGGCAATAATAAAACCCGACAATATGTTGTATTGAAAATAAATAGCCCCCAGCGATTTAAAGTAAGCATCTACCACACGTGGTAGGGGCAGGTTGTCCATCCACTGGTAAAACTGCACCAACTTTAAACCACCAATGGAGTACAGTTCGTTTTGCAGGTAAAGGCCGCTACCGTTTAGTGCCAGTTCGGTACTGGTGCGCAACGCCAGAAACAACGCCCAGATAGTAAGCAGGTATGGAAAGCCCAGCACCGGTAAACTGTATTTGGTAAACAACACGGCAATAGCCTTTACCAGCACCGTGCAAAAAAGTGTAACCACCAGCAGTATTACAAAAAACTTAATACTGAAACTGTAAAACAGCCCCATTACCAAACCCACCATTAGCGGATTGCTGGAATAACTACCACTGCGTATAAAAGCAGGGTCGAACCCCAGCCAGCGCGAAAACACTACCGATACCACTATTGAAAACAAGCCCGCAAAACCCGAATAGGGATTGATAAAAGAGGCTAACAGGATAAGATAAGCAAACACCCGGTTATCGGAAAAAAACATTTGCGAATAGCTATTAATAATGCTATCGCTGTAAAACCTGAACTCGTGGTGTTGGGTCAGTTTCAAGGTAATTCGGTATTGCCGGTTGGTATGCAAATAAATACAATGATTCTGTTTGCACAACCAGCCGGTGGGTTTCTGTGTTGTTTGGTACGACTAAAATAAGCGGCCACAGTTTAACCATATCATTTAGTTAATCAAAACCATTTAATTTGCCCTTGTGATAAAAATAGGCCTGATTAGCGATACCCACGGCTACCTCGACAAAAAAGTGTTCGAAGTATTTAAAGATGTGGACGAAATTTGGCACGCCGGCGACCTTGGCACCCTCGAATTATGTGAACAATTGAAAGCATTTAAGCCGTTTTACGCTGTTTTTGGCAATATAGATGGCCGCGAGATACGTATAGACTACCCCCTTAACCTGGAACTGGAGCGTGAAGGACTTAAAATACTGATAACCCATATTGGTGGTTACCCCGGCAACTACGAGCCCAAAGCCCGCCGGAAAATAGAGGAGGTAAAGCCCGATATTTTTATTTGTGGCCACTCGCATATTTTAAAGGTAATGCGCGACCCTAAATACAATAACATGCTGGCTATGAACCCGGGTGCTGCAGGGGTACAGGGTTTTCATAAAGTTAAAACCGTACTGCGCTTTACCCTCAACAACGGCAAAATAGAAAATTTGGAGGCTGTAGAGCTGGGCAAACGGGGAGAAATCATATAAGTATATTTTACAAAAAGCGGGTTTTAGCTTTACCGGCTAAAGTGTATCATTGCACCCGCATGGAAACCCCAAAACACAAAGATTTATTAAACAAAGCCTACAGCGTTAAAAAACGCTTTCTGGCAATGTACAAAATGGCCAATGCCGGCCACGTGGGCTGCTCGCTAAGCGTAGCCGATGTGCTAACGTTTGTCCGCTTTGGCTGGATGGCCGATAATGATGAAATAATACTGAGCAAAGGCCATGCTGCGGCATCGCTTTACTCTATACTTGCCGAAGAAGGTATACTGAGCCAGGACGACATCAACACGTTTTACAAAAACAATACCTACCTGGCAGCCCACCCGCCGGTAAATAAAATTAAGCGTATACCTTTTGCTACCGGTAGCCTGGGCCACGGACTTTCGCTGGCGGCTGGTTTAGGGCTGGCGCAAAAGCTTAAAAAGACTGATAAGAAAGTGTTCTGCGTTACCAGCGATGGTGAAATAAACGAAGGTACTACCTGGGAGGCTGCATTGTTTATAGCCCACCACAACCTTACTAACGTAGTATGGCTGGTAGACCGTAACCGCCTGCAGGGTTATGGCCGTACAGAAGATGTAATGAAACTGGAACCGCTGGATAAAAAGCTGGAGGCATTTGGCTTTAATGTACTTATAGCCGATGGTCACGATTTTAAATCACTGGATGAGGCAAAACAAAAAGCGGCTGCTTCTACCCTGCCGGTTGCTATTATCTGCAATACCACCAAAGGCAAAGGATGGACTACCTACGAAGATAAAGTAGATTGCCACTACCTGCCTATGAAAGACGACCAGTATGAATTAATTCTCAACGAAATAACCGGCATCTATAATTTACAGAATGACCGATTAACTGATTGACAGATTTAATCCACAAGCGATGACACAGAACGAATTAAAGCTACGCACAAAAGAGTTTGCTGTAAGGATTATAAAAATGTCAAAATCGCTAAAGGGGGATTTCGTGGAATTGACTATAGCGAAACAAGTATTACGAAGTGGTACATCTGTTGGAGCTAATTACAGAGCTGCTTGCTTTGCTAAATCAACTAACGATTTTATTAATAAACTAAAAATAGTAGAAGAAGAACTGGATGAAACTACTTACTGGATGGAATTGCTTATAGAAACAGACATTGTTCCTAAAACAAAACTGGCAGCGCTAATGGATGAAGCAGAGCAATTGTTTAAAATAATTACCCGCTCTATAAAAACCACCAAAAGCCGAAACAAATAGTACTAAATCCGTCAATACGTCAATTTGTAAATCTGTAAATCCATTATGAGAGTTGAGTTTGCACAAAGCGTTATAAACGCTCACGATAAAAATGACAAACTGGTATTTATAACCGGCGACCTTGGCTACATGGCGCTGGAGCAAGTACAGGAAAAATACGGCGAGCGTTTTATTAATGCCGGTGTGGCCGAACAGAACATGATAACCGTAGCTGCTGCGCTGGCGCACGAGGGTTTTATACCCTGGGCTTATAGCATATCGCCGTTTGTTACCCTGCGCCCTTACGAACAGATACGCAACGATGTGTGTTTGCACAACCTGCCGGTAAAACTGGTGGGTAACGGTGGTGGTTATGGCTATGGTATAATGGGCGCCACCCACCACAATATTGAAGATATAGGCGCTATACGCATACTACCTAACATGAAGGTATATGTACCCTTTACTGCTGCCGATGTAGAGCAGGCTGTAGAGCAAATGGTAGCCGACCCAAGCCCCAACTATCTACGACTTAACATGGGCGCCAAAGTTAATTACCCGGTAGCCCCTTTTGCGCAGTGGCGTAAAATAAAAGATGGCACCCGTGGTGTAGTAGTAGGTACCGGCCCGGTAACCGAAAACATTATTAACTCGGCGCTTGCCGATGATTTAGAAGTTTGGGTATTATCGGTATTCCCGATTACTACGCTGCCGGCAGAGCTTATATCGTCTATAAACGCTACACAAAAGTTGATAACTATAGAGGAACACACCGGCGAATGCGGCCTGCGCGAAACGCTGGCTTACCACCTGCTTAACAGCCTTACCAGCAACATAAAAATACTGGCCCTTTCGGCCAATGGCTACCCATCGGGCCGCTATGGCGACCAGAAATTTCACCAGGCAGAAAACAACCTGGGCGGCGAAGGAATGGTGAAAGAACTTACGACATTTTTAGGGTAAAAAACTACCACCAAATACCATTACTACGGCTGTAAACAGGCGGCTATGGTCTATGGTCATTTTTTTAGCATATTTACACCCATGTCATTACAGGATAAAATTCAGGCTGAGGTACTTAGGCTAGAAGGCCCTATTGTGGTATTTGGTGCAGGTGGCTTTATAGGCGCCAACCTGGTGCGTACCATACTGCAGTACCGTACCGATGTGTTTGCCGTTACCAGTAAGCCATTTATACCCTGGCGTTTAGATGACATTAACCCGCAGAACATACTGCACTGCAACATTATTAAGAAAGACCAGATAGCTGCCATTTTTAATAAGCACCGGTTTAAAACAATTTTCGACCTGGCGGCCTACGGCGCTTACAGCAAACAGGCCGATGTTGACCGCACCTACGAAACCAACTTTATTGGCCTGCTTAACCTGCTGGAGGTAACCTCGCAGTTTTCAATCAAGGCATTTGTGCATGCCGGTAGCTCATCGGAGTATGGCTTAAATGCTTCGGCACCTAAAGAGGATGCCCCGCTGCAACCCAACTCGCACTATGCTGTAACCAAGGCAGGTGCAGCGCACATGATAAAGTTTTACGGTACTATTAAAGATGTACCGGTAGCCAACCTGCGCTACTACTCTATTTATGGCGCTTACGAAGAACCCGACCGCCTGATACCAAAGCTGGTAGAAAACGGCATGAAAGGCACGTACCCACCACTGGTACAGCCCGACATTTCGCGCGATTTTGTTTACATAGATGATACCGTGTATGCCACGCTGCTTTCGGCTACGTGTATACAAAAAATAAAGGGCCAGTCGCTGAATATTGCCAGCAACAAAAAAACAACCATCCGCGATATTGCCACCACCATAAAAGAGATTTTTGGTATACAGCAAAACCCCGAGTGGGGCGACATGCCTAACCGCAAATGGGATTTGCAGGAATGGTACGGCGATGCCACACTGGCTAAAGAATTACTGGGCTGGCAAAGCGAAACACTACTAAAAGACGGCCTGCAAAAAACAGCCGACTGGCAGAAAGCCTACAGCATGCCACTGTACGAAAAAAAGCTGGCACAGGATAAAATACGCCATAAACTATCGGCGGTTATAGCCTGCTATAAAGATGAACAGGCCATACCTTACATGTACGACCGGTTAAGCAAAACTTTTCAGAAAATCGGGGTTGATTACGAAATCATTTTTGTAAACGATTGCTCGCCCGATAACACCAACGTAGTGCTGCAAAAACTGGTGAACGAAGATGACCATGTAATAGCTATCGAGCACTCACGCAACTTTGGTTCGCAATCGGCCTTTTTATCGGGTATGGAGATTAGCACCGGCGATGGGGTAATACTACTGGATGGCGATATGCAGGACCCGCCTGAACTGATTGAACAGTTTTATGCCGAGTACTTAAAAGGCTTTGATGTAATATACGGCCGCCGTATAGCACGTGAGGGCAATCAAACACTGGTTTCGTTTTACAAATTATTCTACCGGTTGTTCCGCAGTGTAAGCTACGTGCCAATACCACTGGATGCCGGCGACTTTAGCTTAATGGACCGCAAGGTGGTAAACGAGTTGATTAAATTACCCGAAACCGATCAGTTTATGCGTGGCCTGCGCGCCTGGGTGGGCTTTAAGCAAACCGGTGTAGATTACATACGCCCCGAACGCATGTTTGGTGTAACCACCAACAATATGCGTAAAAACGTGGCCTGGGCCCGCAAGGCAATTTTCAGTTTTAGCTTTGTGCCGCTAGAGCTACTCACCTATATGGGTTGGTCGCTAACATTGCTATCGTTTGTAGCTATCATCATACAGATCATCCTTTACTTTGTAATGCCGGGCAACCCGCATGGAGTAACCACCATTATAGTTTTAATATTATTCTTTGGTGGTTTGCAAATGCTTGGTATATCTATACTGGGCGAGTATCAGGCTAAGATATTAGAGGAAACAAAACGCAGACCTAAATTTATACGTCGCAACATTTTCAAAAAAGAATACTAGAGATTAATTACTAATTGCTGAATTACAAATTACTAATTAACAGCCGTGCTAAAAACAGACTTAAAAAAGAGAACAAGAGACTATGCAATCAGAATAATAAAAGTTTGCACATCGCTTAACAAAAACGAATGGATCGAAGTAGTGCTGGGAAAACAATTACTTCGATCAGGAACTTCTTCCGCCGCAAATTACAGGGCAACTGTAATTGCAAAGTCTGATAAAGATTTTTTGAATAAACTAAAGATAGTAGAAGAAGAATTAGATGAATCATTGTTTTGGATGGAAATGCTTATAGAAAGTGGCGTATTCCCTAAGAAAAAACTAGACCTGTTGTTGCAGGAAAGAAGCGAACTACTCAGAATCATCTCTGCATCCATTATTACAATGAAGAAAAAAATTAAAACTCAGAAAAAATCATCTAAACATCAACCATCGAAATAATGAACTGTATTCACTTAGTAATTTGTAATTAATAAACTAGTAATTAATAAATGGCAGAAGGATTTCGCCCCGTTAATAACACCCCACCTGATTCGTTTACCGGTAAACTGAAGTTTTACGGGCGCATGCTGTTGGATTTACAAGCACTTACTATTTATAATGATGTATCGAAGATACTGCCGGGCTTTAAGGGTAATGTGTTGGATGTTGGCTGCGGGCAATCGCCATATCGCTTTCTGCTGGATAAAAATCAAACCACCTATTTTGGTATAGATGTAGCTGAAGCCACAGCATTTGATTATAACAACCCCGACATAACCCCTTTTAACGGTCAGGATATACCCTTTGAAGATGCTAAGTTTGACGGACTGATATGCACCGAAGTATTGGAACATGTACAGAGCTACCAGAAACTGATTGACGAAATGTACCGTGTAATGAAACCCGGTGCCACCGGCATTATTACCATACCGTGGAGCGCACGCTACCATTACATACCCTACGATTTTTTCCGCTATACACCCAGCAGCCTTAAAACAATGTTCAGTGGTTTTAGCGGTGCGGTTATTACAAATCGCGGTACCGATATACCTAACATAGCCAATAAGGTAATTGTTATGTGGTTCCGCAATATGTTTCCGGGTGCGGCGTGGCGTTGGCTGTTTTCTCCCATCTGGATAGCCCTGTCGCCAATTATGGGTGTAGTAGTGCTGTTAGCACACATATCGCTGCTGTTTAACTTTGGCAGTAACGAAGATCCGCTGGGCTATACCATTATTGTAAAAAAGTAAAAACCTTAACCGGCAATAGATACATGGCAAACATTAAAGACGATAGAGGATATAACCAGGTTTGGGGCGATAGTAAAGCCACTCGTGTACGTACAGAGCGCCGCTGCGATTATATGATTTCGCAAATGCAGGTGGTACCAGGCAAATCGGTAATGGAAATAGGCTGCGGCACCGGCAAAAACGCTTTTATGCTGGCTAAAAAAACCGGCATGCAGGTATTAGGCACCGACTTATGTGTGCCGTTTATTGAAGAAGCACGTGAAACGCAACGTTTAACTAACCTGCGTTTTGATATTCTGGATTTCAATAAAGCCGATCAGTTTAAAGGAGAAAAATTCGATTATATAATTGGCAACGGCATATTACACCACCTATACCACCACCTGGATGAGGCCTTTGTAAACATGCGTCACCTGCTGAAAGATAAAGGCAAGATTATTTTTCTGGAGCCCAACCTGTACAACCCTTATGTGTATATGATTTTCAGCTACCCTACACTGCGGGTTAAAGCGCACCTGGAGCCGGATGAGATGGCTTTTAGCAAAAGCTTTGCTACAGAAAAATTAACTAAAGCCGGCTACAGCAACATTAAAGTAGAGTACAAAGACTTTCTGTTACCCGGTGTACCCGATTTATTAATTACCCCATCGGTAGTAATAGGCGATATAGTTGAAAAAATACCGTTGTTAAGAAACGTTTCACAGTCTATTTATATAACCGCAGAGAAATAATAA
>CAYREY010000006.1:44290-49973 GCA_964423405.1 uncultured Chitinophaga sp. | reverse complement strand
ACCGTTGTTAAGAAACGTTTCACAGTCTATTTATATAACCGCAGAGAAATAATAAAGCAACCAGTTAATCAGATTTTTTATGGCCAAGCAACAAAAACAACAGGCAAAAGAAGAAACAAAAAAACCACTTGTTTTAACCCAGCTTATACCCGAACCACTGGCTAAAAAACTGTTTCTGGGTTTTGCAGCAGCCTTGCTGTTGTTAATGGTATCGGTTAGCCACCAGTATGGTATATCGGGCGATGAGAACTTTCACCGTATGTATGGCCACCATATTGTAGATTACTACAAAACCTTTGGTAAAGACACTACCGCAGCTACTACCAACGGCCCCGATTCGTTAATGGTATTTTACGGTGGCTTTTACGATGGTACAGCGGCCATGCTATCGCGCACTATGCCATCGGTTAACGAGTGGGATATACGCCACGCCTGGAACAGTATGTTTGGTTGGTTTGCTATGTTCTGTGCCGGTTTGGTGGTAGTTGAAATTGCAGGCTGGCAGGCAGGCTTACTAACCTTGTTGCTCATGGCTTTTTCGCCGCGCTTTTTCGGCGAAAGTATGAACAACCCTAAAGATATTACCATGGCTGCGGGTTATATGATAACCTATGTTTTCATTATTAAGTTTCTGAAACAGCTACCCAAACCAACTCTTAAAACAGCTATAGGCTTAGGTCTTAGCATAGGTATGGCTATGGGTATACGTATTGGTGGTTTATTGCTAATACCGTACCTGTTTCTGTTTTACGGCATAGCTATGTGGATGCTGCTGGGTGGCGAGGTATTCAACTTCTCTAAGTTCGGCGAAAACATATGGCCCAGCTTTAAATTTGCATTACTGGCTTCGGCTATAGGTTATTTTGTAAGCTTGTTGTTTTGGCCGTACGGTTTAGTGGGGCCATTCAGCCACCCGTTAGAGGCGCTGAACGTAGCGCAGAAATTTCCGGTGCAAATACGAATATTGTTTGAAGGCGCCAGCATATCATCTACCGAAGTGCCATGGCATTATATACCTAAATGGATGCTGATTTCTACCCCGCTGTTTGGCATATTCGGCCTGATATTGTCATTCATACTGGTACCGCAAATGGCCCGCGAGAAAAAACTGCTGTTGCTGGGCTTTCTGTACTTTACTATTGTGTTCCCTATCGGCTATGTCATCTACAAAAAATCGGTACTGTACGATACCATGCGCCACTTCTTTTTTGTGTACCCCAGTATTATTATGCTGGCGGCATTGGCGTTTAACTATATCATCAACATACTATCTAAAAACATGAAGTATGCTGCAGTAGCAGTATTACTGGTACTGATAGCCTTACCAGCACGCTTTATGTTTGCCAACCACCCTAATGAGTACGTGTACTTTAATGAGATAGTTGGCGGCATAAAAGGTGCCTACGGCAACTACGAGACCGATTACTACATGAATAGTGTAAAGCAATGCGCCGACTGGATGAAAGAGCACGAAAACCTTAAACGCACCGATGGCCGCAAAACAACTATTTACAGCAACGCTATTGCGCCTACGTACTTCTATTTCATACATGATACATCGTACGTAGGTACCGGCTATGCCAGCTACCGTGCCCGAGCAGAAAAAGATGCTGATTACGAGATAATGTATAACCGCTTTGTAGATAGAGAACTATTAATGAATGGTTGTTTTCCGCCAGAGCAGGCCATACATACGGTGTATGCCGATGGCGTTCCGCTATCGTGCGTAATACGTAAAGATGACCGTGGCGAATATCAGGGTATTAACGCCGTTAAAAATAACGACTTTGAAAACGGCATCCGTTTGCTTGAACCGTACTGTGCCAAATACCCTAAAAACGATGTTACGCTTATGTATCTGGGCCTTGCTTACCTGCAAACAGCGCAGGTTGACCCACAGCGTGTAACAAAGGGCATTAATGCACTTAACAGCTGCCTGGCGCTAAACAAAGAAAACCCCAGCGCCATATACTACCTGAGCGCCGCCTACGATATGATTGGAGATAAAGCACAGGCACAATACCTGCGCAGCCTTATACAGCAGTAAAAATACCAGGCTTAATAGCCCAGTATTTTCATCATGCTTTCCGATGTTTGCTCTTCGGCAAACACCTTGTAAGTAAATTCGTTTTTACGTTTCTCGTCGATAAGTACATGCGGCGGCGATGGTAGCAGGCAATGCTTAATACCACCGTAACCACTTAACGTATCCTGATAAGCACCGGTATTGAAGAAGCCGATATATAGCTTATCGGTAGATTTAATTTTAGGCAGGTATACCTGGTTAATGTGTGCATCGCTGTTGTAGTAGTCGCCTACATCGCAAGTTATGCCACCCAGGTTTACGTGATTATACTCCTGATCCCATTTATTAATAGGCAGCATTATAAAGCGTTGCGACAGGCCCCATATATCTGGCAGGTTATTCATCAGCGAGCCATCCAGCATGTACCATGTTTCGCGGTCGTTCTGGTTTTTTACACCCAATACACCAAATATCACACAGCCGCTCTCGCCCACAGTATAGGTGCCGAACTCGGTAAAAATATCCGGTTCATCTACCCCCTCGTTATTACAGGTGGTTTTTATCTGACTAACTATTTCGTTAATCATATACTCATAATCAAAATCGGCCGCCAGCGAGTGTTTAATAGGCATACCACCACCCAGGTTAATAGCACTAAGGTCAGGGCATATCTTTTTCAGGTCGCAGTAAACGTCCAGTGCCTTGTGAAACTCCGTCCAGTAGTAATTCACATCCTTAATACCGGTATCGATAAAAAAGTGTAGCATCTTCAGTTTAAACGAAGGGTTGTTTTGCAGGCGTTGCTGGTAAAACGGCACTATATCGTTATAACGAACACCCAGGCGCGAGGTATAAAATTCGTACTTCGGCTCTTCCTCGGCTGCTATGCGTATACCAATGCTCATTGGCGAGGTTGGATTGCCGTATTTCTCCAACTCATCCAGGTTATCCAGCACTGGTATGATGTTGTAGCCGCTGTTAAAGGCATCCAGTATACGGTCGATATAGCGCTGTGGTTTAAATCCGTTACAAATTACGTAGCCGTCTTTTTTTACCTTCTTCTTTTCTTCCATCTTCTTCAGTATCTCAAAGTCGAAGGCCGATGAAGTTTCGATATGCACTTTGTTTTTAAGCGCCTCTTCTACCACAAACTGAAAGTGCGAGCTTTTGGTGCAGTAGCAATAGTGGTAATCGCCGCGATAATTGTTGTTAGCCATAGATGAATTAAACAGCCTGCGTGCTTTTTGTATCTGCTGCGAAATTTTGGGCAAATAAGTAAGCCTTAGCGGCGTACCATACTGCGCAATAATATCGGTCAGCGGCAGGTCATTCCAAAAAAGATTCCCCTTCTCCTCTTTAAAATCGCGCTGAGGGAAGTCGAAAGTTTGCGAAATAAGGTCGCGGTATTTTTGGCGTTTGTTCATTTCAGAAAAAATTGTGCGCGAAGTTATATTTTAGGCGCGAGAAACGGCGATATTTTTTCGCCGGATTGATAACGGGAATCTGACAAAAAGTGCCTTGAAAATGACTTTAGAACAAACTTTAAAACAACTTACTGTAGCTATTTGTAAAGCCGAATTTGGTGCCGATGTGCCTTTGGAGAGCGTTACCATTAACATTACCAAAAAAGAGCACGAGGGCGACTACACCATTGTGGTGTTTCCGTTAACCAAAGTATCTAAAAAATCGCCGGAGCAAACAGCCGAGGTGCTTGGCAGCAAGTTACAGGAGCAATCGGGCATAGTGGGCAAATACAACGTAATAAAAGGCTTTTTGAACCTTAGCCTTACCGATGCTTACTGGACCAACCGGTTAAAAGAAATTACCGGCAACCCGGCCTATGGCACCTTTGCGCCCAACCACAAAAAGGTACTGTTAGAATACTGCGGCCCCAACACCAACAAACCCTTGCACATAGGCCACCTGCGCAATATGTTTCTGGGCTTTAGCATGAGCGAAATACTTACAGCCAATGGCTACGATGTAACTAAGGTTAACATATATAACGACAGAGGTATTGCTATATGCAAGAGCATGATAGCCTATACCAAATTCGGTAATGGAGCCACCCCACAATCTACCGGTATCAAAGGTGACCACTTTGTGGGTGACTGGTACGTAACCTGGAACACCAAAGCCAAAGAAGAGCTACAAACACTTACCGGCCTAACCGGCGAATTTGATGAAGACCAGAAACGCACCTCTCTTTTTAAAGAAACACAGGAAATGCTGTTGAAATGGGAAGCAGGCGATGCTGAAACAATGGCGCTATGGAACAAAATGAATGGCTGGGTGTACGAAGGCTTTAAAGAAACGTTCAATCTGCTGGGTGTAGATTTTCAGAAAGATTATTACGAAAGCCAGACCTATAAACTGGGTAAAGATATTGTAGAGGAAGGACTGAAAAAAAATGTATTTAAAAAACGCGCCGATGGTGCGGTAATAGTTGACCTTACACCCGACGGGTTGGATGAAAAAGTATTACTACGCCCTGATGGCACCTCGATATACATTACGCAGGACCTTGCTACTGCCGAGCTACGTTATAAAGAATTTGGTATGGAGAAGATGATTTACGTAGTAGCTAACGAGCAGGACTATCACTTTAAAGTACTTAAGCTGGCCTTGCAGAAACTGGGCAACCAATGGGCCGATGGTATTTACCACCTTAGCTATGCATTGGTAGAGTCGCCTACCGGCAGGTTTAAAAGCCGCGAAGGTAAAACAGCCGATGCCGACGACCTGGCAGGCGAAGTATTGCGCATTGCCGAAGAAAAAACAAAAGAGCTGGGCAAAATAGATGGCTTTACCGAAGAGCAGGCTAAGGAGCTTTATAAAACCATTGGCCTGGGCGCGCTAAAGTATTTTGTACTGCGTGTTAACCCGTACAAAAAAATAATCTTCAACCCCGAGGAGAGTATCGATTTCCATGGTCATACCGGACCATTTATACAGTACACCCACGCACGGGTTAGCGCCATTATGCGCAAAGCAGGTGCTGGTGCAGACTTGTCAGGTTTTCAAAACCTGACAAGTATTGCACTGGTAGAACGCGAATTGATTATTCATTTAAGCGAATATGAAAATACCGTGCGTGCAGCAGCTGAAAAATATGACCCAAGCGAGGTAGCTAACTACGTATATACACTGGCCAAGCTTTATAACAAGTTTTACCACGAGCAGCCAATTATAAATGCAACTACTGAAGCTGAAAAGAAATTCCGTATAGTACTATCCCAACAAACCGGTGTGGTTATTAAAAAAGCCATGAAACTGTTAGGTATAGAGGTTCCTGAAAAGATGTAAGCGTTATTTTTGATTACGCTGATAAGGCTTTTGATTACACGGATTAATACAAAATACAAGCGGGCTGATTTCGATTGAAATCAGCCCGCTGTTTTTTATACGAGACACAATTACTTGCTAAACCTATCGGCTACTACCAGCTCTTTAGAACCGGCAGTATGCTTGTAAAAACCTTCACCCGATTTTATACCCAGGCAACCGGCCGTTACCATGTTTACCAGTAGTGGGCTTGGTGCGTATTTAGGATTACCAAAGCCATCGTGTAGTACACGCAAAATTGCAAGGCATACATCCAGCCCTATAAAGTCGGCCAGTTGCAGTGGCCCCATCGGGTGCGCCATGCCCAGTTTC
>CAYREY010000006.1:0-44190 GCA_964423405.1 uncultured Chitinophaga sp. | reverse complement strand
CCCTATAAAGTCGGCCAGTTGCAGTGGCCCCATCGGGTGCGCCATGCCCAGTTTCATCACCGTATCTATTTCGTTAACGCCCGCTACACCTTCACGCAGGGTTTCAATAGCCTCGTTAATCATAGGCATTAGTATACGGTTGGCCACAAAGCCGGGGTAATCGTTAACCTCTACCGGTACTTTATCTAACGCCAATGTTGCATCTACTATCACTTTCATGCACGCATCGCTGGTTTTATACCCGCGTATTATTTCTACCAGTTTCATTACCGGTACGGGGTTCATAAAGTGCATGCCTATTACCTGCTCCGGGCGTTTGGTAGCAGCCGCAATTTTGGTGATAGAGATAGACGAAGTGTTAGAAGCCAGTATGGTTGCCGGCTGGCATATCGCGTCAAGTTGTTTAAATATCTTCAGCTTAATATCCATGTTTTCGGTGGCCGCCTCTACTACCAAATCCGAATCTTTACATATCTCCAGCGCTGTATTGGTACTCAGGTTGGCAAGGGTAGCAGCTTTAGCCTCTTCTGTAAGGCTGCCTTTAGCCACCATACGATCCAGGTTTTTAGTGATGGTAGCCAGTGCTTTATCCAGCGCGGGTTGTGCTACATCTACCAGGTTAACTGTAAATCCTTTCATAGCAAACACGTGGGCTATACCATTACCCATAGTGCCTGCGCCTATTACCGAAACTTTCTTTATTGCCATTACTATTGATTTTGCGGATGTGAAAATATAAAACAGGTTAACAACACCACACTTATTGTTTAACCACTTTGCGGGTAACCTTAACCGATTGCGGGCCGGTAAGTTCTACCAGATAAGTGCCGGGTGCATAACGGCGCAAATCAAGTTGCAGGGTATTCTCTCCTACTGGTATGCGCTGTGTAAATAGCCTGCGGCCTGCCACATCTAGCAAGCATACCGAATCGAATACGCTGTTTTCTATAGCAACGGTTACATTACTGCCTGTAGGGTTAGGGTACACTATAAAATTATGGGTACCTGCCTTTTCATCAACCGATGCAAATACACAATCGGCATCGGCAGTAGTAGTATCGGGCACAGTACTATTCCATATAGCCAGGCAATACTGGCCCTGTTTTACCCGACCTACGGTTACAGCCCCTACGCCATCATTCACGTTACCAATTGTATTTACAGTAAACGTATCTACCATTACCCACTCCTGATCTGAGCGGGCACGGTACATTACCACTATGCTATCCTCACGGTTTATCATAAAGGTGCTATCCAGCGATTTATCAGTAGCATCATAATCAAATTCTATAGTAGCATTTACAAAAGTGGAATTTGCATTAGCTACGCTGGTACCGCTTATAGTCCAGTAGCGTTTATCATGCAGGTGCAGCCCCGGCACTTTAGTGCGCATAGGTTCGGGCCTAATCCAGTTATGTTGCACCCGCATGTACGATGGCTGTGTTACAGCCAGTACATTTAACTTTGCTTTGGCAGTACCAAAATCGTAAAGCCCTGTAGTGGCAAGCTGATGCCACTCATCGGTAATAGCATCCTGCAGGCTGCCTTCAAAATCAATTTCTGCAATAGCTATATCTGAAGCAGCTAATGGAATATAGGCCGATACGTGATCGGTGCAGGGGCCGCTTACCCAAACGGTATCTTTTATATACTGTCCGCTGCTGTGGTAAAAGTAAGTTACTACTACAGGTACGTTGTTGTAATAATGGGTAGCCTGGTGCAGTCGCTGGCGAATAGTAAACAGCATCCGCATATAATCCTGATTATTGATAGTAACCAGTTCTACTACCTGATTCTCTATTGAAAAATGAGGAAAGCCCGGGGCTTTAACCCAGTCGGCAAAATAATTATCCAGATTAGCGCCCGAACACTGCGACAGGTAATCGCGCAGTTGCTCTGTGGTAATGGTATTCCACTTATATTCTGCTATAAAATTCTTCACACAACTAAAAAAAGCAGCATCGCCCATGTAGTGGCGCAAGGTGTGTATTACATCGGCCCCTTTATCGTACACCGTAGTGCCATAGGTCTGTTCGGTAGGTACACCGCTTACCGGCAGGTAGGCATTATCGCGCACATGGGCGTTGTGCAATACATTCTCATGGTTATCCAACACGTTTCTATTATATACCGAATCGCCATACAGTCGCTCAGAAAAAAGGTGCTCATTATACCTTGCCCAACCTTCGTTTAGCCACATATCGCCGGCGGTAGCACAGGTAACCAGGTTACCAAACCAATGATGGCTCAACTCGTGTGCCATTGTATGTTCGGCATCGCCGGCCAGCACGCTCAGGTAGTAATTCATAAAACCTATGTTGGTGGCGTGCTCCATAGCTCCGGCATTAAAAGGCACTATACAATAGCCAACCCGGTCCCACAGGTATGGCCCCCACAGGTCTTCCTGTATATGAAAGGCATCGGGCAGGTGTACAAACAAATTTTTAAGGGTTGTAGTATCGCTTGCATTGGCAGCCAAATCAACCGGCACTACACCGGTTAAGCCCATCAACGTATCGCTTACAGTAGCATAATCTGATACGGCGACCGAAGCCAGATAAGAAGGTATCTCCTGCCCCAGTTTCCAATGCCATGTTTTTTTATTGTTGGCGGTAGTTACGCCTTGTAACAATCCATTACAAAATGCTTTGTGGTTATTGCGGGTTGTTACATAAAACTCGTAATAGCTACGCTCTTCAAAATTATCGAAACAAGGGAACCACACCCGGCCATAATTATGTGGGTCGGCCAGAAAGCTTACACCAATATTAAACGCATACTGTGCTGTCCAGTAAAAGCCGCCGAAATCGCCATTGGCGCGATAGGGGTTGCCACGATAAAACACTTCTACCGTAGCTGAGTCGCCAATGTTAAGTGTGGTAAGCAGGTTTACATTAATTACCGAGTCATTGTAATCAAACAAACTGCTGAAAGTGTTCACCTTTACCGAATCTACTGTTAGTTTAAGCAGGTCCAGCCGCATACCTTCTACACCGTTCATTTTTGCCTTTATACCTATGGTAGCCTTACCACGTAGTGTTTTAGTGGTAAAATCGCTCATATCCAGGTTTAGCAAAAAGCTGCGTATGTCTATAGTATCGCCGCGCTTATCCTGAGCGCGGACAATACCGGAGCCACACATAAAAAGCAACAGTAGAATAACAATATTTTTCATGTAGCTAATATACCATAACTTGGCTGTTCAATAACCTCCTTAGCTTTTATGATAGCACAAACCCCTGCCCCACCCTATTATGCTGTAATATTTACATCGCTACGCACCGATGTTACTGATGGCTACCACGAAACTGCTGGCCATATGGAACAGCTGGCCCTGCAGCAGCCCGGTTGCCTGGGCTATGAGTCGGCACGCGATGGCTTAGGTATTACGGTATCGTACTGGAAAGACCTGGATAGCATCCGCCAATGGAAAGCCAACGCTGAGCATATAATTGCACAGAAAAACGGGCGTGAAAAATGGTACACGCAATACAAAACACGGATATGTTTGGTAGAGAGGGATTATGAATTTAACCCCTAAAGCCCCTAAAGGGGACTTGAACAGCTAATCATCATTTTTTACTGACCTTAGCGCGTTGCATACTGGCTTCATACAGTACAATACCCGCGCTAACCGATACATTCAACGATTCAGTTTTTCCTGCCATGGGTATACGCAGCCGCTCATCGCAGGCGCGCAGTATTTCTTTAGATACCCCACTACCCTCTGAACCCATTACAATGGCACAGGGTACCGTAAAGTCTGCTTTAGCTATCTCGGTAGATTGGTTCATTTCGGTACCGTAAATACGTATACCGTTGGTTTTTAAAAACGCTACAGCCGAAGTAAGGCTCTTCTCACGTATCACCATTATGTTATTCAATGCGCCGGCACTCGATTTCATGGCTTCGGCATTTATCTGCGCCGAACCCTGTGCTGGTACAATTATGGCGTGTGCACCCAAACACTCTGCCGAGCGGGCTATAGCTCCAAAGTTGCCTACATCGGTTATACCATCCAACACCACCAGCAGCGGTGTTTCGCCATTGGCATAAACGTTGTGCAGTACGTCATCTATAGTATAGTAATCTATAATTGAAAGAAAGCCGATAACGCCCTGTATGTTGGGTTCGCGGTGCTTACTGTATTTTTGGGCTACGCTCTCCAGTTTTTCTTTGGGCACAGCCTGTGTAGGCGTATCGGTTTGTTTAGCCAGGTTTTGAATCTGCCTTATCTCATCGCCTGCCGCATTTTTAAGCAGTAATATCTTATCAAACCTTTTACCGGCTTTAAATGCTTCTATTACCGGCATGCGGCCGAATATGCAAAAATGTTGTCCTGGCTTACTCATATCACTATTACATTTAAAAACAAATAGCAACCCGTATTACAGAGTTGCTATTTGTTATAGTTGTATTCATTCTTAAATCTATCTAACTCCTGCTGCTGCTACAAATCCCATCCGGTAATCTTGGAATGTTTTATCCAGTTTGGCAAAGTAATCGGCATCATCGTAACGTTTAGCACCCAGGGTAAGCTCCTGCATAATAAACAGTTGCTCACGCACCTCACGCCGCTCGGTAAATGCGCCTTGCTGTAGCTGGCCCAGGTAGGCCATATCACCGGCTTCCTGCGCCTGTGCCAATGCATACCTGTAAACTGTTTTGTAGTAGTCCAGTTCATTCGTGCATTTGGCCATCATTTCTGCTGCCAGTGCACGGGCTTTTTCTTTCTGCCCTGCCTGGTAGTAAATTTCAGGGTACGAATAATCGAAAACCGAGTGAGGTACACGATCGGCAGGCATTACCTTCAGCGAGTAGTCGATTACAGCTGCAGCTTTCTCTTTCTCGCCTTTATCTAACAGTGCCTGCGCCAAACGGCCAAAGTTACCACGTATATTAACCGTCATACGCAGGGTATTTTCATCCAGATAAATATCCTTATTCTCTGCAATGTTGGCAAACTTGAATTTCTTCATCATGTTATCAAACATCACATCGGTACGTGCCGGTGAGTTGTATGGCGAACCACTTGCGTTTACCTTAGGCACCACACGGTAGGTTAACCCTTCTAACTGGAAATATTTTTCCAGACCAAGGTAGGCCTCTGGTGCAACAGATACTGCGAAGTAGATAGGACGCTCCATAATGTTATTAGCCACTATATCCAATGTAAGCAGGTCGTTTTTAAGCAGCACACCATTATCTATAGTCCACTGCATACGCGATACCATCTGTCCATAATCTTCTGGAGCCAGCATGTTCATCTCCTTCACCCGGTTGGTATCTATGTTCAGGTAGAATGTTTGTGTAGGCAGATAGTTTTCGGTTTCACCGTTCTGGTACATAACCTTGTCGCGCTGATTTTCGCTGGCAATAAACTTCATCACGTTTTTCAGCTCACCACCTTCGGCAGGTACCCGGTTATCCTGTTTAAATCGTACTGCGTCGCGTTTGCGGCCCTGGTATTGCTCCGATTTAAAGGTAAGCTTAAGTGGAGCCGCTTCGTTGGTTTTGTAAGTAAGCTGATCTATGTACCAATCTACGCCTAATAGCGACAGGTTGATAATACGGATATCCGGACGCACGCCTTCGGTTTCCTGTGCATACCAAAGCGGGTACGTATCGTTATCGCCCTGTGTAAATATAATGGCGTTAGGTGCGCACGATTCCAGATAGTCGATAGCAAAATCGCGTGCAGGGTAGCGGCCATGGCGATTGTGGTCATCCCAACCTTGTGTACCCATCAGTAGCGGAGCCGAAGCACATAGCAATACTGCTCCGATGGCACTTGGTATTTCCGGAAGCTTTTTACGGAAAAGCTCTACCAGCGCTATTACCCCAAAACCAATCCACATAGTATAAGTAAGGAACGATGAGGCAATGGCATAATCGCGCTCACGGGGCTCAATTGGTGGTTCGTTCTGATACACAATCTGTAAGAAACCGGTTGTACCAAACAGTACCAGTATAATCCAGAATGTACGCTCATCGCGGAACAGGGTATATATCAGACCTATTAAACCAAGTATTACCGGTATCATGTAAAACTTATTACGCGCTTTGTTAGATAACATCTGTTTAGACAGGTTATCCTGCGGCCAATCTGGAGTAAAGAAACTGTGCGAGTTATCTATAAAAGGCACACCCGAAATCCAGCGACCATCATCGTTACCATATGTACCTTGTATATCATTTTGGCGACCGGCAAAGTTCCAGAAGAAATAACGGAAATACATATAGCCAATCTGATACTTAAAGAAGAAACGCAGGTTGTCGCCAAATGTAATGGCATCTTTAACAGCGTATTGTGGCTGGCCGGCATCTTTGTTAAGGCTGGCAGCATACTCATTAGCCTGTTTTAAACCGTTAGGAGGGAAAGTTTTAACTACGCTCTGGCTGATCCGGTCAACTACATTGTACTCCGGATTAAGCCAGGCACGGTAGGCAGCAATTTTGCCTTCTTCCTGCCAGAAACCCAAACGGGGGAACAGTATCTGAACCTCATCGCGTATTTTGTAATCCTGTTTATCGCCACCGTACTCATATACACCGGTTGCCTCGTTTTTAACCCAACGCTCGCCGGTTTTAATGTAATCTACTATATCGTAAGATGTACATGTATAGCTTGGCCCTTTTAATAACGGACGGTCGCCATACTGCTCACGGTCTACATACGATTTAATAGTAAATGGATCTACCGGGCGGTTCATGTTGATAGGCGGATTGGCTATAGCGCGGATAGGCACCATTAGATAGCTCATATACCCTATGTAAGAAAACGCAATAGAAAGTATGCTTATGTTAAGCAAACGGCGGGTTTCGTAGCCACGGCTACGCGCCAAAAACAATGCGCCTATAAAAAACAGGCGTATAAATTTGGCTGTCAGAGAGTCGCTGATAAATAACGCCAAAACAGCATAGGTACCACTTACAGCCACGGCAATATAAAAATCGGTATCCTTACCGGTGTGGGTATAACGTAATATGGTAACCAGCATGGCTATCAGCATTACCAAACCAAATATCACTCCTGAGTTAAATGGCAACCCGAACGAGTTTACAAACAGCAAGTCCATGCCCGCCAGGTACGACTGGGTGAATGAAATAATAAATTTCATGTACAGACCCAGTATCAAAAAGCCAACTGCAGCTGTAATAATCCAGCCGCTAACAGTAGTTTTGTACTTTTTATAGTAATACACCATAGCTATGGCAGGCAGCGCCAGCAAGCTTAACAGGTGCACACCTATCGAAAGGCCGGTCATATAGCTGATAAATACCAACCAGTGGTCGGCATATTTGCTATCGTCGGCATCCCATTTCATTATAGCCCAGAAAATGAGCGACATAAAGAACTGCGAAAGCGCATATACCTCGCCCTCTACGGCGCTAAACCATAGCGAATCGAGGAAGGTACATGAAGCAGCAGCAACCAAACCGGCACCTATTACAGTAATAATGCGGCCGGCAGTGTATTCGCCATCGGCCATTACCAGTTTGCGGGCCAATGCAGTAACTGTCCAGTACGTAAACATAACGGCACCTGCTGTAGCCAGGGCGCTCATCAGGTTAATAGTTACTGCCACATTGCCTCCAGTGCCATTCACCAGCGGGTCGGCACCCGAAAACAGGGTAAAAATACGGCCCAGCATCAAAAAGAAAGGGGCGCCCGGCGGGTGCACTACCTGTAATTTGAAGCAACCTGAAATAAACTCACCGCAGTCCCAGAAACTACCGGTGCTCTCCATTGTCATTGCGTACACTATACCCGCAAAAACAAACGAAACCCATCCGAAGATGTTGTTAAGCAATTTATACTTCTGCATATTATATGTTGGTGCCCCCGCTATTTGGTAGAGGGGCGGGCGTAAATATAGATTTTTCTAACACAGTAGGCATGGTAATCAAGCGGAATATGACTCAGGCCCTACCCCTGCGGGTTGTTAACTATACACTTTATTATATAGCCGGCTGCCGCAGGTACCCTTTAAAATGCCCGAAAGTGAAAAAGTAACAGATTGATACTTATTTTTTTACTACCCCTTGCATAAGTTTAAAGGATGATTATTTTTGCCGTCCGTTTTGCAAGAAACGCGTGAGTGGCCCATCGTCTAATGGCAGGACTACAGATTTTGGTTCTGTGTATGTTGGTTCGAATCCAGCTGGGCCAACCAACAAAAAACCGCACCTCTAAAGAGTGCGGTTTTTTTGTTTATGAAACTACATTTCGGGTCTACGTTGAACCGCATTTTATAGTTAGAACGACGGTTTAACAACAAAGGATGCCAATATTTTATCCTTTAGCTTCAAAAATGGCCGTTCAATGGCAATATTTAAAATTAAGGCGCCCGATATACAAGTGCCAATGCATAAAACAAATAGTAGTGTATTGTTTATATTGTAAGTTGCCAACCAATGCCTCGTAACATGGATTATCCCTTTATGGGTTAAATAAATTGCATACGATAACCGGGCTATAAAAGAACTTACCGGCGATGACCACTTATAAAAAAAACACGCAGGGCTAATTGCTGCGGCAGTAACAAGGCCATAACCCAAAGCAACCAGTAAAAAGCCCCATACGGATGCGTTATACGAGAATTGGTCCTGGCATACATAAAATGCTGCAGCTAAAACGGACAATCCGATTGCCAGAAGTACATTTCCATGTTTCGCAATCGCTTTCCACTTATCAGATAAAAAGCTGTGAAAAGCTGCAATTGAAACACCAATTAGCAATGCGTCTAAGCGAGTGTATGTTGGATAATATATGTATTTGTACCAATACATCCAGTTATCCTGCCTGCTGCTTTCTGGCAAATAAAGGTTGCAAAAAATAAAAGCTCTGAGTGCAATACATAGCACAATCGCTATCACTAAAAGCCAATAGCCTTTTTTTATACGATTTGTTTTTGCAAGGGCAAATACAAACAGAGGCAACAAAATGTAAAAATGCTCTTCCACACACAGTGACCACACATGCGAAAAAGTACCGTATTCTCTAAGATTTAGTCCAAAGTTTTGTGTAAACGTCAAAAACTTCCATAAAGGTGGAAGTGCTTCCTTTTCCCTAAAAAATGGAATTAAAAAATAGATACCCACCACCACAACATATGCCGGAATAATTCTAAAAAACCGTTTAAGGAAAAAGATTGCGAAAGAAGGCTTCTCATTCCGGGCTATAGGCTGAAAAAGTTGAGATGAAATTAGAAACCCGCTCAATACAAAAAAAAGATCAACTCCTGTCCACCCATATACTGCAATGGCTGTAAGCCATTCCGGTTCGCCTTTACTCAGTATCTGGTAGTGAAACAGAAATACAAAGCAAATTGCAAATGCCCGTAAATGGTCAAGCCCGTTTAACTTATTGTGTTCATTTGTTGTCAACGCCCATTCGTTTTTGATAGCTCTTAATTCAAAAACTTACTACAAACGTATGTATGCGAACATTGCAGCGCAGAATAGAAAGCAACAAAATAGTGGATATGTAATGCATACTTTGGGCGAACTGTCCTCTATTTACTTCAAATTCTGTATAAATTGGTTCGGTAAGTTTACAGGAAGGCCAACTGCAAAAAAAATCCCGCCTCCGTTGCCGGAGGGCGGGAAAACAAAACTCAACGCACTGAACAATTGAATTGAGTTTTGGGAGTAGGCTTATTGTTTAGAGAATGTTTTTACCGCAGAGGCGCCCTTTACAGTTTGCATGCGTATTAAATACAAACCACTGCTCAACGCACTTACATCTATTTGTGTAACCGGGCCGGCTTTGTAGAGAATGCGCTCTGCTATTGTGCTGTATATTTCTACAAATGCTATCGGCTCGTCGCTTTGTAACAACAGCAACTGCTGGGCAGGGTTTGGGTACAGGTTAAAAGCAGCCTGAGCCACCTCGTTAACCCCTATGGTGGTAACCACTACCGGTGCCGATATAGCCGAAGTGCAGGGGCCGTTGCCCGCTACCACAGTGTAGCTGCCGGTTTGCGTAAAAACAATGTAGTTTGTTGGGTAATTGGTGGTAGCAATTACATTACCATCTAAGTACCAATCGTAACCGCCGCTTACACCTACCGTGCTGGCAAACAGGGTATCGTTACTTTGCGTAATAACAGGTGTTGGCGGAGCCGTACAGCCAACAGTAATATCAAATGTGTCGGCACTTTGGCAGCCATAGCCATCGGTAACCGTTACCGTGTAACCGGTGCCTACACATAGTGTATTAGAAAGCAAATAAGAATTGGCATTAAACTGCGTACTAAGCGGTATAGAGGCCGACTCTGCAGTAAACGGACCACCCCAGCTTCCGTTAAGATTTACGGTTACCGAGCCATCGCAGCTACCCGAGGCAGAAACACCTTGAGCAACAACAGATGCATTAAAACCAAAGCAGCCTGCTACTATTACATTGGCACTACCGGTGCAACCATCAGCATTACTAACCTGAATATCGTAGCCGTTTACTGCGGCCTGTACATCATCTATATAAATAAGTAACGCAGAAAAACTACCACTGGTTTGCTGATTACCATCAATGCTTACAACCACCGTGTATGGCGCGCTGCCGGTTACGTTATCTATGGTAATAATACCGTTAGAATTAGCCTGGTTTTGCGCCGGTGTGGCACTAACATCGAAAGAGAAATTTGCGCACGAATTAGTTGATTGCACCGGCTTCAGTTTCGTAACAAAGGCAGCATCTTCGGCTGATGGGTTACCGGCTACACTTACCGCATAACGGCCGGTAACAAATATCTCATCGGCAGCGTTTACATATATTTCATTTAGCTGAGGATACTCGTACCCCGAAAAGTCACTTCTCCATACATTAATGCGCTGGTAATAGCTACCACCACCAAAGTTATAATCGGGTGAGCCATCTGCGTTAAACCCATAAAAGCCCAGGCCGGTTCCATTCATAACCACCACGCCTTGTGGGTTATATGTAATAGATACGTCGGAAAGCTCGGTACCACCCAAAATTATTTTGCCATTGCTCAGTAAAGCAATTTTATTGCAAACAGTGCCGTTGTAGGTGCATGGCACCAAAGCCGTATAACCCATATTCAGGCTGATTACGCCAGTGTTATTAGCAAACGTATTATCTACAGTTCCATTGCTGCTAAGCAGGTATAACTGACTATAAGCACCATCGCCCAGCAAGTACAATATAGAACCGTCAGGCCTTACTACCATATCGGTAGCCCGCGGTGCATCGCATGGGGTTGATGGCGCACTGTTAGGCGTTATATAGGCATATCCATTTACACCAAATGTACTATCCAGTTCACTCTTATTAGCCTTGTATCGGTAAATTTCGTACGGTGTTGTAGCCACCAGCATTTTACCATCGGGTTGCATAACTACCAACTGTGCCCCCATTAGGTTAGAGTTGAAATTGTTGGAATTACCATTGAAGTAATTTGCAAACTGGTGTGTACTAAAATCGTTGCCGCGCAATGCATTAAAGGCATAAAACCTGTTTTGCGGTGGGTTAGCACCACCCATAGAAGTAACTGCCAGTATGGTAGAATCGTTACTCTGTGCATAGGCCCGGCATTGCGGAGCAACACCCAAACCGGCTTTATTTACACCTAACCCGGTGCTGTTGGCATCTAACAAGGCTCCGCCGGCAGTAGTAAAGGCAGCATATACCTTGCCACCACGCACCTTGTATATCGACCGTACAAAATCAAAATCGTACTGGTTGTGGTAGTACACACCTGTTGAATTATAGGATGTAAGCAGCGCACCATTGGTGCCGTTAAATGCGGCTATCATGGCCTTGTTAAAGTTATTGGTATTATCATCGTAACTACCGCCTATCCAAACGTTGCCGGCATCATCCTGCACTACTCCCAATGAGTTAAGCTTGTTTCCGGGCAAGTAAATACTGCGTGCATTACGGTTACTGCTAAATACAGTATCAACCTCATAAGCAGGCGGGGTGGTGCCACCACCAGCCATGGCAGTTATACTACCAAGCCAGCTAAGGCCAATTAATAATTCCTTTTTCATGCTAAATTGATTTTTGTTTAGCGCAAACATGCAATCAGCGCACTGCCCGCTTCTGTGCACTTTGTGAACCGCACGCTACAGCTTGCGAACCGTAAACTGGCCTTGTAACCGGAAAGAAGCATACCCACAACAGGCAAAAAAATCCCGCCCCCTTTACGGGAACGGGAAAAACAAAACTCAACTGCTAAAAAATGTAGTTGAGCTTTAGCTAAAATTTATTGCCTTGCAAATGTTTTAACGGCTGCGTGCCCATTAGTAGTTAGTATGCGGATGGTATATAAACCTTTTGCCAATTCAGCTACGTTAATGGCCCTTACGTTACCATTTATGTTTTTCACCTGCACGCCCAGCATGTTATATACTTCAACACCTTCAATACTCTCACGGCTTTGTATAGCTAATATTTCTGTAGCCGGGTTAGGGTATATTGCAAGGTTAAAGCCATCAACATCGGCAATGCCCACACTGGTTACTGTTACCGCCGGACTAACACCTACACAGGTGCCATCTTGCCTGGTTACAGCTACAGTATATACACCGGGTTCGGTAGCTTCATGGTCAGGTCCGGTAGCATCTGGTATTTCCTCTCCATTCAACAGCCACTGGTAACTGCTATACCCTTGTGTTTGTAACAGGTTGCCGGTTTGCACAATGGTAGGTGTTGGATATGAAAATACAGATGCAATAGCCGGCCCCACCAATACAATACCACAATCCGATGTTATTTCAACATGATAATTAAATACGCCCTCTGTGTTGGCTACGGTTTGTAGAAATGTATCGGTAGCACCAGGTATATCCTGGCCATTTTGTTGCCACTGGTAGCTAAGGTTAGGACCAGTAGCAGCTACGCTTAGGTTAATGGTGTCGCCCTGGCACATAATAGGTCTGGCAACCACTGGCAATTGCGACACAGCTATATTCGTTTGCGTAATGTTATATATATCGGTAATTTCTTCCTGCGTAAGTGCGCGGTTGTAAACCATTAACTCATCAATACTATACTGCGAATATTCGCCGGAGAAGGGAGAGTGACCCAGACGGCTTACCGATGGACTAGGCACCGTAGAAAATGTAATAGAGTTAGAACTGGCCGCCACATTACCATTTATGTAAAGATTAGTAATACCGCCGCCATAGGTTACTGCTATGTGTGTCCAGTTGGTACCTTCTTCATACGTTGCCGAAATATCAGAACTACCACCAGTTACCAGTATGCTGGCATTAGAAGCATCGTAAACCACCCCAAAGTAGCCGCTGATTGTGCCATAATTAAACAGCGAGTGGGTAGTAATGTTTTCGCTACGGTACCAAAAAGCAACCGAACGTTGTGCCGAACCAGCCGGCAATCCGCCAATACCGGCATTGGGAAAAGTATATGACGAGTTGGTTAAGCTTTGTGCAGAGCCGCATCCCCTTGTAATGTAGTTAGCATTGCCGCTCTCCAGCGTATCGGTACCGGTGGTGTTTATTAAAGTGCTATCAAACGTAAAATGTGTTATCAACCCGTTTGTGGGTATTTGTGCCGCCAATAAAGATGCAATACATACAAATAACAGTGTTAGATTTTTTTCCATTGTAATTGATTTTTGTTTGCGGGCAAAACACACATATTGGCCCCGATATGTTTTACCGCTTTTGTAAAGGGCATTGAGCAACTTGAGAACGGTATATTAAATTTGCAAGCAAAGAGTTTAAGCTACGTACATGAAAGAAACGGCGGGTATTGATGCACTATTAAAAGAGATTGTGGAGTTACAATACAGCAACCCTGAATTGGCTTTTACAAAAAATGAGCAAGCTCTGGCCGCCTGCCTGCAGGCTGGTTATAACATTGGATATGGCCTGGCACTCAATAACAAGGGCAACTACTACTTTTGGCGAGATGAGGCCGATACTGCCCTGCAATGGTATGTAGAGGCAGATAAGATATTATCGAAAAGCACCGATATAGATGACAGGATAATAGCCAAAACAAATATGGCTATGGTTTACAGCAAAATAAATGAGCCTGAAAAAAGCCTTTCTATTTACCGTGAAGTAGAAATAGCCATTGAACAGCAGCCTGTAACAATTAAACACGCTCAGATATATATAAATATTGATGTAGTACTACTGGCTATGGGTAAAGCAGCAATAGCCAAAGAATATGCTT
Source organism: uncultured Chitinophaga sp. (assembly GCA_964423405.1). GTDB lineage: Bacteria > Bacteroidota > Bacteroidia > Chitinophagales > LD1 > Bog-950. Next base: position 30,017 of record CAYREY010000006.1, on the reverse strand, counting down.
TAAAAGCCTACCAAATAGCCAACAGGCTAAACCACGCCTTTGGCACTAGCCTGGCGGCCAATCATATTGTAGGCTGCTGTATAGAATTAAATGAACTGGATGAAGCCGAAAAGTACCTAAAGGTGTGTACTACTATAGATAGCGCCAGTGGTTTCCCTCAACAGCTATGTATGGATTATTTCAGGCATGCTGTTATTGCCAACAAAAAACAAAACTATGCGCTTGCTATTGAAAACGCACAAAAGTCATTGGTATCGTTACAACAACATCCCAACGCCGAGATAAAAATTGGCGCACTTCAAGCCCTGGCCGACGCTTATGCTGCTACAGGTATGTTTAAAGATGCCTATGAAACACACGTACAACTGTTAAACGAAAAAATGGATTTCTTTTCTGCGGAGAAAACAAAAACCATTGTAGGGTTAAACAATAAGTACAATGTAGAAAAGAAAGAAGCCCAGTTACGCGAAGCCCAACTACAGAAACTGGACGCAGAACTGAAAGCTATTAAAAGCCAGATGAATCCCCACTTTGCTTTCAACACACTTAAAACAATTGATTACCAACTTGAGAACAATAACATAGCTGAAGCCCGCAAATCGCTTAGTAGCTTTGCGCAGTTAATGCGTGCTACTATGGAACAAAGCAACAACGAATTTACTGTAATAGAAGATGAGGTACTGTTGCTGGAAAACTACATACGGCTTGAGCAAAAAGCAATGGGAAACCCTTTCGACTACAGTATAGAAATAGACACACAAATTGATACAAGCTACGAACGTGTGCCAAGTATTTTTTTACAGCCTGTAGTAGAAAATGCCATTAAACATGGCCTGCGGCATAAGGATGGCGAAAAACAACTACAGGTTAGTTTTGCATTAATAAACGATGTACTACAGGTTACCGTGCAGGACAATGGAATTGGCAGAGCGGCCAGTGCAGAATTGAACAAATCGAGAAACAACCATAGCTCATTTGCAGGCAATGCCTTACTACGCAGGGTGGCGTTTTTAAATGAAAAAGCCGGGTACAACAAATACGAAATTACCACCGAAGACCTGACACAGGGCACCCGTGTTACCGTACGCATACAACCCGAAAAATCATAATTTTATTTGCTGCCATAGGGCAATAAACTCTTCCTTTCTATCGCGCGCCAGTGGTATATTCATTCCGTTTTTCATTACCAGCTCACCACCTTGTGCCGTAATATACTCCTTTACCTCGTGCAGGTTTACCAGATAAGACCTGTGACAACGAAAAAACTGCTGAACGGGCAGCATTTTTTCAAACTCTTTAAGCGATTTGGTAACTGTGAGTGGAACTGCCTTGATGAATGTAACATCAGTATAAACGTTATCGGCTTTCAGGCAAACAATATCTGCTATATCTATAAAATTAACGCCACCAGTATAGGGTATGGCAATGCGTTTAAACTGCTTATCCAGTAAGTTCTCTTTAAGCAACGATACTCTTTTACCGGGCTGGTAGTTTTGTTTCTTCCTTACTTTATCTACCGCTTTAGCCAGTAGCTCCTCATCAATTGGCTTAACCAGATAATCCATGGCTGAAAGCTGAAATGCCCTTACTGCAAACTCGCTATGGGAGGTAGCAAATATCAACTCGAACTGAATATTGTTCAAATCAAAAAAATCGAGTAATTGCAAACCGCTTATTGCGGGCATTTCTATATCGGTAAATACAATATCGGGTTGCAGTGCGTTGATAGACTTAACTGCCTCCTGTACATTTTTACACCTCGCTACTATCTGTACATCGTTACAATTGCGTTGCAGCTTTGTAGTAAGGCTACTCAAATCGTTCTCATCATCGTCAACTAAAATAACTTTTAACATAGGGCAAATAAATAAGCAATTCGGCAATTATTAAACTACTTAAACGGTTATCTACTGTAAGTTACGACAAAAATCATACTGCCCAATGCATATACATCTATACTTTTACCTTAAATATCAACCACCATGAGAATTTTAGCCGCCATAATCCTATCGCTTATTACCATTACATTGGTTTCGTCGTGCAAAAAAGACAAAGACAATACCACCCAAACAGCCTACTACCCTACCGATTCGTTAGTGGCATATTTTAGTTTTGATGAGAATATTAACGATGCTAAAGGAAATGTAACTGCCGGCACTAACTACGGCAATGCGGCACTAACAACCGGTATGCGTGGCAAGGCGCTATCATTTAACGGAATAAATCAGCGGGTAGAGTATACCAGCGGGCCATTTAACAGCACTAATGGCATGAGCTTCTCGTTCTGGATAAAAGCTGATTCTATGACTTCCCTCTATTACCTTATAGATGCCGGCATATACGGTTTTTGGACCAGCGACCCTAACAATGCCGGCATGGCAGTAAGCGTACCCAGCACCAACTCTACCGGTGGTTTATATAACGCGGGCCAGTGGAACCACATAGTGGGCACATACGATGGTGCCGATATTACAATTTACATAAATGGCACATATGCCAACTCAGTAAGCTGGCCGGGTACACTCAACAATAACAACAGCGCATTATACATAAGCAGCAGCGGCGGCAGTTTCTGGAAAGGCAGTATTGACGAACTTGCCATTTACCATAAAATACTAACTCAGGAAGAGATAAACAAGCTGTTTTACATGTAGCTTTAACTGCTGGTACGCAGGCCATTAAAGTAGCTGTTTAGGCTATCCGTTTAATAAAACTACCTTTGCAGCTTAAACTATTTAATGTCATTCGAAAATTTACAACTAATAGAGCCTATACTTAAGGCGCTAAAAACAGAAGGTTACTCTACCCCAACACCCATTCAGGAACAATCGATACCGGTAATACTTAAACACCGCGACCTTTTAGGCTGTGCACAAACAGGCACCGGCAAGACTGCTGCCTTTGCTATACCTATACTGCAATTGTTGCACCAAAACCACGGCAACGATAAGGGACCCCGACAAATTAAAACCCTGATACTGACACCCACCCGCGAACTGGCCGTACAGATTGGCGAGAGCTTTGCAGCCTATGGCAGAAACCTGCCACTAAAACACACTGTAGTGTTTGGTGGTGTATCGCAGGGCGCACAAACCACGGCACTAAGAAACGGAGTAGATATACTGATAGCCACCCCGGGCCGCCTGCTGGATTTAATGAGCCAGGGCTACATCAACCTGCAACACATAAAAATATTTGTGCTGGATGAAGCCGACCGTATGCTGGACATGGGCTTTATTAACGATATAAAAAGGGTAATAGGTAAGCTACCACAAAAACGTCAAACACTTTTCTTTTCGGCTACTATGGCCCCCGATATTTTAAAGCTGGCACATAGCATTTTAGATGAGCCGGTTAACGTTTCGGTTACGCCACAGTCAACTACGGTAGATGCTATTAAGCAATCGTTGTACTATGTATCTAAAGCCGATAAAAAGAACCTGCTGCTGTTTTTGCTGCGCGATAAAAGCGTGGAGCGGGTGTTAATTTTTACCCGTACCAAACACGGTGCCGATAAAATTACCCGCGAGCTGGCTAAAAACAACATCAAGGCACTGGCTATACACGGCAACAAATCGCAAAATGCCCGGCAAAATGCGTTGAACGATTTTAAAGCCGGCAAATTACGTGCGTTGGTAGCCACCGATATTGCAGCCAGGGGTATTGATATAGATAACCTGACACACGTTATAAACCTGGAGCTACCCAACGTGCCCGAAAGCTACGTACACCGCATTGGCCGTACCGGCCGCGCAGGTGCCAGCGGCATTGCTATATCTTTCTGCTCGGCTGAAGAGAAAGGCGAGTTAAAGGATATACAAAAAGCTATTGGCAAACAAATACCGGTAGTAAACGACCACCCCTACCCACTTAGTGCCAGCGAAATAAGCGACCCTGTTGTTTACAAAGCACCACCGGCCCAACGTAGCAATAAACCTAAACATACATCAGGCAATAACAGCAAGCCCAAACACGCGCAGGGTAACAGCAATAAACCGGCTCACCCAAAACCACAGGGCGATAAAAAAAATGGGCCCGCTAAAAAGAAGAAAAAGAAGTGGTGGAGTGGCAGTAAGTAATACCTAAGCTCGTGTTATTACACAATAGCCGGCTATTGATTGGCTAATCTGCCGCCGCGTATAAACAGATAAACACCAACAAAAAACGCCGCTGAATATCAGCGGCGTTTTTCAATTTATTTAGTTTATGCTTTACCGGGCTCTGGCGTAGTGGCCTCTGGTTTGCCCCATTTTTTTTGACAACGCATGGCAAATTCTGTTTTAAATTGTTCGCGCTCATCGGGGCTCATGCTTTGCCATTTGGCCCGCCAGTATTTACGCTGGCCCCAACCACCCTCAGGGCGCACGTGTATACCCCCGAACAATATTTTACTGAGTATTACCAGGCCCATGGCCATTCTGAAATCTATAACCGGCAGATGAAACAGGTAAGGCATCAGCCAGTTCCATAAGTACATGGTTACAAAACCAAACACAAAAAAACCAACTATAAACAGCGCAAAAATACCAGCGCCTCTCAATATCCCGTTAATCATAGCAGTTACTTTGTTTTACTTAAACATATCGTTATACAAACTTTGCAGCCTTTCGCGCAAAAACAAAACCGCATAACGCTTACGCGATAATAACGTATTTACGTTAGCACCGGTTATCTCCGATATTTCCTGAAAGCTCTTGTCTTCTATTTCGTGCATAATAAATACATCGCGCTGCTCTTTAGGCAGGTCGTCCAATGCATCTTCAAGGCCTTTCATAATGGCCTTGCGCATCATATCGGTTTCGGGCGAGTTGATATTGCCGGGCAGAAAATCAGAGATATCCAGCCTGTCGCCATCATCGCCAGCGCGCACAGCAAAATGGTCTTCTAAACTATCGGGTTTCTTTTTACGGTAGCGGTCGGTAATTTTATTACGCGCTACGGTAAACATCCACGAAGCCATCTGCTCTACCGGCTTCATTAATCGGTAGGTGTTTACCAGTTCATAAAATACATCTTGCAGTACATCTTCTGCATCTTCTTGTGTAGGCACCCTACGACGGATAAACTCCAACAAACGGCGGCGTTCTTTTTCTACCGTCTGGCGAATTGATTCGTTCTGGATGTCTGACATTGCAATACTCAGGGTGGTGGTTACCATAATCTTTCCTTCTATGCGATTATTGACGCGCAGGGGTAAAGAATATTTTAATAAAGCGCTAAAATAGGTGTTTAATAGTTGTTATAACCGAACAAAACAGCAAAAAGCTTACTTTAAGCGTAAAAAGCCGAAACCCTACTGTTCGGTGTAAACCAGGTACTTATCAGCAAACGATTCTTCGGCAAAATAGTCGTTTAGTGGTACTTTTTTAACGTGTTTAACTACCGATAGCTCGGCGGTAATATCGCCACCTTTCAGGCAAATAAGGCCGTTTTTAAAGCTGTGCTGGTCTTTACCACTGTATTTGCCTTTTGTCCAGTTTAACAAATCGGCCAGGGGGGCTACAGCACGCGAAACCACAAAATCGTACTGGTAATCCATTTGCTCGGCACGCGAGTGGAAGGTAAACACATTGCTAAGGCCAATTTCTTCTTTCACTGCCTCAATTACTTTCAGCTTTTTGCCAATACTATCTACCAGGTGGAAACGTGCTTCGGGGTACATAATAGCCAGTGGCACACCGGGGAAACCACCACCGGTACCCAGGTCCATAATTTTAGCCCCGTTGTTAAACTGTATAAACTTTGCAATGCTTAACGAGTGCAGTACGTGGCGCTCGTACAGGTTATCTATATCCTTACGGCTTATTACATTAATTTTTTCGTTCCAATCGCGGTAAATGTCCTGCAATGCAGCAAACTGCTGCTGTTGGGCAGTAGTAAGGTTGGGGAAATATTTAAGCAGTATATCCATGCGGGTGCAAAGGTAAAGGCAGCGCCCCGGGGTTTAGTATTTTTCTTTACTTACTTTAAGTATGTTGTACAGCATATCTTTGGCACGGAAAAGCTGCGCCTTAACGGTACCCAGCGGAATATCCAGCTTTTCGGCTATTTCCTCATATGCCAGTTCATCCAGGTATCTCAACTCAATCAATGCGCGGTATTTGGGCGAAAGTTGCTCGATAGCGGCGCGTATTTTAGCAGCCCGCTGCTCCTTAACCAAACTTTCCTCGGGATTGCTGGCCTGATCTTTTACGGCTATAGGAGTTACCTCACCATCTTCGGTGCTGGTAGTCTGGTCAAGCGAAGTGGTTTGCAGCCTTTTTTTGCGGATAAAATCGATACAGTTGTTGGTAGCTATTTTAAACAGCCAGGTACTAAAAGCAAAGTCGGCCGAGTAATTGGAAATGCTGTTGAATGCTTTACCAAATGCCTCGAGCGTCAAATCCTCGGCATCATCGCGGTTGTGCACCATTTTAAGCACCATAAAAAATATAGAATCGCGGTAGCGGGCCATCAGCTTACCAAAAGCCACCTGATCGCCCTTTTTAGCTAAATCTACCAACTCCAGGTCTTCCTGGGCCCGCGCCGAAAATTTCGAATTTAAGTCCAACTTTTTTTAGGTTTTAGCAATATTAAGAAAAAAATGATGAGTAGATAAACCGTGTAGGCAATATCTAACAAAGGAGATATTGTAATAAGGTCTGCTTCGCCCAATTTACGGTAAATAGTAAAGGTAGTAAGCAGTTTTAACAGCAACACCCCACCCAATACACCCAGTACCACCACCGGCATAATGCCTTTAACTAAAAGATAAACCGGTGCCGCATACAACAAAAACAACGACAATGAGAATAAAAAGAGCAAAAACACATGATAAAACCTATACTTAAACCCGGAACGCAGGTGGCGGCGTTTTTGATTTATCCAGCCGGCAAAAGTGGTTTCGGCGCGGGTATATACAAAAGCATCTTTATCTATACATACCTCGGTATTTTTACGGGTAGCCGTCGCGTTTACCAACAGGTCATCATCGCCGGTAGGCAAGTGTTTGGCTTTATCAAAACCACCGAATGATTTAAAAAGACCTTTACTGTAACTAAGGTTTCGGCCTACGCCCATGTATGGTATACCGGCTTTGGCATAGCCAAAACACTGCATGGCGGCCATAAAATTTTCGTAGCGGATTAATTTGTTCAACAAGCCCGGTTGCTTTTCGTACGGGGCATGGCCCAGCACAATTTGTGTTTCGTTCATATAAGCGCCCACCAGCTTGCCCAGCCACATGGTACTGGCAGGCCGGCAATCGGCATCGGTTACTATTATGGTATCGAAGGTAGCTACTTCAATACCTTTCATCAATGCATATTTCTTCCCCTCATAGGGTTTCTTCTCGCCGGGCTTTATATCAACTATTTTCAGGTTTTTGTTGCGCAGATAAAAATCAACCAATACATCAATGGTGTTATCGGTACTCTGGTCGTTTACCACTATCACCTCGTACTGTTTATATTGCTGTATAAGCACTACCTTCAGGTAGCGTTTAAGGTTTTCGGCTTCGTTGCGGGCGCAAATAATAATGGACGCCGGCGGCAGGTACTCTGGCATGCCGCTAAACGGGCGCACCAGGTTGAGCCGGGCGAAAAACACCAGATAATACAGGCAATGTATTATTGCTATGGCTATAAATACTTGTAACTCAACCGGCATGGTAAAGCAAATAAAGCAATTGTATTACTACAGGAAAAACCGCCCGGCTTAAAGTTATCCGCAGCCCAACTTGCAGCAATTATCTATTTCGTAAATCTAAATTCTATTTTAGCCCCGCCATGAAGTTTAACCTGATAGCAAACGATGCCGCCACCAAAGCGCGTGCCGGCGAAATATTTACCGACCACGGCAAAATAGAAACCCCCATTTTTATGCCGGTGGGTACGCTGGGTGCTGTAAAGGCGGTGCACATGCACGAGCTTAAAACTTTTATTAATGCCCCAATAATACTGGGCAACACTTACCACCTGTACCTGCGCCCCGGCACTAACATATTGGAGAAGGCAGGCGGGCTGCATAAGTTTAACGGGTGGGATAGGCCCATACTAACCGATAGCGGAGGCTTTCAGGTACACTCGCTAAGCGATATAAGAAAAATAAAAGAAGAGGGTGTAGAGTTCCGCAGCCATATTGATGGCAGCAAGCATTTTTTTTCGCCGGAGGCTGTAATGGATATACAGCGTAAGATAGGTGCCGATATTATAATGGCGTTTGATGAATGTACGCCTTACCCCTGCGAGTACGATTACGCTAAAAAAAGTATGCACCTTACCCACCGGTGGCTGGAGCGCTGTGTTAAGCGCTTTAATGAAACCGAATGTACGTATGGCTATTCGCAAACGCTGTTCCCTATAGTGCAAGGTAGCGTTTATAAAGACCTGCGTAAACAAAGTGCCGAGTTTATTGCCGGTATTAATGCAGAAGGCAATGCCATTGGGGGCCTTAGCGTAGGTGAGCCCGATGAAGATATGTATGAGATGACCGAGTTGGTGTGTGATATACTACCGGCCGATAAACCCCGCTACCTGATGGGTGTAGGTACGCCCGCCAATATTTTAGAAGGTATAGCGTTAGGGGTGGATATGTTTGATTGTGTAATGCCTACCCGCAATGCCCGTAATGGTATGTTGTTTACCCGCCAGGGCATTATCAATATTAAAAACGAGAAGTGGAAAGACGACTACTCTCCTATTGACCCGGATAGCGATTGTGAACCTATGCGCCACCACAGCAAGGCCTTTTTACGCCACCTGGTACACACCGGCGAAATGCTGGGCGCACAAATTTCGAGTATCAATAACCTGAGCCTGTACCTGTGGCTGGTTACCGAGGCGCGTAAACAAATACTGGCCGGCACATTTGCCACCTGGAAAAAAGAAACACAGGAAAAACTAATGCGCAGGCTGTAACAAAGAAGTATAGCAACAGGATGAAGAAACTGGATTGGTACATACTACGAAAATTTCTGGGCACGTTCGTTTTTATAATGGCGTTGCTACTGTGTATTACCGTGGTTATAGACCTGAGCGAAAAAATAGACCCCTTTGTAAACAACCACGCTACACCGGGCGTAATTATTAAAGATTACTACCTGTATTTTCTGCTTTATATCACCTCGCTGATAGGCCCTTTCTTTGTACTAGTATCGGTTATCTTTTTCACCTCGCAGCTGGCCTCCCGATCTGAAATTATAGCCATACTGAACAGCGGCACCAGTTTTTACCGTATGCTATGGCCTTATTTTGTAGGTGCTACCATACTGGCCGCTATTTTCTTTTTTGGCAACCACTATTTTGTCCCTTTCTCTAACAGTAAGCGGATAGCATTTGAGCGCACCTACGTAAGTAAACCCATGCAGGGCATGCGCTATAACTTTCACCGGATGGTAGAACCGGGAACGATTGTTTACATAGAAAACTATAAGCCATCGGAAAGGAGCGGTTACAAGTTTTCGATAGATAAATTCAAAAACGGTAAACTGGTTTACAAACTACGTTCAGAAAAAATTGACTGGGACAGTATAAAGCAACGCTGGCAGGTACGCGATTACTATATACGCGAGCTAAACGAAAAACGCGATAAAATTACCAGCGGCGAATTGCTGGATACAAAACTTGCTTTCAGGCCAGAGGATATAAAATTTACAGAGGTGTATAAAGATGTGATGACCACCCCGCAGCTTAATGCCTACATAGACGATATGATAAAAAGCGGGCAGCCCGACGTGGAATACTTTGAAGTAGAAAAGTACCGGCGTACCTCTTCGGCATTCAGTATTTATATACTAACCCTTATAGGGGTAAGCCTGGCATCGCGTAAGGTACGTGGCGGTTTAGGCTGGCACCTGGTACTGGGTATAGGCCTTAGTGCGTTGTACGAAATAATCATGAAGTTCTCTATCACTTTTTCTACCAACTCATCGTTACCGCCCATAATGGGGGTTTGGATTCCCAACCTCATTTTTATGCTTATGGCATTGTACCTGATGAAAACAGCGCCCAAGTAGTAACTAACCCGGGGCCTTGTTGGCTTCTGTAATACTTTTAAGTGCCTGAGTATCTAATCCACAACGGCCCAGTATATCTACAATAAAAGCAGTTTTGCCCTCTACGTATTTATCTATATCAAACCCGTACTTGCCTGCTAATTGTTTTTTTAGCGCACTGTACTGTACTACAGCAGCGGGGTTTGCGAGTAAATAGTTACGGAGCAGCAGATGGTTTTGCAAACTAATACAACCGGCCCGGCATACATACAGGTTGTGTGCCGGCAACTCAATACCGGTGGTTTCTTTATGGTATTTAAAAGCCTCTCTGCCTTCAATACCCAGGTTGCCCCGATGTTCGTAACCGATAGCAGCCAGCTTATCTACTACCGGTGCCAACTGTTGGTTAAGTTCAATAATAATATCAATATCTATTACCGGTTTGGCAGCCAGCCCCGGTACCGATGTGCTGCCCACATGCTGTATATCGGCAAATAGTCCGTTAAGTGTAGCCGTATATAGTTGCTTTAACTGCTCAAAAGCCTGTGGCCATTGCGGGGAGTAATCAACTACTTCTACCCGTTTACTCATTGTCGCGCTCCAGTATCGATTGCCTGATATCTATCCGCACACCATCTTTTGCATCAGGCAACACTTCTGCCAGGTGTAAGGTTGTCAGGTTGGTTTCTACCGACATTAAAAAAGTACAGGCCGGTGTAGCCCGGTCGCCGGCAGGTATACAACTCATAGAGCCATTGCCCCTTACCGGTACCGGCGGACTGGCACTGGTAATCTGCCCCTCCATATTATAGCGCTGCGGGGTAAAATTCTGTGTATTGATAGTAATACCTAATCGGCCCGAAAACTCAATAACATTACCCCGTTGCAATTGCAGTTTTCTATCTATCGAATCGATACGTGATGTAAAGCTTTCTACCGGTACACGAAACAGCACTCTGGATGTTTCGTAGTCAAGTGCTACCGAAAGTTCGTTGCTGATGAGCAAAATCACCGAATCGTTAATAGTAACGCTGATAGCGATATCGCCGTGTTTGGTACGGTACATATCTTGTGCGTGTAAAAAAGCAACCAGCATTACACCTATTATAGTTAATGTAAGTTTATGTTTCATGCCAATATATTATACAACAAAGTTAGTAAACTAAAGTTGGTGCGTTTGCCTTACAACATTCGGCAAATGTTATATAAACAAAAAAGGGGCTGTGGCCCCTTTTACTGTATTATTAGCATTAACGGCTTTTCACAAACCTTCTCGATTCGATTTGACTACCGTTTGTAATATTAAGCATATAGGTGCCTGCTGCCAGGTGGCTAAGGTTTGCTTCGGCATTATACAGGCCGGGCTGGCTATACTCGTTATAAGCACTGTAAACCGTGCGGCCCTGCATATCGGTTACGGCAATAGTTACTTTGCCGGGTTTGTATAAATAAAACTGTACGGCTACCTCGCCGGCAGTAGGGTTAGGGTACAGCGAAACCATGGTAACCTGCTCGGGCTTAACAGTGCGTACATCTGTAACAACCGGTGCAAGGCCGGGGTTAGTACCACGCGGGGTAAGAGCACCGCCACACTGGGTAAGGTGGTTAGCACCGTCAACATCGCACCACGAAGCGCCCACGCTGGTGGTGTAGGTACGAGAGGCAATAGTGTTTACATACACCCAGTCGCCCTGTACTTTCTGGTTGGTAACATCAAACAACAAGTAACCGCGCTTGGCCAGGTCGGCGTATTTAACGTGTGTAACTACCGATGGTATAATGTTGGCAGGTATGCTGAATGTAATAAAACTACCACTGGTTACACTGGTACATACAAACTCTACTGCTGCCGAACCGGCACCGGTAGATGAATTGTAACTCATATCAGGGTGTGGCACATCGTTAGCCCAGCTGGTGTGTATATCGCCGGTAAGTATTACCACGTTATCTATATTGTTAGATGATATGTGGCGCAGTATTTTATCGCGCTCTGCGGGGTAACCATCCCATTGGTCCTGGTTAAGGGCTACACCAAATACCTTGAGCGGCGCAAACATAACCTGGTTGCCTATCAGCTTCCATTTGGCATTGCTGGCAGTAAGCTGCTCTTTATACCACTGCAACTGGGGCTGGCCCAGCATAGTGCGGTTGGTATCGGTTACGGTGGCACCGGTGGTACCGGCCTGTATTTCTCTACCCTCCAGGCGCGAGTCAAGCAATATTAAATCAGCCAGGTCGCCCATAGGTATCACGCGGTGTATGGTATCTACGCTGTTGTGTACATTGCGTATAGGCATCCACTCAAAGTAGGCAGTACGCGAATCTTCTTTACGCTCCGGCCAGTAGCCCTCTACACTATCGGTATGGTTTTGGGCCCCGCCGCTCCAGCTATCGTTGGCGCTCTCGTGGTCATCCCACACGGTAATAAACGGATATTGCTGGTGTACGGCACGCAGATCCGGATCGAGTTTGTAAAATGAGTGGCGCATCCGGTAATCCATTTTGCTCCACACCTCTTTGAAAGGCTCCTGCAAACGGCTCGAATCTACACCGGGTGTAAAATCATCGGGACCATACTCGTAGTAGTAATCGCCCAGGTGAATCACGGCATCTACGTCATTTTTGTTAGCTATATCGTTGTACACATTGAAAAAACCATCCTGATAATTAGAGCAGGCCACCACCGCAAAACGCAGGTTGCTTACACTACCCGAAGGCATGGTACGGGTACGGCCCTTAATAGAGTAAACCCCGTTATTATTAAAGCGGTAGTAATACCAGGTGTTAGGTTGTAGGCCGGTTACATCTACTTTTACTGTGTAGTCAGTACTGCTATCGGTAGTTACAGTGCCCGAGTTTATAATAGTAGCAAAAGTAGTATCGGTAGCTACCTGCCAGCCTACGTTTTCGGTAGTATTTTCGGTTGTTATGCGGGTCCAGATAATTACCCTGTCGGTAAGCGGGTCGCCACTGGCCACGCCATGATAGAACGGAGCCAGTGCTTCATCTACCACCGAGCGCGATGGAGACAGCGGAGTTTGTGCCTGTGCGGAAAGTACCAGTAACGTAAAAAGAAAGTAGAGCGATTTTTTCATGTAGTGCCGTTTTTTGCAACGCTAAATGTATAGGTAAAATTTTATCATTTCTAAATACACGTATATTCGGGGCAATGATTTAACCAACACTTAGCAAAATGATAATTATTGCAGAGAGCGGATCTACCAAAACCAACTGGCTTACCGAGGGCCGGGAGTTACACGAAACCATAGGCTTTAACCCGCTGTTTTATAGCAGCGATGACATACATAACGAGATGATGAAACAAAGCGGGCTGGTAGCCTTGCGCAGTAAAGTTAGTGCTGTGTATTTTTACGGAGCCAGCTGCAGTAGCGACGACCGCAAACAAACCGTGCGCGTGGCTATGGCTAAGTTTTTTACCAATGCCAATGTAATATATGTGGACCATGACATGAATGCTGCCGCCTTTGCTACCTGTAGTGGCAAACCGGGCATAGCCTGCATACTGGGCACAGGCAGCAACTCGTGTGTGTATGATGGCGAAAACGTGCTGGAAGACGGCCCTACCCTTGGCCTGGGGTATATACTTGGCGATGAGGGCAGCGGGGCCTGGTTTGGCAAAAAACTACTGTCGCGGTTTTTGTATAAAGAACTACCCGAAGCAACAACTACCCTGCTACGCGATAAATACGGCCTGGAAAAAAATAAGATATACGACTCGGTATATAAAAAGCCACATGCCAACGTGTACCTGGCCAGCTTTGCAGTAGTGCTAACCGAAAGCCCCGACAGCGAATACATGCAGCAGCTGGCCGAAGAAGGCTTTACCGAGTTTTTTGAACACAACGTACGCTGCCACCCCAATTACCAGCAATACCCAGTACACTTTGTTGGCTCCATTGCTTTTCATTTTCAACCGGTGTTGGCCAAAGTAGCTGCTAAATATGGCTGCCAGTTAGGAGTGGTAGATAAAAACCCTGTGTTCCGGCTGCTTGATTACCATTTGGCAAAAGCAGCCAAAGGGCTTTAAAAACTTTTATCTACCGGCGGAGCGCTTTGGGTTTTACGGGCCGGTGCAGCATTGTCGCGGCTGATACGCCAGCCCAGCGTTAGCAATACTGTGTGTGTATTCAGCGTATTCTTTACTTCAAAGTCGGCATAAGGATAAATTACATCTTTGGTAAACCCAAACACATACGCTGCATCGGCATAAAAACGCTGCCCCCTGTAACCCACGCCTATACTGGCGCTGTGCTTATCCTCGGTAAACCCTTTAAGCAACTTATCTTTTTTGTAAGGAGTACTTTGGTAGGTATAGCCGGTGCGTACCCGTAATGTTTTATACGCGCCCTCAAAACCAACGCGCAGGTTATGCCCAAAGGTGTATGTAGAGCGGGCGCGGTCGTTTATGCTTTTACTATAATCGGTATAGTTAGATCCGAAATTATATTTTGTTCCGCCGTAGTTTAAAAACTCATAATCTACCGAAAAGAAGCCATGCTGCTTGATGTAAAAGCTGGCGCTTACGGTGCCTTTCGTAGGCGTACGGAACCGGTAAGTTAACGGATTGGCCTCGGCCAAAAATGAAAAATAGGCTGTATCGTAACCGGCATTGAGCGAGGCTGAATAGGTTTCGGTAACAGTATAAAATGTAGGGATTTGATAAGCAAGGCCTACGCGTACCCAACTGGCCGGGCGGTATATAAAACCAAACCGCGCATTCACCCCTACACCGGTGGTGCGCAGAGTGGTTTGCAGGGTATAGCCATTCCAGGCAGTAGCGGTATCGTTATACGGAAACTCCTCGAAATAGCTGTTATCGAAGTAGGTTAATATGCCTATACCCAAACCGGCACCGAAATAAAACTTATCGTTCAGGTTACCACCCAGTGTAAAATCAACCTGATCTATACCTCCGCGCCTGTTAACCTGCCCCGACTGAGAAACCCGCGATGGGATACCACTATAATAGTTGCCGGATGTAGAATCATAATTAAGCATATACGCCTGGTATGCCATTAGCAGCTCTACCGGGTAGTAATCGATTGAAAGCGGCTGCTGTGTTGCATTTAAATAGTAGGCATATACGTCCATAGCAGAGTTAACCGGATTGTACCCTTCAAAACTTTGCCTGCGCGAAAAAGCAGTTTGCCGCTGGTAGTTCACAGCAAATGAAATTGACTGTAACCGGGTGCTATTGAAACTAAACTGCGATGCGTTGTTCTGTTTAAACAACTTTGTAAAAACTATACCGGCCTGATTAAGCGACACCCGTGTGCTTTTCTGATTTTTAGTACTGCTGTTAAACAAAGCTTCGTTATTGGCAATGGTAATAGCGGGCGTTACACTCATATCGGTGGCGCGGTACAAACCTATGCCGGCCGGGTTTACACTTAAGCTACCCATATCGGCACCAACCGAGCCAAACGCACTACCGGCACCGGCTGTACGTGCAGTGCCCGGTACAGTGGGTCGCGAAAACAACAGGCCCTCCTCCAGATACCCCTGTGCAGCCAACTGGCCATAAACCAACAACCCAATAATTACATACCATACTTTCATACCTCAATCTTACTAAAACAAAAACGGAACCTGATAAAAATATTATCCCGATTCCGTTTTGTTATTATTTACATACTTAATTTATCTGGGGCCAAATTTTCCACCACCACCTCTGGAAGGTGCCGGAGCCGGTGTAACTGAACGCTGTTGCGGTGCAGAAAAACCACCCCCGTTATTACGCGGTTCTGCCCTATTAAACCCACCATTGTTATTGTTGTTGGGTTGTGTGTAGCGCGGTGTACTTTGCTGTGGTGCCATACGTTGTGGCTGTTCGTAACGCTGCTGGTAGTTATTACGTTGCGGCGCTTGTGGCTGCTGAGGTTCGGCCGGGCGCTGCGCGCCTCTGTTCCAGTTATTGTTTTGCTGGGGTTGCTGTGGCGCCATTTGTGGTTGGCGGCCGTTACGTTGTTGCTCGTTATAGCCATCGCGGTTAGGCGTGCCCGGGTTTACCGGACTTGTCTGCTGGCCTTGCTGCTGCTGCCAGCCTCCACGGTCGGCAGGTACTGGCTGGCCATTGTTATAGCGTGTAGGCGGCACATCGTTCCAACCTTTTGGAGTGGTAGTTTCCGGTACATTGGGGCGTACAGGGGTAGGGTTAGCAGGCTGAGTATTTCTGCCGCCTATGTCATTTGGTGTTGCCGGCTTAGCATTGGTGGCCGGTATGTTCACATCGGTATTAGGGCGTGTTTGTACATTACCCCAACGGTTATCGGTGTTGCTGTTTTGAGAACCATTCATAGGCACATTATTAGTACCTGGCTTGCCGGCACCCGTTGCGGGTGTGGTGGGCTCGGTATAAGGCCTTGGTGTTGCTGCATCTACTTTAACGCCACCGGTGTTGGTGTTGCCTACGCCCGGGTTATACGGTTTGGTAATACCTTCGCGGGGCACACCGGTGTCGTAAACATTGCCACGGCCGGGGTTATCAACCGGCTTGGTAGGGTTAGTTACGGTAGGCTCTGCTGTTCCATTACGGTGATGACGTGGGCCATAGTAGTTGTAGCCGTTGTTTCCATAACCGTTGTAGTAGCCATTATAATAGCCATCGTTATACCCATTGTAGTAACCGTTCCAGTAGCCGTTGTTGTAGCCATTGTAGTAGCCGCCGTAGTTATTAAAATAACCGCCGCAGAAACCGCCGTTGTTATACCCCCAGCCGTTCCAGCCCCAGCTGTTAAAGCCACCATAACCACATGACCCACCCCAGTAAGGGTTGCTCCACGAGTTGTAATATGAGCAACTGTTCCATCCAAAGTTCCAATCCCAAAACGGGTCGTAAACTACCACTGTAGGGCGGTAATACCTTCTGTTCCAGCCCCACCATGGGTCGCTGTACCAGGGGTTGTAAGAAACCACATAGGTTGGGTTCCATGTACTGAACCCGAAATAGTAAGAAGGGGTAAACCAATAGCTGTAATAATCGGCCCCGTAATTAGGTGTATAATACCTGCGCAGGCGGGTGGTATAAAAAAAGGCGTCATCCTCATCGTAGTAGCCATCGGTATAATCCTGATTGTTGCTGCTGTAGTTGTCGCGCAAATCGTATTTATCGGCCGGAGTAGTATAGCCATCCGATTTATCGCTGTAGGCATCGGCACCGGTATTGTTGTTGGTTGGCAGGTTATCGTTGGTATTGTCGTAGTTGCCCGCAGGGTTAGTACCGGTATTGGTGTTGGTGTTGCCCTTATCTAAATTAGGGTCGTAGTACACATCATCCTGTGCGGCGGCAAACTGCCACATACCTAAAGTAAGCAGCCAGAAAGCAGAAAGAAAAACAAGTGAACGTTTCATGGAGGTTACGTTTAAAATTTTCTGTAAGACAAAATTAAGTGGTTTAGGTTTAAGCGTGCGCTATTTTGATATTTTAGCACGCACTTTAACATTACAATAAACACCGTACCACAATTGATATGGCAAAAGAAATAACATCACGACTTAACGATTATTCACAATGGTATAACGACCTGGTGCACAAAAGCGGCATGGCCGACCACAGCAGCGTACGTGGTTGCATGGTAATAAAACCTTATGGCTATGCTATATGGGAAAAAATGCAGGGCGCACTGGATAAAATGTTTAAAGACACCGGACACGTTAACGCGTATTTCCCGCTGTTTATACCTAAAAGCTTTTTAAGTAAAGAGGCATCGCACATAGAAGGCTTTGCCAAGGAGTGCGCCGTGGTAACCCACTACCGCCTGATTAACGACCCTAATGGGAAAGGTGTAATAGTAGACCCCGAAGCAAAGCTGGAGGAAGAGTTGATAGTACGACCTACCTCGGAAACCATTATTTGGAATACCTACCGCAACTGGATACAAAGCTACCGCGACCTGCCTTTACTGATTAACCAGTGGGCCAACGTGGTGCGCTGGGAGATGCGTACGCGCCTGTTTTTGCGTACGGCTGAGTTTTTATGGCAGGAGGGCCACACGGCACACAGCACCGAAAAGGAAGCCATAGAAGAAACCGAGCGTATGCTGGATGTATATGCCGACTTTGTAGAGAACTGGCTGGCACTACCTGTTATAAAAGGCAAGAAAACACCAAACGAACGTTTTGCCGGTGCGGTAGATACCTACTGTATTGAAGCAATGATGCAGGATGGACAGGCCTTGCAGGCAGGCACATCGCACTACCTGGGCCAGAATTTTGCCAAAGCTTTTGATGTGAAATTTTTGAACAAAGAGAGCAAACAGGAGTACGTGTACGCCACCTCGTGGGGGGTAAGCACCCGTTTAATTGGTGCGCTTATAATGGCGCATAGCGATGATGACGGATTGGTGTTACCACCAAAACTGGCACCTATACAAGTGGTAATAGTACCTATAGCCAAAGGCGGCGAAGAGCTGAACAAGATATACGACAAGTTTGAACCGGTTATTAAAGAATTAAAGGCCAAAGGCATATCGGTTAAGTTTGATGACGACGATACCAAACGCCCCGGTTTTAAATTTGCCGAGCATGAGCTGAAAGGCGTACCGGTACGTTTGGCAATGGGTATGCGCGATTACGAAGCCGGAACTGTAGAGGTGGCACGCCGCGATACCAAAGAGAAAAGCGTACAACAGTTTGAAGGCATAGGCGCACATATTGAGCAACTACTGGTAGATATACAGGCCAACATTTACAACAAGGCAAAAGCTTTCCGCGATAGCCATATACGCGAGGTAAACACCTGGGATGAGTTTTTGAAAGCTATTGAAGAACCCGGCTTTATTTCGGCGCACTGGGATGGCACACCGGCCACCGAGGAGAAGATAAAGGAGCTTACAAAAGCCACTATCCGCTGTATACCACTCAACAACCCACAACAAGAGGGCCAATGCGTATTTAGCGGCAACCCAAGTAAAGAGCGGGTGATATTCTCGAGAGCTTACTAATACCGTATATCAATACATAACAAAAAAGGCACAGATAGTATCTGTGCCTTTTTTGTTTGCAGGTATATAGATTTAATTTTCGAGCAAATGCAACAGCGTACTTATCTTCTGACGCATCTCTTTACGCTGCACTATAAAATCGAGAAAGCCATTCTCTAGCTGAAACTCGGAAGTCTGAAACCCCTCGGGTAGTTTTTTCTTAATGGTTTCTTCTATTACACGCGGACCGGCAAAACCAATTAAAGCACCGGGCTCGGCAATATTAAAATCGCCCAGCATGGCAAAGCTGGCAGTAACACCACCGGTAGTAGGGTTAGTTAGCAAACTGATATATGGCAGTTTTGCATCGGCCAACTGGTTTAGCTTGGTAGCGGTTTTGGCCATTTGCATTAGCGAGAAAGCACTCTCCTGCATACGGGCCCCACCGGTTTTAGAAATAATAAGTAATGGCAATTTATGCTCCAGGCAATAGTCGATAGCACTGGCAATTTTCTGGCCCATTACCGAGCCCATACTGCCGCCTATAAATTTAAAATCCATGGCTGCTACCACTATACAGCGCCCGTCGCAATCGCCAACTGTTACCCGTATGGCTTCGCGCAGGCCGGTAGTTTCCATAGTAGTTTCTATGCGGTCCTGATAGGGTTTCAGATCTACAAACTTTAAAAAATCTTTAGGTATCAGATCGTCAAACAGTTCCTCGAAAGGGGCATCGCCGTATAAAATTCGAAAGTAATCTTCAGCATCAATTTTTTCGTGGTAGTTACACTCCGGGCAAACATCCAGGTTATCCTTTAGCTTAGAGGTAAGCATAGTTGCCTTGCAGTTGGTACACTTATGCCATACCCCTTCCGGCGTTTCTTTTTTCTCTTCGGTAGAGGTTTGCACCCCTTTACGAAACCGTTTCCACCAAGGCACTTTTTCTTCCATTGTCAATTCCCGTTAGGTTGAAAAAGGCCGGTAAGCCGGCCTTTCTGTGTGCAATGATTAGCAAATTAGTTGCTTAAAGTAAAATGAAAGGATGTTAACAGGCCAACACTTGTTGTATTATGCATTGGTTTCAACTGTTTTAATACGTATTTGTGTGTAAACAAGCCTTTATAAAAACAACAAAGGCTAACCAGTAGGTTAGCCTTTGTTGTTTTATAGTAATACCGCTTAGGCGATAGTTACGTCTTTGCTCAGATAAACATCCTGTATGGCGTTAAGCAGAGCCACACCCTCTTTCATAGGGCGCTGGAACGCTTTGCGGCCCGATATAAGGCCCATGCCACCGGCACGTTTGTTTACTATAGCAGTAGTAACGGCTTCGGCAAGGTCGGTTTCGCCGCTTGATGCGCCACCGCTGTTAATTAAACCTACACGGCCCATATAGCAGTTAGCCACCTGGTAGCGGGTAAGGTCTATAGGGTGGTCGGTAGTAAGTTCGCTGTACACCTTTTTGTGGGTTTTGCCAAAGTTAATGGCGTTGTAGCCACCGTTGTTCTCCGGTAATTTTTGCTTAATAATATCGGCCTGTATGGTTACACCTAAGTGGTTAGCCTGGCTGGTAAGGTCAGATGAAGTATGGTAATCTACACCATCTTTTTTAAACGCCGGGTTACGCAGGTAGCACCATAGTACGGTGGCCATACCCAGTTCGTGTGCATATTCAAAAGCCTCGGCTACTTCTACTATCTGGCGTTTGCTCTCTTCGCTGCCAAAGTATATAGTGGCACCTACCGCTGCGGCACCCATGTTCCAGGCATCTTTTATTTTACCAAACATAATCTGGTCGTAGCTGTTAGGGTAGCTGATAAACTCGTTGTGGTTTATTTTTACAATGAACGGTATTTTGTGCGCGTACTTACGGGCAACTATACCCAACACACCGTATGTAGAAGCTACTGCGTTACAGCCGCCTTCTATAGCCAGCTTTACAATATTTTCAGGGTCGAACATGGGTACGTTAGGAGCAAACGAAGCACCTGCGCTGTGTTCAATACCCTGATCTACGGGAAGAATAGATACATAGCCGGTGTTACCCAGGCGGCCGTTATCGGCTATCCACTGCAGGTTACGCAGGGTAGGTATATTACGGTTAGAGTCGCGCCAAATGGTATCAACAAATTTTTTGTTGGGCAGGTGTAGCGAATCTTTAGAAATAGTTTTCGACTGGTGGTCGAGTAGGTAGCTGGTTTTCTCGTCGCCTAATAACCTGGCAATGTCGTCTCTTTTCATGTGTTTTATTAAAATTTTGAGTAGCGAATGTAAAAAAATGAGGGAAATAGACACATAAATCAGCCCGTTAAGGGCGGTTTAATACCTGTAACTAAACTATACCTACTTAGCGCCAGCGCTATACAGCGAGATATTACCAGATAATGCAGGATGTATCGGCTATTACAAATGTTTAACCATCTATTTAGAAATAGTAGCAAAACCAAGCCATACTACGGGTAAAAGATGACATATACCGCCACTGTTTAGCTACCAAAACAGGTTGAGCAATCGTTAATTTACATATCTATTATGCCACCAATAAAAAACAGTTACTTTTTTGCTGCTTTTATATATTTACCGCCGACACACTAAATTGATATGAAAAAACTCCCATTATCGCTGCTGGCGATAGTAGTATGCTTTGTTGCATATGCACAGCAAACCACGTTCCGTATTCAGTACAATATCGGTGCTTTCGATTTTCCTTCGGGTATGACCCAGGCGCCCGGTGGTGGCAATTATGTGTTCTCCAGTTTTACCCCTAACCTGGGTATACCGCTGGGAACGCAGGGCGGCCTTACGGCTGTAAACCTGAATGGTAACCACGTATGGAGCAAACTATACCGCACCAGTAGTAGCCCGTTTACTACCGATGTAGATTTAAGCGATGTAAAAAACAGCAGTGCAGGTGGCTTTATAGTTACGGGCAGTTCGGGCGGCCAGGCCTTGCTGATGAAAACCGATGCCACCGGAAACATTACCTGGAGTTACAGATATATACCACAATCCGGAGCCTCATCTTTTGGCAATAAAGTAATACAAACCAGCGATGGGGGTTACCTGGTAGCCGGTTCGGCCAACACATTGGGTGCAGGCCGCGACTCGAGCAAACTATTTGCCTTTAAAACTGATGCCAGCGGTACACTTAGCTGGGCACGCGTATTTATAGTAAACACCGGTTTTGATGATGATGATTACCTGACCGATGTAGTTGAAACCAGCGATGGCTATGCCTTTGTGGGCTATGCTACCATGGTAGCCGGCGATGGCCAAAGCGATGCCGTAATTGTAAAGACAAATACCTCGGGTGCGGTACAATGGGCTGGCCGGTTTGGCAACAGCAATTCTGAAGATATTGAATCGATTATATCTGACGGTGGCACCAACGTTGTAATGTCGGGCCTCGATAACCTGGGTGCCTATATACTAAATATGAGTATACCCAACTCCGGCCCAAGTGTAACCGGCACCAATACCCGCTATTACTCTACAGGCCTGCCGGTTACTGCGGGTAACCTTACCAAAACATACGACAACAACTTTGCCATTTTTGCATCGGGTGCTACGTTTGGCAACTTCACTTCTATACTGGCTAAAGTTAACCGTAACACCGGTGCGGTGATATTTGCCAAATCGTACAACTCGTTTATATCGCTGCTACCTACCGGTATTATGGCCGCCGATTCGGGTTTCCTTATCAACAGCATAAGTGCCGATACAACCGGTAGTGGTGGTGCCTACGATTTTGGTGTAACCAAAACCGATATAAACGGCAACCAGGGCGGCAGCGGCTGTGCGCCATCTAACGTAACCATACTTACCCAAAACTACAGCCCTACTATTACCATTTTTAGTCCCACCACAATTACTACCGGTACGCGCAACAGCGGAAGCGTAACAGCCAGTAACGTTACCCCTACTACCGTAATAGCCTGCCGCAGTATTGCCTGCAATGCACCGGCTACGCCTACAGTAACCAGTAGTGGCAACAATATATGTTCGGGTACGCAGGTTACCATAAACGCCAGTGGCGGCACCAACGTTACCTACCGTGTATATACACAGGCCAGTGGCGGTACCTCTATAGGCACTACCCCGCTTAGCGTTTCGCCTACCACTACTACTACTTATTATGTAGAAGCTGATGACAACAATAACCCAGGCTGTGTAAGCGCACGCGGCAGCGTAACTGTAACGGTGGTACAACCACCGGCCAACGTAGGTGCCATCAGCGGGCCTACCGCGCCATGCGTGGGCGCCAGCAACTACAGCATTACCGCAGTAAACGGCGCTACATCATATAGCTGGGCCGTGAGCGGCGGCGGCAATGTTACCAGCTCTACCACCAGCGCTACCGTTAACTGGACCACCGCCGGCGGGCCTTATACTATAACCGTAACCGCCACCAATACCTGTGGCAGTAAAACAGCAACACTTGCTGTGAACGTGCTGGGTAGTGTAGCCAACGTAAACACATCGGCCAGCCCTAACCCGGCCTGTGCAGGCGGCACACTTACCTTAACAGGTACCGGCGATAACGTAACCACCTGGAGCTGGAGCGGCCCGGCAGGCTTTACCGCTGCTACACAAAACGCATCGCGGCCTAACCTTACAGTGGCACACTCGGGTGCTTATACCCTTACCGCCAGCAACTCGTGCAACAGCCTTACATCTACCGTTAACGTAACAGTAAACGATATACCACAAACGGTAACGGCTTCGGCAAGTCCTAACCCGGCCTGCGTGGGCAACGCCATACAGCTTACCGGTAGCGCTCAAAATGCTACCAGCTGGAGCTGGAGCGGCCCTAACACCTTTACTGCCGCTACACAAAATGCAACCGTGCCTAATGCGCAAACCAATGCTGCCGGTACGTATACTTTAACGGCCACCAACAGCTGTGGCAATAACACCGCTACGGTAGATGTAGTGGTTAACGATGTACCACAAAACGTAACGGCTACGGCCAACGGCGCCAACCCTAATGCGGTTTGTCCGGGTGCTACGCTAAACCTGAGTGGCAGCGCCACCGGTGCCTCCTCTTATAGCTGGAGCGGGCCAAATAATTATACTTCAGCACAATTAAACAGTACGGTAAATAACTTTCAGCAGGCCAATGCAGGCACCTATACACTGGTAGCAACCAACAACTGCGGTACGGCCCAGGCTACTGTTAACGTTACTATTTCGTCGGGCCCGGTAAACACTACTGCTACCGCCAACCTTACCAATATATGCAGCCAGGCTACGCTTAGCCTTACCGGTGCCAGCACCGGTGCTACCAGCTATAGCTGGAGCGGCCCCAACGGCTTTACATCTACCCAGCAAAACCCAACCATTGCCAACGTAACACTGGCCGATAGCGGCCTGTACACACTGGTTGCCACTAACGTATGCGGCACTGCCAGTGCTACCGTTAATGTAGATGTAGATACCACCATACAAAATGTAACTGTAAATGCACAGCCTAACGATACCATATGCGCAGGGGGCAACATTACCCTTAACGGCAGCGGTACACAGGTTAATACCTGGAGCTGGAGCGGCCCGGCGGGCTACTCCTCTACCCTGCAAAACCCGGTAATAAATAATGCTACGGTTGCCAACAGCGGCACCTACACACTAAGTGCAGGCAATGCCTGTGGTACCGTAACCAGTACCGTAGAGGTATTGGTAAACGAGCCTATTGCCAACCTGAGCGCCACCACGGTAACCGGTGCGGCACAGTGTGCAGGTTCTATAATCAACTTTACAGCAAGCGGCAGTAATGTAAACGGCTGGAGCTGGAGCGGCCCGGATGGGTTTACCTCTACCCAACAAAACCCGGTTATTAACCCGGCTACAGTTGCCAGCAGCGGCACCTACACGCTTACTGCGTTTAACGGCTGCGCCAACCAAACTGTAACACTTACCGTACAGATAGATACTGCCATTGAGAATGTAACCACTACCGCCGCACCGGATGATACTATCTGCGCAGGCACGGCTATTAACCTTACAGCCGGTGGCACCAACGTAACCAGCTGGGGCTGGACCGGCCCTAACGGCTTTACAGCATCGCAACAAAATGCTACAGTAAATAACACCACCACTGCCAGCAGTGGCGATTACATTGTAACCGCCACCAATGCCTGCGGCAGCAGCAGCGATACCGTTACCGTGCTGGTAAATGCAGTACCGGTGGCACCGGCTGCACCAAACGGACCGGTTAACACCTGCGGCAGCGATACCGCTACGTATATCGTAACGACGGTGCCGGGTGCTACATCGTACAACTGGTCGCTATCGGGCGGGGGTACTATTATAAGCGGACAAGGCACCGCTACGGTTGATGTAAGCTGGGGTGCTACAGCCGGCACTTATACTATATCGGTAACGGCAGCCAACAACTGCGGCGCCAGTGCACCGGCTACAGCTACCATTACCGTAGGCGCACCGGCACCGGTAATGAATGCAACTATAAGCGGAAGCAACAGCGTATGCCCGGTAAGCGAAACGTATAGCATAAGCAGCATACCAAATGCTACTACGTATACCTGGGCGGTAGATGCCGGCGGCAACATAGCCAGCGGACAAGGCACTACCAGCATAGTGGTTACCTGGAACACACCGGGCACACACCAGGTAAGTGTGATAGCCACCAATGCCTGTGGTACCTCGGCACCGGCTACACTTAGTGTAACCGTAAACCCAGAGCCGACCGTACCTACCGTTAATCTTACAGCCAACGATACTACCATTTGCGAAGGCACCTCGGTAGTACTTAGCGCCAGCGGTTCTACCGGTGGTAACGTAAGCTATAATTTTTACGATGCCGCTACCGGTGGCAATATGTATGGCAGCAATCCGCTTACAGTTTCGCCTACGGCAACTACGGTGTACTACTTAGAAGTAATTAACCAGTTTGGCTGCGTAAACAACAGCGGCCGCATACCGGTAACGGTTAACGTAACCGGTGCCCCTACTGTGCAAAGCATAACCGGCGATAACGTAGCTGTATGTTACGGTACAGCAGCTACCCTTACCGCCAATGCCACACCTACCGGCACTACTATTACCTGGTGGGATGCCGCTACCGGT
This sequence comes from uncultured Chitinophaga sp., assembly GCA_964423405.1. Classification (GTDB taxonomy): domain Bacteria; phylum Bacteroidota; class Bacteroidia; order Chitinophagales; family LD1; genus Bog-950. Next base: position 4,019 of record CAYREY010000006.1, on the reverse strand, counting down.
GGTAACCAGGTAGCTACCGGCAGCAGCTACACCATTGACCCTATTACACAAACCACCGTAGTGTATGCACAGGCTACCAACAGCAACGGCTGCCTTACCTTACAGGGCCGTGTTGCCGCTACGGCAGTAGTTATACCACATGTGGTAATAGATACATTAAGTTCTGATAAGCCGAACAATATCATTTTTCCTAATGAAGTGATAAACTTTACGGCGGTACCGGATACGTTTAGCAATTACGAGTTTTTCTGGAACGGCACATCGGTACAAAACGGGCCATCGGCTACGTGGAGCAGCAGCAAAATACAAGATCAGGACTCGGTATGGGTAATAGCCACCGATAACGGTTGCAGCAGCAGCCGCAGCCAGGTACTGGTGCGGGTGGTAGATTTTCCGAATGCCTTTACACCTAACAATGATGGGGTGAACGATGTTTTTCTTGCCGGTTACGACCTGGTGATAACCAACCGCTGGGGACAAACCATGTACGAGGGCCGCGATGGCTGGGACGGTAAATACAAAGGTGATAAGGTATCGCCGGGCACCTACTATTACATAGTAATGCTGGATAATATTACCGACCGCAAAAACGCTATTAAAGGAACGGTATTGTTGGTAGAGGAATAGGCCCCCAAACCCCCGAAGGGGGCTTAAATACAGTTGCTAGATTTTAAAGAAGTAATTAAAAGAAAAAGAAACCACCCTGATTATGAAGGTTACGTTTATTAAAAAAGTAAAACAGCTAACTGCTTTAAAAGCACTGGTTATTTGTTTTATTGCATTTACAGCCACCGGTGCATTTGCACAAACCAACCTTGAGATGGCAGACGAGGCCTTTGCTGCCAAAGAATACACCACTGCGCTGGACTACTATCAGAAGGTTTTGAAAAAGCCTTCGAAGAAAGACGACCTGGGCGCTATTAAATTTAAAGTAGCCGAAAGCTACCGCTACAATGGCAAACTGGATGAAGCCGTAAAATGGTACGACCAGGCCAAAGGCAGTGGCTACAGCAACCCGGTATATCTTTTTCACCAGGGCAGCATTTATTTACAACAGGGTAAATACGATGAAGCCAAACAAAAGCTGGAGGCGTTTTTAGAAGCACAGCCCGGCGATAAAGATGCCAACCGGTTGCTTAGTAATGTGCGCTTTATTACCGGTGCAACAAAAGACTCATCGGTGTTTACCTTTAAAAACGAAGCCGGTTTAAATACGCCCTTTGGCGATTATGCAGCCGTACCTTTAAAATCTACCGTGGTGTTTACATCGGGCAGGCTGAACGATAAAGAAGATAAGCTGTACACGTTTGACGGGCAATCGTTTTCTGATTTATACCAAACCAATTACACCAAAGAAGATAAAAGCTGGAGCAAGCCGGCTAAACTTACCACACTGAACACGGCCTACAACGATGGCTTTATTACCTACTGCGAAAAAACAAAGACCGCCTACTTTAACCGCTGCAACGACAACAAAGGCAAGTACTGCCAGATATACGAAGTAAGCTACGATGAAAGCAGCAACATCTTTGGCACCCCTAAAGCCATTAGCTTGCAGTTTACCCAAACTGCCGATATGCAGCAACCCAGCATAACTACAGATGGTAATCGGTTGTATTTTTCGGGCCGGCTGGATGGCACCGTAGGCGGACAGGATATATGGTATATGACTAAGAGCGGCGATAGCTGGGGCACACCGGTTAATGCCGGCAGCATTAATACCGAGTTTGATGAGCGGTTTCCGGTAGTGCGCGATTCTGCACTGGTGTTTGCCAGCGAAGGCCACGGTGGCTTTGGCGGGCTGGACCTGTTTGTGGCGGTAAACAACAACGGCACCTGGAGCAAACCACAAAACCTGAAACAACCGTTTAACAGCAATGCCGATGATTTTTCGCTGGCTTATAATACCGATGGCAAAAGCGGCTACCTGAGCAGCAACCGCCCCGGTGGCGCAGGTAGCGATGATATATACAGCTTTTACCTTACACCGGTGCTGCTGAGTGTGAAAGGCCGCATAGTAGATATAGATAACAACCAACCACTAGTAGGTGCTACTGTAGTACTTACCGCTGCCGACGGCACTACCGATACCACTACCACCAACGCTAACGGCGAATACAGTTTTACACTTGACCAGGATAAGGACTATAAGATTAACGTGCTGAACAACGGCTACTTTGGCGATAGCAAAAAACTGAGCACACAGGGCGAAAAATTCAGCAAGGAGTTTAGCAAAGGCACCGGTTACAATTACGATTTTGCTATTAAGCGCATACCTAAAACCGAAATTAAGATTGATAACATTTACTACGACCTTGACAGTTTTGTGCTGCGAGAAGAATCGAAGCCGAGCCTGGATAAACTGGTGAAGATACTGGAAGATACGCCAGATGCCTTTGTACAGATAAACTCGCACACCGATGAGCGTGGCAAGCTGGAGTACAACACTACCCTATCGCAAAAGCGCGCGCAGAGTGTGGTAGATTACCTGGTGAGCAAAGGCATAAACCCGGCCCGCTTAACCAGCAAAGGCTTTGGCTTTAGCGACCCGGTAATAAAGGGTGCTAAAACTGAAGAGGAACACCAGCAAAACCGGCGAACGGCTTTCCAGGTGATACAGAAAGATTAAGGCGGCCCCTAAATCCCCGATGGGGACTTGAAAGACAGGAATACAAAAAATACAGACGTAAAAAATATTATATGAAACTTTTTATCAGAACATTCATAGTGTTAGCCATTATATCGGTTGTATTTAAAGCCCCCTTTGGGGGTATGGGGGCTTACGCGCAGAACGAACCGGTGATTGCACATTTTGCGTACCATACGCATGTGTTTAACCCGGCGGTAAGCGGTAACACGCGCGATATTCACCTGAGTGCGCTATACCGCCAGCAGTGGGTGGGTTTTAAAGAGGCCCCCTCTACATTTTTATTTAACGCATACGCCGGTATTAAAAAAATACGCGGCGGCGTGGGGCTGGTAATAAGCAACGATATGCTGGGCAAGCAACGTTTTACTACCGCCAAAATAAGCTATGCCTACTCGCAACGGCTGAACGACCGTGCCCGCCTTTCGATAGGCCTGGCGGTAGGTTTGTTTAATAGTTTTGTGAGAGGCGAAGAGCTGATATATCAGGATAAAATAAACCAGGACCAGAGTGCGCTACTGACCAACACCAACAAGTTTAAAGCGTTCCTATCGGCGGGGTTAGAGTTTAGTGGTTATAATACTACTATCGGCTTTTCGGTTAGCAACCTCGATCAGGGGATTAAGAGCGCTACGCCGTTCCGCGTACCACGCCACTACTTTGGCTATGCCAAGTATAGCTGGGATATAAACAGCAAGTTTAACCTTACGCCCATGGTGTTTGTACGCAGTATAGATTTTATAGCACAGGCCGAGGTAAACATCAGCATGACCTGGAACAAGCGGATAGTAGCCGGTGTGCTGTACCGCAGTAAAGATGCCGCCGGCGCTATGCTGGGTGTGCACATTACCAAAGGGTTACTGGTAAGCTATAGCTACGACTTTGATTTTGGTAAACTGAGCCGCTACCAAACCGGCTCGCACGAGGTGCAGCTGATATACAAAATAGCCGGCCCTAAAGAGAAGAAAGTGTTTTACAAATCGCCACGCTACAATAACTAACAGCATTTACATACAGTAACAAAAAAGCCCTTTCGGATGAAAGGGCTTTTTTATGGGATAGTACAAGCGTATTATTTACGGCCACTGAAAGCATAATCGATGTTAGATGAGCCGGGCTGTGTTGCAGTGCCTGCTAATACTAATTGCCCGCTATTTAAAGTACCGCTACCGGTAAAGCGCCAGGTACCCGAAGTGCCGGCAATAGTACCTTCTTCATCAATAGTAACAGTAGTGGCTGTAGTAAGTTTACCATTGGCAATGGTAGCGCTGGTTGTATAGATGCCTAAAAAAACAGTTTGTAGCTCGAGTTTAACAACCTTGTTTTTTACTTCTGTTATTACTACCCTGTTATAGGTGCTTGAAGTAGTACT
>CAYREY010000005.1:131814-138227 GCA_964423405.1 uncultured Chitinophaga sp. | reverse complement strand
TGTGACCCGGGAGAGGATCGAACTCTCGACCCAATGATTAAGAGTCATTTGCTCTACCAGCTGAGCTACCGAGTCGGGTTAAAACGGATGGCAAAAATAAAAAGTTACGCCAGTAATAAAAGGGTAGGGGGTAGCGGGTAAAGCGCTATCTGTATTTTTCTCTTATCTTCGGCCTCCCTTTTATGGCGCATCAACATAACCATCCGCACGGGCATCACCATCACGATCACTCGCACTACCACATACACGCCAACGAGCGTAGTACGCGTATAGTAGTGCTTATATCGTTTTGTACCATGTTGCTGGAGCTGTACTTTGGTTACATGGTTAACAGCAAAACGCTGATAATAGATGGCTGGCATATGCTAAGCCATGTGTTGGTGCTGTTGCTTGCCTGGGGTGCGTACTTTTACATACTGCGCAACAAAAGCGAAATAACCCATGCGCAGGAGCATAAGGTAATATCGCTGAGCGGTTTTGCCAGCGCGGTTATTATGCTGCTGATAACGCTGGCTATGATATACGAAAGCGCTACCGGCTTTTTCGAGGCACATGCCGAGGTAACCAACGAGGCGCTGCTGGTAGCAGTAATAGCGGTAGTGGTAAACGGCATCAGCGCATTCTTTTTACACCGCGAGGAAGAGAAGGCCGATGTTAACCTGCGCGCCGCTTACCTGCACGTAATAGCCGACGTTATACTGAGCATATTCGCCATTATATCGTTACTGGCCATTAAGTATTTCGATTTTAAAATCCTCGATTCTATCCTGGCACTGTTTGGTGCACTGGTAATACTAAAGTGGAGTATAGACCTTATCCGCAAAAGCTGGGTAGAGGTGCTGGGGCTAAGAAAACACAATCATTAAAGGGCTGTTAAGCTCTCCTCCTTTGCGGCTACCGCAGCGTTATTTAAGGAGGAGTGTCCCTCTACGCGGTACGAGGTGGTGGCTGTTTGTATTCTCTATGTTCTAATCTCTTGGCTCTGTGCTCTTGGCTTTGGGTTCTAGGTTCTCTATCACCACCACAAACTCGCCCCGTGGTTCTTTTTTGGTAAAGTGGGCTATTAGTTCGGTAGCGGTACCGCGCACGGTTTCTTCAAACATTTTCGATATCTCGCGCGAGCACGATATGCGGCGCTCATCGCCAATGTGCTGTTTAAGCTCTTCCAGCAGTTTTAAAACCCTGAAAGGCGATTCGTACAGCAAAACGGTTTTATGTATAGCGGCAATCTCTTTAAGCTTTGTTTGGCGGCCTTTTTTATGGGGTAAAAAACCAATAAACACAAACTCGTCGGTACCAAAGCCCGAGTTAACCAGCGCCGGTACAAAAGCAGTAGGACCGGGCAGGCACTCTACGGCAATGCCTTCTTTAATGCAGGCGGCTATTAGTATATGGCCGGGGTCGCTAATGCCGGGTGTGCCGCCATCGCTTACCAGTGCCACGGTAGCACCGGTTTGTATGCGCTGCACCACCGATTCTACAGTTTTATACTCGTTAAATTTATGGTAGGAGAGTAGCTGTTTCTGAATCTGAAAATGATCGAGCAGCTTTTTGGTTTGCCGCGTGTCTTCAGCCAGTATTACATCGCACTCTTTTAGCGTGCGGATGGCACGCAGTGTTATATCCTCTAAATTGCCAACCGGCGTGGGTACTATGTATAGTTTCATAGCATTTAGTAGCAAGTATAAAGTATAAAGGCGAATGCTTTTTCTAACTACTCAATACTTAATACTGAATTTATTCCTGTACCAGTTCAAACTTATAGCCTTCCATAATAGGGTTGGCCAGTAGTTTTTTGCAGGCGCTTTCTACCTGTGCAGTAGCAGCCTCTTTGCTTTCGGCGCTAAGCTTAATGGTAATGTGTTTGCCAACACGTACATCGGCAACGCCATCAAAGCTCATTTTTTGCAAACCGTGGGCTACGGCTTTGCCTTGTGGGTCCAATAATTCTTTAAGGGGCATCACGTCTATTTCGGCGCGGAAGTTCATTTGCTGGTTAGTTTTTGAATGACAGAAACAATTATGTACAAAATAATAATTAACGATATGGCCGCAAATTTAAGCGTAGCCAGTAAAAGTACCGAAAGAATTATAAACAGGTAGCGTACCTTGTTGTAACCAAAGCTGTAGTTTTTAAACTTAAAGCTAAACATGGGTATTTCGGCTATCATTAAAACGGCCAGCAGGGCAATGGTGCCATACAGCACTTTGCCGCTAAATACCACTGGTGCCAGCCCGTAGCTGTTGTTTAAAAATATAAGCAGCAGCCCTACTACAAACATAGTAGCTGCCGGTGTGGCCAGGCCTATAAAGCCATCGGTCTGCCGGGTATCTACATTAAACTTGGCCAGCCTTAGCGCGGCAAACAGGGTAACTATAAACGCCGGTGCCGAGTAGATGTACATACGCATGGTAGATAGCATGGCATCGCTGCTTTCGTACTTTTGAAACAGCAGCTGAAAAATAATAGCCCCCGGTACTACCCCAAAGCTTACTACATCGGCCAGGCTATCCAGCTGCAGGCCAATGTTGCTGGCGCTTTTGGTAAGGCGGGCGGCAAAGCCATCTAAAAAATCGGCTACCAGCGATATAAGTACGCAATAGGGCACCAGCTCTATCTGGTAGTTAAAAATAAATACCACCGCCATACACCCCGAAAACAAATTGATAAGGGTAAGTATGTTGGCTATATTAAAAAGCGAAAATACACTCATTACTTTTTTGTATTTAAGTCTCCCCTTTGGGGAGATTTAGAGGGGCTTATTTACTATTCATTATCTCCTCAATCTCTTCTACCTCTATCGGTATCTGTGCCATCAGGTCAACAGGTTTGCCTTTAGTTACCAGCAGGTTGTTTTCTATACGTATGCCCAGGTTTTCTTCGCGTATGTATATGCCAGGTTCGCATGTAAGTACGGCACCTTCTTTCAGTTTCTCAAAGCGGTTACCTACGTCGTGCACATCTAAGCCCAAAAAGTGTGCGGTACCATGCGGAAAATACTTTTTGTAAAGCGGCGTAGCCTTAGGGTCCTGTTTTTTTACATCAGTCAGCTTAAGCAGTTTCAGCTTTATCAGTTCCTCTTCCATTATTTTACCTACGGCATTGTTAAGGTCGTTGAGGGTGATGCCGGGTTTCATCATGGCAGCGGCAGCGTGGTGTACACGCAGTACGGCATTGTACACGTTTTTCTGGCGGGTGGTAAACTTGCCGCTAACCGGTACCGTACGGGTAAGGTCGGCGCAGTAGTTGGCATACTCGGCGCCGCAATCCATCAACAGCAGGTCGCCGGCTTTGCACTGGGCATCGTTACTTACATAGTGCAGCACACAGGCGTTGCCACCGGTAGCCACTATAGGCTCGTAGGCATGGCCGGTACCACGGTTGCTGATGTACGCATGGGTAAGTTCGGCCTCTACCTCGTACTCCCATACACCGGGTTTAATAAACTTAAGGGCGCGTTTAAAGCCAATGTTGGTTATGTCAATAGCCTTGCTCAGTAACTCTACTTCGTACTTGCTTTTGGCTACGCGCAGGCTGTGTAGTATAGGGGCGCTGCGCTCGTATTTATGCAGCGGAAAATCGTTCATTACCTTGCGGGCAAACTTAACCTCGGTAGCCTCGCCCATAGCAATGCTGCGGTCGTGCTCGTTGGTGTTAAGGTACACATGGCCGGCGTAGTGCATCAGCATGTTAAATATGCTTTCAAACGATTCGGCCCACATTACATTCTCTACACCCGATATAGCAGTAGCCTCTGGCAGGGTATGTTTTTTACCTTCCCAAATCATTATCTGCTCGCTGGTGCGGCGTACAAAAAGTATCTCGCGGTAGCGTGCTTCCGGCGCATCCGGAAACAGTATCAAAAATGTTTCTTCCTGGTCTATACCGCTCAGGTAAAACATATCGGGGTTCTGGCGCCAACGGTAACTGGCATCGGCACTACGGGTAATAATATCGTTGCTTACAAACACAGCCAAAGAGTTTTTCTTCATCTGCTTTGTAAAGTTCTTTCTGTTAAGTTTAAACAGTTCGGGGTTAATGGTTGAGTAACGCATAGTGCTAATGAATATTAGGCACGAATGTATCGTTTTTGCTTTTGTATGGGTAATGTAAATAAACTATTTTTACTGCATGAAGGCTTATGACTACATACCGCGCTACACCTATGATGACTATGCACAGTGGCAAGGCGATTGGGAACTGATAAATGGTTATCCCCATGCTATGAGCCCTTCGCCGGTACGAAAACACCAGATAGTTTATACTGAATTAGCTGTTGAGGTTTACAATGCTTTAAAAAATGAGCGAACTTGCGATGATTGTAAAGTGTTTCAGGATTTAGATTGGGTAATAGACGAACAAACTGTAGTACGCCCCGACCTGATGATTGTTTGTGGTAAATTTACCGATGACTTTTTAAAAAGGCCACCGGTTTTAGCAGTTGAAATTTTATCGAAAAGCACCTCGCTTAAAGACCGCCACATTAAATACCAGTTATACGAAACCCAGGGAGTGAGGTACTACATATTGGTCAATCCCGATACCAAAACTACCGAGGTGTTTGAACTGGTTAACGGACAGTACGTGCCTAATAACTCGCTTACCGAATACTCCTTTAATGACACCTGCAAGCTTGCTTTTAACATACCAGCCTATGTGCAGCAGCTAAACCTCGATTAATAGACTTTTGAACACCTAATCCGGTCTTATTAACAGGTTATGGGTTGACTGTTTTTCTCCTTTTTTTTAAGCCCAGAATAATTAGGTTTGTCGCCTCAAAAATTCAGAACCAAAATCTGCAAACCATGAATGTTGTTGGTCCCAAGAACCCGAAAGCGAACCTTGAAACAATAGGCATTAAGAACACAAAAAATCAATTCTGGAACCTTACACCAGAAGAATTAGTTGAAGAGACAATTAAGAGAGGGCAGGGTGTATTAAACGACACTGGTGCACTTGCAGTAGATACCGGTGAGTTTACCGGCCGCGCTCCTAAAGATAAGTTTATTGTACGCGATGCCAACACCGAACACAGTGTTGACTGGGGTGGTTTTAACAACGCAGTTGCACCCGAAACGTTTGATAAGCTGTACAACAAAGTGGTAAATTATTTCGAAGGTAAAGATGTGTTTGTACGCGATTGCTATGCATGTGCCGATGATGCTTACCGCCTGAACGTTCGTGTGGTTACCGAATACCCATGGGCTAATATGTTTGCCTACAACATGTTTCTGCGTCCAACGGCTTCTGAATTAAACGGCATTGAACCCGATTGGTTAGTGCTGCAGGCCCCCGGCCTTAAATGCGATGGCGTGGTAGATGGTGTACGCCAGCATAACTTTGCTATACTAAACTTTACTAAAAAAATAGCCATCATAGGCGGCTCGGCCTATACCGGCGAAATTAAGAAAGGCATATTCACTGTACTTAACTACGTATTGCCGCACGAGAAAAATGTGCTGTCAATGCACTGCTCGGCCAACGTTGGTAAAGATGGCGATGTTGCTCTGTTCTTCGGTCTTTCGGGTACTGGTAAAACCACCCTTAGCGCCGACCCTAACCGTCCGCTGATTGGTGATGACGAGCACGGCTGGACCAACAACGCAGTATTTAACTTCGAAGGTGGTTGCTATGCAAAAGTTATCGACCTGTCTGCAGAAAAAGAACCAGACATTTACCGCGCTATCCGCCACGGTGCTATACTGGAGAATATTGGTTTTGAAGAAGGTACCCGTACCGTTGATTTTGCTTACAAGGCACGTACCGAAAATACCCGCGTAAGCTACCCTATTCACTTTATAGATAACGCCCTGCCTAAAAGCGTAGCCGGCGAACCTAAAAACATATTCTTCCTTACCTACGATGCGTTCGGTGTGCTGCCTCCAATCAGCAAACTAACCGTAGGCCAGGCTATGTATTTCTTCCTGTCGGGCTTTACCAGCAAGGTGGCCGGTACCGAGGCCGGTGTTACCGAACCTCAAACTACTTTCAGCACCTGCTTTGGCGCTCCGTTCCTGCCGCTGCACCCAACCAAGTATGCATCGTTGCTGGGCGAAAAACTACGCAATGCCAACATACGCGTATGGTTGCTTAATACAGGCTATACCGGTGGCGTTTACGGCGTTGGCAAGCGTATGAGCCTGCCACATACCCGCGCGCTTATTACCGAGGCTTTAAACGGCAATCTGGATAAAGTAGAATTCGAAACACACCCGGTGTTTGGTGTAAGTATGCCTAAGAGCTGCCCTAACGTACCTGCCGAAATACTGAACCCACGTAACACCTGGGCCAGCAAAGATGCGTACGATGCAAAGGCTAACGAACTGGCTGCTGCCTTCAACAAAAACTTCGAGAAGTTTGCTGCTAAATCTGAAAAAGAAATACTGGACGCTGCCCCTAAAGTACAGCAGGC
>CAYREY010000005.1:0-131714 GCA_964423405.1 uncultured Chitinophaga sp. | reverse complement strand
TTGCTGCTAAATCTGAAAAAGAAATACTGGACGCTGCCCCTAAAGTACAGCAGGCTGTTTAGTCTATTTTACAGCTACTACATAAAAACAGCCCCTGAGTTATATCAGGGGCTGTTTTGTTTTAATACCTACCACTATTTTCTAAAAATGTTAACCCACCCCTCATTCAATTGCCTTGTTTTCAGTGGGTTGTGAAAATTACATGTTAACCCACCCCCTAAGCGATGGTAATTAGAAAGTATTATTAAATATTAAAATATATAATAATATTTAAAATACTTTGCGTTAGCAATATTGCATGGCTAATCGGGTAGCGTTGTTGTATGATTTGTGGTAGGTAGCCTTGTTTACCCGTAGGTAGGTTCCTACACCGCTATCAATAAAATCCCTATCTTAGGGTTACAAATACATTGCAATGAAAAACATTAAAACCATACTAACAGCCTTTACATTTTTATTTATTACAGCCGTAGCCAGCGCACAAACCAGTGGCAAAGGTGTTACCGTTAATAACAGCGGTGCCGGTGTAAAAAGCAGTACCGGTTCGGGTGCAACGGTTAAAAAAGGCGAAGCCAAAGTTACCAGTGCCAATGGCGGCGGCAGTACTATTAATAACAAAGGCGCATCGGCTACTAATAAAAACGGTGCCGGTTTCAGCGCGCAAAAGGGACAGGTACAGGCTAAAAGCAGCAACGGTAATGGCGCCACCGTTAACAACAAAGGTGTTAACGTAAAAGGCAGCAAAGGCGGTATGGTGATAGATAAAAAGAAGCTGGAGATAAAATCGAAGAACGTAAACATTAAACTGGGTAAGTAAACCTAACACGCTTCCCTGCATTTGTCATGTCGAACGTAGGCTTTGCGCAGTAAGACATCTTGTATTCAATTCAACTAATCCGGAGTTTTTAAAAGCTCCGGATTAGTTTTTTATATCAATACCGGTAACGTTTATTAAGCAATAATTGTTGTTGAATGTACTTGTGTTTGGCAGCACCGTAAAAAAGTTGCAACACACATGCAATAAGTAAAACTAACCGGCGTTTACTTGCCACACATATAAAATTTAATTATGAAACTATTGAAAATTGCAGCCTTGCTGCTACTGCTACAGGCATGCCAAAAAGACAAACAAAACCCCTTACCGGCCAGCGCCACTGCTGCCGATTATTTGCCTTTAAAAACCGGTAGTTACTGGGCTTACAAGGTTACTACAGATTATGGAAACACACCCGGTACCACCGTTACACACGATACCATGCGCGTGATAGGCGATACGCTTATTAATGGCATTACATATTACCAGCTAAAAACAAGTAACCAGCAAATGATACCCAACCAATCGCTATTGGGTAGTAATAACGGATTGGTTGTATATGCCAATGGTAACCGTTTTCCACTAAGCCTTACGGCTAACGATACCACGGCTGCGTATACTGCCGATGATGGTTTCGATTACCGCGTTTATCGCACTGGCAACCTCGATACAGCTATTACCGTACCGGCAGGTGGTTTTCAGGTAGTAGAATCTGTTATGGATTTTTACTATTTGCAAGGCAGCCCACCAGCCGGTACAACTAATCCGCGACCGGTGTATAGCTATTATGCAAAAAATGTAGGGCTGGTAAAATGTGTAGGTTGGTATGCCTCCGGGTCGGGCCTTATGGTGTCGGAGTTAGAGGGCTACCATATACAACAGTAGCACTAAAGTTTATTTAGCCGCAGCTATGCTGCGCTTGCAACGCCAGTTCATATAGTTAACCAGCAGCCAGAAGTTTTTAAACGCCGGGTTGCTGGTTTGCTTATGGTGGTACCGGTAGTATATCTGTTGCATAATTACCGCTAAGCGGAAAATGCCATACACTTCGTAAAATGTAAAGTCTTCGGCACGGTAATTCATTTTGCTGCAATAGTATTCTATCACCTCTTTACGGGTTAGCATGCCCGGCAGGTGCGTAGGCTGCCGGCGGGTTTGCTTCGCTATAAAATCATCGTTAGCCTGCACCCAATACGCCAGCGAGTTGCCCAGGTCCATCAGCGGGTCGCCAATGGTAGCCATCTCCCAATCCAGCACACCAATTACGCGCATGGGGTTGTTGGCATCCAGCACCACATTATCAAATCTGAAATCGTTATGTATCAGGCAGCCTCTTTCTTCGGCAGGTAGGTTGGCTTTCAGCCAGTCCATTACATAGTTAAAGGAAGGTACGTTCCATGTTTTGGCTTTTTTATAGCGCTCGGTCCAGCCATCTATCTGCCGTTTGCAGTAACCGGTGCCTTTGCCCAGTTCGCTAAGGCCTGTGCTGTGTATATCTACCTGATGTAGCTCTATCAGTTTATCTATTACGCTAATACATAACTCGCGTATCTGTGTGCTGTTTAGCTGTAAATCTTTAGGCAGGTTAGCGCGGGGTATTATACCGGTTAGCTTTTCCATTATATAAAACTCGCGGCCTATCAGGCTTTCATCTTTGCAAAAAGCAATCATCTGCGGTACATAAGGGTACACCGGTTTCAGCTTTTGCATAATGTTGTACTCGCGCCCCATATCGTGCGCACCTTTGGCCTTGGTGCCTTTGGGCGAGGTACGTAGTATATACGATAGGTTGTCATAATCTAACTGATAGGTTAAGTTGCTGGCACCTCCTCTAAACTGGCGGATAGTAAGCGCACCGGTAGCAGCAATGCCCTGGCTGCGTACAAAATCGCTTATTACTTTTTCATCCAGTTTATCTTCCTCGCGGGTTTCTTTGGGTGTATCTATCATATTAACTATTATTTCAACCGTTTTTATATAGTAATTGAATTTTGTAAACTGATAATTACGCTTTCTTGTATTTCATCAACTCCAGCTTAGCTACCACACCGCGGTGTACTTCGTCGGGCCCATCGGCCAGGCGTAGTATGCGGGCGTAGGCAAACATAGCCGCCAGTGGGGTGTCGTTACTCATACCTTTGCCACCATGCATCTGTATAGCCTGGTCCAGTATACGGCAGGCCAGTGTGGGCGCTACCACTTTTATCTGGCTTACTTCGCTTAGTGCGCCCATGGCGCCTACGGTATCTAGCAGGTAAGCTGTTTTAAGTACCAGCAGCCTTGCCATTTCAATATCAATACGGGCGTTGGCTATTATATCGCGGTTACCACCCAGGTTTATTAATGGCTTACCAAATGCTACGCGTTCGCTGCCGCGTTGTATCATTAGTTTAAGGGCACGCTCTGCTACGCCTATCTGGCGCATACAGTGGTGTATGCGGCCGGGACCCAATCGGCCCTGTGCAATTTCAAAGCCTTTACCAATGCCGGCTATTACAGCGCTTTTAGGTAGGCGCACGTTTTTAAACGATACTTCGCCGTGGCCATAAGGCGGGTCGTAGCCGCCGTACACCGGCAGCATACGCTCAATAGTTACACCGGTGGTATCTAACGGTACCAGTACCATACTATGCTGTAAGTATTTATGCGCTGTAGCATCCGATAAACCCATGAAGATGGCCACTTTGCAATTGGGGTGGCCTATACCGGTGCTCCACCATTTGGTGCCGTTAAGTATTACATCATCACCATCTACGGTTATAGTGGCCTGCATGTTGGTGGCATCGCTGCTGGCAACATCCGGTTCGGTCATACAAAATGCCGAGCGTATTTTACCTTCCAGTAACGGTGTAAGCCATCGCTCTTTTTGTTCGGTACTACCATACTTCCACAGCACCTCCATATTACCGGTATCGGGTGCATTGCAGTTAAATATTTCTGGTGCCAGTAACGATTGCCCTGTTATCTCAGCCAGTGGCGCATACTCCAGGTTGCTTAGCCCGCTTATATCGGGCAAAAACAAATTCCACAAACCTTCGGCCTTTGCCTTTTCTTTTAATGCTTCTACACGTGGGTCAAGCTCCCAGCTTTTCCAGTCGGGGTTGCCGTGGTGGGGCACAGCCAGGTATTCATTTTCTAACGGAAAAACATGTGTATCCATAAAGCGCTGCAGGCGCTCCATCATTTCTTTTGCTTTTGGCGAGTGATCAAAATGCATGGTAAATAATTTAATTTGTTTGTAAAGCCTGTATCCAGTTCAACCGGTCGAAGAAAACTTCGTTGCGTGTTATCAGGTTGTTTTCTGTTTCTACTATATCAAGGCCGGTTTCCTCTATGGTGCCACCGGGTACCGGTATAGTTGCTTTCCACTTTAGTGTAAACCCTTTAGCGGTAGGTATTATCTCAACTGCCTCCCATTTCCATTCGGGGTTTAGTTGCAGTAGTTTTTTAAAGTAGGAGAGTAGCTGTGCGTGGCCTTTAATGCCATTGCGTTTGGCAGGGTCGGCGTAGCTGGCATCGGCATGGTAAAATTTAAGTAACTCATCCGGCTTGTTACCGGTCCAGCTATCCAGCCATGCTTTGCAAAAGGTGCTGTAGTTGTCTGCGCTGCTCATGTTGCCTGTTTATAACGGCAAAATAATAATAAAGCATAACTATAAATAAATAAGCCCTGTATACCAATACAGGGCTTATTATAAAGGGTTGTTGTGTTTGTTGTTACACCTCTTTCAACCTATTCAATAAGTTTTTACCTGTAACGGCCGATGCTGTTATTAAACCGCTAAACAGCGCGCCACCTACACCACAGCTTACAATATCCTGTCCGGTAAGGTACAGGTTTTTAACCGGTGTGCGGGCTTTTAAAAATTTCTGTTCAAAGCGTTCAACAGTGTGGTCTATACCATATATCTCGCCGTACTCGTAGTTGGCAAAGTGTGCAGTGCTAAGCGGTGTAGAAAGTTCGTAGTAGTCTATTTTGCCACGCAGTTCGGGGTGGCGTTTATATAATGCCTCTAACAGGCGTTGCGATAGTTTTTCTTTAAACGCTTTGTAATCGTCGCCACGTTTCATCCAGCGTTTATCTTTCCATTGCTCGTACCACTTGTAGGGCGATAGGGTAACAATCTCTATCGTTGTTTTGCCGGGTAAGCGGTTCTCCCAATCCGGATCTTTAGATGATGGGAAAGATATATATACCACCGGTAGTTCTGCATCGGGGTTGTTGATGTAATCTGCTACGTTTTTATCGTGGTCGTAGTTATCCGGAAATACCCAGTAGTTAGCCTTGCCCAGTTTAAGTTTTTCGTTGCTTTCGTTTATACCTATGTACAAACATACATGCCCTACCGATGGTGCCAGCTTATCAAAATGCTTTTCGGTGTTAAGTTCTTTCTTACTGGTTTCGGGCAGCAGGTTACGGTACGTGTTATATATACCGGCATCGCTTATTACAACCGGTGCAAAAAACTCTTTGCCATCGTACATTTTTACACCAACGGCTTTGTTGTTTTTTATAATCACTTCTTTAACCTCAGCATTGGTAAATACCTGGCCACCGGCATTCAGTATAGTAGGCGCTACCGATTGGTAAATTTGCTGTGCCCCGCCAATAGGGTAGCAGGCACCTTTCATGTAGTGTTTAATTAATGCAGCGTGCATTAAAAAGCTGCTTTGTGCCGGTGGTAAACCATAGTCGCCGTATTGACCGGTTAGCACGGCTATCAGCTTTTTGTTGCTGGTTAGCGATTGTAATACTTCCAGCGTGGTTTTGTTGCCTTCCAACCCTGCTTTACGCATACGGTTACCAAGCAACCAGCTCCAGAAGTTGGGCAGTATTTTTTCGGCAAAAAACAGGCGTTGTTTTTTTTGTGTGTTGTACACCAGTTCTACATAAGCATCTATCGCTTTTTCCTCACCGGGGAAATACGCTTTCATAGTGGCCTTAAACTCGTCGGTACCTGCCGGAAATTCGTATTTCTCATCGCCAAAAAACATAATATCATACGGGCTGCCCATTTCTTCCCACTGCATGCGCCCTTCCGATATATACTTAAACATTTTGTGCAGCTCGGTATGCGGGCGGTGTACATCGCCTACGTAGTGCACACCTACATCCCACTCGTATTTACTGCGGGTAAACACGTGCGTAAAACCACCGGGCGTGTAGTGGCGCTCCAGCACCAGCACTTTCTTGCCCTCTTTGGCCATAAAGGCAGCCGTGGCAATGCCACCCATGCCCGAGCCAATCACAATGGCATCGAACTGGCCTTCAATTTTCTCTTGCTTGTACGATTTAGAGAGTTGTCCCATAAAATGTAGTGTGTTTGTAAAATAAAGTGGCTGCCTGTATGGGGCAGCCACTTTACAAAAATAGAAAATACCGTTGTGGTTATTTTTTCTTAGCCGGTTTTTTAGCTTTAGCTTCTGGCTTAGCTGCTTTTTTGTTTACAACTTTCTTGCTTTCTGTTTTCGAAGTCGCCTTTTTAGCAGGTTTATCCTTAGTAGCAACAGGTGCAGTTTTAGCTTCAGGCTTAACTTTTGGAACGCGTGCGGCTGGTTTATTTTCCGGGGCTTCGTTCAGCCAACGGTCTTTCCGGTGCTCGCCCAGTATTATTACTTCTTTACCATTGCCGTACATGGCTGCTGCAGCTTCCATTTCGCGCAGGGTTTCAAAATGTATTTTCATGCCTACGCCGGCACCTTTGTTGCGTACTTCAATATAAAATCCGTCTTTAAAACGTTTCGGTTTGGTTGGTGGTCTTCCCATGGCAGGTATTATTTAGTAGTGTAAGATACACTTATTTTTAACAATGCCAAGTTTTATGCTGTTGATATATTGCCTTTTTTCAACTTGTACATTATATTATGCAGCCGCCGGCAGGCAGTTACCAAAATACACACTGCGATTTTAGGGTATAAACTGTCCGGTTTTACCTTTAAACTAAGGTAGAATTTCGGTGAAATTGCTTTAGCCGACAATCGATTTCACTGATTATCTTATTGAAACGGCTGATATTGGAGAAAATTGCGGAAAAATTCGTTTTTTAAGGTAAAGGCTGTACCTTTATAGACCTTAAAAAGTTAAAATAAATTTAACACGTTTACAAGGCATAAACTGTTATATGTCACATAAAAAAGTATTTTTGCGCGCTGAATTAAAAACACTTGTCCCCACCAAATGTATTTTTAATATCTGATTAGAAAAGTAGAATGAAAGATTTTAACTTTTTATTACATACTCAAAAATTAACTGCAAACAGTTGTAATACAGCTATTTATAATTGCTGTGCTATCTCTGTTTGTGAAAAATTATATTTTAATTAGAGCAGGGAGCGATGGCACAGTAGCCTCGCTCCCTTTTCAATTTAACGAAAGGTACTTATGGCAAACTTTACTTTAAGCGTACTTCCTTCAAAGCACATATTTATGAGTAAAAAAACCTTTACCCTTAAAGGCGCACTACTTTGTTTTCTGATGCTGGCGTTTGGCCTGGCTGTACAACCTGTGCTGGCACAGGCCCCTGCACAGGCAGCAACCAAAAGGCTTTCGAAAGAGCAGATTAACAAACTGGTAAAAGAAACCAGCAACTCAATCTCGTTTATTGAGAACAAAGGCCAGTGGGACCCTACCGTGAAAGTGGCGGGTAATACCAACATTGGTAATATGTATATTACCAATGACCATATCCACTTCCTTTCTTTCGAAAAAGAAGAGCACGAGGGTGAGGAGCACGAAGAAACTGCCGAAGATGAAGCGCATGAGGCAGAAGAACTGACCCATCAGGAAGTTCACGGCTGGGGTATATACCTCGATGGCTCTAACCCTAACTATACTATAAGTAAGGAGAAGGAGATGCCTACCAAGTACAACTACTTTGTTGGTGAAAATTATCATGGCGCCAACGCTTCAAGTTTTGGTGAGTTAACCCTTAACGATATATATAATGGTATAGACCTGCGTATTTACAGCCAGCACCAGCACGTAATGGAGTTTGACTGGGTGGTAAATGCCGGTGCCGATTTTAACAACATTAAAATGCGCTTTAAAGGACAGGAAGGCCTGCGCATAGATGAAAATGGCAACCTGGCGGTAAAACTTGAGTTTGACGAAGTGAAATTTGATATACCGGAAGCCTACCAGATAATAGATGGCAAAAAGGTAATGGTTAAAATGGCTTTTGATGTGAAAGGCGACGTTGCCACTTTCAAGGCTGCCAGCAAAATAGATAACAACTATGCATTGGTTATCGATCCAAGTTTGAAATGGGGTACTTTCTTCGAGAATAATAGTGACTCATTTGACGAGTACATATTTGCCATAGATATAGACAACAGCGGAAATGTTTATTGCGGCGGTAATATTAACGTGCAGTTAACATCAGGAGCCGGTAACTATATAAACCCCGCTTCACTGTTTGGGTTTTCTAACACTTATGCTGGCAGCGTAGATGGTATAATATACGAATTGAAAGCCGATGGCACTGCCGTATTGGCAGTTTCCTATTTTGGTAGTACCGCCGATGACCGTTTATATGGCCTTGCTATGTCACCGGACAAATCGCGCGTATTTGTATGTGGTAAAACAGCAGGTACCCTGCCATCAGGTTCTACTACTGCATTTGATAATACCCGTAATAGTACAGATGGTTTTGTTGGTGTATTGAACAGCACTTTAAGTACATTATTATACTCTACATATTTGGGCGACGGTGGTAATGACGACGAAATGGTTTCTATCCGCCCAACATCTAACACCACTTTTGTGGTAGGTGGTACGGTTAATGGTTCAGTGCCTTCATCTGGCACTCCTAACTACATCAGTAATGCTTATGACGCCAGTTACTCGGGCAGTACAGAGATGTATATTGCAAAGTTCAATAACCTGAATACGCTGGCTTTTGGTACTTATATTGGCGGCACGGGTGCCGATCAATTAAACGATATACAGGTGTTTAGCGATGGTGCCATTGCATTTTCTGGTTCATCCGGCAACTCTGCCAGTTTCCCGGCTCTGTTTAACAATGCGGCACAGGGGGTTGGTTCTACTACCGGTGCATTAGATGGAGTACTGGGTGTATTAAACGCAAACGGCGGAAGTACTGTACAAATGCTAAGCCGCTTTGGTGGTACCGGCGATGATGAGTTCTACGGCTTAACTATTGATGCTTTTGATACTCTTTACGTAACCGGTTTTACTTCCAGCACCAACTTCTATCTGGGGCCTAATGCTGTTGGTAATCGTTTCCAAACAACTAAAGGTACCGGTCAGGATGCTTTTGTGGGTAAAATACCAAGAAATGGCTGGAACGCCGGTTCAGTTGACCCATGGGCGGCGACTTTCTTTGGCGGTAACGACGATGACCGTGGTAACACCCTGCGCACGTACACCCCATACGCCCTTATGATATTTGGCGAAACGCAATCTACCCGTTATCCTTTCAATAAAAACCTGGATGACGGCGGAACGTTCTTCGATAGTACTTTTAACGGAGGAACCTGGGATATTTTCTACATGGTATTAGGCACCGACCTTAAAACACAATATTTTGGTACGTTAATAGGTGGTAGTGCAAACGATTACCTGGGTCAGACCGGTGTGCCACATGGCAGTAATCACTTTGTGGTAGAAGGAGACTCATTAATAGTACTTGGTACAACGGTACATAGCTCTACATTCGAGCCGGTAATTATAGGCCCTACAACTGGTCCCCTTACTGTGTTTGATGGTGCTAACTCAACAGGCTCTGATGATAAACACGTAGTATTTAAATGGCGTATCGGAATTTTATTGAATTTTGATTATAGCGATGCTCCGGCCAGCTATGGTAGCCCTAACCACGTAATCTTCCAGACTCTTAAATTAGGTAGTGCTGCTATTGACCGTGAGGATTTTCCAAACCCCACCTACAAGTGCGATGGTGATGACCTGCAAGGTACCACACCCGACGATGAAGACGGTATAGGTGGCAACCCTACCCAGGTACTTATACAGGATACAGCTACCCGTTTTACACAAACGGTTAACGTAACCAACGGTACCGGTGTTACCGCCATGCTAATGGGCTGGATAGACTTTAATAAAGACGGCGACTTTAACGATGCCGGCGAAGTAGATACAGCCGTAGTACCAGCGGGTGCCACCTCAGCTACTTTAGGCTGGAGCGGCTTCAACAGCGTTTTCCAGAACCTGACCAACGATACTACTTATATGCGTTTGCGTATAACCACTCAAACGTCGTTTTTTGTAAGTAACCCATCGCCTACCGCCAATGCTGCAAACGGTGAGGTAGAAGACTACCTGGTAATACGATACCGTTGTGTAAACCTGGTAAGCGCTACCGTAGATACCAATGGAACTACCTCGTGTGGTAGTGCCACAGGCTCGCTGGTAATAACCAACGGTAACCTGGTACCCGGCGTACAGTACGGTGTGTACTATAGTAAAAATGGAGGTCCGCTTCAGGGGCCTTTCTACTATACTACAGCCAGCGGTACCGGTACTTTAACTATTTCGGGCTTAACTGCCGGTTCTTATACTTCGGTAGAGGTGTTCCACCCAACCAATCGTTTGTGTGGTTATACTTTACCTAATACATATGTAATTACCGATCCGGCTTCGCCACCTGCACCAAGCAATGTAACCGCTACTCCGAATCCGGTTTGTACCGGCACTACAGTGCAGTTTAGTGCTACTGGCCAGGTAGGTGCAACTTATAGCTGGACCGGCCCTCAGTCGTTTACCAGCTCATTGCAAAACCCTACCCGTAGCATTACAGCTATTAACCAGGGCGGTACTTATTTGGTAACACAAACTGTAAATGGCTGTACCTCTCCTCAGGGAACGGTAACATTAGTAGTAACCGGTACACCGGTTATTGGTACCGTAACAGGTACTAACCCTACTACCTGTAGCGGTACGCAAGGTACTATTACCATTACCGGCCTGTTGGCAAACCAAACCTATACTGTATTTTATACTAAAGGTGGTGTACAACAAGGCCCTGTATCGTTAACTACTAACGGTAGCGGTAACATTATAATAACCGGCCTTACTGCTGGTACTTATACCGGCTTCCAGGTGTCTATAGCCGGTTGTTCATCGGCTGTTAACGGCACTACCATTACCCTGGTAGATCCTACAGCACCACCAGCCCCGCTTACAGCTACGGTAACACCAAACCCTGTTTGTACCGGCAACACAGTTAACTTTGCTGCTACTACCAACCAGGTAGGTACTATTACCTGGAACTGGACCGGCCCTAACGGCTTTACCAGCACACAGCAAAACCCAAGCCTGGCTATTACTACTACGGCTCAGGGCGGTGCTTATAACGTAACCCAAACAATTAATAACTGTACATCGCCGGCCCGCAGCGTAACCCTTACAGTTAACCAAACGCCAACATTTGCTTTCAGCAGCAGCAGTAACCCTACTACCTGCGGTGGAACCAACGGCAGCATTACCATAAGCGGTTTAAATAATAACACCACTTACTCGGTAAGCTATACATTTAACGGTGCACCTCAATCGGCAGTAAACTTTACCAGCAACGGTAGCGGCTTACTAACTATTACCGGTTTGGCGGCTGGTGCCTATACTAATATAATAGTAACACTCAGCGGTTGTTCATCGGCACCACTTGCAGGAACTATAACCCTTAGTCCTCCAAGTTCACCTGCCACACCGGCACCTACCAGCAATACCCCGGTATGTACAGGTAATACCATCTCTTTATCTACCAGCACTGTAGCTGGTGGTACTTATAGCTGGACAGGCCCATCTTCTTTCTCATCATCAGTACAAAACCCTACCCGCACCAATGCTACTACAGCTATGGCGGGCAGCTACTGTGTAGTAGTTACGGTGGCTGGTTGTCCTTCGGCACCCGGTTGTACCAACGTAGTAGTTAACACTACACCGGCTATATCGTCGGGTACCCGTGTTAACCCAACTACCTGTGCCGGTAGCGATGGTTCAATTACACTGAACGGCCTTGCGAACAACACTACTTACTCGTTGTCATATTCTAAAGATCTGGTAGCTCAGGGGCCATTTACCCTTACCAGCAATGGTAGCGGCCAGCTACTTATCACCGGCCTTTCGGCTGGTTCGTATACCAACTTTACTGTTACAGCCAATGGTTGTACTTCGGCAGTATTTAACGGGCCACTGGTTCTTACCGATCCTACTGCGCCGGCTACTCCATCGCCAAGCAGCAACAGCCCGGTATGTTCTGGCACTGTAATTAGCCTAAGCACGGCTACAGTAGCCGGTGGCAGCTATAGCTGGACCGGCCCGCTTTCATACAGCAATAACGTACAGAATCCATCTATATCTAACGCTGCTACCAACATGAGTGGTAACTACTGTGTGGTAGTAACTGTAGCAAACTGTGCTTCGGCACCTGGTTGTACCAACGTAGTAGTTAATCCTACTCCGGTTATTGTAACATCTGGCTTTACCAACCCAACCACCTGCGGTGGCAACGATGGTACCATTACATTAAACGGTTTAACAGCTAACACTACATACAGTGTACGCTATACCCGCAACGGTATATTGCAAGGCCCATTCAACCTTACTTCGAATGGTGCAGGTGTGGTAACCATCAGCGGTTTAAATCAGGGCAATTACTCGGTAATTACGGTAACTCTTAACGGTTGCCAGTCATCGCCGGTTGCCGGCCCGCTTAACCTTACCGATCCTGCTGCTCCTGCTGCTCCTTCGGTTAGCAGCAACAGCCCGGTATGTACAGGTGGCACTATTAACCTGTTTGCCAACGGTAACGTAGGGGCTACTTACAGCTGGGTAGGTGTAGATGGCGACAACTCGTTTACATCTAACCTGCAAAACCCAAGCCGCACCAGCGCTACATTGGCTATGGACGGCGAATACTGCGTAACGCAAACAGTAGCAGGCTGTATTTCGGCCCCTGCATGTGTTACTGTGGTTGTAAACCAAACTCCTACAGTTTCTACCAGCACCAGTACCAACCCAACTACCTGTAGCGGTACCAACGGTACTGTTGTATTAAACGGTTTGTTAGCTAATACTACTTACACCGTAAACTATCTTAAAAACCTGGTTGCCCAGGGGCCATTCAGCATTACAACCAATGCCAGTGGTGTTCTTACTATTACAGGTTTATCTGCAGGCAGCTACACCAGCGTAACAGTTACCCTGCTGGGTTGTACGTCGGCAGCGGCTGGTCCGTTTACGCTTACCGATCCAAGTAACCCGGCTGCACCTACAGTAGGTAGCAATAGCCCGGTATGCTCGGGTGGTACTATTAACCTTACTGCCAGCGGCCCTGGTTCATCATTCAGCTGGACCGGCCCTAACAGCTACACCAGCAGTACACAAAATCCATCTATTACCAGCGCTACTACCGGCATGAGCGGTAGCTACTGCGCCACACAAACAGTAAACAACTGTGTATCGCCACAGGCTTGTACTACTGTTACTGTAAACCAAACACCATCGTTTGGCATATTTGGTAGCAGCAACCCAACCACCTGCGGTGGCTCACAAGGCTCAATTACCCTAAGCGGCTTAAATAACAATGCCAACTACTCGGTAACATATACCAAAACACCGGGTGGTGGTCAAGGGCCGTTTGTGATAAGCTCTACCGGTACCGGCGAACTGGTTATCGGCAGCCTTAGTGCAGGTTCATATTCTAACTTTGTAGTTACTCTGGTATCTACCGGTTGTGCTTCATCGCCTGTTGCAGGCCCGGTTGTACTTACCGACCCAACTACTCCTGCAGCACCTACTGCCGGCAGCAACAGCCCGGTATGTTCTGGCAATGCAATTAACCTTACAGCCAATGGCCAGTCGGGTGCCAGCTACAGCTGGACCGGCCCTAACAGCTACAACTCAACTTCTCAAAATCCAACTATACTATCGGCTACTACCGGTATGAGCGGCAGCTACTGTGTTACACAAACTGTAGCCGGCTGTACTTCATCACCGGCCTGTGTTACCGTTACTGTTAACCAAACACCAGCAGCACCTACTGCCGGTGCTTCGCCAAACCCAATCTGCTCGGGTAATACACTTACCCTGACAGCTACCGGCCAGGTAGGCGCTACATATAACTGGATTTTCCCTGACGGTGGTACTGCTACCGGCAGCCCGGTTACACGTACTAACGTTACTACCGGTATGAGCGGTGTTTACAGCGTTACCCAAACGGTAAATGGCTGTACCAGCACTACACCGGGTACTGTAAACGTAACCGTAAACCAAACTCCATCGGCACCTACTGCCGGTGCTTCGCCAAACCCAATTTGCAGTGGCAATACATTAACCCTTACAGCTACCGGCCAGCCGGGCGCTACCTTTACCTGGACTTACCCTGATGGTGGTGGTGCTACCGGTAGCCCGGTAACCCGCAACAACGTAACCACCGGTATGGGTGGTGTGTACAGCGTAACACAAACTGTAAGCGGCTGTACATCTACCACTTCAGGTACTGTAAACGTAACCGTTAACCAAACACCAGCAGCACCAAGTGCTGCTGCTGCGCCAAATCCAATTTGCTCGGGTAATACTTTGACCCTAACCGCTACTGGTCTGGTGGGAGCTACCTTTAACTGGAGTTTCCCAGATGGTGGCACAGCTACCGGCAGCCCGGTAACCCGCAGCAATGTAACTACCGGCATGAGCGGTGTTTACAGCGTAACACAAACTGTAAACGGTTGTACCAGCACTACTGCGGGTACTGTAAACGTAACTGTAAACCAAACCCCATCGGCTCCTACAGCCGGTGCTTCACCAAACCCAATTTGCTCGGGCAATACATTAACCCTTACTGCAACCGGTCAGCCGGGCGCAACCTTTACCTGGACCTACCCTGATGGTGGCGGTGCTACCGGCAGCCCGGTAACACGTACCAACGTAACCACTGCTATGGGTGGTGTGTACAACGTTACTCAAACAGTTAACGGCTGTACTTCTACCACTCCGGGTTCAGTTAGCGTAACCGTAAACGAAACCCCTGCAGCTCCAACTGCTGCTGCTTCGCCAAACCCAATCTGCTCGGGTAACACACTTACCTTAACAGCTACCGGTTTACCAGGCGCTACCTTTACATGGACTTACCCTGATGGTGGCGGTACAACCGGCAACCCTGTAACCCGCAGCAACGTAACCACCGGCATGGCTGGTGTGTACAGCGTAACACAAACTATAAATGGCTGTACCAGCACTACTGCAGGTACTGTTAACGTAACTATAAACCAAACACCTGCTGCACCTACAGCTAATAGCAATAGCCCGGTATGTACCGGTAATGCTATTAACCTGACTGCTACCGGACAGGTAGGCGCTACCTTTAACTGGACCTACCCTGATGGACCTACTACAACCGGTACTCCGGTATCGCGCAGTAATGCCACCACCGGTATGGCTGGCCTGTACAGCGTTACCCAAACTGTTAATGGTTGTACATCTACCACAGCCGGTACTACTACCGTTGTAGTTAACACTACACCGGGTGTACCTTCGGCCAGCAACAACGGCCCGGTATGTTTAGGCGACCTGATACAACTGACTACCCCTGCTGTGTTGGGTGCAACCTACACCTGGAGCGGCCCTAACAGCTTCTCATCTAACCTGCAAAGCCCTACTATAGCCAGTGCGGCTGCGGTTAACGCAGGCACTTACAGTGTAACTATTACTGTAAATGGTTGCTCAAGCACCAGCCCGGGTACTACTACCCTGGTAGTAAACAACTGTGCACCTATAGCTGTAAGAGATGTGTACTCAAGCTGTGCTGTATCGCCAATAACCGGCAATATACTTACCAACGATATCGACCCTTCGGGCGATGGCATACAGGTGGTAACACCACTTATCTGCGGTAACTTCAGCGCCGGTACTTTCAACGTTAATGCAGGTGGTGCGTTTACATTTACCCCGCCAGCTGCATTTAACGGGGTTGACAGCATTTGCTATAAAGTATGTAACGTTAACTTCCCTACCGTGTGCGATACTGGTATTGCAGTATTTGACTACACCTGTGTGAACCTGCCACCGGTAGCTGTTGACGATAACTATAATATGAACGAAGACGATACCTTAACCGGTACCGTTACTACCAACGACTATGACCCGGATGGCGGCATAATAACAGTAACCACTACACCTACCTGCAACCCGCAGCATGGTTCGGTTACGCTGCAGGCCAACGGTAATTTTACATATATACCAAATGCCAACTACAACGGTCTGGATACTTTCTGCTACCAGATATGCGATAACGGCTCACCAATTAAGTGCGCTAACGCAACTGTGGTAATTAACGTAATACCGGTTAACGATCCACCATTTGTACCGGATACTACCGTAACTACACCAGAGGATAGCACCATAACTGTATGCTTACCTGTTACCGACATAGAGGTGAATACCCAAAGCCACAACGTAAACATTTGTGGTAACCCGGTTAATGGTACTATTATCAGCGGCCCTACTGTAAATAACCCGCTTGTACCACGTACGGTTTGTCTTACTTACAGACCTAATACCAATTTCAATGGTTCAGATTCTATCTGCCTGATTGTTTGCGATAACGGTACACCGGCTAAATGCGATACTACCGTTACCCGTATAACCGTAACACCGGTTAACGATCCACCGGTAGCTATCAACGACAGCTACACTACCAACGAAGACCAGAACATCGTTACTTCTTCTGGTACCGGTGTACGTAATAACGATAGCGACCCTGCCGATGGCTTAGGTGCTACCTCACTTACCGTAACTACCACACCGGTAGTAGACGTAACCAACGGTACAC
This sequence comes from uncultured Chitinophaga sp., assembly GCA_964423405.1. Classification (GTDB taxonomy): domain Bacteria; phylum Bacteroidota; class Bacteroidia; order Chitinophagales; family LD1; genus Bog-950. Next base: position 115,095 of record CAYREY010000005.1, on the reverse strand, counting down.
TTACCCTGAATGCAGATGGTTCGTTTACGTATGTTCCAAACGCTAACTTTAGTGGTACCGATTCGTTCCAGTACCGCGTGTGCGATAGCGGCACAGGCCTGCCTTCGCCATTGTGTGATACTGCTACTGCCTACATTACCGTAGTGCCGGTTAACGATCCACCATTTGTACCAGATACCACCACCACTACACCAGAAGACAGCACCTTTACTGTGTGCTTGCCAATAACTGATGTAGAGGTTAACACACAAATACACAGTGTAAACATTTGCGGTGCTCCACAGCATGGTGTAATAGTAAGCGGCCCAAGCATCAACAATCCATTGCTGCCACGCACCCTGTGCTATACATATACACCTACCACCAACTACTATGGTACAGATTCTATCTGCTTGATAGTATGTGATAACGGTGTGCCGGTTAAATGCGATACAACCGTAACGCGTATAACCATTACACCGGTTAACGATCCACCGGTAGCTAATAACGATAACTACAATACAAACGAAGACACGCCAATAACCACCAATAGCGGTACCGGCGTTCGTAACAACGATAGCGACCCTGCTGATGGCCTGGGAGCCACCTCACTTACCGTAACTACCACACCAGTGGTTAACGTAAGCAACGGTACACTTACCCTTAATGCAGATGGTTCATTTACATATACGCCAAACGCTAACTTTAGTGGTACCGATTCGTTCCAGTACCGCGTATGCGATAGCGGTGTAGGCCTGCCTTCGCCACTGTGCGATACAGCTACGGCCTATATAACTGTAACTCCTGTTAACGACCCTCCGTTTGTACCGGATACAACCGTAACTACACCAGAGGACAGCACCTTTACTGTATGCTTGCCAATTACCGATGTAGAGGTTAGTACGCAGAGCTACAACGTAAATATTTGTGGCCTGCCGGTTAATGGTACCATTGTAAGTGGTCCAACCATCAATAACCCACTGTTGCCTCGTACTATCTGCTACACCTACACGCCAAACACCAACTACTACGGTGCCGATTCTATCTGCCTGATAGTATGCGATAACGGTGTGCCGGCTAAATGCGATACTACAGTAACCCGCATAACCATTACACCGGTTAACGACCCACCGGTTGCTGTTAACGATAACTACACCACCAACGAAGATGTAACACTGACTACAAACAGTGGTACCGGTGTACGTAACAACGATAGCGACCCTGCCGATGGTTTAGGTGCTACCTCACTTACTGTAACTACTTCACCTATAGTTAACGTAAGCAACGGTACACTTACCCTGAATGCAAACGGTTCGTTTACTTATGTGCCTAATACCAACTTTACCGGTACCGATTCGTTCCAGTACCGTGTATGCGATACTGGTGTAGGCCTGCCTTCGCCACTGTGCGATACAGCTACGGCATACATTACCATAGTTCCTGTAAACGATCCTCCTTTTGTACCGGATACTATCATTAACACCTGCGAAGACTGCGGTACTACTACCGTATGTGTTCCGGTTAGCGATAACGACCCTGGCCAGACCCACTATGTAGCAGCTACCTTCTGCGGACCTAACAGCGGTATAGCCAGCTACACCCTTAACGGCCCTGCGTTTGATGTGCTTTGCGTAAGCTACACACCAAGCCTGAACTTTAATGGCAACGATTCTATCTGCGTAGTAGTTTGCGATAACGGTTCACCTAACCTGTGCGATACTACCCGCATACGTATAACGGTAGATCCGGTTAACGACCCGCCAATAGCTGTTAACGATAACTACACCACCAGCGAAGATGTGACTATTAACACCAACGCTACTACCGGTGTACGTAATAACGACAGCGACCCTGGCGATAACCGTGGTGCTACCACGCTTACCGTAAATGGTTCTCCGGTAGTTGCACCGGTTAATGGTACGCTTACCCTGAATGCAGATGGTTCGTTCACTTACGTTCCTAATGCTAACTACAGCGGTACCGATTCGTTCCAGTACCGTGTGTGCGATAGTGGTACCGGCCTGCCTGCGCCACTATGCGATACTGCAACTGCTTACATCACTATTACACCGGTTAACGATCCTCCGTTTGTACCGGATACTACCGTAACCACACCAGAGGATACACCGATAGTAGTATGTATTCCTATTACCGACCTGGATGTAGCCAACCAGCACGTAGCTTCGTTCTGCGATGCGCCGGATAACGGTGTAATTACCTCAGGTCCGATAGTAGATAACAACACACATACCGTATGTATCACTTACCGTCCTAACACAAACTTTAACGGTAACGATTCTATCTGTTTAACTGTATGTGATAACGGCATACCTAGCCTGTGCGATAACACCATTATCCGTATTATCGTAACACCGGTTAACGATCCGCCGGTAGCAGTTAACGATAACTATAGCACTACCGAGGATAGCACCATAGTAATACCTGTAGGTACTGGTGTGCGCGCCAACGATAACGATAATGCCGATAACAATCCGGTTACATCGCTTACTGTAACTACCACACCGCTTAACGGCCCATCGCATGGTACTATTACACTGAACCCTAACGGTTCATTTACTTACGACCCGGATACCAATTATTTCGGTATCGATTCGTTCCAGTACCGTGTTTGCGATGCCGGCACTCCGCCGCCAAGCCTGTGCGATACCGCTACAGCTTACATTACTATCAGTCCGTTCAACGATCCGCCGGTTATTATAGATACACCTGTAACTACCTGCGAAGACTGTCCGATAACTGTATGTATTCCGTTTACCGATGAAGATATTACCGATGTACACGTACCATCGCTACTGTGCAGCCCGGTTAACGGTACGGTGAGCAATATCACCATTAATAACACTACCCGCATACTGTGCTTTGATTATGTTGGCTTTACTAACATAAACGGCGAAGACAGCCTGTGTATAGTAGTGTGCGATAACGGTGTGCCTGTTAAGTGCGACACCTCGTACATACATATAACAATAGACCCTGTTAACGATCCACCATATGCCGATACTATTTATGTAACTACCTACGAAAATATTCCGGTAGGAGTGAACGTAGCATCAGCTACCGGCGATGTAGAGGGCGATCCGCTTTCATACAGCTATGGTGGTGTGGTAACCGGCAGCGGTACGTACTACATAACCGGCAATGGTGCCATTGTATTTGTACCGGATAGTGGCTTTACCGGCACTGCCGTTATACCTTACGGTGTATGCGACTTAAGCCCATACCCGGTTAACGTATTGTGCGATAGCGCTGCTATAGTTGTAACCGTATTGCCACAAAGCGATACTGTTAACAACCATGCACCGGTAGCTAATAACGATTACGCTACTACGCCGATGAACAATCCGGTTGTTATTAACCAACTGGCTAACGACTACGACCCGGATGGTGACCCGCTACAGGTAACTGTAACAGGCCTACCTGCACATGGTGTAGTAACCGTTAACCCTAACGGTACGGTTAACTATACGCCTAATACCGGTTACTTTGGTTACGATACCATTCGTTATGTAATATGCGACCCTGTGGGTAGCACCCAGCCTCGTCCGCTTTGCGATGATGCATTAATCATTATATCTATTACCCGCGATCCGGGTGGTGTGCCTAACGATGCACCGGTAGCTGTTGATGATTTTGCCAATATATGCGCCGACGCTACCACCGTACTGAACGTACTGCGTAACGATTACGATCCGAACGGTGATGCCCTTACTTCGGTAAGCATTATACGCAACGTAACCAACGGTGCGCTGGTTAACTCGTCGCTGGGTATTTACAGCTACGACCCTAACAACAACTTTGCAGGTGCCGATACATTTGTTTACCGCGTATGCGATAACGGTTCGCCTAGCCTGTGCGATACTGCTACGGCTATCATTACCGTTGCACCTATACCGGTAATTACACCATCGGCCCCATCAGCATCGCTGTGCAGTGGCGATAACCTGAGCCTGACCTTTACATCTAACGTAAATGGTACTGTAATAAGCTGGACTGCTACCAACGGCACCAGCGGTACAGGTAATATCAATACAACACTTACCAATACCGGTACATCTGATATAGTAGTTACCTACACCGTAATAGGTTCTACCGGCAGCGGTTGCGGCAGCGCTCCGCTTACCATACCGGTAACTGTTAAACCACGCCCAACTGTAAACTATGTGGTTAACAACACTATCTTCTGTTCGGGCGACCAGGTGGTTATTAACCTGTCATCTACAATACCTAATACTACATATACCTGGAGCGGCAGCAATGGCAGCAGCGGTACCGGTAACCTGATTACCGATAACCCTGTAAACGTTGGCCCATCCGACAGTACGGTAACCTACACCATCAACTCGCTGGTGAATGGTTGCGCTGGTACTACTGTTACCGTACCGGTTACAGTTAAGCCTCGTCCGGTTGTAACTCCGGCTCCTGCTTCGCAAACAGTATGTAGCGGTACTCCGGTTTCTATTACCCTGTCATCTAACATACCGGGCACCGCTGTACTGTGGACCGGCAGCAATGGTAACAGTGGCAATACCTTTACCATTAACGATAGCCCTATTAATAATGGTAACACTAACCTTACCGTTACTTATACCATCAACAGTTCATTAAACGGTTGCACCGGTACTACTACTTTTGCAACTGTAACGGTTCGTCCTAACGTAACTGCCGATGCAGGTACCGATAAGAGCGTAACAGCCTGCTCGGGTAGCTGTGTAACACTGGGTGGTTCGCCAAGTGGTGCCGGTGGTTCGGGTGCGTTAACTTACGCATGGTCTCCACGTACATCATTAAACGATAGCACGCTGGCTAACCCTGTAGCTTGCAACGTAGCAGCCAATACTACTTACACATTGGTTGTTACCGATGCACAAGGTTGCTCGGCTACGGATGCTGTTACCGTAAACGTACTGCCAAGTTCGCTTACTGCCGAGGCAGGTTCGGGCGGTGCATTATGTTTGGGCAGCGGCGATAGTGTAACCCTGGGTGGTTTCCCAACTGCGGTTGGTGGTACACCGGCTTACACCTATACATGGTCTCCACTTGTAGGTTTGAACTTAACCAACCCTGCTAACCCAGAGGCTTTCCCTGCTACAACTACTACTTACTACTTAACAGTAACCGATGCACTGGGTTGTACATCTACCGATTCGGCTATTGTAAGAGTATATCCTACACTAACGGCTAATGCGGGTGTAGATACCAGTATATGTGCCGGTTCGCCTGCACAGTTGGGTGGTACACCTACAGCAGCCGGTGGCTTTGGTAGTGGCTACACTTACCTGTGGTCGCCTACCGGTGGCGTTAGCGATGTAAATGCAGCTAACCCTACGGCTACTCCATCTATACTTACTACTTACTCAGTATTGGTAATTGACCCTAACGGATGTTCGGCTACCGATAACGTAGTAGTAAACGTACGACCTAACCCGATAGCACAGGCCGGTGCCGATAAAACACTTGTACTGTGTGCCGGCGACAGCGTGATAATAGGCGATGCACCTGCTGCAATAAATGGCACTGCGCCATACACCTACCGTTGGTTGCCTTCTGCCGGATTAAGCGACAGTACTGCCGCTAACCCAGTTGTAAAAGGTATTACTACCACTACAGTGTACACCTTACTGGTAACAGATGCTACCGGTTGCACCAGCACCGATCAGGTAACTGTGAACGTGGTGAACAGCAACCTGCAGGCTAATGCCGGTAACGATGAAGCTGTTTGTAGCAACAATAACTGTGTTCAGTTAGGTGGTATTCCTACTGCGGTAGGCGGTACGGCTCCGTTCACATACGCATGGAGCAATGCCGGTGTGCTTTCGAGCGCAACAGCAAGCAATCCGCTGGCTTGTCCTACAGCAACTACTACCTTTACTGTAACTATAACCGATAGCAAAGGTTGTACAGCTACCGACTCGGAGACTGTAACTGTAAACCCTGCACCTACAGCTAACGCCGGCCCCGATACATCAGTATGTTCGGGTAATGCAATACAGATAGGAGGTAACCCATCGGCTACCGGTGGTACCACCCCTTACGTTTACAACTGGATACCTACTATAGGCCTGTCGTTACCTAATGTACCTAATCCTTCGGCTGCACCTACCAATGTTACTACTTACCAGTTAATAGTAGTTGACAATAAAGGCTGCTCTAACCTGGATGAAGTTACTGTAACACCACGTACTACCCCGGTAGTAGATGCCGGCCCGGATAAGAACCTGGTAGGTTGCGTAGGCGATACTGTATTTATTGGTGGCCTGCCGGTTGTAACCGGTGGTGGCACTGCCCCTTACACTTACGACTGGACCTATGGCGCCGGCCTGAGCGATAGCACCATTGCTAATCCGCTGGTAACCGGTATTGCAGCTACTACTTCATACCAATTGATAGTAACCGATACTTTTGGTTGCCGTGGTGTTGATTTTGTAGTAGTGAATGTATTGCCAAGCACACTACAGGCTAATGCCGGCAGCGATCAGCGCATATGTGCCGGCGCAGGTACCCAGGTAACACTGGGTGGCTCGCCTACTGCGGTGGGTGGTACTTCGCCATATACATATAACTGGGGTACCGGTGCTTTCTTTGTAAGCAACCTGGCTAACCCAACAGTTTCTCCTACATCTACTACTACTTACTATGTAACCGTAACCGACAGCAAAGGCTGCCGCTCGGTAGATACTGTGGTGGTAACTGTTACACCTTCGCCTGTAGCTAATGCAGGTGTTGATACAACACTTTGCTCTGGTTTCTGTGTAAACCTGGGTAGTGCCAACACCGGCAGCGGTGGTACCGGTGCTCTTCAGTATGCATGGACACCAACACAAGGCCTGTTTGCAAACAACACAGCTAACCCGCAGGCTTGTCCGCTGGTTACAACTACTTACACGGTACTGGTAACTGATGCTAACGGATGTACCGGTACAGATAATATAACTGTAACTATCCGCTCTAACCCTGTAGCCGATGCCGGCCAGGATGTAAGCCTGAGCAACTGCTCGGCCGATAGCGTAACAATAGGTGGCTCGCCTGCTGCAACAGGTGGCGCTGGTGGTTACGATTACCAATGGAGCCCTGCTACCGGCCTGTCGGCTGATAGCATCAGCAATCCGGTGGTGAAAGGCCTGATAGTATCGCAACTATACACATTAGTGGTAACCGATGCCAACGGTTGCTCGGCTGAAGATGCAGTACTGGTTACTGTAACTTCGGGTACCCTATCGGCTGAAGCCGGTGTGGGTGGCAGCTACTGTGCAGGTAGCAATGGCACGGTAACATTAGGTGCTTCGCCTACTGCAATAGGTGGTACACCTGGTTACAGCTATACCTGGTCGCCGGTTACTAATCTGGATCAGAGCAACCCGGCTAACCCGATTGCTTCTCCTGATACTACTACTACTTACTATGTAAGCGTTACCGATAGCAAAGGCTGTATAGCGGTTGATTCGGTAACTGTAACGGTACGCCCTGCTGTAACGGTTGATGCTGGCAGAGATACCGCTGTATGTGCTGGTGCCAGTGTAATACTGGGTGCTACACCTACTGCAACAGGTGGTACACAACCATACACCTACACATGGGCACCTGGCAACGATATCAGTAGCCCATCGGCCTCTAACCCAACCGCTACACCGGCAGCTACCACACTTTATACCGTGCGTGTAACCGATGTAAACGGTTGTACTGCATCGGATGCTGTACTGGTAACCATTAATGCCCTGCCTGTAGTTAACGCCGGCCCTGACAGAAACCTGGTGGCTTGTTCGGGCGATAGCGTAATGCTGGGAGGTTCACCTTCGGCTACCGGTACCGGTCCGTTCACTTACCAGTGGAACCCATCGGGTGCACTGAGCAGCGATACAGTGGCTAACCCATATGTACGTAACCTTGGTTCAACGGCTACTTATACATTGGTAGTTACCAATGCCAACGGCTGCTCTGCCAGCGATCAGGTAACTGTAAACGTAACCAACAGCACCTTTAGTGCCGAGGCTGGTAACAATGTAGCATTCTGTGAAGGCGCTTCGGTATCTATACTGTTGGGTGGCCAGCCTACTGCGGTAGGTGGTACTGCACCTTACACGTACACCTGGAGCCCTGCAACCGGCCTGAGCAGCACAAGTGTTGCTAACCCGCTTGCCACACCGCTTACTACTACTACTTACTCGGTAGCTATAGTGGACGGTACCGGCTGTATAGCCGAAGATACCGTGCGCATAACAATTAATCCACGCCCTGTGGTAAATGCCGGTGCACCAGATACTATCTGTGCAGGAAGCATTATACAACTGGGTGGTACACCTAGCGCCAGCGGCGGTACCGGTAACTACACCTATACCTGGACCCCTGGTACAGGCTTAAACTCAACTACCACAGCTAACCCGCTGGCCCAACCGCTTGCTACAGAAACATACGTACTAAGCGTAACCGATGCACTTGGTTGCAGCAACTCGGCCAGCGTAGCTATACGCGTAAATCAAAACCCTGCGGCTAATGCCGGTACCGATCAATCGGTAGTGGCTTGTCCTACAGCTTGTGTAACACTGGGCGGTACGCCTACTGCAACCGGTGGCGGTGGTGGATACCTGTACGCATGGGCCCCTGCATCTGGCCTTAGCAATACCGGTTTATCTAACCCTACCGCTTGTAACCTGGCACAATCGCTTACATACAGCTTAACCGTTACCGATGTTAACGGCTGTACTGCAATCGATCAGGTACTGGTTACCGTAACACAATCTACCCTTACTGCCGATGCTGGTTTGGATAAGAGCATCTGTGCCGGTACTACAACCTGTGTAACCATAGGTGGTACCAACGCTGTAAGCGGTGGCACTGCTCCTTACATTATCGATTGGTCGCCTGTAGCTGGTATATGCAACAGCAACAGCATTGCTAACCCGCAGGTAAACCCTACCGATACTACTACCTACGTATTACTGGTAACCGATGCTTACGGCTGTATAGCTGTAGATTCGATGGTACTGTTTGCTAACCCTGCTGTTACCGCTTCGGTACTGCCAGATACTGCAATCTGTGCCGGTGGCTCTGCCCTGTTGGGTGGTGCACCTACTGCCAGTGGTGGTTCGGGTAACTTTACTTACACCTGGAACCCGGGTGTAGGCTTAAGCAGCACAGTATCGGCTAACCCAATTGCTACACCGGCTACTGTTACTACTTACACTGTAACTATTACCGATGCCGTAGGTTGTACAGCATCTGCCAGCCAGACTGTTTCGGTTAACCCGGCAGTATGTGCCAATGCAGGTACCGACAAAACTATGACTAACTGCCCTGGCTCGTTTACCCAACTGGGTGGCTCGCCTACCGGTGGTTGTGGTTCGGGTAACTACTCATACGCCTGGTCGCCTTCGGCTAACCTGAACGGCGCTACTATACCTAACCCGATTGTTACAGGCCTTACTGTAACTACTACTTTCAGCGTAACGGTAACCGATAACGCTACCGGCTGCTTTGCAGTAGATGAAGTAGTGGTAACTGTAAACCAAACCAACCTTACTGCCGATGCCGGAACCAATAAAGTGTTCTGTGCTAACAGCAATGGTTGTGTAACAATAGGAGGTAACCCAACTGCAGTTGGTGGCCAGCCGCCTTACCTGTACCAGTGGGCTCCTATAACCAACTTAAGTGATGCTACTATTGCTAACCCATGCGCTAACCCGCTTAACACTACAACGTACTACCTGACTGTAACCGACCAGCTTGGTTGTAACATGATGGATAGTATGACTGTGGTAGTAAGCCCGCTGATAGCAGTTAACGCAGGTATTGATACAGCTATCTGTACCGGTACTTCGATAGTGCTGGGTGGTACTCCTGCTGTAGTAGGTGGTACTACACCATACAGCTATGCATGGAGCCTGGGTGCTTTCCCAAGCAACATTGCTAACCCTACTGCTACACCGGTAAGCAGCAGCAGCTATACACTTACAGTAACCGACTCGCTGGGTTGTACCGCATCGGATGTTGTAAACATATCGCTGCGTGCCCTGCCTGTAGCTAATGCCGGTGCCGATGCTGCCATAACAGCTTGTGCGCTTGATAGCGCCATACTGGGTGGCTCGCCTACTGCATCGGGTACTGTTGGCCCTTACTCATACTCATGGTATCCGCCGGTAACACCAGCGCTAAGCGATACCAACGCTGCTAACCCAACCGTTAAGCAATTAGGTTTCACTACAGTATTTACTGTAACCGTAACCGATAGCTTTGGTTGCAAAGCCAGCGATGATGTACAGGTAACTGTACTGCCTAATACACTGTTTGTAGATGCAGGTTCTAACTTTGGTAACCTGTGCGCTAACGCTAATACCTGTGTAACACTGGGTGGCCCTGTATCGGGTGGCGAACCTCCATACACTTATCAGTGGTTTGGTGGTGCTAACACACCTACATCGTTAAACAGTACGGCTTGTCCGCTGGTAACTACTGTGTACACCCTGGTAGTAACCGATAACAATGGTTGCCAGGCTGCCGATAGCACAACCGTGGTAGTTAACAATCCTCCATCGGTTAGCTTCACCGGTCTTACAGATTCTATTTGTATAGATGCAGGTAACATACTGCTTACCGGTTCACCGGCTGGTGGTTCGTTCTTCGGCACAGGGGTAACAGGTAACGTGTTCCAGCCGGCTGTAGTTGGCGAGGGTACCTGGTGTATTCAGTACATCTATACCGACCCTGCTACCGGTTGCAGCAAAGATACCTTTGCCTGCACAGTAGTAACACCGCTTCCTGCTGTTACCGCCAGCGGCTTTGCTCCGGCTTACTGCCAGTTCGATTCGGCTGTAACACTGGTTGGCTCGCCTGCAGGTGGTATATTTACCGGCAGCACCGGCCTGTCTGGTCAGGATGGCTCCGTATTTAACCCGGCTGCTGCTCCGCTGGGCAACAACACTATTACTTACACGTACACCGACCCTAACACCGGTTGCGATAACACCTACACTTTTGTAATTAATGTGAAGGGCGCTCCAACCATTGCTGTAACTGCTTCGGCCGATACTTCATGCTTTGGTACTGCGGTAACGTTTACACCAAACTTCAGCTTCGATGTGTTTAACATTATATGGAGCGTACAGGGTGGTGGTAACGTAGGTTCGGGTACTTCACCATTCAGCTATACACATACCACTACCGGCGACTACTGCCTGATAGCTACTGCCATAAACACACCTAACGGTTGTGTAAGCAGCGATACTATCTGCAGCCACGTAAACATACCACCGGTAGCTGTTAACGACCAGGCTGAAACCTGCGAGGAAATACCAGTAACATTTACTGTACTTACCAATGATACTGATGCTGAAGGTAATACCAGCACAGTAACTATTATAAGTGCTGCTAACGGTAGCGCCACGGTAAACGGCGACTCGGTAACCTATACACCGCGATTGAACTACAACGGTGCCGATACTATTGTTTACCAGATATGCAACACCAACTGTGCCAATGCCTGCGATACGGCAGAGGTATATGTGTCTATCTGCCCTGTAAACGATCCACCAGTAATTACCGATGTAATAGATACCATACTGATAAACACCAGCGATACGGTTTGTCCTTCGCTGGCCGATGTGGATGATGCTATCAACACGCTTACACTAAGCACAGTTAACTGTGGTACTATAAACGGTACTGTAACGGTACTGAACGGTTGCATTACCTACACACCTACTACCGACTGGATTGGTACCCAGGTAATCTGCGTATCGGTTTGCGATACATCGGGCGCCTGCGATACCGGTACTGTAACTATAGTAGTGGTACCTGTAAACAACCCGCCGGTGGCACAGAAGATAAGCGTGTTTACGTGCGACAGCACCACCGTTGGTGTGAACGTAGCTGCTTCTACATCTGACCCTGACGGTAACCTGATGACCTACAGCTACGGCCCTGTGAGTGGTGGTACATGGACTGCAACCGGTAACGGTTCGGGTGTGTACTACAACAATACACCGGGTGTGTACACTATGGAATACTATGTATGCGATATCAGCAACATACCTGTATCTCCGCTGTGCGATACAAACATCATCCGCTTCACTGTAATACCATGCGATGGCAACAACAATCCACCGGTGGCTAACGATGATGAAGTGATGACTGCAATCGATTCTGTAACTATTATCAACGAGCTGGCTAACGACTTCGATCCGGACGGTGATCCGCTGAACGTAACGATACTTAGCGGCCCTGGCCTGCCGGGTGCTACTGCTTCGTTGAACGGCGATAATACTGTAACCTATACCTCGCCGGTAGAGGGTACCGATACTGTGGTGTACGCCATCTGCGACCCATCAGGCGCCTGCGATACAGCTATCATTGTAATACATGTAGCTACAGTAATAACCAACAACCACCCACCAGTGGCAGTTGATGATTTCGGTACTACCGATTACCAAACTCCGGTAACCGTGCCTGTACAGGGTAACGACCACGACCCTGATGGCGATGCATTGACTACAACCAGCATACCTGTTCCGCCTACCGGTGGTACAGCTACTGTAAACCAGGATGGCACTATTACGTACACTCCAACCACAGCTAACGCTTACGATCCGGACACATTCACTTATGTGATATGTGACGACGGTCTGCCGGTGTTGTGTGACACTGCTACTGTTGTAATCTACATCAACAACTCGGTAGTAGCTGTAAACGAGTGTACTGTAACCGGTTACAACCGTACTGTGGTTATAGATGTACTGGCTAACGATTACGACCCGGATATCATCGACTCTATATGGGTTGCTGGTACGGTAAGCCTGCCTAATACACAAGGTACTGCCTTTGTAGATGCGAAAGGCCTGATACGTTACATACCACGTACCGATACCTGCGGTTTCATAGATACCTTTGCTTATGTACTGGTAGATGAAGCAGGCTCGATAGATACCGGTTATGTGTGTGTAGAAGTACTGTGCTGTGCTGCTCCTATAGGTGTAACCGATACTGCTCGTGTAATAACCGGCGATTCGGTAGCTATAGTTGTATCGCTGAACGATACCATAACAGGCGCTACTCCGGTACATGAAGTGATAGTGAATCCGCAACACGGTACTGCTTACTTCATTAACGATAGCACGGTAATGTATGTATCTGCCCCTGGCTACTGTGGTGCCGATACGTTTACGTATGCCGGCGAAAACGTGTGCGGTTTCGATACAGCACTGGTGATAGTAAATGTTATATGCAACACTAAACCGGTTGCACTTGCCGATACACAAACTATATGTCTGCAGGATACTATAACATTTAATCCGCTGGGTAACGATACCGATGCAGATGGCAACGCTATCCGTATAACCGGTATTGGCGCACCAAGCAGCTCGGGCCTAATTAACATACAGGCGCTTACCGATAGTACCATTACTATCAGCAGCAACGGTACAGCAAGCACTATATCGCTTGATTACTATATCTGCGATAACGGCCTGCCTGTTAAGTGTGATACAGCTACCATACAGGTACGTATTATACCATGTCCTGAGCCGGTTATTGACCCGATTTACGATACATTACAGGCTTGTGTAACTACCGATTCTATCTGTATAGACAAGTATGTAACACTACCTGCTAATACCAACTGGAGCATAACTGCTATGTGTGAGCCGGCCAACGGCACCTTAACATTTGGCAACCACTGCTTCAATTATGTACCTAACACCGGTTTCTACGGTAACGACACTATGTGTGTAACTGTATGTACCGATTTGGGTAACTGTACTACTGCACCGGTTATCATTACTACTGTTGATTGTATCATACAGGCTGTAGATGAGCCATGCGACCTGGATACAGCTATCATTAACACACCAATAACTGTTGATGTACTGGCTAACGATATTATACCGGTAGCTGCCGATACTACAGTAACACTAATTACACAACCTGTAAACGGTGTGGCAGTAGTAAACGCCAACAACACAGTAACCTATACGCCAAACACCGGCTTTAAAGGCCAGGAGCAGTTTAGCTACCAGGTATGTGCTGTAAGTGGCAGCTACATTTACTGCGATACAGCCAACATATGTATAACAGTGGTAGATACCGCACAGCCTTGCTTTATACCAAATGGCTTCTCGCCAAACGGTGACGGTGTGAACGATAACTATGTAATACCATGTAAAGACCGCAGCCCGCTGGGCACTGTACGTATCTTCAACCGTTGGGGTGTAGAGGTATGGTTTAGCGAAGGTGCTTACCAGGATAACTTTGCCGGTAAGAACATGGAAGGTATAGACCTGCCGGATGGCACTTACTACATAATTTACGAGTACAACGATGGTACTAACCGCCGCGAGGCCAAGTTTGTTGTAATTCACCGATAAGATGTAATACGGCCACCTCTCTTGCTGAGAGGCAGAGAGGTGGCCTTTTAAAAAATAGTAAACCTGAAAAAAGTATTTATGAAAAAATTACTTACTACAGCATTAATAGCCCTGATGGCTTTTACAGGTGTAAAAGCACAACAGGACCCTGCTTACAGTATGTATATGTTCAACGGTCTTTTCCTGAACCCGGCCTATGCCGGTAGCCAGGAGGTGATAAGCGTAATGGCTATTTACCGCCACCAATGGGCCGGCCTGGAAGGGGCACCACGTACGGTAACAGCCAGCATACACACACCGCTGCGCCGCGACCAGTATGCGTTGGGTATGACCTTAACCAACGACCGTATAGGGTTGGCTAACAACTTTACTGCAACGCCATCATTTGCCTACCGGTTAAGGCTTAAAGGCGATAACCGCCTTTGCTTTGGTGTGCAGGCTTCGTTCAGCTATTTTTACCAGAACAACGGTAAAGCAGAACTGGCCGACATCAACAACCCTGACAATGCCTTTTCGTTAAACGAAAACCTGTTTGCTCCTAACGTGGGTTTTGGTATCTACGCTTATGGCAAACGTTATTTTATAGGTGCATCGGTGCCTCACCTTATGCCTACAAAACTGCGTGATAAAACCGGTGTATCGGGCTATAACACCAGCATAGCTCGTATGTATAACCACTACCTGTTTACTGCCGGTTATGTATTTGGCAAAGAGGCTTCTATTGTGAAGTTCCGCCCTTCGTTGCTGATGAAATGGCAGAAAGGTTTGCCTAAAAACATACCACAGTTTGATATTAACCTGGCCTTGTTATTCATTGACCGTGTTTGGGTTGGTGCAGGTTACCGCACTGCCGGCGATGGACAGCAATCGCGTAAATACGTAGGCCAGTCGGCTAATGCTTTTATCAACTTTAAAGCAACACCACAGTTACAGATTGGTTACTGCTACGATGCCGAAATTACAGCATTGCGCAAATACACCACCGGTACACATGAAATTATGATTGGTTACGATTTTTGGTATAACAAAAAACGTTTCGTAACCCCTCGTTTTGTAAAATACTTCTAATAAGCACTAACACACTAAGCACTTAAGGTAACTGAAAAATATATTATTATGATTTTGAAGAAATCCCTGACTCTTTTACTGGCCCTGATTATGCTGAGCGTAGCACAGGCAGAAAAGCCCATAGTAAAAGTAGGCGACTGGTACTACAAACAGTTTGACTACAAAAAGGCGATTATGTTTTACGAGCGTGCGCTGAAAAAAGACCAGCAGAACGTGTACGTATTACAAAAAATAGCTGATAGCTACCGGTTGATTAACGACTGGAGCAAAGCCGAACAATACTATGCTTCGCTGGCACAGTTACCTAATGCCAATGTGGTAAATAAGCTATACTACGCCGAGGCTTTGCGTGCTAACCAAAAGTATGCCGAGGCAAAGGTTTACTACAAGCAGTATCAGGACCTTGTGCCTACCGATGCCAGCGTGAAAGAGCGTGTACAGGGTATGGATAAGGTAGAAGAACTGAGTAAAGACCGTGGTTTTTACGAAGTGAAAAACCTTGATAAGATAAACTCTAAGTATTCTGACTTTGGTGTTGCATTGAATAAAGACACCGGCATATTTTTCTGCTCTAACCGCTTGCCCGAATCGTATGTAGTACGCAAAGATGTTTGGACACAAGGCAATTTCTTACAGATATATGAAGCCTATAAAGATGATACCAGCAATGGTACTATTTCCAAAGCTTCTATTATGACCGGTCGTAAACTGAACAAGAAATTTCACGAAGGTACATCGTGCTTTAACGAAAAAATGCAGGAGCTATACCTGGATCGTAGCAACTACAATGGCAAACGTGCCTTTACCGCTGCCGACAAAACGGTGAAGCTGAAAATTTACCGTATGGTTTGGTTACCTGATGCGAAACGCTGGGGTGACGAATTGGTAGAGGCGGTTCCTTTTAATGATAAAGAATACTCGGTGTGCCACCCGGCAATTACCAAAGATGCTAAAACACTATACTTTGCCAGCGATAAACCGGGCGGTTATGGCGGTGTAGATATTTACATGACTACCCGCGAGATTGGCGGCCCATGGGGTACCCCTATTAACCTGGGCCCTAAAATCAATACTTCGGGCGATGAGATGTTCCCTTACATAGCCGATGATGGTACGCTTTACTTCTCATCTAACGGGCATACGGGCCTGGGTGGTTTAGATGTGTATAGCACATCGTTGGTTAAAACCGGTAACAAACTAACTAACTGGACCGACCCTGAAAACCTGGGTTACCCCATTAATACCAACGCCGATGATTTTGGCTATGTAATAGGTAAGGATAACAAGCGTGGTTACTTTGTGTCTAACCGTCAGGGTGGACAGGGCGATGACGATATTTACAGCTTTACCAAACGCGGCATTATACTTAACGGTATAGTGTACGATGCCAGCACCGGCCTGCCAATAGAAGGTGCCGATGTGGTAATGAAACTGGAAGATGTAGAGAAAGGAAAAAGGAAATCGGGCAAAGACGGTGACTTTACGTTTGCCGCTAACCCTAACCAACGCTATAAGTTTTACGCTACCAAGCCCGGTTACTTACCGGCCGAATTGCCTTTTGATGTAAAAGAAAAACCAGAATTGGTTAAAATACCAATGGTACCAGAAGGTGGTATAAATCTGGAGGTTACCGTACAGGACAAACGTACCCACGAACCGATGGAAGCTGCTAAGGTTAAGATTACCAACCTTACCACCAGCAAAGATGAAGTATGCATGACCAATAAAGATGGTAAATGTATGTTCTCGCTGGACCCTAACACCAACTACCGCATAGAAGGTTCGAAAGAAACCGGTGAGCCCGATACCAAATACCTGACCGTAACTGCTACCCAAAGCACTATTGGCAAAAAAGCACCTACTACGCTTTATACGCTGTTAGAGCTGGAGAAAGTGAAGAAAGGTGTGGCTATAAAGGTAGAGAACATTTACTACGACCTGGACAAATGGTTTATACGCCCGGATGCTGCAAAAGAGCTGGACAAACTGGTTAAGATACTAAAAGACAACCCTACACTGGAGATAGAGCTTAGCTCGCATACCGACTGCCGCGCTACTGCCAAGTACAACATGCAGTTATCCAGCAAGCGTGCCGAAAGCTGTGTTAACTACATAGCCTCGCAGGGCGTAGATGGCCGCCGTATGATTGCTGCCGGTTATGGCGAAAGCCGCTTAATAAACAAGTGCCAGTGCGAGGGAGAAATGGCTGTGCCTTGTACCGATACCGAACATCAGGAAAACCGCCGTACAGAGTTTAAGATTTTGAAGTTCTAACAGGTTAATAATTGACACTATAAAAAAGCCACCTATGGGTGGCTTTTTTGTTTTTAGGCAATGAAATAATGGCAACTATTGTTTGTACAATTTGCCGCTATATGCTGGTAGGTTGTCGTTTTGAATATGATAAATATAGGCACCGGTGGCCATGCCCGATATATCGATAGTTGATTGCTTGTTGCTTAGCGATTGTTGCAGTACTGTACGTCCGGTTAGGTCGGTAAGTGTAAATAGTGCGTGTTGATTGCTTTCGTTGAATGTAACGGTAACAACATTGCTGGTAGGGTTGGGATAAACCTGTATAGTATTTTTGGTAAGTGTTTCGCTAATACTCAACCAGGTTGAGTCGAGCGTACAGGTGCTGTAATATGGGTTGTGGTAAACCACGTTAGCCTGCTCGCTAAAGCATAAAAGGTTGTAATCGGGCCCGTCGTAAATAGTGTACTCTATACCAGGTGCTGCAAAAAAGCCATTTATGGCACCTATACCTTCTACAAAAATATCGTTTAGTACACCAAGGGCTGTGGTAAGTGTTACATACTGAGTTTTGCGGGTTGTTCCCTCAAATGAATTAGCTGTAGAGTCTATTCTTACTTTTATTTCTCCGGGCCAGTTTAGGGGAAGGGTAGTTATAAAACTATCACCAACCTGTTTATTGAAATCATAAATCAGGTACTCTGCACTATCGGCATTTATCAGGCCGTAAACCTTGCCGATTGTATCCTGCCTTAGATAGTAGTAGCCGTTTTGTTGAAGCGGGTATTGAGCGGATTGGCTACTATAATTTACTATCTGATAGTTGCGGTTATTGAATATTGTATCTCCCGTAACACTATAAATATGAGTTTGCCATGAAATGCATGCACATGAGCCATACTGTGTTTCCAGGACATTCCATTGTGCTGTGCTATCGGCAAAGCGGTGGCTTTGCGCAAACGTTCCTGCCGCCAATAATAGGAGTATAGCTGAAATGTGTAGTTGTTTTAACATAGGCGTGTTTGAAGTTAAAGGTATAGTAAAAAATACGCTTATGTGCTAAAGCAGGGTGTGAAATTACATAACTGTGACAATCAAAAATTACCACCCATGCTTAAGCCAATGCGCCATATAGGGTTATGTTTTGTAAAGCCGGGGGCAAATGCGTAGGTGTAACCCGCGCCACCTTCCAGGGTTATATTAAACCGTGCAAAGGGGTTGATGTTTATACCCACTACACCGGCGGCCTGCACATTAAATGTGTTAGTGAAATAGCGCCGGTTGCGGGCAACTGCAAAATCGCCACGCGCATCGCGGGTGTAGCCTGCTTCTGCTTCGGGGCCGGCAAAAAACCGAAACACCCGGTGTTTATTTATGTAAAACTTTGGGTTAATGCCGGTACTGAAGGCAAAGCCCGGGTAGCTTTGTATGTAATTTTTACCAATGCGCATACCGTGGTAGCCCGGCGAGTAGTTTTGTCCGTAGCTTAAGTACAACGGTATTCTAATACCTATGCGCCCCTGGCACACCCGTCGCTCGTACCACAGTGCCATGCTGTTGCTTACCGGTGCCAGTAAATCTAACGCCAGTGTGTTGTTGGTGGTAAGGTGGTTGGGCTGGCGGCGTTTGCCAAGCAGTAATACTATATCATCGGTATGGCCATCGGCATATACTACCGAATCTATAGTTGCCATACGTACCACATAGTATGGGCCGGTAGGCCGGTCGGGTTTAAGATATTTAATATGTTTATCCCCAATCTCGGTTACTTTACCGGTTAGTGTATCACCACGAATGGTAAATATTTTATCCTGCGCGTAAACAGTGTATACTGGTATAACTACTATTAAGAAGAACAGTAAACGCATTGTAAATTATTAACACCTGAACGACCGGTGCAAATAATTATTTTGTATAGCAGGTATTAAATACTATTCCGATAGTACATGCACCTCGGTACGGCGGTTTTTTTGCTTGCCGGCAGTGGTGCTGTTATCGGCTACCGGTTGGGTATCGCCGTAGCCTTTGGCCTGTATGCGCTCGGTAGCTATACCTTTTTTAACCAGGTATTGTTTAACGGCATTGGCGCGTTCTTCCGATAGTTTAAGGTTGCTTTCGGCCGTGCCTACATTATCGGTATGGCCGGCAATTTCTATTACCAGTGTTTTTTGCAGGTTCATGTATTCGGCCAGTTCGTTCAATTCTTTATTGCTTTCTGCACGCAGTGTAGCCTTACCCGAATCGAAAAAAACATTATCCAGTGTAAACGTACGTGGCGGGGTAATGGTTAGCGTGTACGAAAATGTATAAGGGTTTTTAGATACCGGCATATCCATCTCCAGATCGTTTTGTGTGTTGTTAAACACCTTGTAGCGTACGCTGTATTTAGCCGCCGGCGGAATAAGCATACTAAAACGCCCGCTGGCATCGGTAGTACCGCTGTATTCTTTCTTATCGGTTTTAGATATAAATGTAACCGCCTGGTTGGGTAGCGGCTTGTTCTTATCATCCTGCACCAACACTTTCAATACAGCCTGTGTGGTAGTAGGTTTAAGGTCCTGCGCATAGCTGGTAGCCATGCCGAATAATGCTAGTAGTACAAACAGTTGTTTCATAGGTAATATTTTGGTTACTGGTATAATGCAGCAATGCTGCAAAAGTAACAACCCCTTAAAATGGTGTGCCAAACCGGTTTGTTGGTCATCTACGGGTAGTTATTTAACTAAAATAAACTACCCCCAAGGGTAGGTGGTGTTTTGCCCAGGTGCTTGTAGGCAAGGGCTGTAGCCTCGCGGCCGCGGGGGGTGCGTTTAATAAAGCCTTCTTTAATTAAAAAGGGTTCGTACACTTCTTCCAGCGTGCCGGCCTCTTCGCCCACGGCGGTAGCTATGGTGGTAATACCTACCGGGCCGCCCTTAAACTTATCTATAATGGCCGATAGTATGCGGTTGTCCATTTCATCCAATCCGTGCAAATCTACATTAAGGGCCTCCAGCGCATACTGGGTTATTTTAAGGGTAATGGTACCATTGCCTTTTACCTGTGCAAAATCGCGTACGCGGCGCAGCAGCAGGTTGGCTATACGTGGTGTGCCACGGCTGCGGCGCGCTATTTCGTATGCGGCATCTTCATCTATTTCGGTGCGTAGTATTTTGCAACTGCGTTTAACTATGTTCTTCAGTACCTCGGCATCATAGTACTCCATACGGCAGGTAATACCAAAGCGCGAGCGTAGCGGCGCCGTAAGCAAACCGCTGCGGGTGGTAGCGCCTACCAGAGTAAACGGGTTAAGCCCTATCTGCACGCTGCGTGCATTAGGGCCGGTATCTATCATTATATCAATCTTATAATCCTCCATGGCGCTGTACAGGTATTCTTCTACCACAGGGCTAAGGCGGTGTATCTCATCTATAAAAAGCACATCGTTGGGCTGCAGGTTGGTAAGCAGGCCGGCCAGGTCGCCGGGTTTTTCCAGCACCGGGCCCGATGTGATTTTTATGTTCACATTCATTTCGTTGGCTACAATATGGCTAAGGGTGGTTTTGCCCAGGCCAGGAGGACCGTGCAACAGCACGTGGTCCAACGCTTCGCTACGCTGTTTGGCGGCCTCTATAAACACAAACAGGTTATCTACTATTTTAGGCTGGCCCATAAAGTCGTCAATAGCTTTAGGGCGCAGGGCACGTTCAACTTCCAGGTCGGTCTGGTTCAATTCTCTGTCCGGATCAAGGTTCGGGTTCATAGCTCGCTGGTATCAATATCTGAACGTGAATGTAAGGCTTTTGTTTTACACCGCAGTTGTGTTGTTGTTACAGGCTGTTAACCTTTCTTGCGGCGCTTTATTTCTTTCTTTATAAGCGAGTATTCGCGGGTGGTTTGCCCGGCTACCGAGGTGTTTTCCTGTGCGCGGCGTATCAGGTAAGGTATTACATCTTTTACCGGGCCGTAAGGCAGGTATTTGGTAGCGCCGAAACCCAGTTTGGCCAGGTTAAAGGTTATGTTATCGCCCATACCGTATAGCTGCGAAAACAGAATTTTATCGGTGCTGCGTTCCAGTTTCTTTTTCTCTATTAGCTGTATGGCCAGCAGGTTGCTGGCTTCGCTTTGCGAGGCAACGCATACATGCAGGTGTTGCAGGTTATCCAGACAAAGCTCAACTGCCTCATCAAAATCTTTATCTACTGCTTTTTTATTGGCATGTATGGGAGAGGGGTATTTTAGTTCTTTAGCCCGCTCACGCTCTTTTTCCATATAAGCACCGCGCACCAGTTTGGCCCCCAGCAAATAGCTACCGGCCTTTGCTTTGGCAATTTGTTCTTTCAGGTAAGGTAGCCGGTCGTGCCGGTATATCTGAAACGTGTTGAACACAATGCACTGGTGCTTGTTATACTTTGCCATCATTTCCTCTACCATTTCATCCAGCGGGTTTTGTATCCAGCTTTCTTCGGCATCTACATACACGGCTACTTTGTTATCGGCAGCGGTATGGCATATTTTATCCAGCCGTTTTTTTACGCGCACAATCTCGCGGCGTTCGGCTACCGTTAGTGTTTCTTTGTTCTGTACTTTTTCAAACAGTGCAAACCTGCCGAACCCGGTAATTTTTATGCACAGTGCTTTTACCGAGCGGTTTTTGCCTGCAAACTCCAGCGCCTCAATATTCTTCTCTACTGTTTTATCAAAGTCTTCTTCGGTTTCTTTTAACTCTACACCATAGTTGAGCAATACACCTACGTTGCTTTCGGCCAGTTTTTGTATGGTGCGTTTACACTCGTTAAATGTTTCGCCACCGCAAAAGTGGTTATATACTGTGTAGCGGAACAGCGGCGACACCGGCAGGTGTAGCGACAATGCCAGGCTGGCTACCGAACTGCCAAAGCCTACCAGTGCATTATTACTCATTAACGCAAACATGGTCTGTGCTTTTTGCAGTTGCAGGTTGCTTTTAGTGGCGTATGCCGTTTGTGTATCTTCAAAAATATCGGGCGATATCTTCATGTTATAAGTTGTTATGCCTTGGGGGGTACAAGGCGTATTTACGGTGCGAAGTTGAAAATTATTTTCATTCTGACAGGTATTGCTATTTTTAAAACCGAAACCCCTTGCACCGTATGGATATAGTGTTTTTAATTATAGGATTGATAGTTGGTTTTGCCCTTGCCTTTTTCTTTTTAAAAAGTAAAGGCGATAGCGCCCTTGCGGCTGCCACCGAAAAGGCCCGTTTGCTGGAAGTAAATATAGCCGAATTGAAAAACGAAGTGCGGCTGGTAGCCGATAGTGCCGAAAACCGCCTGAAAGAAGAACGCCTGAAAGCCGAAACCCGGCTGGCCGATGAGCGCACCAAAGCAGATGCCCGTTTTAATGAAGAACGCAGTAAAACCGATGTGTTGCAACCTAAACTTGCCGCGGCTGTTAAGGAGAATGAAAACCTGCTGCAGAAACTTACCGAACAGAAAGCCGAACTGGAACAATTGAACCAGCGCTTTACGCGCGAGTTTGAAAACCTGGCCAACCGCATACTGGATGAGAAAAGCCAGAAGTTTACCGAGCAGAACCGTAGTAACCTGGATATTATACTAAATCCGTTTAAGGAAAAGCTGCGCGAGTTTGAACAAAAGGTAGACCAGGCGTATAAAGCAGAGAGTACCGAGCGCATTACCCTGAAAGCCGAGATTAAAAACCTGATAGACCTGAACAAGCAGATAAGCGAAGAGGCCAACAACCTGGCTACGGCGCTAAAAGGCGATAACAAACAGCAGGGTAACTGGGGCGAGATGGTGCTGGAGAAGATACTGGAGCGTTCGGGATTAGTGGAAGGCACTAACTACCAAACTCAGTTTACAGATATTAATGCGTCGGGTGATAAGATTAAACCAGATGTAGTTATTTTCTTGCCGGACAAGAAACACATAATTGTCGATTCTAAGGTATCGTTGGTGGCTTATAACAATTGTGTAAATGCTACAAATGAAGAAGACCGATCAAGATTTTTAAAAAGCCATATAGAGTCAATAAGAAGCCATGTGAAACTTTTGAGTGATAAAGGCTATCAAACTGCAACTGGGTTAAGTTCACCTGATTTTGTTTTGTTGTTTGTTCCTATTGAATCATCGTTCAGCCTGGCGGTGCAAGGGGATATTGAGTTGTTTAATTTTGCCTGGGATAAAAAAATTGTTATAGTTAGTCCATCTACACTACTTGCAACCTTACGTACTATTTCATCTATTTGGAAACAGGAAATGCAAAGTAGAAATCATCTTGAAATTGCAAAAACGGGCGGTGATTTATATGATAAGTTTAAAAGTTTTGTTGATGATATGCTTGATTTAGGTAAAAAACTAAAATCAAGTAAGGAGGCATATGATGGCGCAATGAATAAACTAGTAGAGGGAAGAGGTAACGTTGTAAGGCAAGTTGAAAAACTTAAGGAGTTAGGGGCAAAGGCTACAAAAGATTTGCCTCAGAATTTATTAGATCGTTCAGACGACTAAACCAATAGCAAGCCATGTTTTCGTTAATGATATTTATACTTATTGCTGCCATTGGGTTTATGATGGGCTTTGTGTACAAGCGCTCCTATACCACTGCGCAGTTTTTTCAGATAGAGCCTAAGAGAGTACTGCGCATATTCACTATTATTTTTGGTGTGGCTGTTGTGTTAACATTGGGTTTGTCGTGGTTTACCATGTATATGCTGGGCGATGGTAGTGTGGCCGGTAACGATACTATGAAACAACTACAGGCAAAAGACCTGGCCATGAAGTTTATGGATATACAATCCATAATGGTGTTTTTAATGAATGTATCTTTTCTGGCGCTTATGGTATTGGCTAACCTGTACTCGCAAACTGTAAAAAAAGTATCGCCGGTGCCTTACCTGCTGGTGATAGCCTTTTATGTGTTGTTTGTGCTTAAAGATGCCTATTACATATCCGACTACTTTGCTATCTGGCAACAATCGAAAGAACTGTTGCAGGGCGATTTGCCCGATTTTCACAGCAAGGCCTGGATGAAGGCTTTTATTGCCAGCAGTATTACAGCCTTTAATGCCGGTATGGTTTGGTGGGGCCTGAGGAAGTAAGAAGTACGAAGTGCTTCGGGTTGTAGCCGTAGCAGATACTAAGTTATAGCAGGCTGCGTTAAGTAATTACCGGCAGCCGTATGAAAACAACTCTGAAAATTTTACTGGTTATACTACTAACAGTGCTTACACAGATAGGCGGGCTGGTGCTGTTGTTATCGCTGCTGTTGCACCGTTATATAAACAGTATAACCATAATAAAGTGGCAACGCCTTATGCTAAAGGCATTACTGTTTGTGTTGTTGTATTTATCGGCAACGTTTGTAGTGGTACCTCCGCTGGCCGGTATGTTGGGCCGGGTACGTTTGCCACTGAACGAACACAACCACGTTAAGCCGGTTACGGTTATTACCTGTGTGCTGAATCGTAATTATGTACGCCCGCAACTACGCGAGGTAGTGAATGATGTTGCCGTTGCTATGCACCGGCGCGACAGTACGTTTGTGCTGTGTTATCTGGATGCCTGTTTCCCGTTTGGCGATGGGTTTCCGTTGTTTCCGCACCTGAGCCATAACGATGGTAAAAAGATAGACCTGGCTTTTGTGTACCGGTATGCAGCCGATAATACGTTAAGTAATTCATCGCCCTCGGTTATTGGTTACGGTATAAGCGAAGGCCCGAAACAGGGAGAGGAGGACCGGGCTGCATTTTGTAAAAAGTGTGGCTATGCGCAATATGGGCTGCTTAACCAACTGGTGCCACAGGGTAGCTACAGTAATTATGTGTTTGATGAAACGCTGACCGCCTTACTGGTGAAGCAGTTTGTAATAGATGAAAGAATTGGCAAAGTGTTTATAGAGCCACACCTGAAACAACGGCTGGACTTACAGCAGTACGATAAAATACGTTTTCAGGGTTGCCGCTCGGTACGGCACGATGACCACTTACATGTGCAGTTGAAGTGAATTTTAGATTGAATAAATATACCTTCAATTTGTAAATCAGTCAATTTGTAATTCGGTAAATACTGATCAGCTATTCCAAATTTCCCAGCTTTTTTCGGCTTGTAGCTGTAGCATAGCAAGGCCGTTTTGGGTTTGCGCACCCTTGGCTTTACCTTGCTGTAAAAACAGGGTTTCGGTGGGGTTGTATATCAGGTCGAACAGGTAATCGTTAGTGGTAAGCTGGTGGTAAGGTATGGCCGGTGCATCGGCTATGTTGGGGTACATGCCCAGTGGAGTGGTGTTAATAAACAGGTTGCTTGGTTGCAGGTGTTGCGCTATGGTTTCGTATGCAATACTATTGCTACCTGCTGTGCGCGACACATACCGGTAAGGTATGCCTAGCCGGTTCAGTACATATTCTACTGCTTTAGATGAGCCACCGGTGCCCAGTATAAATGCCTGTTGTGGTGTTTGCTGTAAAAAGCTTTTTAGTGAAGTGGCAAAGCCGTACCAATCGGTATTGTGGCCGTGTAGTTTACCGGTGCTTATTTTAATGCAGTTAACTGCACCAATGCTTTCGGCTTCTGCCGATAGGCTGTGCAGGTAGGCCATTACCGATTGTTTGTAGGGTATGGTAACGTTAAGTCCACACAGGTTGGGTGTGGTGGTTCGCAGGCCGGTTAGTTCTTCTATGGCAGCTAACTCATATAGCTGATAGCTACACCCGCTTATCTGTTCGCGGGCAAATTTTTCTTCAAAGTATTTTTTTGAGAAGGAGTGGGAGAGAGGGTAACCTATCAATCCGTACTGCTTCATGCTTTGCTGCTGTTAAGTTTGCTTTTAACCACGCCCCACAGTATGGGTAGCACCGATATAAAGATGATACCCAGTACTACAAATTCAAAGTTCTTTTTAACCGGTTCGTAGTTGCCAAACATATAGCCCAGGGTGGTTATGCTGCTTACCCAAAGTATAGCACCACCAATACAATAGGTAATGTATTTGGCATAGTGCATATTACCGGCACCGGCTACAAAGGGTGCTATGGTGCGTACTATAGGTACAAAGCGGGCCATTATAATGGTTTGTCCGCCGTATTTGGCATAAAAGGCTTCTGTTTCGGTAATGTACTCCCGCTTAAAAAACAATATGCGGTCACGGGCTTTTATCTGCGCGCTGAAAAAACGGCCTACAAAGTAGTTTACGTTATCGCCCAACAGGGCGGCTATAATAAGCAGGGGTATAATAATGGCAATATCCAGTTTGCCGGTGGCCGAGGCCAGTGCACCGGCGGCGAAAAGCAGCGAATCGCCGGGCAGCAGCGGCATTACTATCAGGCCGGTTTCTACAAACACAATTAAAAACAGTATTACGTAAGTAAGTGTGCCATATTGGGTTAGCAGGTCGGCCAGGTGTTTATCCAGGTGCAGGAAAAAATCGAGGGCTAGTTTTATAAATTCCATGGGCGTAAAAGTAGCAGAAATGTTGATAGCTAAAAGGGCGCTGCAATACAACCAATAGCCCCGAAAAGTTATCTTTATGGCAGTTTTTAGGCACTCATGAAACAACTTTACCCCCTTCTGATTTTTTTATTGTTTGGCGTGCATGCATATCCGCAGGGCCAGGCCAATATCTGGTATTTTGGCGCCACCGCCGGCGTAGATTTTAACAGCGGCAGCCCTGTGGCTATTACCGATGGCGTGTTATCTACCAACGAAGGTAGTGCTACCATCAGCGATGCTGCCGGTAACCTGCTTTTTTATACCGATGGAATACGGGTATGGAACCGCAACCACGTACAAATGCCCAATGGCAATGGCCTGCTGGGCGATCCATCTTCTGCACAGTCGGGTATTATAGTGCCTAAACCCGGTAGCAGTACCCGCTACTACATATTTACGGTTGCGGCACAGGGTAACCCCGGTGGCTTTTGTTACAGCGAGGTAGATATGACACTTAACGGTGGCCTGGGCGATGTAATAACTGCCACTAAGAATACACAACTGTTTACCCCCGCCGTAGAGAAATGTGCCGCGGTAAAGCACGCCAACGGGTTGTACATATGGGTAATAGCCCACGGGTTTAATAACAACACTTACTATGCCTACCTGGTAGATTGTAGCGGGGTAAGTGCACCGGTAACCAGTGCTGTGGGGCAGGTAGAGGGCTGGCCCGGTTGGGGTTGCCTTACTGCCAGCAACGATGGCACTAAACTGGCAAGTGCCATGCGAACGATTGGTTTTGAGTTGCTCGATTTTAATAACGCTACCGGTGTAGTATCCAATCCGGTTTTTCTGGGCAATGCCAACGAGTGTTATGGTGTGGCGTTTTCGCCGGATAATAACCTGCTGTATGGGTTGAAGATAAACAACGGTACTACCTGGCAATGGGACCTACAGGCTGGTACACCCGCTGCTATTGTAGCCAGTATGGTGCAGGTGGGTACCGCGGTTGGTAGTGGTTACAGGGGTGGTACGTTGCAGCTTGGCCCCGATGGTAAAATTTATTTTCCGGAATATGGTACGCCGTGGCTGGGGGTAATAAATAACCCTAACCAGTTGGGTGCTGCCTGTGGCTTTACCAATAATGCGGTAAGTTTATCAGGCCGTACAGCTTACCTGGGCCTGCCGCCCTTTATTCAAAATTATTTTGATACGGCAGATTTGATTTTATACTCGGCCCCTGGTTGTGTAAACAGCCCGGTTGCGTTTACTATTAACAGCAATACTACGTTTTTAGATTCGGTACACTGGAACTTTGGCGATGCCGGTTCGGGTGCGCAAAATACATCGGGGCTGGTTGCGCCAACACATACTTACACAGTGGCTGGTACGTACACTATTCAGTTAATCCGTTACCTGGGCTGTATTGCCGATACATCGGTAAGCGATATAACTATAGATACTTACGGACAAAGTACACAAAACGTAACCATTTGCCCCGGCAGCGCTTATATACTGCCCGGTGGTGGTATGGCTGCTGCTGCCGGTACGTATATAGATACCATACCTGCTGCAGGCCGTTGCGATAGTATAGTTACCACTAACCTTACGGTAGCGCAGGCAGTAGTAAATGCGGGTAGTGATGTAGCTATCTGCAATGGCGATAATACTCAACTGAACGCCACCGGTGGGCTTATTTATAACTGGAGCCCGGCTACCGGCCTTAGCAGTACCACTATTGCCAACCCGGTTGCCAACCCAACAGCTACCACCAGCTATGTGGTTACATCGCAGATACCTGCGGGCAATGCAATTGTAAACAGCGATTTCAGTTCGGGTAACACCGGTTTCTCATCCAGCTATACCTACACCACCAATAATACTACCGAAGGGCAGATATATGTAGGCCCTAATGCTGCTGCATGGAACGGTGGCATGGCCCCTTGTGGCGACCATACTACCGGTACCGGTAATATGTTGTGTGTGAACGGAGCTACTGCGGCCAACGTTACTATTTATTGCCAAACGGTGAGCGTAGAGCCTAATACCGATTACGCATTTTCTACCTGGTTGGTAACCCTGTCGCCGGGCAACCTGGCGCAGTTACAGTTTTCTATAAACGGCAGTCCGCTGGGGGCCGTGTTTACAGCACCGGCCAATACCTGCAACTGGCAGCAGTTTTACAGCACGTGGAACTCGGGCAGCAATACCAGCGCCAACATTTGCATACTAAACCAGAACACCAATGCCGGTGCCAACGATTTTGCGTTGGATGATATATCATTCTCGCTGCTTTGTACAGCTACCGATACCGTAACCGTTACGGTAAACCCTACCTACAACCAAACTGTAAACACCACCATTTGCCAGGGCGAAAGCTATACGCTGCCCGATGGTACTGCAGTGAGCGCTACCGGCAGTTATGTGAGTAACCTTACTACCGGTGCCGGTTGCGATAGTATAATTACTACTAACCTTACCGTGTACCCTACTTACAGCTACACCGTAAGCCAGACTATTTGCCCCAGCGATTTGTACATACTGCCCGGTGGCACGCCTGTAAATACTACCGGTGTATACCGCGATACACTTAACACCGTAAACGGCTGCGATAGTATAATAATAACCAACTTTACGGTGGTGCCGCCTACCATGGCGGCCAGTAACGATACGCAGCTATGTAAGGGCAACGCAGTGCAGTTAAACGCCAGCGGCGGTTTATATACATACAGTTGGACACCTGCTACCAACCTTAGCGACCCTAACATACCCAACCCGGTAGCTACACCGGTACAAACTACCAGCTACATTGTAACTACCCAGGTTGCCAGTGCCGATTTAATTGGCAACGGTGGTTTTGAAAGTGGCAATGCGGCGTTTACCAGTTCGTACACGTACCAGAGCGATGTTACACCGGCAGGTACGTATTATGTGGGTAACAACCCCAATACGTATCATAGTGGTTTTTCGGCCTGCCCCGACCATACTACCGGTGCCGGTAATATGATGATAGTAAACGGTGCTGGTACACCCAACACCAGCGTATGGTGCCAGACTATTAACGTAGTGCCTAATACCAACTATGCCTTTGGTTGCTGGGCAGAGAGTGTAAGTGCAGGCAGCCCGGCCATACTACAGTTTTCTATTAACAGTGCTTTGCTGGGTGCGCCGTTTACAGTGCCGGCTACTGTTTGCCAGTGGCAGCAGTTTTATGCTGTGTGGAACTCGGGCAGCAATACTACTGCCGATATATGTATTGTAAACCAGAACACCACCGGCGGGGGTAACGACTTTGCTTTAGATGATATATCGTTTGTAAGCCTGTGTAATGTAAGCGATACCGTTACCATAGTAGTGCACAACCCCGATACCGTATTGGTAAATGCAGCTATTTGCGATGGCGATGTTTATACTTTTCCCGATGGGGGTACCGGTACGGTAAGTATGATAGATACATCGCTGTTGCTTAACCGGTATGGATGCGATAGTACGGTTATTACCAACCTGACAGTTAACCCGGTGTATGCGGTAGATGTATATGATACTATTTGTGCCAACCAAAGCTATACCCTGCCCGATGCTACTACGGTAACTACTGCCGGCACATACACCACTACGCTGCTTACCATTAATGGCTGCGATAGTGTAATTACTACGTACCTGCACGTATGGCCGGTATCGGCTACTACCGTTACCGATACTATATGCACTGGCAGTACCTACACCCTGCCCGATGGTAATACCGTAAACACAAGCGGCAGCTATGTGGTAACACTTGCCAATATATACGGCTGCGATAGCGTAGTAACCACTGTACTTACTGTAATAAATGTAGGCTTAACCGCACAGGTAACCGATGTGCAATGTAACAGCGAAAGCACCGGTGCTGTTGCCATTACGGCCACCGGTGGTGTGTTGCCCTACACCTATGTGTTAAGCCAGGCGGGTAGTGTATTGCAAACCAATACCCAGGGTGCTTTTGCTGCACTGGCAGCCGGTAGCTACACCATTGATGTAACAGATAATTTTGGCTGTACCGCAACTATTGGCGCTACCGTAAGCGAACCGGCATTGCTGGTTGCTACCGATACGGTAAGCCATGTAACCTGCTATGGTTTGGGTAACGGACAGGTGGTAGTTAATACTACCGGTGGCACAGTGCCATATACGTACAGCCTTACCGGTCAGCCGGATAATGCTACCGGTGTATTTGCCGGTTTGCAGGCTGGTAGTTATACCTATGTGGTAACCGATGATAATGGCTGTACCCAAACAGCAGCGGTAGTTATAACAGAGCCGCAACAAGTACAACTTAATGTGGTGCCGCTGGATGCTACTATTAACCTGGGCGATACGCTGCAACTTGCAGCTACCAGTAATTACGACCCTGCAACTATATACCTATGGAGCCCTGCCAATGGGCTTAGCTGTACCGATTGCGCCAACCCGGTAGTTACTACTTACAACAGCATGGAATACACCGTGCAGGTAACCGCCGATGTAAACGGCAACAGTTGTACGGCAGTACAACCGGTTACGGTAACGGTAATACCGCGTTACGATTTGTTTATACCCAACACCTTTACACCCAACAGCGATGGCAACAACGATGTGTTTCGTATATACGGCAGGCTACAGGCTTTGAAGTATATAGATGTGCAGATATTTAACCGGATAGGCGAGAAGGTGTACGAAAGCAACGACCTGAACTTTGCCTGGGACGGTACCTATAAAGGTGCGCCGCTTAACCCGGCGGTGTTTGTATATACCCTGCGCGCGGTGTTTGTAGATGACCACACCGAAGAATTATATAAAGGCACTATAACCCTTATTAAATAGACAGGGGTATTATATTTACGCTATGCAAAAATCCCCCGTTTTTAGCAGTCTGCCATTATTACTGGTGTTGCTGTTGGTAACATTACAAACAAAGGCACAAACCGATACGCTGTTCTGGTTTGCTGCGCCGGAGGTTTCTATATCTACCGCTACGTTCGACCGGCCTATTGCAGTGCGCCTTACTACCGGTGCACAGGCGGCAACGGTTACTATCAGCCAACCGGCAGGTGGTGGTATGCCGGCACAGGTGGTTAACATAGCTACCAACAGCACACAAAGTGTTGACCTTAGTGCCTGGATAGATGTAATAGAAAACAAGCCAGCCGATTTAGTACTTAATTACGGATTGAAAATACAATCTACCGCACCGGTTACTGCTTATTACGAGGTAGTAAGTGCCCAATGCCAGTGCAACCCCGAAATTTTTGTTTTGAAAGGGCAGAATGCTATGGGTACCGATTTCTGGATACCATCGCAAAACTATCTGGATAACAATAACGCGTATTCACCGGTACCTTATTCTGCTTTTGATATGGTGGCTACGCAGAACAATACCACCATTACTATTACTCCATCTAACAGCATAGTAGGCCATACGGCCGGTACGGCATTTACCATTACGCTTAACGAGGGGCAAACGTACTCAGCTACGGCGGCCAGTGTGCTGGCGGCGCAGCACTTACAGGGCTCACGTGTAATTGCCGATAAACCTATTACCATAACTATTAAAGATGACCTGCTGAACGGTGGCCCCTTTGGTGGTTGCAGCGATTTGGGCGGCGACCAGATAGTACCAATAGGATTACTGGGCACCGAGTATGTGGCCATGAAAGGCTTTTTAAATGCACCCGGCGATCAGATATTTGTTACGGCTATACAAAACGGTACGGCCATATCGCAGGATGGTGTGGCGGTTACTACCATCAATGCCGGGCAAACTTATCGCTTAGGTATTGCTGGCACATCTACTTACATACAAACATCGGCACCGGTGTATGTACTGCAACTAAGTGGCTTTGGCTGCGAGATAGGTATTGACATTATCCCACCCATTATATGCACCGGTTCGTTCGATGTATCGTTTACACGCTCAACCAGCGAGGATATGTTTATTAATGTAATGGTGCGCAACGGCGGGCAAAACGGTTTTCTGGTAAATGGCAGCAATGCGGTAATAACCGGTGGCGCCTTTACAGCCGTGCCCGGCACCGGTGGCCAATGGTTATCGGCACAGGTATCGTTACCGGTGGGTAGTTATCCGCAGGGTACAGCTATTCGGGTGTCTAACACTACATCGTTGTTTCATCTCGGGTTGATACATGGCGGGTCGGGTAGTGGTACACGGTTTGGCTACTTCAGTAATTTTGCGCGCATAGATGTAAACGCACAAGCCAATGCAGGTAATGTGTGCGTAGGTTCGGGCATACAGCTTACGGCCGATACCATACCGCTGGCCACCTACGCATGGAACGGGCCAAGTGGGTTTAGCTCGGCGCAGCAAAACCCTTTTGTGCCGTCTGCTTCGGCAAACAACTCGGGCAACTATATAGTGCAGGCAACTGTGTTAGGCTGTGTTAGTCCGCCCGATACAATTTTTGTAGCGGTAACCAGTTGTTTTCCCGATACCGATAACGACGGTATAACCGATGAATACGATATTGACGATGATAACGATGGTATAACCGATGCGGTGGAATGTGGCGGCAACTCGCTGCAAAACCTGCTGGTAAACGGTGGCTTTGAGCAACCGGCGATAGCCGGCAGCAATGTAGGTTACTATACTAACCCGCAGGTGCCCGGTTGGGAAACTACCAGCAGCGACAGTACTATTGAAATGTGGGCCAATAACTTTAATGGTGTGCCAGCCTATACCGGTAACCAACATGCCGAGATTAACTACACCCAGTTTTCGGCGCTATACCAGGATGTGCCTACTACGCCCGGCGATATACTGGTGTGGTATTGTGCCCACCGCGGCCGCGCCGGCACCGATGTGATGGAAGTGCGTATAGGCGACCCTAACGGTACCCTGGTGCCACAAGGGCAGTACGCTACCGGCAACACGGCATGGGCCGTTTATAATGGTACGTATATAGTACCTGCGGGTCAAACTACCTCGCGCTTTGCGTTTCAGGCTATATCAAGCGCCGGTGGTAGTGCGGGGCTGGGCAATTTTTTAGATGAAGTGACTTTTTACAATGTAAACTGCAACACCGATACCGATGGTGATGGTGTGCCTAACTCGCTTGATCTGGATTCGGATAACGATGGTATTTACGATTTGGTGGAAGCCGGTCATGGCCTGCCCGATGCTGATAACAATGGCCGCATAGACGGCGCCAATGCACAGTTTGGTACCAACGGTTTGTATAACACCATAGAGACCAACGACAATATTACAGGCGACATTACTTACACGGTTACCAATACCGATAACAACGGCGCGTACGATTTTATATCGCTGAATAGCGATGGCGATACCTGCTACGATGTGATAGAAGCCGGCTATGCACAGATAGATGCGGATGGCTTGCTTGGTACGGGAGCCCCAACCGTAGATGCTAACGGTTTGGTAACAGGTGCTGGCGCTGGTTATACCACACCTGCCAGCGCAGGTGGCAGCGGGTTCGATTTTCAAAATGCGGCGTATAACGCCTGCGAATGCCACATAGTATATACCACTACCGTAGATACCGGTGTGTGCCAGGGTGTGGTATATACCCTGCCCGATAACAGCACTACTACCACTGCCGGTACATATGTAGATACGCTGGTTACTGCCGAAGGGTGCGATAGTGTAGTTACCACTAATCTTACTATTTATCCATTGGGTACCGCTACGGTAGATGATACGATTTGCCAGGGCGATAGCTATACCCTGCCCGATGGGGTAATTGTTAGTGCAACCGGAACCTATACCAGTACCCTGCAAACGGTGTATGGCTGCGATAGTACGGTTACCACTAATTTGTTTGTGCGGGTTATACCGGTGGCAACTGTGTTTGATACCATATGTACAGGTGTAAGCTATATCCGGCCTGGTGGTAGTGTGGTAACTACTACCGGTATATATACCGATACGCTTACAACAGTATATGGTTGTGATAGTGTGGTGATAACACAACTGTATGTACGTATAAATGACACCACCCTTATAGCTGATACTATCTGCAATGGCAGCACCTATATCCTACAGGATGGCAGTACCGTAACGGCAGCAGGTAGCTATCCGGTTATATTAACCAACATGTATGGCTGCGATAGCATAGTAATAACCAATCTGCATGTTATTACCATAACGGCTACCGCCACGGTTACTAATATAACCTGCTACGGGTTAAGCAATGGCAGCATAGCCGCAACAGCAACCGGCGGTGTAGTGCCTTATACGTTTACATTACTTGCCGGTGGCACCGGTGTAGATAGTAACACCACCGGTAGTTTTACAACACTGGTGGCCGGAAATTACAGCATAGAGGTGTACGATGCCTATGGATGTGCCGCTACTAACAGCGCAACAATCAGCGAACCGGCAGAACTGATAGCTGCCGATACCGTTAAAAATGTGCGCTGCTTTGGTGAGAATAATGGCCAGGCTGCTATTGCAGCAACCGGTGGTGTGCCGGGCTACACCTACAGCCTGAGCGGTGAAGGAAATAACAGCACCGGTGTATTTGGCGGGTTAAGCGCCGGTACTTATACATACACCGTTACCGATGCCAACAACTGCACCGATACCGGTTGGCTGGTGGTAACAGAGCCACAAGCGGTTGAAGTAACGGTAACGCCACTTACGGCTACTATTAACCTGGGCGATACGCTGCAGCTTGCAGCTACCAGCAATTACGACCCCGCTACCACTTATGTATGGAGCCCGGCCAACGGACTTAGTTGTATTGATTGCGCCAGCCCGGTAGTTACATCTTACAATACTATGGAGTACACGGTGCAGGTAACCGCCGATATAAATGGCAATAGTTGTACCGCAGCACAACCGGTTACCGTAACGGTACTACCGCGCTACGATTTGTTTATACCCAACACATTTACCCCTAACAGCGATGGCAATAACGATGTGTTCCGCCTGTTTGGTAACCTGCCGACGTTGAAGTATCTGGATATACAGATATTTAACCGGACAGGAGAGAAGGTGTATGAAAGCAACGACCTGAATTTTAGCTGGGATGGTACCTATCAGGGTAAGCCACATCCGGCGGGTGTGCTGGTGTATACCTTAAAGGTAGTGTTTGTAGATAACCATACCGAAGAATTATATACCGGTAGCCTTACACTAATGCGGTAGTTTACCACACTCTAAGCCACGGCCGGTTTACCAGTGGTGAAAATGGCCAAGGTATGTTAGCCAGTAATATCACCAGTGTAATGGTGTACCATATAGCCATGGTTTTAAACTTCTGTACATCTACAGGTTTACGTTTAGCCAATACCGAACCAATGGTGAGCACTATTATTGCAACCAGCATCATCAGGCTATGCTCCATACCAAAAAAGCGTATCTCCCGGTCATGCACTGCTTCTTTAAAGTTCTTCAAAAAATAATCTACCAACGGGCTGATAAAATACAGTGCAAGCCCCAGTATAAGCTGTACGTGGGCAATGGTAGCCGTTGCCTGGCGTACGGTATTGTCGGTTTGGGTAAACGGCAGGCTCTTGAACCAACCGGTGTATGCGCGGTATAATGCATATAGCAGGCTAAGTAACACTAGCCAACGGGTACACGAGTGCAGAAAAAGCAGTAGGGTATATGCTGCCATAAAGTCAATTGTTACCCTGTTACTTATTTCTGAAACAGGCCGGTAATAACCTTGCCTACATTGCCGTTAGGCTCCTGTATATGCAGCAGGGCTGCTACGGTAGGGGCTATGTCGGTCATGTGTATGTCATCGTGGTTTTCGCCGGGCTTAATGTGCCAACCCATCCATACCAATGGTATGTGGGTATCGTACGGGTACACGGTGCCGTGGGTAGTGCCTTTATCCATGCCATCAAACCAGGCCGGTTCGTATAGTACATACATTTCGCCGGAACGCTTAGGGTAATAACCGTTTGCTATATCGTGTTTCATGCGTGGCTCCAACAGTTCGTTACTCAGGTTTTCCATATCCAGCACTTTGGCCACACCCTGAAACTTAGTAAGAAAACTGCGGATGGTATTTTTAAACGCAGTGCGGTCTATCTTTCTTTCTTCCAGCAACGGGTTGTTGAAATACAACTGCATGTTTTCAAAACTCAGCAGCCATTTGCCATCGCCGTATTGCTGGTTAAGTTTAGCATCCAGTTGTTTCAGTACGGTATCTATAGGAAACACACCGGCAGGTATTTTGTGTTCAATATTAAAATCGGGTACGTGCGCTACACCGTGGTCGGCAGTAAGGTAAAACAGATAGTTGCCAGCCCCTACGTGTTCATCCAGAAAAGTAAAAAAGTCGGCCAGGTCGCGGTCCAGGCGCAGGTAGCAGTCTTCGGTTTCTACACTATTGGGGCCAAAGCGGTGGCCTATGTAGTCGGTGCTGGAGAGGCTCACTGCCAGAAAATCGGTGGCATCGTGCGCGCCCATCTGCTCGTTCAGTATGGCGCCCTCGGCAAACTTTAGGGTAATTGTATTGCCAAACGGGGTAGCAGCCAGTATTTTATAGGTAGGTTTTATAGTGCTTATTTTATGGGTAAACACCGGTTTGGTTTCGCCATCAAACAGGCCCTCGTATTGTTTATCGTCGTGTGTGCTTTCTATGTAGCGCTCTATGGGTTGCAGGGTGTTCCAGTTGTCGGCCATGTATTTTTCGGGCAGTTTATAGTCGTTAAACTGTTGTACCCATTTAGGTAGCTCCTGCATATAGTAGGTGCTGGTAACCCAGTTGCCGGTAGATGGGTCGTAAAAGTAAGCGGCATTAGCGGCATGGCCTGCCGGTAGTATACTGCCGCGGTCTTTAAGCGCTACGCCTATTACCTTACTGCGAAAGTTGGTTGCCAGGCGCAACTCATCGGTTACGGTGCTGGTAAGCATACGGCGCGGCGACATTAACCCGGCCTTGCTGGTGCTGCCTACGGTTTTTACCGTTGTATCTTCGGTGCAGTACACGTATTTATTCTCTTTAATATCAAACCAGTTGTTGCCGGTTATGCCGTGCACAGCCGGTACCGAACCGGTGTACACGCAGGTATGCCCGCAGGCGGTATAAGAGGGAGAGTAGTTGATGTGTGTATTCTCGCAGCTGTAGCCATCGCGCAGCAGGCGTTTAAAACCACCGGCAGTATATTTATCCTGATAGCGGTATAAAAAATCCCAGCGCATCTGGTCTACCACCATACCTACCACCAGTTTGGGTCGGGCGGGGGTACTGTTGGCTGTAGGAGTGGTTTGAGCGCCGGCAGTCAGTGCGGCAAAAAGCAGTAGGGCAGCAAAGGTATGTTTCATGGCCTGTGTAGTTAAATTTGCGCAGCAATAGTATAACAAAACCCGCTGCCCTAATAGCCGGGCGGGTTAAGCGGGCTTTAAATTATGCAAAGCCGCTAGCCGGCAGCTTAACTTTGGGTTTAAAAACAACACCCATTACAACACATTGGTAAACAACAATCGGCTAACAAAATATTATCTGATTATTAACAACAAAATGCCGGCAGATTAGGCTAACTTCGCGCCGCATTTTAAAGCTGTTTCTATGTTCCGAAAATTACTTGTTGTTACGATGTTGCTGCCCCTGGTGGCTATGGTATTTGCCCAGCAGCACCGCGTGGTGCTTAACCCCAACCTGCGTCCGTTTTACCATGGTGTAGAGTCGGGCGACCCTACCGATAACGGTGTTATCATCTGGACCCGTGTAACCCCCGATACCGGCACAATAGGCGATATTGAAGTATACTGGCAGATAGCTACCGATACCGGTTTTACCAATGTGATAAACTATGGCAAGGTAAACGCTACCGAGGCTAACCACTACTGCGCCAAGGTAGATGTGTGCGGCTTACAGCCAGCGCGTTTTTATTATTACATGTTCCGCGCGTTTGGCCGCAACTCTATAGTAGGGCGCACCAAAACAGCACCTGCTGCTACTGCCGATAACGATAGCGTACGTTTTGCGGTGGTAAGCTGTGCCAGCTGGGAGCATGGTTATTTTAATGCCTACAAAAGCATAGTAGAAAAGAATGATGTAGATGCCGTGGTGCACCTGGGCGATTATATCTACGAATATGAAACCGGCGATTTTAGCGGCAACGTATCGGGCCGTACGTACGACCCACCAGCAGAATGTACTACCGAGATAGGTTACGAAATGCGCTATTCGCAATATAAGCTGGACGACCAGTTGCGCCGTATACACCAGTTGTTTCCGTTTATAACCGTGTGGGACGACCACGAAACAGCTAACGATGCATGGAAAGGCGGTGCGCAAAACCACACCCCCGGCACCGAGGGTAACTA
Organism: uncultured Chitinophaga sp.; assembly: GCA_964423405.1. Lineage (GTDB taxonomy): Bacteria > Bacteroidota > Bacteroidia > Chitinophagales > LD1 > Bog-950. Next base: position 75,739 of record CAYREY010000005.1, on the reverse strand, counting down.
TGCCGACCGGAAACGTTTTTCAACCTCTACCTATTTTAAATGGATGCCTATACGCAAGCCCGACCCGATAGATACTATCCGTATTTTCCGTAAGCTGCGCTATGGCAAACTGCTGGATTTGATAATGCTGGATACCCGCCTGTATGACCGTGATGAGCAGAACCTGAGCGCTACCGATGATAGCAGCCACCACCTGATGGGGCCGGTAGAGCTGGCCTGGTTTTTACAACAATTGGGCGACACCAGCACCCGCTGGAAAATAGTAGGCAACCAGGTAATGTTTGCACCCTTGCAGGTGTTTGGCCAGCCGGTTAACGCCGACCAGTGGGATGGTTACAACTACGAGCGCAACATTATACAGAACTATATACTGAATAAGCCGGTAAAGAATTTTGTAGTGCTAACCGGCGATATACATACCAGCTGGTGTAACGATATACCGGGTGCTAACTACGATGATAACACCGGAGCCGGTTCGATAGGGGTGGAGTTTGTGGGAGCCAGTGTAACCTCGCTTAACTCGCCGCTACCGGTAGGTGCCAGTATTATACGCGGGCTAAACCCACACATGAAATATATAAACCTGGATGACCACGGTTATTATGTAATGGATGTACGCAAAGGCCGTGCACAGGCCGACTATACTTATGTTAGCACTGTAACCTCGCCAACCGCTACCGATATACCCGGTGTGCATTACTATGTAAACGATAACGAGCGCCACCTGCGCGAAAGCAATGGTTACGTTTCGGCACCGGCTATTACCGCTCCGCTACCATCGCTGTTGCCTAACCAGCATTTGCCGTTCCGCCGGATAGAAGACCATGTGGTTGTAACACCCGAAAACACCGCCGCTACGGTTAATGTAATACCTAACGGCCCGGTATGCCCTGCGGTAAATATTAATATAGGTGCCCCGCAGCATGGCCTGGCCTTGTCGCTTAACGGACAGGATGTAACTTACCAGCCACTGAATAATTACAACGGGTACGATACCGTGGCTATTACGGTTTGTACCAACGAGGCTATACCCGTGTGCGATACGGTTTACCTGTACATAACCGTACTATCGGTGCAGGATATAGATACCACTACCGTTGAACTACCGCGCGATAGCACCGGTACCGGTTGTATAGTGTTTGATGATATAACCAGCAACACCGGTATTAGCTACACCCAGCCACTGAATGGTACTATTAACCTGACCGATACCTGTTTTACCTATACGCCCGATAGTGGTTTTATAGGTTTTGAAACCATTACCTTTACAGCCTGCGATGACAGCAACAACTGCGATACGGTGGTGTTTGTGTTTGAGGTGGACCACCCTTCGGCTAATGAGTATGTAAACATACTGGTCAACAAAAACTCTAACTACACTTATTGCCTGTTGTTTGACGACCTGAGCACCGAACCGGTTAGCGTAACAGTAACCGATGCCCCTAACCATGCTACCTACCAGTGGATAGGCGGTGATTCGTGTGTGAAGTATTTTCCGTACTACAACTACACCGGTGGCGATACCATGCAACTGGTAGGCTGCGATAACGGCGCTATACCGCATTGCGATACCATTACCCTGATATTTACGGTAACAGAACCATCTGCCATAACCGAACCGGCTAACCTAGTGGTGTTTGGCCTGTACCCTAACCCGGTGAACGATAAACTGATTGTACAATACTACCTGTACGAAGCCGAGCCGGTAACCATGAATGTGTACGATGTAACCGGTAAGCTGATTAGTACCGGTGTTATATCTACCGGCAGCAATGGCCTGCACCATGCGCAGTTAAACGCCTGGGAGCTGATGGCTGGTAACTATGTGGTAGAGCTTAAAACACCATCGTTCAGCTACCGTAAGCAGATAGTGAAACAGTAGGTGTGACCTGATTAGAAAAGCAACAGCCGGTTAGTTATTAACCGGCTGTTGCTTTTTAGTAGTATTTCCTATTTCGCATCAGGGTGCGGTTTCTTCATATTCAGCAACCGGCGCCATTTGCTGCGGTCGGTATCGTGGTCGCGTATATCAAACAGCTTTTCAAACTCGGCCAACAAGGCTTTCTCTACCTTCTTCTTAATCATATCCTGCGTTTTGGGGTCGTCGTGTTTGGCCTTATATTTTTTGGTAGATATACGCTTGCCAAAACTAAAATACAGCTTGGCAGGTCGTGGTATAATAGTATCGCCTATGCCGCGCACTACCGGTGGCACCAGGTCGCCGTTTTTCAAATACTTTTCAGCTACGCCTACCATTTTTAAAAACTGCCCCATCGGCGATTTTAAAAAATCGTTGGCATCCTGTACTACCGTGTAGGTCTCTTCGGCACCTACGGCAGCTACCGGTATTATATCATACCCCTGCTCCATAGCCATGCGCACAAAGCCCTTGCGGTCGCTCCACTTAAGTATATACTGTTCGCCTTTCTTTTTGCATATCTCGCGCGTACCACCCGGAAAAACCAATATGCTTTCGCCCAATTTCATCAGCTCGCGGCAGTTTTCGCGGCTGGCTTCGCTGGCACCCAGGTTCTTCTGTATTATATCGCGCCACACCGGTATGCGCCAGTGGTTGCTATCGGCCAGGGCACGCAGTATAAGCCCCTTGCGCAGGTACAGCTCTATGGCAAACGGGTAGCCATCAAACACACCCAGTATGGTATGGTTAGATACATAAATGGCCGGACGGGTAACATCCAGCTCATCTAATCCGTAAAACTGGGGAGCAAAGTAAAACTTAAACGGTGCTATAAACCCACGTGCAAACGTTTTAGATGGTGGATCGAAGCTAAAATCCTTCTGTGTCCTATTATCTGATTTCTTTTTAGCCATTGGGGGATAAATGTATTTAATAGCACAAATTAAGTTCTAATTTAGTTAATGCAACAAATCCAACCTAATGGATAAAACAATCTATTTAATACCGGGAGTGGGGGCTAATGATATTATTTTTGAAAATCTTGACCTTCCGGATTATGAAGTAGTGCATTTAAAATGGCCTAAGCACAAAAAAGGCGAGGGACTGGAAGCTTACGTTAAAAAGCTGCTGCCACAGATAAAAAAAGACACCCAGCCTATACTGATAGGTATGTCGTTTGGCGGGGTAGTGGCGGTTGAGCTATCTAAACTGGTTGACCCTTACAAAGTAATACTGATAAGCAGCATTAAAACTTACCACGAGCGTCCGCTTAAACTTCTGTTCCTCAACTCGCTTAAGTTTCACCGGCTTATACCCGGCAAGCTGGTGGTAGAGTTCCGCTTTTGGATGCGCTGGTTTTTGGGCAAACTAAGCACCCACGACCTGCAACTGATAGACCGCATGATAGAGGACATAAACATTGAGTTTAACGAGTGGGCGGTAGACCAGGTAATACACTGGAAAAACGAAGAAATACCCGCCAACCTTACGCATATACACGGCACCCGCGACCGTATATTTCCGCACTTTTATATTAAAGATGCTATCTGGATAAAAGGCGGCACCCACTTTATGGTGGTAAACCGCGCCAAAGAGATCAGCAAAATTATACGGAAAGAACTGGCCTCCCCACGCACCGTAAAACTTACTACTACCAAAGAGATGAAGAAAGCTTCGTAGTTATGTTACAGCGGGCTTTAGCTTGCAATAAAACAGATTAAAATGCTGCTTATCCTGTTGCTGCCGGTTTTAACCGGTAATTGCAGTTTACATTTTAATGCCATAAAAGGAACCACCCGCTAAGGTAGAATCCTGAGTAAGTTTATCGAATGTTTTCTGGTAAGTATTTACCACCAAATTGCCGTTGGAACAGGTGCCGTTACCATAATACCGGATAAGGGTTTCATTATCTTCATATACATTTTCGTTTAACGTAAAAGTGGTAGCAGTATTAACTGTTACGGCATCGTAAGTTGCATTGTAAAAGCCGCCTATAGTAATACTTACCGTATTATCGTTTACCTTATTTACTATTATGTCATAGTTGTCTGTACTGTTGTAATAACGACCGGCTATGCCACCCGCCAGGCTATTGTCGGTATTATCATCCTTATTACAATTACTAAGTGTAGTAATAATTAATAAAGCCACAATGCAAATTAGAGGTAAGTGTCTTTTCATAAGTAATTGTTTATTGCAATGTAATATTTTATTTAATATAATATAATGGCCTGTTTTAACCGTTGGTAAATAATACAATCACCCACCGGCCTGCGGCCACCTCCCTCAAGGGAGGCTCAACAGCCGGTTTGCCTTTAGTTATTCCTAGTACTCTTCGTGTGCTTAGTGGTTAAACCTGTATTGGCTGTTTGTATTTGGTTTTAGCTCTCCTCCTTACGCCGCAACACGGCGGTATTTTAAGGAGGAGTGGCTCCGCAACGCGGAGACGAGGTGGTAGTACACTAACTCCATACAGGCATATTAACCTTTATAACGTATGGTACCGTCCCCCACCGGCCTGCGGCCACCTCCCCCAAGGGAGGTTCAACAGCCGCCCCTCATATTCTTAGTGCCCTTCGTGTTCTTAGTGGTTAAACCTGTATTGGCTGTTTTCTTCTCCTAATCCTTAATGCCCTTAATGTTCTTAGTGGTTAAGCCTGTATTCGGCTGTTTGTACTGTTCCCCCTTTAGGGGGTTAGGGGGTATTGTATTTCGCTATAGGGGGCCAGGGGGTTCAATCCCCCTTTTTAACGTTTCAGTTACTATACCCTACGGGTAGCCTTTGTTTTATTGCAGGGCAGTAGGGGTATTGTTTCATTTGCAGTGCAAACCAAGCTGTATGAACAAAAAGTACCTGTACCTGCTGCTGCTTATTCCCGTAGCGGTAATTGTATTTGTAATAGTGCGTAAAAACAAACCGCAAACCATTAAGCCCGAGCGCAAAGCTATTACCGAGGCTGTGTATGCATCGGGTTTTGTGGTGCCGCGTAACGAGTATAAAGTGTATGCCCTTAGCGGTGGTTACATAGTAGCCAAAAGCAAAGAGGGTGGCGAAGAGGTTAAAAAAGGCGAAGAGATTTACCGCGTACAGAACGATGCCAGCGCAGCCCGCTTAGGCGCCAGCTCATCGGCGTTAGAACTGGCCCGCAGCAATGCATCGGATAACTCGCCGGTGCTGTTAGACCTTAAAAACAAAATACGCAGTGCCGAGGCTAAGTTCCGCAACGATTCGCTGAACTACATCCGCTACAAAAATATGCTGGATGCACAGGCTGTTACCCGCGCCCAGTACGACCAGATGGCCCTGGCCTATGAAGTATCGGGCAACGACCTTAAATCGGCCAACGAAAACTATAAACGTACCAGAGAGCAATTGCAGGTAGAACTTAAAAACGCACAAAGCGCATTGGCCGGCAGCAACCTCGATTTTGGCAACTACAGCATACGCAGCACCATGGATGGCATAGTGTACGATACCTATAAAGAAAACGGCGAAGCCGTACGCCAGAACGACCTGGTAGCCATAGTAGGCGAAAAGGGTAAAAAGCTATTAGAGCTGAGCGTAGACCAGAGCGATGTAGATAAAGTAAAGATAGGCCAGGAAGTAGTGGTTAAGCTGGATGTAACCGGCGATAAGGTATATAAAGCCCGCGTTAGCAAAATATACCCCAACATGAACCAGAACGACCAGAGCTTTAAAGTAGAAGCCGAGTTTACCGAAGACTACGACATGAACTATGTACACGTATCGGTAGAGGCCAACATAATAGTAGCGCAGAAAGAGCAGGCGCTGATAATACCTAAAAATGTGGTGCAGGCTAATAATGAAGTAGAGGTACGCAGCACCGGCCTGAACAAAACGGTAAAAATTAAACGCGGGTTAGAGAACCTGGAGTTTGTAGAAGTAACCGAGGGCCTGAGCGATAGCGACGAAGTAGTAATACCTAAAGCCAAATAACAAAAACATTCAGCTAACCATGCAGGCCGACAATACATATAACTGGGTTGATAGAAAGGAATACCCTTTCCGGAGCCACTACCTGCCACTGCCCGGGGCCAACATGCACTATGTAGATGAAGGTAGCGGCGAGGTGCTGCTGTTTGTACACGGCACGCCATCGTGGTCGTTCGATTTCAGGCACCAGATAAAAGAGCTGAGCAAAACACACCGGTGTATTGCGCCCGATCATATTGGCTTTGGCCTGTCGGATAAACCCGAAGACTACAACTACAGCCTTTTACAGCATTGCGAAAACCTGGCTATGCTGATAGATAAGCTACAGCTAAACTCGTTTACACTGGTAGTACACGATTTTGGCGGCCCCATAGGCATTAACTATGCCGTGCAGCACCCGGCTAAAATTAAAAAACTGGTAGTGCTCAACACCTGGCTGTTTGCTACCCGCCACGAACCGGAATATAAACAAGCCGAGCGGGTGCTTAAATCGCCACTGCTGCCATTGCTGTATAAGTACCTTAATTTTTCGGCGCGTGTGCTGGTGCCGCAAAGCTGGGGCAACAAGGCTACTTTAACCAAAGCCATACACGCCCACTACCTGAAACCATTTAGTAAGCCATCGGAACGTATGGGCACCATTGCCTTTGCCAAATCGCTGCTGAACGATCAGGACTGGTTTGAAAAACTATGGAACAAAGCCGATGTGCTTTCGGGTAAGCCCATGCTATTTTTGTGGGGTGAGTTAGACAAGTTTGTGCCTGTAAAGTTTCTGAACCGCTTTCTATCAAAATTCAGATATGCAGCAGCAGTTAAAATAGATGCCGGCCACTTTGTACAGGACGAAGCACATGAAGAAGTAACCCGTGAACTCAAAAAATTTGTATCGTAAATGCTTAGTGTAAACTTCGAAATAGCCAAAACCCACCTGCTGGCCAAACCACGGCAAACGCTTATAGCTATGCTGGGCGTTACGTTTGGTATTGGTATGTATATACTGATGATAAGCTTTATGCAGGGCTTTAACGAGTTTCTGGAAGATACCATGCTGTCATCTACCCCCGATGTACGCATGTACAATGATATTAAAACCGATTTCAGCCACTCTATACTGGATGATATAAGCGATACCAGCCGGGTAATGAACATAGTGCACCACCCCAAGCCTAAAGATATTACCCCCAGCATCCGCAACTCGGCACGCATACTGGAAGACCTGGATAAAGATGCACGCATACTGGCGGTTAGCCCACAGCTATCTACACAGGTGTTTTATGTAAGCGGACCGGTGCAGATTAACGGCTCGCTGAACGGTGTAAACATTATTGAAGAGGCACAGCTGACCGGACTGAACAGTAAAATGAAAACCGGTAGAATAGAAAACTTGCTGACCGTTGACAACGGCATACTGATGGGCCACGGCCTGGCAAGCAAGCTGAATGTACAGGTAGGCGACATTGTTACACTGGCATCGCCCAACGGCAATTCTATGCGGTTCAGGCTGGTGGGTACCTTTCAGTTCGGTATCGGCTCGCTGGATAATGTAAAAAGCTATGTAAACCTTAGCAAGGTGCAGCAACTGTTGGGTAAGGATAACCAGTACATAACTGAGATATCTATAAAGCTGAAAAACTTCGATCAGTCAACTGAAGTGTCAAAGGAATTTGCAACCCGGTATGGCTACAAAGCCGACGATTGGCAAACCACCAACGCCAGTGCTATGGTGTCTATCACCATCCGTAATGTAATGACCATTGTAGTATCGTTCACGTTGTTGGTTGTGGCCGGTTTCGGTATCTACAACATTATGAGCATGACCATACAAAACAAACTGAAAGATATTGCCATACTGAAAGCCGAAGGTTTTTCATCGGCCGATATACGGCAGATATTTTTAACCGAGAGTGTTACCATTGGGTTGTTTGGGGCTATCAGTGGGCTGTTGCTGGGCTTTTTAATGAGCAGTGGCGTGTACAGCCTGCCATTTCCCAAAAATGAATTTATAAGCATCACACATTTTCCGGTGGTGTTTCATGTTAAGCACTATGCCTTTGGGTTGGGCTTTGGTATTGTAACCACCTTTATAGCCGGGCTGATGCCAAGCATAAAAGCAGGCAAGGTAGATCCGGTGGCGATATTGAGAGGATAAAATGCAGCCCCCTACCCCCCAAAGGGGAAAAAAAGTAAAACTATGAGCACAGATAAAGCAAGTAATGACAACACTAAAGCCTCCCTTTTGGGGAGGTTTGGAGGGGCCGCTGATGCCGTATTAAAAGCCGTAAAGCTTAATAAATACTTTTACGAGCCCGAGGAGTTTCATGTGCTGAAAGATGTAAGCTTTGAGGTAAAGCGTGGCGAGTTTGTGTCTATAGTAGGTAAAAGCGGTTGTGGTAAATCTACCCTGTTGTATTTACTATCTACTATGGATACGGATTACACCGGTCAAATGTATGTAAACAACGTATTGCTTACCGGTAAAACACAAAACGAGCTGGCTCGTTTTCGTAACGAGCATATTGGCTTTGTGTTTCAGTTTCACTTTTTGCTGCCCGAGTTTTCGGCTTTAAAAAATGTAATGCTGCCCGCCGAAAAACTGGGCAAGTACAGCAAAAGCGAATGTGAAGACCGCGCCTACGAAAAACTGAAATGGCTGGATATGGATAAGTTTGCCACCAAGCTATCGTCTAAACTATCGGGCGGGCAACAACAGCGCGTGGCCATAGCCCGCGCTCTGGTTAACGACCCCACCATTATTATGGGCGATGAACCTACCGGCAACCTCGATTCGGTAAATACACAGATAGTTTTTGATATATTACGTGGCCTGGCGCGCGACCGGGGGCAAACCATTATATCGGTAACGCACGATAACGAGTTTGCCCAAAACAGCGACCGGATTATTGAAATGAAAGATGGTGAAATTGTAAACGGTGGATAATGGGGCTTAACAAACTAAACAGCATGGAACGGCTGAAACTTAAAGGCGAAACAAAAATTGCACTGGGCATTATACTGGTGATATATCTTGTTTTTACCACGGTTAAAACGTTCTTTTTTTTAGAGCAAAGCATGACCTGGCATGCCATAACCAGCGCGGTGGGGCTGCTGGCCATTGGTTTTTTTGGCTACATAGTACGCGCTATAGACATTTACCTGGATGGCATTTATCCATTTGAGGTAAACCCGTTTAAACGTATTGCCCTGCAGTTTGGCGTAACCATTACGGTAATAATGATACTGCGTATTATACCGGCAATATTATTTGCCGATAAAATACCCATACAACTTACCCGCGAACTGTGGGCCGCCACCATAGCGCTCAATATTTTTATGGTGCTAAGTGTTATCCTCTCTATTTTTGGTTACCACTTTTTTGTGCGTTGGAAACAAGAGCGCATTATAGCCGCCGAACTTGAGAAAGAGAAAGCCATAGTGCAATACGATAATCTGAAAAACCAGTTGAACCCGCATTTTCTTTTCAATGCCCTGTCATCGCTTAACTCGCTGATATTTGAAAACCCGCAACTGGCTTCCGATTTTTTGCAGCAGCTATCTAAAGTGTACCGCTATGTGCTGGAGAATAAAGAGAAACACCTGGTAACACTGCAAAAAGAAATGAACTTTGTAAACCACTACGTAAAGCTGCTCGAAACACGCTTTGGCGATGGGCTACGGGTTACATTTGAAATTGAAGACTCTGGTAAAGAACGAATGATAGTGCCGGTAACCCTACAGATACTGCTGGAGAATGCCGTAAAGCACAATACCACTTCTAAGGATAGCCCCTTGCATATTATAGTAAGCACTACCGGTGGTTACCTTTCGGTTACCAATAACCTGCAACGCAAGCACGCTATAGAAGTATCTAACAAGCTGGGGCTGGAAAACCTGCGCAACCTGTACCGTTATGTAAGCGACAGGCCCGTAGAGGTAGTAGAAACCCCCGATTCGTACGAGATAAAAATTCCTTTAATTTAGTTGCTGCCCCCCGCAGTGTTTGATGTTACTGTTTATTTAATCAATTGCGATATATGAAAGTTGTAGTAATAGAAGATGAGCCGCTGGTGGCCAAAAACCTGATACGGATGATTAAGCAGATAGAACCTGCTGCCGAGGTAATTAACTCGCTCGATTCGGTAGAGTCGGCGGTTAAATGGATTAAAGAGAACGAACAGCCCGACCTGTTTTTTATGGATATACAACTGGCCGATGGCGTTAGCTTCGATATTTTTGATAAAGTAAAAATTGAGCGGCCGGTAGTGTTTACCACGGCGTATAACGAGTATGCCATCCGCGCCTTTAAGGTGAACAGCGTAGATTACCTGCTTAAACCCGTAGATAAGGACCAGTTGCAACTGGCTATAGAGAAATACAAAAAATACCACGGGCAGAATACAACCGCCGTGGCCGAGCAACTGCAATCGTTTGTATCGGCGTATGGTAAAGGCGATTCGCCGAAGTATAAGGAGCGTTTTCTGGCGCACTATAAAGCCGGCATAGTGCCGCTACCCGAAAGTAAAGTTGCCTACTTTGTAAAAGATACCATCATATACCTGGTAACTACCGATAACGAAAAACTGGTAACCGATTACAACACTATAGATGAGATAGAAGAAGTAGTAAACCCTAAAAAATTCTTCAGGGCTAACCGGCAGATGATAATTAATATAGATCAGATAGAAACCTACCGCAAGCACGACACCGGCAAAATAGAAGTACACCTGAAATGCGATAAGCATGTACACGCCGATGTAAGCCGCGAGAAGGCCAATGAATTTGTAAACTGGCTGGACCAGTAAACAGACCTATTACGCATTACACACAATACCCCATATATGCAGGAACAGATAGAACGCACGCTGATAACGCTGGATGCAGTAACCACCGAAGCCCATAAGTTGTTTGGCAACCTTACTGTACTGCAATTAAACTGGAAACCTGCTCCCGAAAAATGGAGTATTGCACAGTGCCTGGACCACCTCATTGTATCTAACAACACCTATTACCCGCAGTTTAATGCAATAATAACGCGTAAGTACCGCAACAGCTTATATCAGAATATTGGTTTTATATCGCGGTGGTTTGGCAACTATCTGATAAGGAAAACCGGCCCGGTGGTAGGTAAACCCATGAAAAACCCACCCGCTTTTGCGCCTGCGCAAAGTAATTTGCCGGCAACCATAGTAGCCGATTTTAATAAACAGCAATTACAGTTAAGTGCTGTTATAGCTAAACTGGATGATGCTGATTTAAACAAAACGATCGTTTCATCGCCAGCGCAGGGGCTTATAACCTACAGCCTGCACGACCTGCTTATTATACTGGCCGGCCACGAACAGCGCCACCTGCAACAGGCTAAAAATGTATTACAACACCCGCAATTTCCGGGGTAGTAAATAAGCATGTAAAAACAGTAAGTGTTGATTGGTGGCACCACTTTGCTATTAATCTTATAAATTACGGTTCAGTCAACAGCCTCTACCTTACCAACATTCTTAATACCCTTAATGTACTTAATGGTTAAAACGTATTTAGCCGCCAGCATTTATTCGTGTATTAGTGGCAACTGTATTTGGTATGCCCTACAAAAATAAACCCGCCCCATCAATACGATGAGGCGGGTTGTATCTATGCTCCAGGTTCTTGGTTCTATTTTCCTGGTTCTTTGCTGTTAACTTCTTTCACCAAAAACTGCTCCAGGTCTATGCTGTTGCGCGCGCGTTGTTTCATTAGTGCCAGTTCTACCACTTCGTCCATAGTTTTTACAAAGTTAAAGCGCATGCCTTTTATGTAGGCCGGGTTTATCTGCTCTACATCTTTTTCATTGCGGTAGCACATTATAATCTCCTTAATACCGGCGCGGCGGGCCGCCAGTATTTTTTCTTTAATACCACCTACGGGCATTACCTTGCCACGCAGGGTTATCTCGCCCGTCATGGCCAGAAAAGGTTTTACCCTGCGCTGTGTAAACAACGATGCCAGTGCGGTAAGTATGGTAATACCGGCGCTTGGCCCATCTTTAGGCGTAGCCCCTTCGGGAAAGTGCAGGTGTATATTTACCTTGCCGAACAACTCGGGGTTAATACCGAGTTTAACTGCGTTGGCTTTTAAAAAGGTAACCGCCGTAGTAGCCGATTCTTTCATTACATCGCCCAGGTTACCGGTTAGTGTTACTGCGCCGGTGCCTTTGCTAAGCGTAGCCTCTATAAACAATATATCGCCACCGTACGGCGTCCATGCCAACCCTACCGATACACCCGGTATGTTTTCTTCGGTATAAATACTTTTATCAAACTTCTCGGGGCCCAGTATACGGCCCAGGTCTTCGCTTTTTACAGCCGGTGTGTATTTCTCTTTCAGCGCTACCTTTTTGGCCACGTTGCGCATAACGGCCGCCAGCTGGCGGTCCAGTTCGCGCACACCGCTCTCTTTGGTGTATTCTTCAATCAGTTGCTCCAGCACTTTATCGTTAATAGTAGCCTGTTTGGCTTTAAGCCCGTGGTTGGCAATTTGCTTGGGCAGCAGGTGCTTTTTGGCAATCTCCAGTTTTTCTTCTACCGAGTAGCCTTCTATCTGTATTATCTCCATACGGTCGCGCAGGGCGGGCTGTATGGTTTGCAGGCTGTTGGCCGTAGCAATAAACAGTACTTTGCTAAGGTCGTACTCCAGCTCCAGGTAGTTATCGTAAAAAGCGTTGTTCTGCTCGGGGTCCAGCACCTCTAACAAGGCACTGCTGGGGTCGCCTTTGTAGTCGCTGCCTATTTTATCAATCTCATCCAGTATAAACACAGCGTTGCTGCTGCCGGCTTTTTTAAGGCTTTGTATAATGCGGCCCGGCATAGCACCTATGTAGGTTTTGCGGTGGCCGCGTACTTCGGCCTCATCGTGCAGGCCGCCCAGTGCTATACGTCCGTATTTGCGGCCCAGCGCACGGGCTATGCTTTGGCCCAGACTGGTTTTACCCACCCCCGGAGGGCCCACCAAACAAAGGATAGGGCTTTTCATATCGCCCTTTAGTTTAAGCACGGCCAGGTACTCCAGTATACGCTCCTTTACTTTATCTATACCGTAGTGGTCGCCATCCAGCACCTTGCGGGCATGCTTAATGTCAAAGTTATCTTTGGTGTATACGCCCCAGGGCAGTTCCAGTATCAGGTCAACATAGTTAAGTATAACGCTGTATTCGGCGGCGGCGGGGTTCATGCGCTGTAGCTTGTCCAGCTCTTTATTTACCTGCTCGCGTGCTTTAAGCGGCAGGTTCATTTTTTCGGCTTTCTCGCGCAGGCGCTGTACATCTTTATCGCTGCTGTTCATGCCCAGCTCATCCTGTATGGTTTTAAGCTGCTGCGATAAGAAATAATCGCGCTGTTGTTTGTCAATTTCCTGACGCACCTTACCCTGTATCTGGTTTTTCATCTCCAGCACCTGTATCTCTTTGTTCAGGTGCTCCAGTACAAAGCGTATGCGCTCTTTCATATCGGCCAGTTCCAGCAGGGCCTGCTTTTCGCGTATCGATATATTGAGGTTGCTACTTATAAAGTGAGTAAGGGTAACCGGGTTGTTTATGTTTTTAAGCACTATGCCCGCCTCGCTGGGTATTTGCGGGTTTAGCTTAATAATATGCCCTGCCAGTTCTTTCACACTCATCATGCTGGCCTCAAACTCCTTATCGTTTACGGGCATGGTATCGTGCAGTACCTCTATAGTAGCCTTAATAAACGGCTCCGATTGTATTAAATCGTTGGCTGCAAAGCGGTTACGGCCCTGTATAATGGCAGTGGTACTGCCATCGGGCATTTTTATCATGCGCAGAATCTGGGCCACGGTACCTACGCGGAATATGTCCTTAAACTCTGGTTCTTCGATACTTGCGTCAATTTGACCGACAACCCCTATCAGTTTGTTGGCTTTGTATGCCTCTTTGACCGCTAAAATGCTTTTATCGCGGCCAACTGTAATAGGTAGTACCACCCCCGGAAACAAAATAGTGTTGCGCAACGGCAACAGGGGTAAAATTTGTGGTATGTCTATTTTTTTGCTGTCGGCGCTGTCTTCTTCGGGCAAAATGGGTAAAAAATCCACTTCATCATCGGTGCCTCCGGGTTGTATAAAATCCATCATATCCTTCATTTCCATAACGCTGTTTTTAGTATTAATCCCTGTTCGGGTTCAAAGGTAGTCAATTGCAATGCCAATATTGCTAAAAGGAAGAGTTGGCAGATAGGTAGTTATCAGTTGCCTGTTGTCGGTTGTCAGTTGTCGGTTGCTTGTTGTCAGGCAGATGTGGATAGTTTATATGGGTAGCACAACTGGTAGCTCTTAATTAAGGTGCGAAATGATTTAATTTATTGATATTCAGATAATTAAATTGTTTTTTAAGCTACTAACATCGCTTTTTTGCCTTTCTCTGCCAACCAACAAGCGGCAAGCGGCAATTGAAATAAAACAATGCTATTTGGTTTTTAAGATTCAACTGTTATATTTGCGCTCCCAAATTTTAAATGAATATGTACGCAATAGTAGAAATAGCAGGCCAACAGTTTAAGGCAGAGGCCGGAAAGAAGCTTTATGTTCACCGCCTGGAAGGTAATGTGGGCGACAGTGTGTCATTTGACCGTGTGCTTTTAACTGACGACAACGGCAGTGTTAAAGTAGGTACCCCTACTGTTGCTGGTGTAAAGGTAACCGCCAAAATAGTTAACCACCTGAAAGACGACAAGGTGATTATCTACAAAAAGAAAAGAAGAAAAACCTACGAGAAAACTCAGGGCCACCGCCAGAGCTTAACTCAAATAGCTATTGAAAGCATAGCGTAATTAATTTTTAAAAGACCCTAAAAAGAAAACCAACAAGTCATGGCACATAAGAAAGGCGAAGGTAAGGTTAAGAACGGACGCGACAGTCACAGCAAACGCTTAGGCATTAAAATATATGGTGGCGACTCTGCTGCCCCTGGTAATATCATCGTTCGTCAGCGTGGTACTAACTACCACCCTGGTAAAGGCGTAATGATTGGTAAAGACCATACCATTTTTGCAGTAATAGATGGTGTAGTTAAATTTACCCGTGGTAAAAACGACCGCCAGTTTGTACACGTAGTTACTACTGCCGAAGCATAAGTAATACCCTACTTTAAAATATATAAACAGCCCTGCAATTGCGGGGCTGTTTTGTTTTTGGGGGGCATACTTATTTTAGATTTTAGAAGTGCGATTTTGGATTGAACAGCCAACATTTCAACCCCCTACCCCCCAAAGGGGGAATAACAGCCTATAGCCGCTCTTTTATTAATATCCTAAATGCCCTTAATGTTCTTAATGGTTATAAGGCTGCTTTCTCACAGAATACGCAGACTAATACAGTGCCTGATTGTGTATTATTTGTGCATTGGTGGCTAAGTATTACAAGGCTAAGCAAAGTCATAACAGGCTTACTGCCTGCAGGCTGTAAATTTGTGGTATGCAAAAAACGCTATCGGTTGTGCTGCACCTTGTAGCCGTTACCCTGTTGCTGTTAAACGGCATTGGTGCCCTGTACGGCGGCTGGCAACTGGCCACCGACCCTACCGGCGGCAGTATGCAAATGCCGCTCAGCTATCTGGAACATTCGCCGTTTGATACCTACCTGATACCAGGTATAGTGCTGCTAATGGCCAACGGTGCAGGTAGCCTGGTGGTGCTGGGCTTAATGCTGGCCTGCAGCCCGTACTACCCGCTGGGGGTGCTGGCAGAAGGGTTTATACTGGGTGGATGGATAGGCATACAAATGCTGATGCTGCAAACCGCCAACCCGCTGCAGCTTACCTTTGCCACCGTTGCGGTGCTGCTTATAGCCTGTGGCTGGGGCATATGGCGTATAAAAAGGGCTGGCAGCAGCGCTTAATTAAGCCGAAAGCCGGCGATACATAGTAGTATTTGATATGCTTTTGTATTTTAGCCGCCCTTTATGAGTCACCGCGCCGGTTTTGTAAATATTATAGGCTTACCCAACGTAGGCAAATCCACCCTGATGAATGCACTGGTGGGCGAGAATATGAGTATCATATCGCCCAAGGCACAAACCACGCGCCACCGGTTGCTGGGCATGGTTAATGCCGATGATTACCAGATAGTGTTTTCTGACACGCCGGGCTATATTAACCAGCCGGCCTACAAGCTGCAAAGTACCATGAACGACTTTGTAGAAACTGCTTTTGAAGATGCCGATGTACTGATTTTTGTAACCGATAAGTTTCAGAAAGATGAAGAGCAGCAACACCTGCTGGAACTGATACGGACCAACAAGATACCCACGTTTGTACTGCTTAATAAAATAGACCTGTACGGCAAAGAAGAAACCGAAAAGCTGATAGCCGAATGGAAAGAAAAACTACCCGGCTGCGAGGTAATACCTATTACAGCATCATCGGGTATAAATGCTAAGAAGATTATTAAAAAAATTGTAGAACTGTTGCCCGAATCGCCGCCGTACTACGATAAAGAACAGCTAAGCGACCGCAATACACGTTTTTTTGTGGCCGAGATAGTGCGCGAGAAAATATTTTTGAACTATACCAAAGAGATACCCTATAGCTGCGAAGTAATAGTAGATACCTACAAAGAAGAAGACACCATTGACCGTATACGCTGTGTAATATTTGTAGAGCGCGATTCGCAAAAAGGGATTATTATTGGTAACAAGGGCGAAGCCCTTAAAAAGGTAGGCACCGAAGCCCGCAAAGCCATAGAGGCTTTTATAGGCAAAAAAGTACACCTCGAATTATTTGTAAAAGTAAAGGACAACTGGCGCAACAACCCGGCCACGCTTAAAAACTTTGGCTATAACGCCGGTTGAACCTTAAATATAACAGTACAGTACCATGGGATTTACCGTAGCCATTGTAGGCCGGCCAAACGTTGGCAAAAGCACTTTATTTAACCGCCTGATAGGCGAGAAGAAAGCTATTGTTGACGACTTTAGCGGCGTAACCCGCGACCGTATATACGGCGAGTGCGAGTGGGGTGGCAAAATATTTAACGTAATAGATACTGGTGGCTTTGTGCCCCGCAGTAAAGATGTGTTTGAAAAACACATCCGTGAGCAGGTGATGATAGCTATACAGGAGGCCTCGCTGCTGCTGTTTATAGTAGATGCCACCACCGGCATTACCACCCTGGATGATGAGTTTGCCAACATACTGCGCAAACACCAGAAAAACGTTTTTTTGGTAGTAAACAAGGTAGATAACCTGGAGCGTATGCACGAGGCCAACGAGTTTTACAGCCTGGGTATAGATAATACGTTTTTTATAGCCTCTATGACCGGCTCGGGTACAGGCGAACTGCTGGATGCCGTGGTAGAGCGCGTGCCTGCCGAAACAGAAGAAGAAAAGGATGAAGAGAACATACCTAAAGTATGTATAGTAGGGCAGCCCAACGTGGGCAAATCGAGCCTGGTAAACGCCCTGCTGGGCGAAGACCGTAACATTGTAACCGATATAGCCGGCACTACCCGCGATTCGGTACATACCCACTACACCAAATACGGCAAAAACCTGGTGCTGATAGATACCGCAGGTATCCGCAGCAAGGCCAAGGTGCACGAGAATCTCGAATTTTACTCGGTAATACGGGCTGTAAAAGCTATAGATGAATCGGATGTGGCGGTGGTGGTAATAGATGCCACCAAAGGCATTACCCACCAGGACCTGACCATTTACCGCATGGCCGTAAGAAAGCGCCGCGGTATAGTGTTTGCCGTAAACAAATGGGACCTGATAGAGAAAGAAACCAACACTGCGCGCGATTTTGAGGCTGTGCTGCGTGCCAAGCTGGCCCCGTTTAACGATGTGCCCATTATCTTTATATCGGCGCAGGAGAGGCAGCGTGTTTTCAGGGTGCTGGAGGTAATAGAGCAGGTATATGCCAATATGCGTAAAAAGATAACCACCTCGCAACTTAACGAGGTGATGCTGAAAGCTATAGCTGCCTACAGCCCGCCAGCTATGGATGGCCGCCTGGTAGCCATAAAGTACGTTACCCAGCTGCCTACCAGGTTCCCGTCGTTTGCCTTTTTTGCCAACCACCCCAAGCATATAAAAGTACCATACCGCAACTACCTGGAAAACAAGCTGCGCGAGTCTTTCGACTTTACCGGGGTGCCTATCAACATCTTTTTCCGCGAGAAGTAATGGGGAATAGGCTTAGCCCGATAAGATACCAGAAAAGGCCTGTAAAAATATTTTTACGAAAATTTGTAAATACCAGCGGCGGAAATTTATATTTGCGCGTCAATTTATTAACCTAAACCAAAAAAACTAAAGAGAATGAAAAAGGTATTCTTCGCTTTCGTAGCTGCTTCTGTAGTAGTTCTGTCAGCTTGCAACAACAAACCAGCTGAAACAACTGAAACTCCAGCTGTAGACTCTGCTGCAACTGCTGCTCCGGTAGAAGCTGCTCCAGTTGATACTGCTGCTGCAACTGCTACAACTGATTCTGCTGCTGCTCCAGCTGCTCACTAGTCAGAAAGCATCAACTAATAAAAAAGCCCCGCCTTTAACAAGCGGGGCTTTTTTATGGATATAAATACCATGTTATAGTATATAACTTAATGCATACTTTTTAATGTATGCATTATAGCACTTTATTACCCGGCATAATTTTATTGCTATAGGGTATTTTGCCTGCCCGGCAGTTTATCAAACAAAACACATATAAGCTAATGCCAACCCTACCTGGTGGTGTGTAGCGGGCAAACGAGATATAAAAGCAGTATGGTGTACCATTAACAAACAGAAGTGCTGCCCACTTTAACCGTAATAGTTTTATAAAAATACACTACTTGTAAAATGCTAAACTGCCCGGTTAATGGATAAGCAATAGCAGTATGTTGTGTTTTTTATGCCTCGAAACTGGTTTTTAATATTATTATTTAATTATAATATAATTAGAGTTAGCTAATAGTTTAACTATAAAACACTACATAAATTTTATCGGTAACCATGCTGATGTAAACAACATGATATTTGATGTACCACAACCGTTGGCTGTATTTATTGCAAAGGATGCAATTTTGTTGTTAAAAGACTGATTATTTGATGTTTGCGGATATTTTGAAACGTGTAAATGCAGCTTTTTTATTAACCGGTGCGACATTAATATATAAATATACCAGGCAACAGTTAATGATGGGGCTACCGGTTATTGGTGGGTTGTGATACTACTGATTGTAATCAGTATTTATTTTTTTGATTAATATAATATTATTGCAATTAATTAGTTTATTGTAATAATAGTAAGTTGAAAGAAATATTTTTGGTACTCCTGTTGGCAACAGGCATGATTTGCGTTGCACAGGTTAGTATGTTTACCCAGCCCCTGCCTTTAAGGCACCATTCGTTCGATTCGTTTTCTATATCAATAAAAAACGCTGATACAGCAACGCACTCGTTCTATCCGCTCACTATTTTCGACCAGCCCGGCGACTACTATTTTGTAGATAAGCAATCGGTGTATGAACGGTTAGCTGCCAGCGGCACCAAAATAGGCGCCTTGCACGAAATGCTTAAGATACTGAAAAGCCCTGCCTTTGAAAACTTCTGGATAGAGTCGGCTGATTATGGTCCCGGCGTTTTCTTTCAGCAACTTGCCGAAAAGCGATATGCTGTTAACGGCTTTACGTTGGGCTCGGGGGCTTACAAGTGTGGCAACTTCCGTTATTATGCAGCCCGCACATTAATCGATGCCGGAATTTTTGATCCAAGTGATGTGCGCATTGTATCGGGTAGTCATCATCAACTGGTCGAATTTAAGATTGATGGTAAATGGGTAGGTTTTGATGCAGACCCCGGTGAACCTTATGCCATTAACGCGTTTCCAGATGGTACCCTGATGTCGTTTGAAGACGTGTTACAGCACCCTCAGCATCTTAAAAAATACGTATGGCATGGGGTTGGATCCGATTCGGTTACGTTCTTTCCTGAAAGAGACATTTCTGACTATCTTGAGAAGTTAATGGATATGCAATATTGGCCTGTTGCTGAATCACAACCTGTAGAAATATCCGGTATTTGGAAACTATGCCCGGGTGCTGAACTGGTATGGTCATACACACTGCCCCGGCTGATAGATACTACTGATGCCTTAAACAAGCTGATGTTTGATAGTACCAACACTGCCATACTACTACATGATTATACAATGGCCGGCGAAATTATGGCCCGGTGGTTTGGTTTAAGCAGTTCGGCAGAAGCACTGGGCGAATTTGAAAAGGGCAATATTGTTGTTACTAACGGCACTCTTCCCAACTTAATGCGCACCAGAACTTACCGCAACAACGAGCTTGTTTTAAAAGTGCGAACCGGAGCCTTGCCTGTTGTGCTGGGTAAAGACCTGGCACTACCCATGACCATTAGTACTATTACTACCACTAACCCGGTGATGGTGGGCGATACGGTTTTTCCTGCAGGATACAGCAGAATAGTGCGTTACAATAAAAAAGACTTTACCGATTTTACAGATCGCGAGGAAGAGCCCGTGCAAACAGCTGGCCAGTTTCAATATCTCTCGGCCGGCTCTATTCCGCCATATACCGATGTGGAGTTTCGTTTATGCTATAACCAGTTAATGTATCCGTTTTTGTATGGGCTGCAGGTTGAGGTATTTGGAGATGCTATAGATAAACTAACAGTAACTACCAGTAGCCCTGTAACCGGCATTAATGAGGTAAACAATAAATCAATCAACACACTACCCGATGGTATTTATACTATAGATGGGGCTGCAATAAACAGTTCTGCCGGTGTGCCGGCAGGCGTTTACTTACAGAAAAAAGGCAGCAGCATTAAAAAGGTGAGCGTGGTGCGATAACATACCGGCAGTACTATAATACGCGCCATATTTTGCGTATTACAAACCACACCAGCGAAAACATACTGGCAGAGAAGAAGAAAAACCATACCAGTACAAGCCCGTTATACCAATTGCTATCCCGTTCTACATTAAGGCCTATAATTGCCATAAGTATAGATACAAGGAAATACCAGCCGGCGTTGGTCTTTATACTTTGGGGTTCTGCCGGCAGCGATGGAGTAGCCTTCATTTTTGCCCTGGCGGGCACAGTTTTGGGTTTACCACAGTAATCGCAGTTTATAGCCTGTTGGCCCTGTTGCAAAGGTGCTCCGCAATTATTGCAACGATTACCCGGTGACTGTATTGACATTAGCCAAATGTAAAATAAAATACCTGCCCGGTACAACAGTACCACAAGCGCGGCTGTGTTTTATATAATTATATAATTACAGGTACTGGTAAAAACACAGTACCCTCCCCTATATTTGCAGCGGCTGCCCATAAAAAAACAACCAATAATGCGCCTGCTTATAATCACCATATTACTATTTGTACAAATTGCGGGGCTAACGGCCGGCAATGCACTAAAGATTACCCACCTTACCGGAGACTTTTACATATATACAACCTATAACGATTACAAGGGTTATCAGGTGCCGGCCAACGGCCTGTATGTAGTAACCGATGAGGGCGTGGCTATGTTTGATACCCCGTGGGATACCACGCAGTTTCAGCCCTTGCTGGATAGCATACAACAGCGCCATAACAAAAAGGTGGTGATGTGTATTGCCACCCATTTTCATGATGACCGCACCGGTGGGCTGGAGTACTACCGGCAGCAGGGTATTAAAACCTATACCACCGCACAAACCGATGAACTTTGTGCAAAAACCAACCATAAGCGCGCACAGTATTTACTAAGCGGCGATACTACTTTTACACTGGGCAAATACCTATTTGAGACTTACTACCCCGGCCCCGGCCATGCCCCCGATAACATAGTGATATGGTTTGAGGCGCAGCGCATATTGCATGGCGCCTGCCTTATAAAAAGTGTGTACGACCGCAACCTTGGCTACCTGGGCGATGCCAACAAAACAGAGTATGCCAATAGTGTAAGAAAGGTAATGGCCAAATGCCTGCAGCCCAACTATGTAATAACCGGCCACGGCGATTTTACCCATGTACGCGCACTGAAACATACGCTGGCAATGGCAGAGCGGTTGAGGCGGAAGTGAAGGTAGGTGTAGGTTATTAAAACGTAGAAGTGATTGTGCAAAATACGAAGAAGAGCGGGGGATTTAACCAGCCGAGTGTATATCATGCTCTCCTGAAACAATCGCCAGTACAAGCAATATAGCTGTTACAGCCCTTCACCATTTAATATATTAAACAGGTATACATCCTAACGAAGCCCAATATGGGAGTTTGATGGTAAAAGCTGGTTATCGGTATTCAGTTATGTAAAAATCCAATGTGCTTCAAAAGTAATTGTGTAGACAGCAGTTGGTTGAATTGTAACCTTTTTGTAAATGGTTTTATTTATTTTCGGGGAAAAACACAGGAAAACTATTTTAATGAAAAAACTATTACTTATGTTTTGTGTGCTTGCCTTGGCTAAAATTGGGCTCTCGCAAAACACCCCCACCTGGGCTACCGATATTGCCCCGCTGATGTTTGCTAACTGTACCAACTGCCACCATCAGGGCGGTTTGGCGCCGTTTTCGCTTACTACATACAGCGATGCCAAAAGTCACATGTTTATGATTTCCGATGCCGTATCATCGGGCAAAATGCCACCCTGGCCGCCCGATAGAGAATACAACCATTATAAAGATGAACGCTACCTTTCTACTTCCGAAATTACACTTATCAACGCCTGGATAGTAGGCGGGGGCCTGCCCGGCGATACAACTACAGCCCCGGCAGCACCGGTTTATACAAACGGTTCGGTATTGGGCGCAGTAGATAAAGTAATACAAATACCCACCTTTACGGTACCTAACGTAAACTACGATTTGTACCAGTGTTTTACTATTCCCACCAATCTATCGCAAGATCAGTTTATGACCGCCATAGAGGCCATACCCGGCGACCCCTCTATAGTGCACCACATACTTATTTACGAAGATACAACCAGTAACCAGCGTTCGCTGCAACTGGATAATAATACCCCCGAGCCCGGTTATACCAGTTTTGGAGGCCCCGGTTTTAATAATGCGCCGCTGGTAGGTGGTTGGGTGCCCGGTCAGATGCCTACTATATACCCATCGGGCATGGGTGTTACGTTGCACAAAAACAGCCGTTTGGTTTTGCAAATTCACTACCCCGCTGGTAGTGCCGGCAAAACAGATAGTACCAAACTTAATATAAAGCTGAGCACTGCCAGTCTGCGTTCTATCTTTATACAGCCACCACTTAATCACGGACCAAACCTGGTAAACGGACCGCTTGCTATTCCGGCCAATGCTACCAAAACTTTTTATTCAGAATATACCATACCAAGCAACCTGCCGGTGCAGGGTGTATCGCTGCTTAACGTAGCTCCACATGCTCACCTGATATGCAAAAGCTGGCTGGTGTATGGCGAAACACCAGCAGGCGATACCATACCGTTTATTAAAATAAACGACTGGGATTTTCACTGGCAGGGCTTTTACACCTTTCAGAAACTGATATTCTTTCCCAAAGGCAGCACGTTCCATGGCATAGCGTTGTATGATAATACATCCAACAATCCGCACAACCCCAGCAACCCGCCACAGCCGGTGGGCTCTGGCGAAGCCACTACCGATGAAATGATGTTGGTTTATTTCTCATACCTCGTTTATCAGCCGGGCGATGAGAACATGGTGCTGGATAGCAGCATTATTGAACAACCTACTGCTATTGACGATCCCAACACCGTAGCGGGATTTGTAAGTACCCCGCAGTTGTACGATGCCGTACCTAACCCCGCTGCCAATCAAACCACTATTAGTTACTACCTGCCACAGTCTACCCGCGCAGAACTGCGGGTATACGACCTTACCGGCCGTTTGGTAGATGAAATACAGGCCACCGGAAACATGGGTTTCAATTCGGTTACCTATAACACCGCACACCTTCAACCGGACAATTATTTATACAGCCTTAATACCGGTGGGCTTATACGTACCAAACAGTTAAATGTGGTTAAGTAGCCACTGTTTAGCATATAAAACAGGGGGCCGCACCTTACGGTGCGGCCCTTTTTTTTGAGTAGCGAAAATTTTTTGCCACCTTGCCCGTCATAACCTCAAATCATTCGAGTGGATATTTGTGTACCCTACCGATGTTCTGCCCGCGCAGAACTGGATAACATAAAGGATTATAGCCTAACGGTTTTCAATACCATTGAAAACCTGGGCGAGTTGCAGTGGGATAAACACATACCTGCACATAATGCATTAATGCAGTACGATAACCTTAAAATGCTGGAGCGGGTACACGCCGGTGCCATGCAGTTCAGGTATGTATTGGTAAAACATCAGGATATTACTGTAGCGGCTATGTACTTTCAGGTGGTTATGTTTCATGGCAACCAGCTTATCAACTATTTTCCGGCCTACAAGCCCGGCAACCGGGTAATGGCCGCTGCTGAAAGTATTACCGAAAAACTGCTGAACCTGGTAAACGTGCCTTTGCTGGTAAGTGGCAATGTATTTATGACCGGCGAAAACGGTTGTTACTTCAACAGCGAAATTGATAAAGCCACACGCGCGTTACTGCTTCGCAAAGCGGTAGATGATATGGTGAAAAGCGGCGGCATATCAGCCGTGCTGGTATCAGATTTGTACGAGCCTAAAACAGAATTTGATCAACCGCTTAAAACAAATGCCTACCACGAAATAACTGTTGAAAGCGATATGAGCATAAAGCTGCGCGAAGAATGGAGCAGCTTTAATGATTATGTGGCATCGCTGTCATCTAAATATCGCGTAAGGGCTAAAAAAGCTTATGCACTGTGCGATGAAGCAGGGGTAGAAGTACGCAACCTTACTGCGGCAGACATTGCCGCCTCGCAGGGCGAGATACACGCCCTGTACCGCAACGTAATGCGCAATGCCGATTTTAAGCTGGCCGAGCTGAATGAAAATTTTTACGCCGAACAGAAAAAGCAATTACCCGATAATTATAACCTGTATGCTTATTATATACAGGGGCAGATGATAGGGTTTATATCGGCTTATGTATTTGGTAAACGTATGGAGGTGCACTACACTGGTATGGACCACGAACGCTGCAAGCCTATACACCTGTACCAGCGCATGATGTACGATATGCTGAAAGCCGGTATTGAAGCGCGGGTAACCCAGTTGCACTATGGCCGTACCGCTCCTGAGATAAAGAGCACCATTGGTGCTGTGCCATCACCCATGTATGGCTATGTAAAGCATTTTAACCCGGTATTTAATTACCTGTTTGTACGCACCTACACCGCCAACCTAAAGCCTAAAGATTATACAATCCGCAATCCGTTTAAGTAGGCTACTTTAGTTTTTTGCGCACTATTTTTCCATCGAAAATACCACACACGTACAGGTAATTTCCATATACCAGTGCGGTACTGCCGGCACTTAGCTGTGCGCCTTTATCAAAGTATGCTACGCTTTGTGTTTTGGTGGCCGGGTTAATGCGGTAAACAGTAGTGGGAGAGTAGTGGGTACTATCCTTCATGTGTTTTAAAAACTGCAGAAAGCGCAGGTGCCCCGGCACCAGCAGGTCACCACCATCAAAGCGGATATTATCGGCCCCGGGTACTTTGCCTACCACCTGTTTATTTACAAGGTGGCCTTTATCAAAATCAAACTGCCATACTTTATTCTGCATGGTGCTGGCCAGGTACACCGTTTTATTATCCTTAATGGTAATACCATTGGTATAGCAGAATTTTTCGGCAGCCACGTTGCAGTGTTTGCCATCCCAGTAGCTTACCTGTGCCTTTTTTACTTTAAACAGTACCTCGCTTATGCTGCGCTGTTTTTTAAGGTCGTTGCTTATCAGTATAGTACCATCGCTAAAACCCGCTACGGCATTGGGTGAGTATATCAGGCTGTCTGTTATCTTTTCTATAAATACCAGCTCATCTTTAAGTACATGGTATCTTAAGATAGAATTAATGTGTTTGGTGTGCTCGTGGTTTACTACCAGTAATACCAGGTCGCCGCCTGTGCTGGGCCATTTGGCACTTAGTTTCACCAGGTCTATACCGTGCGGGTTAAACAGCAAGCCGGCCGGCTCGTTAATGCGTTTTAATATACGGCGGTTACCGGTAGCCGGGTAGTAGGCTTCTATCTCGCCATATTCTGGCTGCCCTTCCCTTCTGGCGTTACATGAAATAAGTATGCGCGGTTGCTCCGTAATCGTATCCACTATCATGTCTTCCGGCCCGGGGCCGGTAGCTATTATCTCATCAGTAGTCTGGTAGTTTTTGGGTAGGGTAGCACAGCCGGTTAGCAGGCATAGTAAAACAATAGATACAGGTAAAAAGCGCAGCATGCAGTTGTGTTTGGTGTTGTGCTGCAAATAAAACGAAATCTGCAGCTCGGGGTTATGCTAATTAACTACAACTTATTCTTCTCGCTGCGTATGTACATGTAAAAGTAAAAGGTAGAAAGCCCTGCAAACAAATGCCATAGCGAGTGCGGTTGTATGTAACTATCGGGTATGCAAAGTATTTTATAAATATCAAACCCAAACCACATTACCGCAAAAGCTATGCAGGCAATGGCTGTAACCAGGTACAGGTGGTTGGTACGGCCACTGTCATACTTTTCTACAATAAGCCCCAGCAGCGCAATAAATACAATTATGCCCAGTACTACGTAGTTCTCCATGCCTTCAGGCATGCCAAAGGTTAACAGTACATATAGCACTGTAAAGGCTGTAATAACGGTAGTGGTACTTTTAGTGTGCCTGGTATTGCTGGGCACTCCTATCGATAGCAACCAAACCCGGTGTGTAAAGTACATAAGCGGGTATAGCGATAACGAATACACCGCCGAAAAATCGAGCTTACTGGCAAAGCCTATAAGTGAGGAGTGGAAAAATGTACTGGCTACAAAAATGTAAAGCAGTATGCCACCCAGCATAATACTGTAAAAGGGGTTGGCCGATACTATATTATAACGCGTGCGTTTGCTTTGGTCTTTCCAGCCGCGCCACAGTATGGCCAGGCCCGGCAGCAGGTACGCCAGGTTACTGAACGTATTTACCGGCTGGCGTACTATTTTGCTCATATTGGTGTACTCGCAAAAAAAAGTGCCTATCCCATTGTCGGTAGGGTAACCCTGCCAGAAATTCTGTAACCCGGGCAGGTGGTTAAGCCACCAGATGGCCAGCGCAAACACCACCGATGAGCCCGTAAAAAGCAGCGCGCGCCTTACCGATAGTTTAAATATGTTGAACTTTACCATTTGTTAAGCGCAAGTTAGTTAAAAGTTACCTTAAGTTTATGTATGGCCTGTGCAACATCCTGCTTGTTTTCAATGCGCACGTTGTAACAAACAAACCCCATCGGTTTAACTACAGCAGCGCTGGTTGCGTACTATAGGTACAAACCACTATCATGAGAAAGCTACTCACCCCGGTATTGCTGTTTGCGCTGGCTGCAGTGCTGTATTCGTTCGCCCCCGGCAACAATTTTCGCGATGATTTTAAAGCCGAAGGTACTTTAGATGCTACCATCAACGGCCAGCCTTTTCAACTGCGCGAAAACTCGTTTTACAGGGCTACACTGGTTAATAAACCGGTGCCGTTTGCTACCTCGGCCGATGCTTCGCGTAACCGCGTGGCTACCTCGCTTATTTTTTATGGTAACGATTCTACCAACGCCGATGGCCGCTTTTTCAGCGAGAGTATGAGCATAGAATACACGTTCAGCAACCAGGCCAACGGCGAAATGGCCGATGCCAGCGATGTAACGTTTGATTTGCACTACAATTTTGCCGATTACTACATGCTGCCCGAAAACAATTCTTTCAGGGCTACCAAAGTTGAGTGGAGTGCCGATAAGACCTACTTTATGCTTAGTGGTAAGTTCGATTGTATGATGCATAAGCGGGGGTATTCCGACGACCTGCAACCCGCCGTACGTATGAAAGGCTACCTGAACGATATTAAGGTAGATGTACCACCCTGGATTGCCGCCCGTTACAATAAAGCCCAGGCTGCTCAATAACCTTTACAAAGCTTTAATAAATACATGTTTATGGCCCGCTATGCGGGCCATAATGCATATATGGGTAGATATGTTTAATTTGCACGCCCTGCCATGATAAACCGCGAAACCATACAGCGCATAAACGACGAAGCCCGTGTAGAAGATATAGTGGGCGAGTTTGTTACGCTTAAAAAGCGCGGTTCTAACCTTATGGGCCTGTGCCCTTTCCATAACGAAAAAACCCCCTCGTTTAACGTAAGCCCGGCAAAAAATATTTACAAATGTTTTGGCTGTGGTAAGGCTGGTGGCCCCATCCAGTTTTTAATGGATTACCAGCAACTGAGTTACCCCGATGCGTTGCGCTATGTAGCTAAAAAGTACAACATCGAAATTCAGGAAGAGAAGGTAACCGATGAGGATAAGCAGAAGGAGATAGAACGCCACAACCTGGTAGAGAGCATACACATAGCCAATGCTATGGCGCAGAAGTTCTATACCGATTATATGTTACACAACGATAACGGTAAAGTGGGCCTGGCTTATTTTAAGGAGCGGGGCTTTCTGAACCATACTATCGAAAAATTTCAGTTGGGTTATGCACCCGATGCGTTCGATTTGTTTACCAAACATGCGCTTAAAGAGGGCTTTACTATTGAAACTCTCAAAAAGGCAGGTCTCACCTCGCCCAAAGAGGGCAGCACGGCCGATTTTTTCCGCAACCGGGTAATGTTTCCTATCCATAACATGACCGGTAAGGTGGTGGGTTTTGGAGGCCGTATCATGATTAAAGATGAGAAAGCCCCCAAGTATGTAAACACTGCCGAAAGCGAGGTGTACCTTAAAAGCAAGTTGCTGTATGGTGCCTACTTTGCCAAAAACGATATCCGCAAAAAGGACGAGTGCCTGTTGGTAGAAGGATACACCGATGTAATATCGTTGCACCAGGCCGGTATTGAAAATGCGGTGGCATCTTCAGGCACTTCGCTTACTCCCGATCAGATACGTTTGGTAAAGCGTATTACGCCTAACATTACCATGTTGTACGATGGCGATGCTGCGGGTATTAAAGCAGCACTGCGCGGTACCGACCTGATATTGGAAGAGGGCATGAACGTACGGGTGGTAATACTGCCCGATAGCGAAGACCCCGACTCTTATGTAAAGCGTGTGGGTGCCGAGGCATTTGCTCAGTTTATTAAAGAGAACCGTAAAGACCTTATCCTCTTCAAGTCGTCGTTATTTGCTGCCGAGGCCAAAGCCGATCCTATCCGCAAGTCGGAACTGATAAGGGATATTATTGAGTCGATAGCCAAAATACCCGATCCTATCCACCGGTCGGTTTATACCAAGGAGTGTAGCCAGTTGTTCGACATGAACGAGCAGATACTGATTACAGAGGTTAACAAAACTAGGCGCAAAAAAACAAAGGAACAGGAGAAAGAGGAGGAGAAACAGAACGTTAAGTTTAAGGAAGATGAGGTGCCGCAAAACGTGCACCAGGAGCAGTACAACGAAACCACCAGCAACCTGCATATACTGGAGCGTGACATTGTACGCATATTGATTGAGTATGGTTCGTGGAAAATAGGAGAGGAAGAAAATGAAGTTACGGTAACGCACTACGTAATGGAAGAACTGGAGGGCCTGGCACTTGAAACTACCCAGTATAAAAGCATTTACGAGTACATACAGCACGAGTACGCGCAGGGCTACGTGCACGATGAAAAGTTTTTTACCAACCATGATGATCAGGCTATCTCATCTATTGCCATTGGCATACTTGCACAGCCCTACAGCATCAGCGAAAACTGGTTTAATAAATACAAAATAGCTATACCCGGTAAGCAGGAGATGTTTATTAAAGATGTAGCATCGGCCATTGTACGGTTTAAGCAATACCGTAACATAGCCGAATTGAAAAAGATTGAAGCCCGCATTAAAGATAGTAAAGACGAAGCCGAGCAGCTTAAGCTGATGAAACTGCACCGCCTGCTAATGGAGCAGAAAAAGGAATTTGCCCGCACAGTAGGTAATGTTATATACCGACCGGGTATGTAACTTGGGGGTATTTTTACCAGCAATTAATTTCTTCGTCATTGCGAGAAGGTTTCGGCTCTGCGAAACCGACGAAGCAATCTCAGGCTGTTTTATGCAACCTGAAGTTCCATATTGCGCCAAATCTGATTGCCTAAAACACCGCCCGTATCTCTGCGCGGCCGGTATGCACCGATTTTAAGGTTGATTTATCGCCGGGTACAAAACCCGTCATACGTCCATCGTAAGCAATGGTAAGTTGTATGTTTTCGGTAAGGCTTTGCGAGTAGCCGGCAGTCCATACCAGGTTGTTGCCGTTACTAAGTCCCTCCAGCATAGCATACTCCAACTGCTGGTTGGGGTAGTTTTTATCGTTGTATTTTATACTGGCATAAGATAGGCTCACATCTACACTGCTTTTGCTTTGCCGGTTATAGCGGGCGGTAAAGGTAAGTTTATGGGTTTGTGCAGTTTGTTTGCCCACCGTATCTGTAGGGTTCACTTTATCTGAAAACTCGTACTTGAGCCCTATGCGCAGAAAGGTTTTAAACTGATAGCTGATGTCGGCTGTTGCATCGTTATACGTAAACCGGTAACGTAGCGTAGTGTAAAAATCCGACTGGTTTGATTTTAAACCATTGGTGTATCCCCATTGCGTATTCAGTGCTTTAATAATGTTCCAGCGTATGCTTACCCCCTGGCTTTGTAGCAGGCGGTTTTCAAAGCCTGCTGTTAGCAGTGTACGGTTACGCGCATAGTTAAAATCAAACTGGGCGCCATACTTTGCTTCGGTACGGTTAAAGTACAGGGTGTTGCGGCTGCTGATGGTGGTGGCTACTACCTGGTTGTCATCACGTTTTAGCGGAAAGGGGTTAAAGTAATCGCCTACTTTTTTGGTTTTCTCTACAAACGTTTTTTTGCTGATGCTTACACTGGCAAAAATGCTGAACATGGCTACTATTTTTTTAACGCCTGTTTTGTTGCGCCATACGGCAGCAGGGTTTATGTTCAGTACCTGGTTAAATTGTGTACTGTTTACCGGCACCAGTTCGGGGGTGGTAACAAACGTGCGGAAGTACGATGAATCGTAAGTTAAACCCGTTGGTTTGGATACATATTCTGCTATATCTTTTACGCCGTTTCCGTTGGCATCTTTATCATATATATAATCGCCCTGGTTAGTAGGTGAGGCTACAAAAAGTATTTGCTGCTTGGTTTGTGTACCGGTACCTATTTCGTACAGGGTAGTAGAGCGGAATACACCTTTCAACAGTGTAAAATTGTAATCTACCCTACCCAGGTAATAGTGCTCGGGTTGGTTT
Organism: uncultured Chitinophaga sp.; assembly: GCA_964423405.1. Taxonomy (GTDB): domain Bacteria; phylum Bacteroidota; class Bacteroidia; order Chitinophagales; family LD1; genus Bog-950. The sequence goes on along the minus strand of CAYREY010000005.1, from coordinate 44,499 downwards.
AGTATAACCGCCGAATCTTTATTTACGGCATGCCGGTAAGTAAAATTATAGTTAATGGTTTGGTTTTTTAATGAGTTTACCTGCCCGCTTACTGTTACAAACTGTGCCTGGTAGTAGGCCGGTGCATAGGTTTCGCCACGGCCTTTGTGTTCCATCCGCACACCGGCTTCAAATAAAAATTTGTTAGTGGCCGTATCTGCAGTAGCTGCATATATTTTATAGTTCTGCCACAGGTAGCTGGCACCGGTTAGTGTGTCGCTATCTTTACTTTTTATCATGTTTATTTCATGGTCAAATAGTCCACCTATTTTCCACCCTTTTGTTTTGGCCGATGCATAATACAAATCTGCTTTGGGCCGTATGTAATCGGTTTTTACCAATTGCGATTTTGAGTTGAGGTAGCTATTGGTAAGGGTAAGGTTTACACCGTTTTTATTTACGCCGGCACTTAGTGCATTTTCAAAACCGCGGTAAAAAGTATCCTGTACAAATGCCTTAAACCGGTAACTGATGTTACCGGCATTACCCCAGTTGTAGGCTACATTAGCCGTAGCCAGGTGCTCGTTATATCGTTTTTGCGATACAGCCAGATTCCAGTCGCGGTTAAACTCAATGTTGCGGTATCGTTCAATAGTGTTAAACCTGTTCTGCAAAAACTCGTAATTAAAGTTGTACGTTAGGTTTTGTAGGGCACGGCCGGCGGTGTCGCGTTTGGTAGTAATATTTCCGTTGTAACCTGCCCGTGCGGCAAAGCCCAGGTTGGTATTGTTGTTTTTATCCGAAAACATGTTGTTATCAAAGTTACTCATGGCCACCTCGGCGCTCAGGTTGTTGTTTTTGTCTATGCGCACATCGGTTGCCAGTGTATAAAGCTGCTGGTACTTGGGCGTAACCAGAAAAATTACCGGCTCGTACGACCCTTGCGGCCTGCCGGTAAACGTGGTCGTATCAATTAACGGCGCTACCCAGGCAAATACACGTCCATTGGCTGTGCTGTTTATGGGTATGTAGTTCCCCTTGCCTTCGCCTACGTATGTAAAGGTGGCCGTATATTTCGCCTTGGTGGTATCGGTGCTATATACCAGTACCGAGTCGAAAGCAAAGTTTAATCCACTCTCCGAAACAATAGAGTCGCGCAGGGCATACAACACCCGGTTAGCATCGTACCCCACACTGTCAAATCCACGGAAGAACGCATTTTGTATGCTATCGCCCAGCGTGGCCAAAAACTGTTTCTTTTCGGCATTCAGATTTTGCTGTACGTTCTGCCCTTTGCTATCCTGCTCGCTGTACAGGTTAAAACGTACATCGGCTACTTTGGTTTGTAGTTCAGTGTTGGCAAAAATGGAACTGCGCTGGTAATTTTTATCGCTGTACTCAAACTCTACTACTATCCGCAGGTCTTTAGATATAATGCGCCTGGGCATAAAGCGTATCTCGCCCAGGTTGTAATCTATTACATAGTCGCGGTCGGCACCGCGTTCCATTTTAGCGCCGTTTATAAACACCTCCTCGGTATTCGATAGAATGATGATAAACGTTTCTCCATTGGCACCTGTCAGCTTGTAAGGCCCCTGGTTACCCTCGGTTACGGTAAGTGAGTTACGGGCAAATTTACCGCGCGATATACCACCCGCCACACCGGTGCCTATGGTGCCCACTTTTTTTATTTTAAATGCCCCGCTGTAATACCCACCCAGGTTTTTTTTCGAGAATTTCATAAAGTAATTCTTCTCGGGGTTGTATAGGTCAAAGTCGCCCACTATTACTTTGTGCTGGTCTTGCCGCAGTTGTATAAATACCTTATCAAACTCCTGTATCTGTTGGGTGTTGCCTTCGGGTTGTATAGGTATGTTGTTATCGGTTATGGCAGCGGTTATCTCCAGGTCTTTGGTAAGCATACCGCTTAGCTGCAGGTTAAACAGCGAGTTGAGCGTTACGTTTTGGTTGTTTCCGAATGAAATACCTCTGGCAAACGTACCGTTGTAATCCAGGCTGCCAAAGTCTATCAGTTTGTTAGTAGGGTCTTCGGGGTTATATACAAAGGGCCGCATTAGCGAGTTTGCATTACCCTCTACATAGCGGGCATAGCTTTTATGGTAGCTTTCGTTGGCCAGTGCAAACGGGTAAACCCTGTAAAGCACCCGCACCGAATCGCCGGCCGGCCTTTTGTTCCATATCAGCTTCGATTCGAAAGCCCTGATAGTGTATGCTGTACTGTCCACTATATTTCCATCGGCCCCGCGTATCACCCAGGTATTGGGCACTACACTCAGGCTATCCAGCTTAAGAGTGTCGCCGCTAAGCGCAAAGCTTTTGTAACGGATATTGTTAAATGTGCTTTGCCCTTGCACAGTACACCACATACTGCACACCGTAATCAGTGTACATAATAACCGCATTGCTGTAGGGCTGGCCTTCACTATTGTAAAGAAAATACAATGACCGAATTACTAAAATATTGTGTGCCGAATGTACTACCCACGCATTTGTGAATTAAAATAGTGAATAGAGGCCCTTTTTAACTTGTTGCCAGCTGGTTTTATGCAATTTATCCAATAAGGGCATCGTTTTATACAAAACCTGTATAATGCACTACACCTCATCTTTTGTAAGCAGTACAACTGCCGTATTAAAATTATGGCCACGCCTCAGCCATGTATCTGTAACCACTTTTGCCAACACCTGTAAAGGCATATTGTAGTATGCGGTTGCTATTGTTTATAGGGCTGTATGCTGTTATCGCCTCAGGCTGTACCGGTAAAGCAGCAAGCAAAAGTCCGGTTGTTTTGGCTAACGCCGACGAAACCATTGCCCCTGCAACAAAACCCGTTGCCGATGGTAAGCGGTTACATGCTAAAGCTACTGCGGCCAGGCTGTTTTGCAAACAGGAAAAATACAACACCGATTTTTGCCTGCTGGCAGATATGAGCGTGCATTCAGGCGTTAAGCGCTTGTTTATCTGGAGTTTTAAGGGCGATAGTATTGCTGCCGGTTTTTTGGTAGGCCATGGCTGCTGCGACCTGCCCTGGGGGCACGACTATACCAAAGATAATCCGGGCTTTAGTAACAAAGACGGCAGCCATTGTTCATCACTAGGTAAGTATAAAATAGGCGAGCGGGCCTATAGCGATTGGGGTATCCACATAAAGTATGTTTTGCACGGGCTGGAGAGTACCAACAATAACGCCCAAAGCCGTTATGTGGTTTTACACTCCTGGCAGGAGGTAAGCGATGAAGAGGTGTACCCTAAAGGCACTCCCGAAGGCTGGGGTTGTCCTATCGTATCGTTAAACAGTATGCGTGTGCTGGATGAATGGTTGAAAAATTCACCCAAACCGGTACTGCTGTGGATATATAATTAGTACTTGCTTGCAAGGTTTTGTTCTTTTACAGCTACACCATGAGCAAGATTTATATAAACGACAAAACGTTTGACAAAACAGGTTTCGCAGCCGAAGGCTTTCAAAAAGCTGCTTACGAGAACTGTACCTTTATCAACTGCGAATTTACCGGCCTTACTTTGGCCGGCAGTAGTTTCGAAGATTGCAGCTTTACCGGTTGTAATCTCAGCAATGTACCGTTGGTAGGTACTGCTATACGCGGCGTGGTTTTTAAAGATTGTAAAATGCTTGGCCTGCGCTTTTACGATTGTAACGAATACCTGTTCAAGGCTTCTTTTAATAACTGTAATCTGTCGTTAGTCTCATTTTACAGGCTGCGCCTGAAAGAGCCTGTATTTATTAACTGCCAGCTACACGAAACCGATTTTACCGAAACCGACCTTTCGGCCGCACTTTTTGATAACTGCGACCTGGCCCACGCGGTATTTGATAATACCATGCTGGAGCGTGCCGATTTTCGTACCGCTTTTAACTATACCATCAATCCGTTGGCAAACAAATTAAAAGGGGCTGCTTTTAGTAGCAGCGGGCTGGCGGGTTTACTTGGCGGGCTGGGTATTGTTATAGAGTAACCTGCCCACAATAAGAAACCCCGCATTTTGGTCCTGATTCTGCATTTTGTTTTTCAATTATCTACCCTATTTTGCCGCCGGGTATATGCCACAGCAAACTTTCATTACATCGTATATCAATCTCACCTCTAACAGCATACTGCTGAATGGGGAAGTGCTGTTTGAACAGCACGGGGTATCGGCCGCTGCATTTTTACAGGCAGCCTACACCCACTTTGGGTTTAATTACCCTAAGTTTTTTAAAATGGATAACCTGTGCAAAACGGGGTTTATTGCTGCCGAATTGCTGCTGCAAAATCAGCCCGGTTTTGCAGCCCTTAAGCCCGAGGAGCGGGGTATTATTATCCAGAATGCCAATAGTAGCCTTGATACAGATATACGGTACCAGGAAACTATTGCCACGGCACCCAGCCCCTCGCTTTTTGTATATACCCTGCCCAATGTATTGGTAGGCGAACTTTGCATACGCCATCAGGTAAAGGGCGAAACAGCGTGTTTTGTTTTTGATATATTTGACGCACGTTTTCAGGAGCAGTACGTAAGCCTGCTACCTGCCCACAGCGCCATAAAAAACTGTGTAGCAGGATGGGTAGATTACTACAACGGTAACGCAGAGGCCTTTTTGTGTTTGGTAAATTATACCAGCAACGGCCTTGCAGAACATACCGCTGCCAACCTCGATAAACTAAAACAACAAGCAATTACAACCCTATAGAACTAAAAATACAACCCAGGTATGACCGAACTGATAGCTACACTTAAAGTACAGATAATAGAGCAGCTGAACCTACAGCACCTTAAACCCGAGGATATTGGCGATGACCAGCCTTTGTTTGTAGAAGGCCTGGGCCTCGATTCGATTGACGCATTGGAGCTGATAGTGCTGCTACAGCAAAAGTATGGTATTAAACTGGCCAACCCGCAGGATGGCCCGCAGGTGTTTAAATCGGTAAAATCTATTGCCGAGTATATTACCACACATAAAAAGTAAGCAACACGGCACAGCCGTAAAATACCGTGCACCTACCAACTTTATAGTGGTTGTGTTGTTATCAATGGTATTACCCACAGGTTATTATAGCAGCAGATGAAACAAAAGATATTGATTGCGGGCAAAGGCTGTATTTCGGCTATAGGTTTAAATACCGGCGAGAACCTGCAGGCGTTGCAGGCAGGTAAAACCGGTGTGGGGCCTGTTACCATTTTGCCTACCCGCTATGCCGCTACACTACCGGCTGCCGAAATAAAACTAACCAATGCACAACTGGCCGCTATGGCTGGCCTGCATAGTGGCGAGCCACGTACCGCGTTGTTAAGTGCCATAGCTGCTAAAGAAGCCATGGCAGATGCTGCCATACCCGAAATTGGTAAATGGCGCTTTGGTTTTATATCGGCTAACACCGTAGGCGCTATGGATAAAACCGAAACCATTTACAAGTATTTTATGGAAGACAGCAGTACCGATAAACTGCTGGAAGAAGACCCCTACGATAGCGGCTATATTACCGAACTGGTAGCCGACCTGCTGGGTATAAAGGATTATGTAAGCACCATCAGTACAGCCTGTTCTTCATCTGCCAATAGTATGGCTTATGGGGCACGGCTTATACTTAGCGGACAATTGGATATAGTACTGGCTGGTGGTTGCGATGCGCTGTCTAAGTTTACCCTTAACGGCTTTAACTCGCTGATGATACTGGATAACCAACCCTGTACCCCTTACGATGATAACCGCCGCGGTCTCAACCTGGGCGAAGGGGCCGGTTACGTGGTGTTGGTTTCAGAGCAGGTGGCTGCTACCCTGGCCAGCAAACCTACTACTACACTAAGCGGCTACGCCAACGCCAACGATGCTTTCCACCAAACGGCTTCATCGCCCGAGGGCAGGGGCAACTTTATGGCTATGGAGGGTGCTTTGAACATGAGCGGCCTTAAACCCGATGATATTGACTATATAAACCTGCATGGTACCGGTACGCCTAACAACGATTTATCGGAGGGTACGGCGGTGCAACGCATATTTGCCAAAGTGCCTAAAGTAAGTTCAACCAAGGCTTATACCGGCCACACATTAGGTGCTTGCGCCGGTATAGAGGCGGTATATAGTATATTGGCTATAGAGCAGGGTATAGTATATCCTAACCTGCGCTTTACTACCAAAATGAAGGAGCTTGATTTTGTACCGGTTACCCTACTGGAACATACACCGGTTAATCATGTAATGAGTAACTCATTTGGGTTTGGTGGCAACTGCTCGTCAGTAATATTTTCTAAAAATAATTCATAACTGCGGATAGATATGCTATACATAACAGGAATAGGGTGCATTTCGCCGCAGCGCACATTTGATAACAGTGTGTTTTTACCCGAGGTAAAAACATATACGGTTAACCGTATGGCCTGTGTAGATGCCGATGACTACACTAAGTTTTTCGATGCCGGTTCTATACGCCGTATGGGCCGACTGATGAAGTACGGTACCGCTGCCGGTTTAATTGCCCTGAACGATGCCGGTGTTAAAGTACCCGGTGCCATTACTACAGGTACTGGTTTAGGCCTGCCCGAAATATCGCAGAAGTTTTTACGCAGCCTGATAGAGGCGGATGAAACAATAGTAAGCCCAACGGCATTTATACAATCTACCCATAATACCGTTAGTTCTAACATTGCATTGTTGTGCGGTTGCTATGCGCACAACAATACGTTTTCGCATAAAGGCTTTTCATTTGAAAGCGCACTGGCCGATGCATTTTTAATGGCTACAGAGGGTGCCGATAACATACTGGTAGGTGCCTACGATGAGGTGAGCGATTATAAGTATGCCGCCATGCGCAAAACTACCGAGTTGCGTACCGAGCCTTGTACCAGTGCCGAATTATACACCGATCGCCGCGGTATTATTGCCGGCGAAGGGGCTGCCTTTTTTGTATTGAGTAAAGATAAAACCGCTAATACTTACGGTGCCTTATTAGGTAACAAAATACTTTACAAACCTGCTACACCCGTAGTAGTAGCAGATACTATAAACACACTATTAGCAGCCAACGGTTTAACCATAGCCGATGTAGATGTAATGCTGACCGGTATGAACGGCCATGCTGCCGACGATGCCTTTACCCAACAGGTAGTGGATGGCTTTGATGCTACTACCACCATTGCAGCCTACAAGCATTTGTGTGGCGAGTATATGACCTCATCGGCTTTTGCCACCTGGTTAGCCAGCCAAATGATGAAAACCCAAACCGTACCCGATACACTGGTGCTGCGTAAGGGTACCCGCTCTCCCCAGACCATATTACTGTATACTCACCATCGCCATAACCATTCGCTGGTGCTGTTTAAAGCATGCTAACCGCTGTAAATACACGCCTTGCATTTGTTGCAACATTACTACTGCTGCTGGTAATGGAAACCTGGTTTACCGTACCCTGGTGGGCTTACCTGCTGGTACTGCTGGTTTACCTTGAGATATTGGCCTATGGTTCATACTTTATTCAATCTGGCTTTTACATAAAAGCACTGTACAAAGGCAGTAGTAATCAAAACAAAATTGCCATTACGTTCGATGATGGCCCTATGCAGGAGTTTACCCCACGCCTGCTCGATTTACTGAAAGCAGAGAATGTACCTGCTTCGTTTTTTCTTATCGGTAAAAACATACCCGGTAACGAGGCACTGGTTAACCGTATGCTTGCCGAAGGCCATGTGGTAGGCAATCACAGCTATTCGCACACGTATTGGTTTGCCATGAACAGTACCAATACCATACTGGCCGACCTTAAGCAATGCGATAAAGAACTGGAACGTGTAACCGGTAAGCGTCCGCGTTTCTTCCGTCCGCCGTATGGCGTTACCAACCCTATGGTAGCCGGTGCAACGTGCAATGGTGGTTACCAGTGTATAGGCTGGAGCATCCGCACCTACGATACCAACGCTACCGATGCCAATGCCTTACTGCAAAAATCTCTTAAAAACCTGGGCAACGGCGATATTATTCTGTTTCACGACTGGGGTAAACATACAATTGGCATTCTTTCTGATTTTATCCGCGAAGCCCGCAGCCGTGGTTTTGTGTTTGTGGGGGTAGATGAATTATTAAACCAGAAAGCTTACTACTAAACACATTCGCCAATTATGAAACTCCGCCACCTGTTATCGCCCCTGTTTATTGTTATTACTTATACAGCCTTTGCACAAACATTTACACCGGTAAAAGATGTGCCTGCCGTAGTACAAAAAATTACCGATGCCAGCAAAAAGATAAACACCATACAGTGCGATATAGAGCAGCAGAAACAGGTTTCTATGCTTACCGATAAAGCTATATCAAAAGGTAAGTTTTATTTTAAGCGTACTAATATGGTGCGTATAGATTACACCAAACCCACTAAAAATCTGGTGGTGATGAACGCCGGTAAAATGATGGTGCAGGATGATAAGAAGACCTCTAAGATGGATATGCACCGCAGCAAAATGTTTCAGCAATTAAGCAATATTATCATTGGCTCTATCGATGGCAGTTTGTTTACCGGTAAAGATTTTAAAGTTAGCTACACCGAAAGCAAAACACAGGTAATGGTTACATTAAAACCGGTTTCAAAAACACTGGCCAACTACCTTAGTACAATAGAGCTGGTGCTTGATAAAAAAGATTACACCGCCGTAAGCCTGCAAATGAACGAACCATCTGGCGATAACACCCTGCTGCTGTTTACCAATAAACAACTGAATGTTGCCGTAGCCGATGAGTTGTTTGTAGTGAAGTAGTGCTAGCCTACATACCTTATAATCCTTTAAGCTCCGTAGGAACAATATATATAGTAGCCCCGGGTTTTAACCCGGGGATTTTTTATGCCCGCAGGTAAAAGTCTTCACCCATACCAAATATATTTTCTATAGCCACCTTCTCGCCGTTTGTCTTTTGCAGATAACCGGTAAAGAAACCATACGGTCCCTCATACTGGCTGCGTAGCACCAGCAGGTTAATATTAACCGATGTATGTATCACCGGCTTAAATTGCAGGTTAACCATGCCATGCGCATCGGTTATCAGCCAGGTGCCCTGCACACCATCGGGCCGCTCTACTTTAATAGGCGGCAGCGGGTGCAACTCGCCATTATACCACAGGCAGTTTTCATTGTATGTATCCTGGTTTATAACCTGGTTGTTTGTCAGGTTAAAACCAATCATCTTACCACTGGCATCAAAGCCTAAACCGGTTACCCAATCGTATTCGGTAGGGTAGGGGTAGTACCCTTTGTGGTCGTCAATTATCAGCTGCGATTTTCCCTTCTCAAATACTACATGCTTATTGCCAATGGTTAGCTCGCCTTCCATTGGCATCAGGCATTTGTGGCTGTACATTACCCGCCCTGCACTAAACGGATTACACACCACCATAGGCGTGTAGTTGCTTACATCGTGCAACCCGGTAAAGTGTGCTTTTACCTCTGGCAGCCCACCAAAGTTTTTAATAGCAGCAGTAAGCTCAAGCGTATGGTTGCTCAGGTTATGTGTTGCCTTCAGGCTAAAGTTACCACTGGTATAACTGGCAATACTATCATGCAGGTTATCGGGTACAGTTAAGGCCCATGCCGGTACTTTCTTCTCGTACTTAATCTTCTTGTTATTCTTTATATCGTATACTATAAACTGTACCAGCGATATCTTCTTGGCGTTGTATATAGCCACCATTATAAAATGCCCGTTGCCATGTAGCTGAAATGCCTGCCACTCGCGCAGTTGCAAACCCTTTAGTGCTTTGGGTAAAGGCAATTTGTAAGGGTTAGGGTAATCTATCAGGTTGGCACGCTTAACCGGTGTGTTGAAACAGCCCAGGTTGTACTGTCCGTTCTCTACTAATAAATCCGGTGCCTTGCTTATGGGGCGTTGTTGGTAGGCCATGTGGTGTGTTTACTAAGCGTGAAAGTGCTAAAAAATACGGAATCATTTTTTGCAAAATACGCACGTTTTTTAAACCATGCCTACACCCACTCGTTTTAAGTAATTGATAGTTAGCTTGTTGTAAATCCTTATGCCTATACCCCTCCCGTAAATTTGCCTACACCCCCATATTTTAATATATTGTTTATAATTGTAATATATTTATTTTGCTTTAACTTTTAACCTGTTTAACAGCATGTTCTACCGGTGCCTTTTTATTATCTTAGCTATATCAAATCAAAGCTCAATATGGATACCCCGGTTAAAAACAAACCTACCTACCCCCAGCACAAAAACAAGGTAATGAACGATTATCGCGTAAGCAGTAATTTTTACCAGAGCGATAAAATACTACGCAACTATTTTAAAAATAACGTATCGGCCGAAGGGTACACCTACATGCAGGATAAACTGGAGTATACCGGAACACAGGCTGCAGGTGTTATGAACGAGTTATCGTTGCTGGCCGATAAGCAGGGGCCGGTATTGGTTAAACGCAGTTTTACCGGCGAGAATATTGATGAAATCCGTTTTCACCCGGCCTACTGGAACTTGATGGACATTGCCGTTAAAAGCGAAATGTTCCGCGTTAAGTGGGAGCCATCGCTACAACAAAAATTCAATGCCGAAAAACAGCGGCTTGGTTTTGCCAGCGGCTACCTGTATGCTATGAGCGAATCGGGCCAGTACTGTCCGCTGTGTATGACCGATGGTGTGGCGCGATTGATTGATTTATTCTGTCGAGAAGAAGACCGTGCCCGTTTGTTGCCGCATATTGCTACCGATAATGCAGCCGACCTGTACACCGGTGCTATGTTCCTGACCGAAAAAACCGGTGGCAGCGATGTAGGTGCCAGTATTACCATTGCCGAGCATGAAGATGATGATGTGTACCGACTGAACGGCGAAAAGTGGTTTTGCAGCAACGCCAATGCACAACTGATATTTGCACTGGCCCGCACCGATAACGATGTGAAAGGCACCAAAGGCTTATCTATATTTATGATAGAGAACCCATTGCCCAATGGCGAGCGCAACTACATGGAGGTAATACGTCTGAAAGATAAACTGGGTGTACGCAGCATGGCCAGTGCCGAGTGCATACTACGCGATACCCGAGGCAAAATGGTGGGGAAGGAGTTTGAAGGCTTTAAGGTGATGATAGAGATGGTTAACCTTTCGCGCCTCTACAACTCGGTTGCAGCACTGTCGGCTTCGCGCCGCGCGCTGGTAGAGGCTTATCAGTTTTTAAATGCACGTGTCACCTTTGGTAAACCGGCACTGGAACACGCGCTTATACGTACCAAGCTAACCGAACTGGCCGCGCTTAACGTGGCTAACTTTTACCTGGTATGGCGCGCTATAGAGGCGCTGGATAAAGCCGACAACGGCGATAAGAAAGAAGCCAGCCTGTTCCGCATTATAAACCCAATAACCAAAAAGTGGAGTGCCGAAACCGGTGTGTACATTACCCGCGAAAGCATGGAGCTAATGGGCGGTCTGGGCTACATAGAAGATGGTGTGCTGCCTAAAATTATGCGCGATGTAATGGTGCTGCCAATATGGGAAGGCAGCGGCAACATTATTGTACTCGATATACTGCGTGCATTCTTTAAAAGCGATGGCTTTGATACACTAAACGCCGAAATAGAAAACACGGCTAACAACCATGCCGAACATGCTGAGTTTTTGCGCAGCAACGTACAGCAGCTAAAAGCCTTTGCCGAAAACCTGAAACAACTTTTACCACAGCAAATGGAAGCCAGCGCCAAACCATTCTTCGAGCGCCTGACTACATTGTATCAAATATCAGTTCTGCTCGATAACCTGAACCCTGAAAGCGCCGCATGGATTACCCCATCGGTAAACTACCTGAAAGATAAATACACCGCCAACGGCCTGGCCGTTGTAACACCACTAAGCGTAGACGAAGTACGCGCCATGGTTGCCTGGGATATTTAATAGTAATACGGGCAAGGGGTGTTGGCTGTTGAACCTACTTTGAGGAAGGTGGTACTAGACCGGAGGGTGACTGTATTTACGGCAGTAAAGTCACCCCCACAGGCCCCCTCAAGGGGGCTTCAAATACCGGTTCTGCTGTTAGCTGTTCAAGTTCCTTTTTACCGGTAGAGGGATTGAGGGTGGGGCGGCTGTTGAGCCTCCCTTGAGGGAGGTGGTCGAAGACCGGAGGGTGACTGTATTTACGGCAGGAAAGTAACCCCATAGGTCCCCTCAAGGGGGCTTCAAATGCCGGTTCGGCTGTTGGCTGTTCAAGTTCCTTTTTACCGGTAGAGGGATTGAGGGTGGGGCGGCTGTTGAGCCTCCCTTGAGGGAGGTGGTCGAAGACCGGAGGGTGACCGTATTTTGTATTATATTCATTTGATATATATGCAATACTCAAATAATAACTACAACAAAAAGCTCAAACCTTTGGCTCAAGCGTTAAGAAACGATATGCCCCCTGGTGAAAAGAAATTATGGTACCAGGTACTTAGTAATAAAAAGATGATGGATTGCAGATTTCTGCGTCAACGGACAATAAACAACTACATAGTAGATTTCATTTGTCTGGAGCTAAAACTAATTATTGAAGTTGATGGTAAAAGCCATGATGATAAAGTGGAGTATGATAGTAATCGTGATAGTGTATTATTACAGCTTGGCTGTACAACTCTACGGCTTCGGCATACAGATGTAATGCATGATATTGAAGGCGTAAAAAGAATAATAGAAACCCGGATAGTTGAGCTTAGAAGTATAGCGGATTAATATGAATGCAGAGGTCACCCCCATAGGCCCCCTCAAGGGGGCTTCAAATACCGGTTAGGCTGTTGGCTGTTTAATTTCCCGCCTAAAGTAGGCGGGGTGACCGCACAAGGCGGTCGGGGCGGTAATGTGTTTGGCTGTTTTTGTCCTCCGCATGTTTCATCCCGATTTATAGGGTGACGAAAGCGATTGGCCACATTTTTTTTTAATACTATTGCAGCGAACCTATAAGAACAACATATGAAATACCCATTAGATATTTTTTTTTACATTCTTCCATTTGCAATAGCTGCGATATATCTTTATTTTAAACTAGGTCGCAATAAGTTACACGGTAGAAATCTATTCACTGCCGGCACACCGGTTAAACTAACAAAACGTATACAGGTAGAAAGTTTTATAAGTCGCGATGAGTTTATACAGGCAAACCAACAGGTAGTAGGCAAGGCAGGTTGGAATAAATCGCTAAAATGGGTTTTTGTATTTATTGCAGTTATGATTGGTGCTAATTTTCTTATGCTGCCTTTTACCTATTCTAACGCTAAAATAGACTATACTACATTTATATTACCCTTGCTGGCATTGTTGTATTTTGGTTGGGTTATGCTTTTTTATTCAAAAAAATCGGCAGGTAAAATGTATGATGCTACTGAGTTTGTAAAAAATAAAGCGCGGTATGTTTTCGATGCCGATTATTACTTGGTAGATGCCGGTATTTCAAAAACACAATCGGGCTGGGAAAACATAAACAGTTATATGGAAACCGACCAACAGCTACTTATTTTTACCGGCCCTATACAGGCATTGTTTATTAATAAAAGTAGTTTCGCCCCCGGCGATCTGGATATTATGCGTCAGTTTCTGGCAGCTAACTTCGATATAAAGAAAGGGCTTTACTCGTAGCTACCCATCCAACCTTTCCCCTGTTATCCATCTCCGCACCATCTCATCATTCAATAGTTTACCGGCCACGCGGTACTTACTATCGCGCAGCGGGTTAATGCTATTCAGCGGCTGGCTCATTACACCGGTGGCGGGTTCGTAGTAGTTACTATGTACAAAACGTACCTCACTACCCGTATTTACAATAAACCCCACGTGCATATCCAGCCCCACTATGTAAATGCCGGGGCCGCTGGCTTTAATGCCTGCTTCTACATTCGTAGCTTCGGTATTTATGTAATGTTTTATGTTTTGCTTGTCGGTAATAGCTTTTATCAGCGTTTCAGAAGGCACACATGCCCACTTAACCCGTGGCAGGTTAAAGCCCGCATGTTGCAGCACGGTGGTTACAAAATAGCCGCAGGCTATTTGCCCGTTGCGGGGTTGGGTAGTGGTGCCTTCAAAAGCCCAGGGCGTGCCATACCATTGGGGCAGCAGGTTGTTTACTATCTGTTCGGTTATATAGCTGCGTGCATTTTTAATAACCTGTTGCCTGCCGGCAGAATCGGTAACAAGGGTGTATTGCTGGTAGTATAGTTTGCGATTGTATTCAATGGCTACTTTCAGGCTGTCGTAATTGGGTGGCGCATCTGTGGAGGTGGATAGGTTTTGTGCCGGTGTGTTTTTACAGGCTGCCAGTGTGCAGGCCAGCAGCAGCATATATAGGGTAGCAGGTTTAGCCATGCCTATATAGCGCTCATATGGTGTTAATTATTGTGTGCCGGCACCAAACCTGGCAATAATAAATGCAGCAAAGGATGTTTATGGCCTGTTTTACCGGTTTAGCGCAGCAGGGTAACAGTGCCTTTTAGTGGCAGGGTATTATTGTTCAGGTACACCACATTGCCCTGGTAGGTATAAACTCCCGGTGGTAGTGGCCGGCCCTGATAGGTGCCATCCCAGTTTTGTTCTGTACCATCGGCTTCAAATACTTTTTCGCCCCAGCGGTTAAATACCTTTATGTTAAACAACTTTACCGCTTGCGTAAACACAGCCCACGTATCGTTCGCTCCATCGCCGTTAGGGGTAAATACGTTGGGTACAAACAGTGGCAATGCCTGGTCGACAGTTACGGTAAAGGTACCACTACCCTTACAGCCCAATACATCTGTAACGGTTACATAGTAATCAGTTGTTTGGTAAGGTTGTGCATTAAAAGTGTCACAGGTAGTGCAGTTAAGCCCATAATCCGGCCATACCTCATATTGTGCAGCCGCATCGTTATAGCTATTGCTTAGCGTAATGTTTACAAGGTCATTCAATTTAATGGTTGGTGCCACCGGTGTTGCACTAACGGTTAACGGTATGGCCGGTTCTGTAACAACTGTACTGGCGGTTGCTGTGCATTGGTTGGCATCGGTAACTGTAACCAGATAGTTGCCGGCATATAGCCCGGTAGCAGTGTTGTTTGTAATGTTGTTGCTCCAGTTATAACTATAGGGCTGTGTGCCGTTGGTTACCTGTACGGTTACGCTGCCATTATCCTGCCTGTAACATGCCGGTGTACTGGTAGCTGATGCTACCGGTATATTATATACCACTGTGTTGTTGCTGCTGCTTTGTATGCACCCTTTATCGCTGGTAGCTATAAGTATTACGGTGTAAGTGCCCGGCGTTGCATAGTTATATATTAGGGTGTTGGTAGTGGCGGTATTTCCATCGCCCAAATCCCAATTATACGCGCTGATACTACCAGCAGGTATGGTGCTGGCATTGTTAAAGTTGCTGCTTACCCCCAGGCATACATTGGTAACCGTAAACGCTGTTACCGGTAGCGGGTTTACTATTACCGGTACAGTAGCAGTATCGGTACAATTGTTATCGCTTGTTACCACCAGCACCGCCAGATAGTTACCATGCTGCGCATAAATGTGTTGCTCTGTTGGCTGTGTACCTGTTTGGTTATCGCCGTAGCTGTACAGCCATTGTGTTATACTGCCATTGCCTATAGTGCTGTTATCGGTAAATACAGTTGCCTGCGCTTCACAAACTTCTGTAACGGTAAAATCAGCAACCGGCTTATCATACACGGTAACCGTGTTTTGTGTAGAATCAACGCAGTTGTTATCGCTGGTGGCCAATAGCTTTACTGTATACGTGCCTTGCGCTGTATAAGTGTAGGTGGGCGATTGTACGGTTCCGGTCTGCCCATCGCCTAAATCCCACCACCACTGGTTTATACTGCCGCTGTTAATAGTACTTGTATTGGTTAGGGTTATAGCCTGGTTAAGGCAAACAGTTGTAGTACTAAAGCCTGGTTGTGGCAAGGGGTGTACTATAGCGGTTTGTGTTACTGTATCGCTGCACAGGCTGTCAGTAACCACCATCAGTGTTACCGGGTAAGTACCATCAGCAACGTAAAGGTTGGTGGGGTTTTGCTGGGTGCTGGTGTTGCCATCCCCAAAGCTCCAGTTGTAGCTGTTTATACTTCCGCTGGTCAAGGTAGAGTTATCGGTAAATACAGATGGTATACCTGAACATACCGGAGCCACGGTAAACCCGGCATCAGGCTTCGGGTATATGGTTACTACTTGTGTACTGGTGGTATCGGAGCAACCGGCACCGGTAGTTACTATCAGGCTGGTATTGTAGTTGCCGGCACTGTTATAATAATGTACCGCCGATGGCAATGCCGATGTTTGCCCGTTGCCAAAGCTGTATTGGTAGCTTGCAATATTACCCGTGCTTTGGCTGGTAAACTGTGCCGGTGTGCCCAGGCAGGCATTACCGGTAGTAAATGTAGCTACCGGGTTGGGGTTTACTATAACCGGTTGTGTAAGCGTATCACTGCATAAATTGCCACTTTCTATAACCAGCACAGCATTATAGGTGCCCGCTATGGCGTAGCTGTGCATAGTGTTTTGCGTAATGGCCGCCGGGCTGTTATCGCCAAAATTCCAGCTATAGGTAGTAATACTGCCCGATGCAATAGTCGAATTATCGGTAAACTGCGAGGTGGTACCTTCGCATACATCTGGTGCGGTAAAAGCCGCTACCGGTTTAGGGTATATGGTTACAGGAGCAGTAGCTGTGTCTGCACAGCCATCGGCTGTTGCCGAAAGTAAGGCTACCGTATAAGTGCCTGCCGAAGAATAAAAATGCGATGGGTTTTGCAACTGGCTTTGCTGGGTATCGCCAAAGTCCCATACATAGGTGGTTATGTTACCGGTGCTCTGGTTGGTAAAAGCAGCCGTAGTTCCATAGCATACATTGGCAGTAGTGAATACCGATACCGGTTTTGGGTAAACAGTAACTTGCTGTATTACGGTGTCGGCACATTGCAGCGCGCTGGTAGCAATAAGCATGGCGTTGTAGCTGCCGCTGGTGCTATAAATATGCTGCGTGTTTTGTTGGGTGCTGCTGTTGCCATCGCCAAAGTACCATTGCCATTGGGCCGGTGTATTGGTACTGGCATCGGTAAATACGCTGGCTGTTTGTTCGCACACGGGTACCGGTGTAAAAGCAGCCACCGGTGGCGCACTTACAGTAATAGTACTTGTTACCGTATCGCGGCAGCCGTTGGTGTCGGTGGCTATAAATGTAACATCGTATAGCCCTGTATTGGTGTACACATGGCCGGGGCTTTGGGTAATAGCGCTGTCTCCATCGCCAAAATACCATTGCCATTGGGCACCGGCTCCGGCACTATTGTCTGAAAAATTTACCGATGTACCCGTGCAGGGGGGCGAGGTGGTAAACGCCGCTACCGGCGGGGCCGTAACGGTTACTGTATGCATAGCTGTATCGGTGCAGCCCTGGCTGTCGGTTATACGTAAAGTTACGTTGTAAGTGCCGGGTGTGGTATAAACGTGGCTGGTGTTTACCGAGTTTACACTGGGTGTTAGTACCGTATCCACGGTACCATCGCCATAGTTCCATACCAGCGATTCGTATTGGGTTAGTAAAAAATTGAGGTTGATACAGGGATTGATAAATTGAAACTTGGCTGTATCGCCGGTACATACCGTTGGTGTAAGGTTCGTATAATCTACATATAACGAGTACTGAAAATTGCTGTAGTAACAATCGGCCTGCGAGTAGTTGTAAAACCCAAACCTGCCGGGCCAGTAGCAATCGGCATGGCCAAATACCAGTACATTGTCTATATATATCATAGCCCTGGTAAACGTTACAAAAAGCTCAAAGTGGTGTGTTTGGTTACGTACCCAGCCGGCGCTGCCAAAGTTATTGTCCACGCAGGTAAATTGAGGTGTATTCTGGTGCCCCCAGAATGTTTGTGAGTAGCCACTGCTGGGTATCACACCATTTATGTGGTTAAGCGACATGCCAACCTGCCCGGTATAACCACCTGAACTTTGAGTGCCTTGTTTCCAGTCGTACAGCCAGCAGTTAAAGTTATCGCTTTGCCCCAAAGGGTCCAGAAAACTGAATACAAACCCCATGTAGTCATCATCGCTGTTAGTGGTACGGAAATCGCCGCTTATGCGGGCGTTCATCAATGAATATGGGCTGTAAAAAAACGAAGGGTTACCATTTACTGTCTGGTGCACCTGCGAGCCACCGCCTGTTACCACCCAGTTGCCGTTTGCGGCCCAGCCACCTTCCTGCCAGGTATTAAAATCTACGTTTGTTACACATTGGCTGTATAACATACATGCCAATAGCTGTAAGAACATAGCGGGGATGAGGGGTTTCATATAGTGTGCGTATAAAAAGCGAAATATATGCAGTATTTCTATCTTATTAAAACGCAGGTATTAGGTATTTTGCTATGCGCTGATACTCAGCTAAAAAGCAAACGCCCGCTACTTGGGGTAACGGGCGCGCCAGAAAGTTTATAGGGTAAATTTTAGTATCGCTGTGCAGATTTAAATGGAGAAGATGTTACCGATTGTTTAACAGGTGCCTGACTTTGCGATGATGAGCCGCGGAGCAGTTCGTCAAAAATCTCAATTTTCTGTTCCAGCTTACGGTAGCTGGTAATAAACTCGTTAAAGTTTCTTTCGCCAAAGCGCGATAGGGTTTCTTCGGTTATTGGCACATCTACGGCTATCAAAAAAGGTAGCTCTACATTCATTACATCGCAAAAGCGTTTAAGTGTTTCCAGGCGGGCGTTATTGGCACCCTGCTCCAGGCAGCTATAGGCTTGTTGGGTAATTTCCATCGATGATGCGATGGCGGCCTGTTTCCATCCGCGTATTTCTCTTATTTTTCTTATTCTGCTGGCGATTGTCATGGTTGAGATGTTTTAGTTGAACAAAAACTGCAGGTTGTATATCACTGCGTTGGTTTTGTTTACGACCAGTTGCAAAATAAGTTTCACAAAATCACCCAAAAGTGGTATAACATTGCAGAAGTACCTGTTACACAATACTTACTCCCAAAGCTTTTTCAAGCTGTTATCTATAGAATCGCACAACTGCAGGTTGTAGGACCAGCGTTGCGCCAGGTGGTCCTTGAACACATGTGCCAGCTGATTGAAATTTGCCGAAAAACGCATAGGTGCCTTTTCTATATGGTTGCGCATAAGGCCCATACCACCATCTATTATGTAGGGTATGGTATCGGTGTAAAATACCAGTTTGCCGGGGTAGCGAAAATCTATAGCTTGTGTACCCTCGGTGGTATGGTAGCCAAAAACGGTCTCCAGCACGCTATTACTGTCTATATCAGTAATTTGCAGCGTGCCGGGCAAGTAGGTGTGCGAAACATCGCAGCACGATAGTTTTACATTGTTGTACTCCCAGTATTTTTTCCATTCAGCCGAATCTTTAAGCAACAGGTAGTGTACCGCAAAAAGTTCCGATGCTTCTGTTTCATCATCGTATTGCATCAGTTTTTTAAACTCGGGTTTCTTTTCGCTCCAGTAGTATTGGTGTAGTATGGATAGAATTATCACGTGGCTGCCAGCAAGGTCATCCCACTTTGCCTGCGCTACCCGTATCCCGCTCCAGGGGGTATGTTCCGGGTTGGGTATAAAGTTATAGTCAACAACCGGATTGGCCAGGCGTGCAGGTGTGGCTGGTTGGCTTACTGCATCGGGTGGTGTAGTAGTTATTAGCTGTACCTCGCTGCTATCCTGGTTGTACTTTTTCCTTTGTACCTGCTTTTCATTGCAGGCGCAAAATAATAGTACACTAACAATACTCATTACTAATCTGCTACTCATATACAAACGCAAATTAAAAAAATACCCAACGGTAATAAAATATGTGCCGGTAAGGAACAGCCTTTTTTGGAACCGGAAAAATTTGCAGTGCCGTGTACATATAGCGACACTTGCAGTGCAATTTTTTATTTAAAAGTTAAAACTATCAGACTATGAAAAAAATCCCCGCAAAATTATTGGTAGTGTTAGTTGTATTGATGGCCGCCGCCGGCTGTAACAAAGACAATGATAACAATACCAATACCACCAACACCGTAAGCTCAGCCGAGTTGTTTAACTATTCCGACTCATGGGGGCTGTTGGCCGGTGTTAAAACCGTAACTTACCAAACCGTGCCTATTATAGGCCAGCAGGAAATTATTCTGGGCACTGCGGTGGCGGCTTTCCCTACCACACAGGGCGGCACTACCTATCAGGATGCCGGTACCGTGCAGTGCAACACCAAAACCCTTACTAAGCAAAGTAATAACGCCTATGTATTTCAACCTTCGCAAACCGATGTTACCGGTATCGATTTCAGCAGCGGTGCCGATTGGAACATATCTGGTGCCGCCAGCATACCGGCTATTACTACATCCTTTAATAGTTTCCCTTCTACACCTTCTATTACCAGCAATAAAGAAAACGTATCGCTAAGCAGCGGCTACACCTTTAGTATTTCAAGCGTTAGCAATGCCGATTCTATTTTGTTTATTCTGGCATCGGGTAGTGGGTATGTGCAAAAGCGCGTAGGTGGTAATGCTACCTCGGTTACCTTTAGCGCTTCCGATCTGTCAACGCTAAGCGCCAGCAGTTATGGTTTGCTACAGGTTACGCCGTATCGTTACACTACCAATACATCTATTATACCCGGCAAAAAAGTATATCTGGTAAACCAGGTTACCGTTTCAGATGTGGCTAGTTTTGAGTAAACTTTTTTATACACACTAACAAAGGTAAGGCCCCGCTAAGGCGGGGTTTTTTTGTTAATCATTACCATGCTGCCCTGTAAATAAATGCCGGTGTATTGAAGATTACAATCAGGATGTTTATCCTCCTTAAAACGAAACGGGCTCCCATAGGAGCCCGTTTCGTTTATAATAGTAGTGTGGTTACTTCATAAGGGTAACGGTACCTTTCATACCACGGGTGCTGTTATCTTCAAACACTATTGTAAGGTAGTAGCTATACACACCGGGCTGGCAATCTTTACCTTTGTAGGTGCCATCCCAGCTAACATTTACATTGTTGCTTTCAAATACTTTTTCGCCCCAGCGGTTAAATATTTTAAACTCGTAAAACTTGCTATTGTTACTGAACACTTCCAGCTTATCGTTGGCACCATCTCCGTTAGGCGAAAACACATTGGGTATAAACACTACCGGACGCTCGTTTATCGTTATGTAGTCGGTACGGGTAAGTGAGTCGGGGCAGTTATATTGGTTATCTACCACCAGGGTTACGGTGTATACACCTGCTTTGGTATAAGCATGTGCCGGCGATGGGTCGGTACCGGTAGTCTGGTCGCCAAAATCCCACAGGTAGGTATCTGCATTCTGCGATGTATTTACAAAGCGGATAGGCGTACTGGCATCGTTGTACGATATAACAGGCTCGGCAGTAAAGTTAGCTACTGCAGCCGGGTTTACAATCGCATTATCAGAAATGGTATCGAAACAATTGCCCAGCTGTGCTACAAGTGTAACATTAAAAGTACCTGCGGCACTGTATTGATGGGTCGGGTTATCCTGATTGCTGGTGTTGCCATCTCCAAAATTCCACTCATAGGTAGAGCCTGGCGGGGTAGATGCATTTACGAATGTGGTAGTGAAACCAGCACACACATCAATAGCTGTAAAAGCTGCTACCGGGTTAGGGCTCACGGTTACACTAACGCTACCGGTACTGCTGCATGTATTGGCATCGGTTACAGTAACGCTGTAAGTGGTGTTGGTAGCCGGCGAAACTGTATTGCTGGCAGTTGTGGTTCCATCATTCCACTGGTAGGTTGTACCACCACTGGCAGTTAGAACAGTACTTTGTCCTTCACATATATCGGCATCGGGGCTCATTACTACGGTTGGCAAAGCATACACGGTAAATACAATACTGTCATAACCATCGCACAGGCTGTTAGGGTCGGTATAGGTATATACCAGCGATTGAGCACCTGCACCAGCTGCAGATGGTGTGAAATTACCTGCGGCATCAACACCATTACCACTCCATACTCCACCTGCCGGTGTAAAGCCGGTTAATGTGGTTGCAGGGGCATCTACACAGGCGCTTTGATCGGTACCTGGGTTTACAGCAGGTGCCGGGCTTACCTGTATAGAAATAGCAGAACTAACCGGGCTGGTGCAGTTGTTATCAACGGCTTCTACCGTAATGCTGTTGCCGGGTGCCAACTGGTTAGTAGTATAAGTATTAGAGGCCGTTGATTGAACCACTGTGCCGCTATTGTAGAAGTTGTAGGTATCGTAGCCCGATGGAGTGGCTGTGAAGGTAACCGATACGCCCTGGCAGATAGAATCGTTCGGGTCGCTGCTGGCAATGGTTACTGCCGGTATAGGGTTAACGGTTATATTGATAGGAGAGCTAACAGGGCTTACACAGCCATCAAACGCGCCTATGGCAGTAACCACATCGCCATTATTAAAGGTTGTGCTAACGTAGGTATTAGCTGCACTGTTTTGTACAGATGAACCGTTAATCGAAAAATCGTAATAGTTAAGGCCTGTTGGCGATGCAGTAATTGTTACCTGGTCGCCCTGGCAAATTGTATTGGCCGATGCTATGATGCTTACGTTAGGTGTTGGTTTAACGTATATGCTATCAATGTTACTCCAGTTGCCACGGCAGCCGTTATCGGTTACTATGCAATAAATAAAATTACCCTGCCCTAACTGTGTGGTAGACCAGGTGTTGTTTGGCCCGCTTTGTTGCTGCGAGCCGCCATTGTAAAAATCGTATTGGTCGTAACCGGCAGGGCTGGCAGTAAACACTACTAAGTCGCCACCGCAAATGGTATCATCGGCATCCGAATCGGTAAGTACTGCCGGTGCCGGAATGGGTTTAATGTATGGGTAGTGGGTGGCACTTGGGTTACTAAAGCATACCCCATCAAAAGCAAGTACACGAACGCTGTCGCCGGGCATCAGGCCGTTCGCTACATAGGTTGTAGAAGGGCTTGATTGTACCTGCGTATTGTTTACAAAAAAGTTGTACAACAAATAGCCGGGCGGCGAAGCTGTATAGGTAATGGCAGTTCCCTGGCAAACAGAATCGGTGCTGTTAGATAAGCTTACGTTTATGTTATTGGGTTGAACAGTAACAATAATGGAATCTTTCACACGCCCGCAACAGGCAGTAGTTACCCATACAACTACCGTGTATGTTCCCGGTGCAGTAAATACGGTTGGGGCCGTTTGTGCAGTAGCACCAATTGCTGTTGGGGGTAATGCTGCTGGGCCAAAGTCCCATTCATACAACGAGCCTGTGATGGTAGTGCGGAAAGTGTCCGGGCAACCTGCTATAGCCGGGTTATTTACATGGGTAATAGTATTGGATAATGATTGCGGAGAGAATAGATCGATAAACCCGGTGAATTGTACCCCGCCGAAAGTTATGTCTTTTCTACCTGTGGTGCTGTATGTTACAGCAATGGGCCCTGTACCGTTAGCTGTAGCAGGGCTGGCACCCGAACCAAAGTTCCATGCCCCGGCATTAAGGGTGCTGAATATTACTTCAGCATTAGTGCAGCCATAATTTTCAACAGTTATTACCGGTGGGTTACCGGGTACAGCGCTTATGTTAGATTGTGTAACCGGTGTACCTGCAGTTTCAGATAATGCCTGACTTAGGCCAGTAGCTCCGTTACCTCCAGTGCCTCCCGATCCACCTGCACTTCCTGCACCGCCTGCACCGCCTGCATTGTTTCCACACCCTGCAGCACCACCGGCACCACCGGCGCCGCCCGAGCCGCCGGCACCACCGGCACCACCTACGCCACCGGCACCACCAGCACCTGGCACAAGGTTACAATCTATAATATTTCCACCGGCACCATTGTTGTATAAAAATACTGCAAACGATCCGCCACCTCCTGTACCTCCCGTGCCGCCGTTGCCACCAAAGCCGCCACCGCCACCGCCACCGCCTGCACCGCCTACATCATCCGATCCGTTTAGCTGTCGGCCTCCACCGCCACCGCCGCCGCCGCCGCCAGATCCCGGGCCACCGGCGCTACCGGCTCCCGCAGCAGGGCCGGGTACAAAATATCCGGGCGCCATAATTGTTCCGGTTGCACCTGCTGCACCCGGTGTGCCTGTTGTTCCTACACAACTGGCAGGTAGGCCCGGTTGGCCAGGCGTAGTGTTGCCGCATGATGGCGTGGGGTTAAAAAATGAATTTTGCGGGCCGGTTCCGGTAGCACCGCCACCTCCTCCACAAGTACCTGCACCGGCTGTACTGGCAATGTTACTTGAGCCCGAGTGGCCACCGTTTCCGGCTCCGTTGCCACCATTGCTACCGCCTGTACCACCAGGTGTAGCCACAAATCTACCAGCCTCTTGACCGTTGCCATTGGCGCCGTTTTGGCCGGCAGTACCGGGTTGGCCCGGTGTACCTGGCTGACCGGCTACGCCGGGCGTACCATCGGCCGCTGTAACATTACACCTTACAATGTTGTAGTTACTACATCCGTTCAGGTAAATACCATAAGCTGTAGCTGCTACACCGTTTGGTACATCCATTTCTAACGTTAGGTCCTGCAGGCGGAAACCTGATACGTTAAGCCCTGCTATTACAGCGGTACCATTAGCCGGAGGAGGTAAAACAATAACATTGCCCCTACGGATAATGGTTGGGGGCACATTGCTTTTTGTCCAGGTCACCGGATCAAAGCCTCCTTCAAGTATCAGGTTGTTTACCAATTGTATTTCTGCAGGTGTGTTGTATGTACCCTGCGCTAAGTGTAACCGTGTACTGGTAGGTGTTACAAGATTTTGTAAAGCATACAACAGGTTGGCCGGATTGGTACGGGTACCCGAACCCGGGCCGCTGGCTCCGTTGGGAGAACAGTATATTACATCGCACTGCTGTGCAAACAATGTGTTTACACAACTCAATACTATAAGCGCACTAAAAAACGCCTTGTAAAATTTATTCATATAGGTAAAAAATGAAGCATTAAAGTTAGCAAATCAGATATAACAACCAACTCTGTTTATCATAGATAGTATGGTATGTGCAAAGGTTGTAAACAGGCAGATTAAAGTAATCAACAAGAAGGCTTAAACAGGTGTAAATCAGGGAGAGATAATTATTTTCGGCCCTTACACTACATCACATGGCAAAATTAGACCCTGATAAGTACAGAAGACGTGCGTACCGTAAAAAGAAAACACTGGTAGCCTTTCTCAAAAAAGTTGGCAATTCTAAAAAGCCCGGCGTTTTGAAAGTTGTGGCCGAAGCTGATAAGGAAACATGGAAAGATGTAGCCTGCCTGGATTGTGCCAATTGCTGCAAAAAAATGACCCCTACCTATACCCGTAAGGATATTAACCGCATTGCAGCCCACCTGGGTATGACCTACCAGCAGTATTTTGATAAATACCTGAAGTATGATGCCAGTAAGGACATTGTAAACAAAAGTACCCCATGCCATTTTTTGCGTAAAGATCATAAGTGCAGTATTTACGAAATACGCCCCGACGACTGTGCCGGTTTTCCGCACTTCGTTCGCAAGGATTTCCGCTACCAGGTAAAAGAGAAGACATTTAACCAAAACCTTACCCTGTGCCCTGCCACACTGGTGTTTGTAGAAAAACTACATGAGCGTATGGACCAACTGATTTAACCACCTGTAGATATATAAACCACCACATTTAAACTTTAGGTTTTAAAACTCAACTTAGCCGCATGAAATACTTCAACAATATAGTAGAAACCATTGGCCGCACACCATTGGTTAAAATCAATAAAATAACCAAAAATATACCCGGTCAGTTTTTTGCCAAGGTAGAGTACTTTAACCCCGGCAATTCGGTTAAAGACCGTATAGGCATTAAAATGGTACTGGATGCCGAAGCACAAGGCAAGCTTAAACCCGGTGGCACTATCATTGAATGTACTTCGGGCAATACCGGTATGGGTTTAGCGCTGGCATCGGTAATACGCGGTTACAAATGTATTTTTACCACTACCGATAAACAGAGCAAACAAAAGCTGGATATACTACGTGCACTGGGCGCCGAGGTAATTGTTTGCCCTACCAATGTAGAGCCCGAAGACCCGCGCTCGTACTATTCAATAGCCAAACGCCTGGCTAAAGAAATACCCAACAGTTACCACATGAACCAGTACGATAACCTGAGCAACCGTGCTGCCCACTACGAAACAACCGGCCCCGAAATATGGGAGCAAACCGAAGGCAAGGTTACACACTATGTAACTACCATAGGTACCGGTGGCACGGTAATGGGTGTGGCTATGTACCTGAAAGAGAAGAACCCTAACATTAAAGTATATGGTATAGATATATATGGTTCGTTGCTCAAGAAGTTTCACGATACCGGCGAGCTGGATCAGAATGAAGTGTACCCGTACGTAACCGAAGGCATAGGAGAGGATTTTGTACCACAGAACTACGACATGAAGTACATAGACCACATAGAGCAGGTTACCGATAAAGACGGCGCGCTGATGGCGCGCCGCCTGGCCCGCGAAGAAGGCCTGTTCTGCGGTTACAGCGCCGGTACCGTTATGCAGGGGTTGGTACAACTGAAAGATAAGTTTAAAGAGGGCGATGTGGTAGTAGTAATACTACACGACCACGGTAGCCGCTATGTAGCTAAAATTTATAACGACGACTGGATGCGCGAGCGCGGTTTTCTGGTAGATGAAGTAGTTACTGCCAGAACTATTATTGAGCGCAAAAAGATAACCCAACTGGTAGCCGCCTCTCAGGACGAAACAGTAGCCAATGCTTTCAAAAAAATGAAAGAGATGAACCTGACCCAGCTACCGGTTATGCAGGGCGATGACTGCACCGGTAGTATTACCGAGCGCGGTATACTACAGTTGCTTATGGATAACCCTTACCACCGCGATGAACAGGTAGGAAAAGTAATGGGTAAGCCCTTCCCGTTTGTGCAGCTTAACGATACTGCTTCCGATATATCTAAACTGATTAATAAAGATAATTCGGCAGTGCTGGTTAAAGCCAACTCAGGCATTATCAATATCATTACCGAGTTCGATTTGATAGAAGCAATGGCATAAGCAGCAGGGAGATATTGTAAGCACTATGTTAACGCCCTATCCATCGTTTTTTTGTTTATGTGTTATTTTTAATTCAATAAATAGAATTAAAGCGTAGTGTTTGGTTTGTAGTGCTGCTATATATATACTATAACACATTATCAGCTTTGCAGGCAATGTACCTGTGTAGTTAAGTATATTTAAATAATCATTTTTTCGCTTAATCTGCCAATAACCGGTTAAGGGTATGAAGTATTGGTTGTATGGTTCTACTGTACTCTTCCTCATTATTCTGGGCGCTGTGTCTGCTAAAACCGGAGGCGGAGGCTCCGGTATTGCAAAATCTGTTATCCGTATTACCATCTGGGGCATCATAGCTATGGCTCTTTCGGCATTGGTGGGTTATCTGTTTGGGGTAAAGGTGTAGGTGGTTTTTAGTAAGCAGTACTGATTTTACAATTGTACTTATTTAAAACCCTGTAATAGCTATTACGCTGCTTTTATTAAACGGTACAGGGTTACCTGCCGATGGATGTTGTATAGATACAAAATACGTTTTGCCATCGGGGGTAAACATGTTGCCGGTAGTTTCGCAACCTTCGGGTGCCATCATAAACCGCTGTAAATCGTTTATGGTTGGTTGTTGTATAGATAAGTCGAGAAAATAAACTTCGTTATACGTTTCGTTACGCGCAGTTACTTCGGCACTAGCCTTACCATTAAGGTATCCCTGCGAGTCTTCGCTTATTATTAAATACTGTTTGCCGTTAATAGTTGCCGATGTCATTGCATCGGGGCTAGCAAAACAAAACAGCGAATCGGCGGGGCTTACACCACCGTTTATCACCACATCGGTTTGCAGGGTAGTTAAATCTATAGCCAGCAGGCGGCCATAGGGGTCGGCGTAGTTATTGCCTTCGGTTCGGTTATTGGTGTACAGGTGGTAGGCAGGCTCGCCACCCATTGCCACTTCTTTATCAAAATTAAACTTTCGGCTGCCGCTTTCGGTTATGTATAACCGGTTGCCTGCTGCTTCAATCCACTCGGTGCTTACAAACATGGTGGCATGTCGGCGCAGTGCTACGTTCACTGCATCGGCCAGCGAGTCTTCGTGCATAGGCAGTGCAATCCATTCGCCGCTGGTGCCGTTGTTAAGCTGGTGGTATGCATACAACTGACCGGCGCTGTAGTCGTTTTCTTTTTCGGCTACAAACTTAAATAGTATCGATGGCTGATCATCGTGCGTTAGGTAAACCGTTTTTTTATCGGGCATACACTGCACATCTTCGTGGCGGTAGCGGCCAAAGCTTTTTATTTTACGCAGTGCCTTACCACTTGCCGGGTCTACCTCTACTATCCAGCCATAGTTCAAGTATTTTTTCTTACCGTTATAATCGCTGGTATCAGTAATGCCAAAGCGTTCCATTATCTCAGTGTTCGATTGCGGAAACTCTTCTTCGGTAGTAAGTATAGTGCCATACGGTGTAAGTGTGCCACCGCAATTGCGGAAAGTTTGCCCTACGCCCGAAAAATCTACCGACCGGATAGTGCCTTTTACCTTCCACTGGTTATTTATTTTCTCTATTTCAAATACCGAGCCGCCGCCGCCATCGCCAAGCAGTGCATTGGGTTTATGTTCTTCATGGTTTACATACAGCCAGCCGTGTTCGTTAGAGTTATTGATAGGTATATACACCACCATATCCTGACTGCCTTTGGCTGCACCTACTTTACCGGTGGCATTTACTACGCTATCGCCTTCGCTAAACAGCACCGTATAATTAAATCCTTTGGGTAATGTTACCGTGCGGTTGTTAAAATCGGGTGCTACCGGTTCAAACAGGCTGCTGCTTTTTTTCTTATCAGTATTGCAACCGGTAAGGCCGGCTATAATAAGTAAGTACAATACTTTTTTCATTTGTTGGAATAAGGATAGGTAATAGTGTAAAAGTAATCGCGAAGCGGATGTTGTGGCTTATTTTTTTTAACCCGTGGTTTAAAGCTGTACGCTATACCTGCTATAAAGGTGGTGTTGGTATTGTAAAAGGCATCTTTACTTTCAGTATTCTTCACCACTTTCATAAACCCGGTGCTGTTGCGTGCTTCCAGCGAAAACACAAAGCCGTTGGCAAACGGCACCCGCAGGCCTGCACCACCGCTAAAACCGGCATCTACATATTGGTAGCCACCGGGGTTAACGTTATCTATACCCAGCTCTTTCTGAAAAGTATGTATGCGAAACAATGCCGAAACATAGCCACCTGCATTTACAAAAAACTGCACTTTTTTGCCTACGGTAGCATTAATCATTACCGGTATGGTAACATAGTTGTATTGCGCATAATAATGCAGTGTTTTGCTTTTACCATCGGCGGTAGCGCCGGCTATTGGCCAGTCGAACCCTTTTCGCTCAATGTATACACCGGTATATATACCCGCTACTTTGGGGGTATTGTACCGTAGCACTATGCCGGTGGTGTAGCTTAACAGCGGGCTTTGTTTTTTTAGTTGTTTAGCGCCGGCCCCGTATATGTAACTAAAACCCGGCCCGCCTTCAGCAGCCAGTTCGAAACGGTAGCGGGGAGTTTGCGCCTGTGTGGCAATACCAATACTTACGGTAAGTAACAGCAGTAGCAGTTTACGCATAGGGTGTAATTTTTTACAAGTATTACCGTAATTAATAAAGTTAGTGTTATGTTATTGAAATGATTTTGCAGGTGCGCGTATTGATATTTTAATAACATAAACCTACCAACTGCTTAACCCATAACAGTGTACTTCGCTCACCCCAAATACTTATGAGTAAAATAGCAATAAACTATCTGCAACCCGATGTGCCCGGCTTGTTACCATGGCATGCAAGTAAACTGGTAAAAGCTACTGCCGAATCGCTTAAAGGCTATGGTATGCTGGTAGATGACTATAACAATTTTCCGATAGAAATTGTACAGTGGCCTAAAGCACAGGGCCGGCCCGTAGATACAGGTACCGGTGCGCAGGCAGGTACCAAGAACGGCCATTTTGATTTTTGGTGGCAGGGCGATATGTTTTATGGCCGCAACCATGCTGTTAACGATGAATACCTGCTGGGCTGGTCGGTTAACCCGGCAGAAGCTGTTGAAGATAAACTTATAGATGTTGTGCCGGAGCGTATATTGCTGTGGCATGCCAACTATCACCCCGATGGCGGGCAGTTGTTTTACCCCTTAGATAAAAGCCCGTTTGTAGTACCATTGGCATTGCCAGGCGATGATATAACACCCGATGATTTTGTAACGTTTTATTTTGGTGGTTCTCAGGGTTTGTATATACATCCTAACGTATGGCACGAGGGTATTTTTCCGCTGGTGCCTAAAGCCCGCTTTTACGATGCGCAGGGTAGTGTACATGCACGTGTAAGTGTAAACTTTGCTACCGAGTTTAATGTGTTTTTAGATGTGCCGTTAAAGGCGGTATAGTAATTCAATCATAACTGCGGCATAACCTTTTGGTAAAAACAGAACGGCACTTTCGCGCATCTTTTTTATGCTGCACAAGTACCTTTACTCACTTCTTCTTTTTGTATTTATTGTTAACAATATATGGGCCCAAACCGGTACACTATCGGGTACCGTAACCGATGGTAAATTACCACTAACCGGTGCTACTGTACAAGTAGCAGGTACTACAACCGGTACTGCATCCGACGATAAAGGCGCCTTTGTTTTAACCGGAGTTACCACGGGTAAACAGCAGGTAGTTATTAGCTACCTCGGTTTTAAATCTGATACGATAGAGGTAAACATAATAACCGGCAGAACAACCATACTGGGCAATGTTACATTGGGCACAGCCGATAAAACCATACGCGAGGTAGAGATAAAAGGCAGTATCAAACGCGGTAGCGAACAAAAGGCAATAAGCCTTACCCGAAACTCGGGTCGGGTGGTAACGGTGGTGTCGTCGGAAACTATTGGTAAGCTACCCGATAAAAATGCTGCTGAAACTGTAAAACGTATTGCCGGTGCAGCTGTGCAGAACAACAAAGGCGAAGGGGCTTACATATCGTTGCGCGGTACACCGCTCGATTGGACTGCTACACTGGTTAATGGCGACCGTCTGCCGGTGGCCGATGAAGAAAATACGTCGCGCATATTTGAGTTTGAAGTGCTGCCCAGCGACTTAGTTGATTATGTAGAAGTAAACCGCACGGTAACGCCCGATATAGAAGGCGATAATATCGGCGGCTCTATCAATTTTTTAACCAAATCGGCAGTGGATGAACGCACATTTAAAGTAAATGCTGCTTTTGGCGCAAGTGTGTTGGCGCGCAGGCCTTCGGGCAATTTTAATTTTTTGTGGGGCGATGTAAACAAAAACAAAAAGTTCAGCTACGTTATTAATGGCTCATACTTTGGCCGCTACTATGCCAGCCAGTCGTTTAAGCTGGCCTACGGCAGCAACTACAATCAGGGTATTAACCGTTTTGAGCTGAAAGATTACGATGGCGACCGCCATACGGCCGGTGGTAATTTTTCGTGGCAATACACGGCTAACAACAAACTGCGCTTTGGTATGAAACTAATGGCGGGAACTATGATAGATAATAAGTGGCAACGCAAGACAATGTACGTTTACGATAGTGGTGAGGGTAAAGGGGTGCGCCTGCAAAGTATACATGGTAAGTTGTTGCGTATACTGGGTGGGGGAGAAGCTTTTGTAGAAGCCAAACCGCACGAGAAGGTTACTATTAACTTTCGTCTGGCATCGTATCACAACCAGTTTACCTACGGAAATGTTCCTTACAAAAATGCCGACCCCAGAAATGGTTATTTTACCGAGGAGTTTGGCATACGTAGTGTATTTGTATATAAGGATGTAGATACCATTGATTTGTATGGCAACGCTTACACCGGTGCACATGGGCAAATACCTTTCCCCACCAAGTTGCTGGATATAGATAACCCAACCGGCCGTGGCGATAACTACCGCAATATTCAGCCACAGATTACTACACCGGTAGTAGCCGATAGCTTTGAATTTAAACGTGCTTTCAGCGAGTTGAATACTACCCGCGAAACCGACCCTATAGTTCCACAACTGGATATAACCTATACGATAGCACCAGGTATAAAATTGATGGCCGGTGCCAAATTCCGTTGGAAAAAAGGCGAACGCCTTATCAGTTTTCACGAGTGGCTGCTCAATATTTTCGATCAGCAATCATCGGAGCCTATATACATGATGAGTTTGCAAACACAGGCATTTGATGAACGCGGCGGCTACCTGAAGCAGTATGGCAGCCCGTACAAAGGCACGTTTATGCCATTTGTTACCAAAGAGCAGAATCAGAATTTTCTTTCGCAGTACGGATACCGCCTCCGCGAACGATACATGAACGAACAACACCCCGAGTACAGTCAATGGGTGGGTAGTAATTACCGCTACCGCGAGTACACCACTGCCGGCTACCTGATGGGTGATTTTAAGTTTGCTAAAAAATTCAACATAGTAACCGGTGTACGTTTGGAGAATACCGATATGCATGTGGAGAGCGATACACTGAGTACGAAGTACGCAATTGATACTGCCCTTGGTGTAATTTATTATCCTGCCGAGAAGCGGATTACAGATATTAAATACCTGGCCATATTACCGGCGCTTAATTTTACCTGGGCTATTAATACCCGTATGAACCTGCGCGCGGCGGTATCGCGCACATACCACCGGCAAAACTTTGCCGAGGTTAAGCCCGGCTTTGCTGTAGTGCGCTACACCGAGTTTGAGTTTACGTTTGGTAACCCCAACCTTAAACCGGCCTACAGTTACAACTTCGATTTGATGTATGAATACTACTGGGGTAACAAAGGTATGTTTAGTGTAGGTACTTATTTCAAATACATTACCAACCATATTTTTAATACTACACAGGCCGATTTCGACCCACGTACCGGTATTGTGTTTAAGGCGCCAAACAATTCGGGTAAAAGCTGGGTATATGGTGTAGAAGCCAACATACAGCGCCAGTTCGATTTTATACCGGCGTGGGGTAGCGGTTTTGGTGTTAGTGCCAACTTCACCTATTCACTTTCGCGTATGCAGGTGCCCGGTAGAAGTGCTAAGCAGGCTATGGCCGAGCAAACTCCGCTACTTTATAACATTGCCCTGTTTTACGAAAAGTATGGTGTTAATGCACGTATAGCGCTTAACTATACCGGTGCGTATCTTAAAGAGCTAAACCTGGCCTCGGTAAAGGGCATTGGCCTGTTGCATAAAGATTCATCGTTCGATACTTATCAGGGCGAAAACTACTCGCTCGATTTTCAGTTGGCCTATACATTTAAAAAGCACTTTACGGTATTTATGGAGGCCAACAATCTGCTCGACTGGCCTTTTTATGAGTACCGTGGCGTAAAGGACCGCCCGCTGCGGGTTGAGTACTACCGCCAGCGTGGCCAGGTAGGGTTTAAATACGAACTATAGGACTGTGTTATCTACGTACAGAATTTACTATTTAATAACCGGCTATTAACCTGCTGCTATATTCTAAACATCATTTTTGCGCAACAAATAACCCAACCATGCTACAAAAATTTTACGCTACCCTTTTTGTTTGTATTTTTTCTTTTTCGCTATATGCTTCGCAGGCGCGTAAGGTGCTTATTATTGGTATAGATGGCACCCGAAGCGATGCCTTACAACAGGCCAATACGCCTAACCTGGACGCTCTTATTGCCAACGGCCTGTACACTTACGATGCATGGCATTGTGGTATTACCGTTTCAGGCCCATCTTGGTCAACTATCATGACCGGTGTATGGTGGAATAAACATGGGGTTACATCTAATACGTATACCGGCAGTAAGTTTAACGAGTTTCCGTACTTTACTACCTATGCCAGCAATATGTTGCCGAACCTTAAATGTGTGCAGGTGGTAGAGTGGGCACCTATGAGCGACAATGTATACTACGATAGCTGGGACCTGAAACTGAAAACACCCGATGGCGATGGCGCTTCTACTGCCAGCGTGGCATCTGCCCAACTAGCCGATCCGGACCTGGATTGCATGTTTGTATATTTTGATGCTGTTGACCTTACCGGCCACTCATCGGGTTTTTCGCCAACCAACCCTTCGTATATACAGGCTATTGAAAACGTAGACACGCATGTAGGCACCGTAATAAATGCCGTGCATAACCGCCCCAACTATGCTAACGAAAACTGGTTGATACTGGTGATAACCGACCACGGTGGTATTGGTACCGGCCATGGTGGCATTACCTATGAAGAGCGCCATATCTGGTGGATAGCTTCGGGCCGCGATGTAGCACACCAGCAAATTACTGCTGCCGACCCGGGTACATACAACCTGTTGGGTACCGGTATATTTAACCAATCCGGTGTAGATCAGAATATCCTGAAGCAATCGCCTGTACAAGCCGATATTGCTGTTACAGCCCTTCATCATCTGATATATGAAACCGGTGTACATCCTAATGAAAACCCTATCTGGGAGTTTGACGGTAAAAGCTGGTTATCGGTTTTTAGTGATATAAAAAACGAACTGCCTGAAAATGTAAAGGTGTTTCCCAATCCCGGCAAGGGCTTGTTTACCTTTTGGTTTACTAACGGGCAAAACGATAATGTAGATATAGAGGTGTTTGATATACAGGCGCGTAGTGTAAGGAAGTTTGCCGGGTTATCTTGCGGCAACAAGGCTACAATTGACCTTAGCGGAGTGCCGGCTGGCAACTATATTGTAAATATTAGTACTGGTACTAAAACCACAAGCAAGCAGATTGTGATAGAATAACAAACAAGCCATATAAGCGAATAATGCAAACCGGTACATTCAGTATGATGTACCGGTTTTTGCATCTTACAAATCCAGCCGTCAAATTTTAATGCAATAGCACGGTGTATCAGGTAAACATGGCAATAAACCGCCATGTTGCTGTAGCCTGAAAACACAGAGTTTCCTAGTAGAGGCTGTTTATTTGTTTTATTCGTTCGTCAATAGTGCAAATAGATAGTAACAAGCTAAGCTCCCTCGCCAAAGGTAAGCAGGTTGTTATCGGGGTCCAGCAATGCAAACTCGCGTTGCCCCCAGGGTTGGTTTTGTAATGGTGCATTAGGGTGTATGGCTACACCGGCATTTTTCCATTGGTGGTACAGGGCATCTATACCGGTTACACGTATATACACCTGCCCGTAGTTTTCGGCAGGGTTCAGGTTTTCGAACAGAAAAAAATGCAACCCGGCATTATCTTTTTCTACTATCAGGTAATTACCGTAATCGCCCGTTACAGTAAAACCCAGTTGGTTTACATAGTAGCTGCGCGTAGCAGCTATATTGCGCATAGGTAGTTTGGGGTTAACCGATGTTAGCATAGTACATTAGTTGATGGTTGGGCCCCTGTAACGGGGCATTTGCATGCAAGGTAGCAAGGTAGTTGCTTTTTTCAAAATGGGTAAACCGGTACAGGGCTTGTATACGTGGCGGGGTTTGTGTTTTTTTACAAAAAAATACCAGTTAGTACCTTTTTATGTCTAAAGCAGCATCTACCCGGCTAATTATTTTGCAAAAGGCGTTTGAGCTTATTTATGCCAAAGGGTACCAAACCACCAGTATAGATGATATACTGGCTACTACCAAAGTAACCAAAGGCGCGTTCTACTATCATTTTAAAAATAAAGATGAGATGGGCGTGGCCATTATTAACGAGCTGCTAAAGCCTGCTCTTACGGCCGGCTTTATACAGCCGCTGCAACAGCACGACGACCCGCTGGAGGCAATTTACAACCTGCTGTACGATGTACTGCTGCGCAACGATTTTATGCGGGTAGAATACGGTTGCCCGGCTTCTAACCTTACGCAGGAAATGGCCCCCTGGAATGCCGCTTTTACCAAGGTACTAAACGAGCTATCGCAGCAATGGATGAAACTGATAGCCGCCGCCATAGAGCAGGGCAAACTAAAGGGCTATGTACGTAATGATGTTAATGCCCGGCAGGCTGCCGTTTTTATTATGGCGGGTTATTGGGGCATACGCAATTTTGGCAAGCTGGAAAACAACAGCAGGGCCTACCAGCCGTATTTAAAAGAACTTAAAGGCTACCTGAACTCGCTGAGGTAATTTTTTTTAAACAAAACATACCAGTTAGTATGTTTTGTGCTATGTTTGCCACCACAACATTACCCCTATGTATAACACCCTGCTGTACTTACACCACCTTACCCGCTGGCTGGTGCTTATAAGTTTGCTGTATGCTGTTTATACCGCAGCCAGGGGCAGCCTGCTACAGCTGGCCTTTACCAAAGCCGCCGATGTTACCCGGCATGTTACGGCTACTATAGCGCATATACAGTTGTTACTGGGCATGGTGCTTTATTTTAAAAGCCCGCTGGTAAGTTACTTTTGGCATAACCGCCAACAGGCCATGGGCGATATGGATATTTCGTTTTTTGGCTTGTACCACCCGGCGCTTATGCTGGTGGCTATTATTATTATTACCATTGGCTCGGCACTGGCCAAACGCCGCTATGCCGATACGGATAAATATAAAACCATGCTGCTATGGTATGTTGTGGCATTGCTTATTATATTCATAGCCATACCATGGCCTTTTTCTCCATTTGCAAACCGACCTTATTTACGATAACATGACACACTTATTAAAAACAAAAACCGGATGGCTGCGCATACTGGGTTTATTAGAGGGTATTAGTTTACTGGTATTGGTATTTGTAGCAGTACCGGTAAAATACCTGGGCGGCAACCCTACGCTGGTGCAGGCCATAGGGCCGGTGCACGGTGCTATATTTTTACTTTTTCTGCTAAATGCACTTAGTGTAGGTATAGAGCATAAGTGGAAATTTGATACCGTATGGCGTGTAGTGCTGGCCTGCTTTATACCTTTTGGTACGTTTTATATAGATAACAAAATATTAAGCAAGCTACCCAACGGCCAATAAGCCGGTTGTAGGTTGGTGCCTGCGCTTAGTTTACGCGTATGGCCGATATAGTACCTTCAAATATTTCGCCGGCGTGGGTAGCACCCAGCAGTTTAATTTTAAAAGTCCACGTAGCACCGGCTGCAATGTTTACCACTTTCTGGTAGCTGTTGCATATCATGTTGTTATTGGTAAGGTACTCCTTAGGGTAGCTTTGGTTGGTTAGCAGGGTATTACCGGTAGTGGCATCGCCGCTGTAATCCACGGTCATTACATCGGCACCCGAAGAGGTATGGTCGGTACCGCACCACGAAAACGTAACCAGGTACGTACCTGCTGTAGTGCCCGGTGTTACACCGGTAAGCGTCAGGTAATCTACATTGGTGCTTACGTTGCCGCTGGTAGTGGTAGATGAGGTGTAGTAGCGCACGCTGCCTTTTAGCGCACCATCTATTTGTGCATTGCCGTTTACAGCCAGCCTTTCGGTAGGGGCTGCATAACCTATACCCACGTTGCCATCGCCCTGTATGCGCACGCGCTCTAGCAGTGCACCGTTTCCGCCACCGCCGCCGTGCACTTTAAAAATAAGTTCGCTACGCCCGTTAGCCGAACCGGTGGTAAGCGCATCTATCTGCGCGCCCACGTTGCTGCTTGATGAGGTAGAGTTAATTAACGCAATACCGGTACCGGTATTATCGGCTATGTAATTGCTGCGCACAGTAAGCAAACGGGTGGTTGCGCCGCTGGCACCGCCTACTACATCAAACAGGGTATTAATATTGGTAGTGCCTATACCGGCACCGGTTCCGTTATCGTATATTACCGAGTTGCACACCGTAGTGGTATTGGTAAACTTACCCAGGTAGTTAATAGCAGCCGTGCCGCATACACCACCGCCTGCACCGGTAGGGCCGGTAATACCGGTGGGGCCGGTAGCACCTGTGGCTCCGGTAGTGCCGTTTGTTCCGTTGGCACCCGTAGGGCCTACAGCACCGGTAGCACCCGTGTTACCATTTAAACCGGCAGCACCGGCCGGGCCGGTTGCACCATCGGCACCGGTTGCACCAGTAGGGCCTGTAGTACCGTTTGTACCGTTAGCGCCTGTAGGGCCGGTAGCACCTGTGTTGCCATTTAACCCGGTTGCACCGGTAGGGCCGGTAGCACCATCTGTGCCGTTTGTTCCATCGGCACCGGTTGGGCCTGTATTGCCATCGGCACCGGCAGGGCCGGTAGCGCCGTTATTGCCATCTGTTCCGTTGGCACCAGCAGCGCCTGTAGGACCGGTGGGACCTGTATCTCCGTTTAAACCGGTAGGGCCGGTAGCACCATCGTTACCGTTTGCACCTGCCGGTCCGGTTGCACCGGTAGCACCGTTTTGTCCGTTGGCGCCAGTAGCACCGGTTACACCTGCCGGGCCGGTAGCGCCGGGTGCACCTGCAGCACCGGTTGGCCCTGCGGGGCCGGGCGCGCTGTTGGCGGCATACAAGGCATACGGTACGCTTATAAGTTGCGAGGTACCCATATCGGTATAGCTACCCTGGTTGTTTAAGTCCATCTCTACCTGTAGGTATTTGGCACCGTTGCCCCAGTTAACCGTAGGCAGGTTATTGCTTTTGCCTATGTGCAGGTTTACCAGGCCAAACTGGCCGGTTACGGTATCCTGTGTTTCGGTAAATACCACCGCACCGGTAGGGGTGTTGTTATGTATGCTAAACCGGAACGATACCGGTGTGCCCTGCGCTACGGCCTGCCCGGCTGTGTTACGCACCACCGCCTGGTAGTTAAACAACTGTGGTGCCTGCGCTGTGGCATGCAGCATAGCGGCCATGCACAGCATAAAAAGTAAACCTGTTTTTTTCATAATCCTGTTGTTGGTGCCCCTGGTGGGGTATGGCGCAAAGCTACACGCCTTGGCTACCTGCAAATTAAGAATTTGTAACACAATGGTTATATGGTAGTAGCTGCTGATAAATAAGGTGTTGCGCTACCCGACAAACTGGCCGCTTATGCAGTTGGCAAACAATTTGATACCTTTGCATTGTTCTTTGATAGCAGAAGTAAGCGCATAGTGCCGGTTTATACCGCATGGGCGTGCTTATATTCTCAAACGGGGCTGA
Source organism: uncultured Chitinophaga sp. (assembly GCA_964423405.1). Classification (GTDB taxonomy): domain Bacteria; phylum Bacteroidota; class Bacteroidia; order Chitinophagales; family LD1; genus Bog-950. The sequence goes on along the minus strand of CAYREY010000005.1, from coordinate 5,447 downwards.
CCGGTATTGACGGGAAGCATTGACGGTAAACTGGCATGTCGTGGGTGTATAAGTACCACGTTAATCCATTATGCAAACAATTTTAAACGGCGAGCCTAGCTACGCCATGGCTGCTTAATCTTAGAGATTAACCACCATTTGCCCCGCGCTTGAGGTACCATACACAGCGCGCTGGCAACCAAAACCTGGTAACGTACCCGCTAAGCTTCATCTACTTAGCGGTGTATGAACGACAGATGTAAGAAGAAGGTTGGAGGGTTACTTATCCTGCCCTATTCCTACAATCAATAAGTATCTACACATGTAGAGGGTTTATCATCATCTTATCCGGACGTGGGTTCAATTCCCACCAGCTCCACCACTAAAGCCAACACGGCTGTTTTGCATAATGCAGGCAGCCGTGTTTTTTGTTTATACTAACATCAGTTAACACCAAACTTTTCATCACGTTTACTCGCCTGTTCGTCACGCGCAGGCGTGTGTCTGTCATGCCATGTAGTAGTAGTAGCGTATGGGCTGCACATTTGCAGTAAAATAAACTATATGCCATACAAACATTATTATCTGCTGCTGTGGGCGGTGGTACTTACCACCATCAGCTCGTGCAATAAAGATCCGCTGGCAAAGCTGGGTACCTCGCAACAATTTGATATTACATCGGCCAACACCGGTACCGAATACACCATTACGGTGTTTTACCCCGGCGCCGAAATGCCCGCCACACCGGTACCGGTGGTGTATGTTACCGATGGTTTTTGGTACAAGGATATGACCGCCGGTATCATTTCCGATTTATCATCATCGGGAGAGATACCGAAAGTACTGATGGTATCTATCGATTATAAAAAAGGCGATGGGGTATATGCCCGCTCTGCCGACCTGGTGTATCCCATAGAAGACCCCGGTTTTGATAAAGCCAACGGCGATAAGTTTTTCCGTTTTTTAACCAGCGAACTGGCCCCGCGTGTAGAAACTACCTACCCCTGCGATACCACCCAACGTACCTTTTTAGGCCACTCGCTCGGCGGCTTTTTTGCCCTTTACTTGCTGCTGGATAATGCGGCCAACCCTTTCTTTAAAAAAGTAGTAGCCGCCAGTTGCAGTATTGGTTTGGGTAAAGATAATGCCGTGTTTGTAAAAGAGGCACAGGTGGCGCAAACCGTAAGCGATATACCGGCTACGCTTTTTATAGGCTGTGGCGAACTGGTAGGCAGCGCTCCGGCTATGCACCAGCAGTTTTATAACCGTATAGCCTCGCGCAATTACCCCAACCTGAAGGTGGCTTTTGAAACCTATCCCAAATCGCACGCTACCGACCCATTTCCTTCATTTAAAAACGGATTGAAATATGTGTTCAATAATTAGAAATATACTGGCAGCGATGCTGCTACTAGTACTGCTACCTGTGGCCAATGCTCAAAAAGCCGATACCACTTACCGCCATCCGGTGTGGACGATAGAGGCCGGCTACAACCTGCCCGAATTTTACAACCAGGGTTTTGAAGTAAACGCCGGTTACTACCCTTACCATAACAAGTGGCTGCGCATTGGGCCATCGGTACAAACCGCTTTCTTTTTTGTACCCAACAAACAGTGGTTTCCGCAAAACCGCAATACCGATAAAGCCACCTTTGTAGAAAGCCGCATTAACCTGTTGGTCAACTTTGAGTTTCTGCCGGCTAAAAAGAATACCTTTTTTATAGGTATAGCTCCATATATTGGTTACTTTAATGTGCTTAACAAAGGCCGTGTAATAAACCGTAATATAGATTTGGATGTAAGCTACCAGTACACGTATAATGCGTTCGACTGGGGGCTGCGTACCAAACTGGGTGGCTACATGGGCCGCAAAAAGCTGTTTGGTTTGCAGGGGCAGTTTCAGTTTAGTATGGCCGGCATTGCCGATGATGATCCGCGCTCGAAACTATTTAATGTGGGCGTGGTAGATTATAAGTCTTTTGTAGGCCTTACATTTATGTACAAAATAAAGTAGCACCAGGTGAACAGCCGGCAACTGATAACCATTTTACAAAAGCGCGTTACACTGCACGTAGTGTTTTGGCTGGTGTGGGCACTTGCCTTAGGCATGGGCTATGTGGGCAAAAGCTACCCGCTTACTTTTTTGCTGGCCAACTATGTGGGTGTAATGGTGCTGTACTTTTTGTGGGTTAACGCAGCGCTGTATATCATATATGATAAACTGATAACCCGCCGCAGGCTATTACTGGCGCTGCTGGCTTTTGTTGGGTTGCTGGTGCTGTTTACCAACGCCAATGCCTGGTTGTATAATATAAGCAATGGCGAAGGCAAAACTATTTCGTTTCAAAATTTTTTGGCCATGTATGTTTTTCTGGCGGCCTTTGCCATGGCGCTTAAAGCAGGCCGAGCCGCTTACCTGGCGCTGTACCGCGAAATGCAGGCTAAAGAAGAACTGCTGCGGCAGAAAGAATATTTTTTGCGCTCGCAGATACACCCGCACTTTTTGTTTAATACGCTCAACAATTTTTACGGCCTGGCGTTAGAGAAAGCCGATACCCTACCGGGCCTTATGGTACGCTTATCTAACATACTGCGCCACCAAATTTATCATTCAGAGTCGGAGTATATTTTGCTGGAGAAGGAGATAGCGTACCTGAAAGATTATATAGAACTGGAAAAGATACGGCATGGCGATAACCTGCGGTTTGTATTCAGCTTTCCGCAGCAAGTACCAACTGTACTTTATGTGCCACCGGCTGTAATGATTGTTTTTTTAGAAAATGCGTTTAAACACAGCAGCCATGTAGCCGGCAACCTGGTAGAGATAACCGGGCACATTAAAATAGAAAATGACAGGCTGTTTTTTTATCTTGAAAATACGTTTCCGCAAAGGCCACCGGCTACAGGCAATAACCCCGGAGGCATAGGGTTGAAAAATGTAGCAAAAAGGCTGGAGCTGTATGGTAACGATACCAATAAACTGGATATGGGCGTAGCCGGCAACCGGTATGTTGTAAAGCTTGAAATGAAACTAAAACACCATGAAAAAGTATAGTGTGCTGATAGTGGATGATGAGCCTATACAGCGCAGAATTATGAAACAGTTCTGCGAGCAATCGTGTTTTTTTGAAACCATAGAGGAGGCCAAAGATGGTGTAGAGACCATAGGTAAACTGCAACAGCAAAGCTACCACCTGCTGCTGCTGGATATTAATATGCCCCTGCTTACCGGCTTAAGCCTGGCCAAAACCTTAAACAGCAGTGTACAGATAATATTTGTAACTGCATACGCCGAACATGCGGTAGAGGCGTTTGAATTAAACGTGCTGGATTACCTGATGAAGCCGGTATCGTTTGAGCGGTTTATGAAAGCCATACAAAAGTTAGGCAGTAGCGAAAAGCCCATGCCACCAACGGCAGATACTACTGCACCGGCGCATTTGTTTTTAAAGCAGGGCCGCAAATCTATTAAGATTAACCGGGCCGAGATACTGTACCTGGAGGCCAAAGGGAATAACACGCGTATTGTTTTCAGCGATGATAGCCACCGCGATTTTCACCAGCCGTTTACCGCAGTGCTAAGCTTGTTGCCGGCACAGCAGTTTGTACGTACCCACCGTTCGTATGCGGTAAACAGGTTTAAAATTAATGCCATAGAAAATAAACTGGTTTATATGGGGGCGCATACAATACCCATTGGCGAAAACTATAAAAGCGCACTTACACAACCCGATTAGCTATTGCTGCACCGGTACTACTATTGTCCCAGCGGGGTCTCCGCCCAATAAATAAACGAGGCGGGACCCTGCTGCGAATAAAGAGCCGGATACAGATTAAGTAAATAGTAAAGGTTTAGTAGCCGCAGGGTGCTGCCCCGCACAGGCCTGGCTCCAGAGACCCCGCGGGAACACAAACCCAACCGGGTTAGTAAATATTGATTTATTTTAACTAATGTAGCTATAAGCTACTAACTTGCCGGACGTAGGCACAGCCTACGCCCACGCCAGTGGAGTGTTACCTTTGGCACGAGCGGACGCTCACGCCAGTGGGCGAGGTAACCGCTAGTCGTAGTAAGAAAAAAGAGTAGCTTAGTATTATGTGGAGAGAAAGTGAACAATACAAGAATGCCTTGATTTATTTAGGTATTAACTATATAATCTTAGACGCTGATAGTGCCAATAGATTAAGGCAAACCATATATATAAAATTTACAAAAAACAGACAGTATCTATATCCGCTTTGGGAGCAGCTAACCGATTTTAAAGGTGTAATTTTTGATTTTGCATGGGAATGGTTTAGTGAGTTATTGAAAGATGATGAAGTAATAGTTTTTTTCGAAGAGGCGAATGATAAGTCCGTCTTTGTATTAAATAATGGAGGGGTAATACCAGAAATTATGAATGAATGTCCTGCGATGACTTTTTACGTTACAAACACACAAGCTGAATTTTTATATGCGTATCATAGTGATCACTCTATTTTTCGAGTGAGTGGAAATGTTACACAAAAATTTGAAGATTATATTGTAAGTAACAACATAAATGTTAGTATTTATAGTACCCCAAGTCGTCCTCGTATGTAGCTAAGCCTGAGCCAGGGGAGGAGGATGTAAACGACTATAGCATTTGTTATGCGTCTTTGGCGGCAGTTGGTGATGCTACTCTGTTTATTTTTCGGGAAAGCTATAACACCAACAACGGCGAAAACCCCTGCGAATGGTTGCCAGCTACGCTTAAAAAATTGCCGGACATACCATTAACCAAGATGAAAGGAAATATTGCCCGATTAAACTATACGGGATTCACCGGAGGTTTACCTTTATACCACCCTGTAGTAACCAAATTAGAAAATAGACGAATACTCTCATTTCCTATTTTGAAAATCCTGCAATTCCTTCTGTTTTTCTATTGATGTCTTTACGAAACTGAGCCATTCTTCCATGTTATCATGTTTTATAGCCTTTTCTAAATCATCAAGAATCATCTCAAAATCCTCTTCACTTTTTGCTCTTAGCAGTTTTAATGGCAAGTTATGAACGAGCCCACTTGTCCAAGTTATTTTGTTTGACTGAACATTATAAGCCTCGGCTCTAATGTCTACAAGACAGAAGTAAAGAAGATTGTATAAAAAATATTTGCTTTCCATAATATAGCTTTAACGTGGTGGATAATTATCATTAAATATTTCTGAATTGCCCGAGTTCTGTTCCCCCACTGGGCGTAGGCTGCGCCTACGTCCAATAAGAACATAGCTTTTAGTTATAATTATTACAAAGTTAGCATATGAACAATACCAGCAAAATAGAGGCACGAGCGGACGCACCGGTACTACTACTACCTACAAAAAGGGCTACTGTGTAAGCAGTAGCCCTTTTACATTTTGTAAGATGTTTCATTAGTGCTGGTGGTCGGCCGAGCAGAGGCCAATAATTTTATGAAACACCTCGTGCAGATCGGTAAGCTGCTGGG
>CAYREY010000004.1:141398-144318 GCA_964423405.1 uncultured Chitinophaga sp. | reverse complement strand
TCCAAGTACCGGCGGTTAAGCCGGTTACACTTACCGTACCATCACCGGTTGGGTTGCCGGGGGTCCAGTTATACGTAAAACCGCCGGCGCCACCGGTTGCAGCATTTACACTGGCAGCGCCATTACTACCACCGTTACAACTAATGTTGGTTTGGCTGGCGGGGGTTATGCTAATAGCAGGCGGCTGTGTAATAGTAAATGTACGGGTAGCAGTACAAGAGTTGGCATCGGTTACCGTACAGGTCCAGGTGCCGGCTGTTAAACCGGTTACGCTTACTGTACCATCACCTGTTGGGTTACCGGGAGTCCAGTTATACGTAAAACCACCAGCGCCACCGGTTGGCGTATTTATACTGGCAGCGCCGTTGCTACCACCATTACAACTAATGTTGGTTTGGCTGGCAGGTGTTACACTAATGGCCGGAGGGGATGTTATAGTAAATGTACGGGTAGCGGTACAACCTAAATTATCGGTAGTAGTACAGGTCCAGGTACCGGCGGTAAGACCGGTTACGTTTACCGTACCATCACCGGTTGGGTTACCGGGGGTCCAGTTATAGGTATAAGGAGAAATACCGCCGGTAGCGGCATTTACACTGGCAGCACCATTATTTCCGCCGTTGCAGCTTACATTGGTTTGTGACAAAGCCGTAAGCGAAGGATTAGACACTGTTAATGTTGCCGAGTTAGAAGTTGAACTGCAAGCCCCATCGCTGGCTACGCACCTGTACTGGTACCCATTAAGCCCGGCTGTAGCCCCGGTAATGGTTAAAGTAGTAGTAGTAGCCCCTGAGTAAGGTGCGCCGTTGGTAATATTGGTAAAACCACTACCGCTGTTTACCTGCCACTGGTAGCCAGTAGCACCGGTAGCTGTAATAGAGAAAGTAGTTGTGCCTGCTACACATACAAAACTGTTTGAAGGATTTGCTGTAATAGTAGGGTTTACACACGTTGCATAATACGTACAGGAAATTACCATATTATACACGGTTATTCCTGTATTAAAAAACGACCAATTAGATTTAGTCATAATTGCAGCGCGCAGTGCAGAAACACTTGAATAAGGAGCGCCTACGCAGTTAAAGCGGCCATGATCGTTATTAGGACTAGCACCAGCATTACCGGCCAAAAACGCATTAACACCGCCTGTTAACCCTGGGGGCAAAGTAGAAGATTGGGGGCCATAGGTACATCCGGCTCCATTCCAACCGGCATCTGTAGTAGTACCACAACTCAGCGCCCAGCTAATACCTGCTATAAATGAAGCAGCACCCGAAGTAGGGTCTCCAGCCCCACCCTGAAATGCTATTATCTGATCGCCGGCGTTTGATAGCGACAATCCGCTGATAGCATTGCCGCCAGCCACTAAGCTAACGGTACCATTAGGGACACCATTTACAGTTGCAGCCGATGCACCATATCCTATAATTACAACTTCTGTACCTACCGAAAGCGCAGAACCCGACACCCACGAGATTGTACCCTCGGTAGAACCCGATGCCTGCCATGGCCCTCCTTGATAACCCCGCTCTGTAAAATAAATAGTAGTGCCGGAAGTTATTGGCGTAAGCAACACAAATTTAAAGGTATCTGGAGTGCCTGAGGCTGCTATACCATTATAACCGGTGAAAGCAATATCGCCCGCTACCAGTGTAGTTTGTGCATTAATACGACTTACGAATACAAAAAAAACAATCACTAAAAGTACTTTTACTTTCATATAGGGGTAGTTTATTGTGTGGACAGAACTGTACTAGTGCCTGTAAAAATATATATTCATTATTACGCGCACTACTAATTTATACACAATAGCTAACTTGCGAACAATATTGTACACATTTTTATATTATAATATTTTCTATAAGTAAACAGCACCAGCAATTACATAACGTATGAACAAGTTATTACTAGTAACCAACAATCGTATTGCAACCCTCAGATAAAAAAAGGCAAACTCTTATCCGCTTAAAATACCGATTTAAAAAACCAACCTTTCAATAACACAAACATAGGCTATTATTATTATACGAATAACATTAAAATGCAGGACACCATGAATGGTACTTCCAGAGCGTATTCAGTATGATTCTGAAAATTACAGTTATCGGGCCAAACAGGCCAATCCTTCAATAGCTAAAATCTATTCTCAGGCACATGTTTCAGCCGAAATAAAAAAGCGGAATTCTGCATCGGTTCTGCAAAATTCCGCTCGAGTAGCTGCGACAGGAATCGAACCTGTATTTAGAGTTTAGGAAACCCTCGTTCTATCCATTGAACTACGCGGCCATTATGCGCCGAAAATATAAAATCTGTACTAATCAGCATAAACCATACTTATTGGCAATTTCTACAAAAAAAGAAAGGCCGTTCTTACGAACGGCCTTTGCTTTATTAAAGTGCAATTACTATTGCTTAACAATACGTTGAGTAGTGCGTAAATCACCGCTGGTTAATCTTACAAAATAAACGCCAGCTGCATAAGTATCAATATTTACCTGCTGTACTTTATCAGTCATAGTAAACACATTTACCAATTTACCTGTTGCATCTGTAATTTCTACCTGTACCCCCTTATCGGTTGGCAAGGCAAGGCTGATTACAAATTGTCCCTGGTTAGGATTAGGGAATATCTGTACGCCGCTAAGTGACGATACGTTTACTATACCAACTGTATTTACTACTACAATATTATCGGTAGCAGTGCCTGAGCAACCGTTACCATCGCTATATGCGTAAGTAATAGTTACTGTACCTAAACCATTCACCGTTGGGTTAAAGGTTGTTCCGTTTACACCAGTTCCAGTGTAAGTACCGCCAGCAGGAGTGCCGCCAGAAAGCGTAACATTACCACCGTTCAGCTCAACTGTATCTACAGGCAAGCCAAGCGAAACATTAGGTGCAGTATTTACAGCTACTGTAA